>JAGXSV010000050.1 GCA_018333605.1 Hydrogenophaga sp. | reverse complement strand
CCTCGGCATCGTGGCTGAACATGGTCGAGCGCTTCTTCCGCGACATCTCCGAAAACCGTCTGCGCCGCGGTGTGTTCACCAGCGTACCCGAACTCGTCGCTGCCATCGATGAGTACGTTGCTCATCACAACACCAACCCCAAGCCGTTCATCTGGACCAAGAGCGCTCGCGATATCCTGCAGAAGGTCATTCGCGCCAATCGTCACTTAAGTTCCAAACAGAATGGAACACTGCACTAGGACCGCAACCGCTAGATGGCCCGTTCCGCAGCCTACGTCCAGGACGCGCTCAGCGTCGGCTGTTCCAACGAAGTCAAGGAATGGGCGGGCCAAGCGGCGACTCCACCGGCCCATGTTGAGTTCGTAGCCATCGCCATCTGCCGCGACAAACGTGGAGGAAGTGTTCACGGCGTGCTCCGTGGAGGGTGTTTGTGATGCCTAACCAATGTCCAGAGCAAAACCTGCTCTATAAGTTGGGCGCTGCTCCATAAGTTGGTCATGTGTATTCCCCAAAGGGGGCTTGCAGGCTGGCTGGCCGCCCAACACACTGGATGCATGTGCGGGCTATCCATTTAGCTCCACAAGATGGGTAATCCGGGGTTCTGCCCGTGACGGATGATCGTTGTCCCGTATGTTGGCGTAGGTCGCTGGAGTTGTTGCGGCCGATTGCTGCAACAACCGGTAGAACAGCATTCCTCTTGATCGTGACGAGCGACGGTTGAAGCGGAACGCAAATTCGTCGAGGTAATAATCCACGTGCTTCGGATCGACAGCTCCTTGATGGGTGCCAAGCAACCACCGTTTGAGCAATGAAATGACGCGATGGACTCCCGGCAATGACGCGATGGACTCCCGGCAATGACACATGCGCAGGTATGTCTGTGCCTAGCTGGACGAAAGGTTCATGGCCGAAACCGTCGTGCTTCAATGGACCGTAGATCGCAGATCCGTCGGTACGGATCGTTGCTCCAGGCATGACGTTTTCGCGTACGAATGGGATTAAAGCGTCGATGGTCGGACCCTGGACGCGGTGGATTCGGATGCGTCCGAAGCCCTTTGGATCGTGCACCTCTACGGCCACCGCAATGACTACCAGATGGGAGTTGTTGTGTGCCTTGGAACTCACCCTTTTAACCTTCACCCCGGGGCCTCGGCTGAGCGGCAGATAGGCCTCGTCAACTTCTACCGTTCCGGCCAGCTTCTCACGTTGCAGGCGAACCATCGCGCGCCGGAATCGGTGCAACATCGCCCAAGCGGTCTGGTAGCTGCTCAAGCCCAGCACCCGCTGCAGTCCAAGAGCGCTCACGCCGTGCTTCTGACTCGTGATCTGCCAAGCTGCGGCAAACCAAACTCTCAAGGGCGTCCGGGTCTTGTCGAATATGGTGCCCGCCGTGACACTGCACTGGTGTGTACAGGATCTACAGACCAGTCTGCGCCGGCTGGCGCGTACCGGCGCGTCCCTCACGCCACACGCAGGACAGCAAAAGCCGCCCGGCCATCTCAGCTTCTCTAGGTAGCTGGCACACGCATCTTCGCTGGCGAACCAGTCTTGAAATTGAACCCACGTTTTCGGGTAATTGCGACCTGCTACGGGATCGGCATCAATCATTCAGCCATTGTCCATCCTGTGGAGCTAAATGGACAGTCCGTATGCATGTACAGCCATAAAAGCCCTGTGAAACCCAGCACCCCAGCCCTGCAGTCCACCCGGATTCTGGACCAGGTGCGCGAGCGCATTCGGTACATGCACTATGGCCTTAGCACCGAGCAGGTGTACGTCTACTGGGTTCGCTTCTTCATTCGCTGGTCGGGCCACGGCGGGGCCATGCGGCATCCGCGCGACATGGGCGCAAGCGAAGTTGAAGCGTTTTTGACGCATCTCGCCACCGACCGCAAGGTGTCTGCATCGACGCACAACCAGGCGTTGAGCGCGATTGTGTTTCTTTACCGGGAAGTTCTCGCTATTGAATTGCCCTGGCTGAACGGCATCAACCGCCCGGCGCAGAAGCGGCGCATTCCCAGCGTATTGACCAAAGACGAGGTGGCGGGGTTGCTGGCGCAGATGGAGGGTGAAACCGCGCTGATGGCCCGATTGCTTTACGGCACTGGCATGCGTTTGATGGAGGGTATGCGCCTGCGCATCAAAGATGTGGACTTTGACCGCCAGGTGATCATCGTGCGAGATGCCAAAGGCGGCAAAGATCGGGTGGTGATGCTGCCGCGTTCGCTGGTGGCGGCCTTGCGTATGCAGTTGTTGGCCGCTCGCGCCCGGTGGGAGGCTGATCGGGTGGCGCAGCGCGGTGGCGTGGAAACGCCGCATGCACTGGAGACGAAGTATCCCAAGGTGGGCTGTTCGTGGGCTTGGTTCTGGATGTTTCCGTCGCCCACTTTGTCAATCGATCCGAGAAGCGGCGTGGAACGGCGCCACCATTTGTACGAAGACCGGGTGCAGCGGGCGCTGAGGAAGGCGGTACCGTTGGCGGGTATTGCCAAGCCCGTTTCGGTCCACACGCTGCGCCATTCGTTTGCCACGCACCTGTTGCAGGCGGGCAGCGACATTCGCACGGTGCAAGAACTGCTGGGGCATTCGGATGTGTCCACCACCATGATCTACACCCATGTGCTGAAGGTGGCGGCCGGGGGCACGGCGAGCCCGCTGGATGCACTGGCGCTGGGGCGCTGAGCGACCGCTTTGCGGAGCATGCGCGGCGGACGGCAACGCACCCAGTCACTCAACAACCGCCAACCCGCCGAGCCTCTACCTCAAACGGGTTGTCCCAATACACATCCCGCCCCCGCAGTCCCTGCCAGGCGCCGGCGAGCAGGTAAGCCGGCAAAAACAGCGGGCCCCAGCGCTCGCACTGGCACACGTGCACCTGCTCATGCGCGCGCAGGCGTTCCAGCGCTTGCGCGTGGGTGCCCAAAATGACGTGGCCGAAGGTGATGGCGGCGAACGGCCAGGGGCGCCGGGGTGGCCGGGGCAAGGCGGCGATTTCGAGCGCACCGCCAACGCGCCGAATGCGTGCGCCCAGCGGCAACAGCAGCAGACCCATCGCCAGGCCAATGAGCGTGTTGGGCGCGGCCCAGAGCAGGCGGGCCGCGCGCAGCAGACGCTGGCGCCGCAGCGGCTTGGGCACGCTCAGCCCGCGCGCCATGGCTGGTATGGAAGGTGGCATGCTGCTCACGACACGATGTAAGCACCCGAGCCGCACGACAGCAGCTTGCCGTCTGGCCCCAGAAATTCCATGCGGGTGGAGGCCACGCGCGAGCCCAGGCGCATGACTTCGGCGCGCAGTTCAAAGTGGCTGCCGATGCCGGGGCGCAGGTAGTCGATGCGCAGGTCGATGGTGCCGAGTTTGCCGAAGCGGTGCAGGCGTTGTTCAGGCGCTTCGTCCATGTGGCGCGCGCCAATGGCGGCCATGCAGGCGAGGCCGCCCATGGCGTCGAGCCCGGCGCTGATGACGCCGCCGTGGATGCGGTTGTAGCTGTAGTGGCCCACCAGATCGGGCTTCATGTCGATACGGGCGGTGACGCGTGCGGGCAGGACGCTGGTGATCTTCAGGCCGAGCACCTGGTTGAAGACGATTTTTTCTTCAAAGATGGCTTTGAGGCCCGCAATGAACTCGGGTTCGAACTCGGCAGGCAGGGTGATCGTTTTGGTCATGGGGTGATTGTGTCGGATGGTGAACCGCCGGGGCTTCACAGGCCCAATTGCCGGGCAGCGAGTTCTTTCATGATGTCTTCAGCGCCGCCACCGATCATCATGACCTTGACTTCGCGGTAGATGCGTTCGCTGGTGGTGCCGTGCATGTAGCCCATGCCGCCGAGCAGTTGCACGGCGGCGTCGGCACAAAACTGCATGGTCTGGGTGGCGTGGTTTTTGAGCAGACAGACCTGCGCCACCCAATCCGTTCCCTGGTCGCCGGCATCGGCACGGGCGCCCAGCGCGCCCACCCAGGCCTGGGTGCTGGCGATGCGCATTTGCATGTCCATGAACTTGTGGCGAACGGCCTGGCGTTCGATGAGGGCGGCGCCGAAGGTGTGGCGCTGGCGGGCCCAGGCCAGCGCTTCATCAAAGCAGGCCTGGGCAAAACCCAGCGCCATGGCGGCCAGGGCCAGGCGCTCGCCGTTGAAGTTGCCCATGATGATGCGAAAGCCGGCACCTTCTTGGGCCAGCAGGTAGCGCGCGGGCACGCGCACGCCGTCAAACCGCAGGTGGGCGGTGTCGGAGCAGTGCCAGCCCATTTTGCGCAGCGGGCTGCGCGAGATGCCGGGCGAATGGCCGGGCACCATGAGCATGGAAATGCCGCTGGCGCCCTGGCTTTGCAGGTCGGTGCGCACGGCGAGCGCGATCCAGTCGGCGCGCATACCGGAGGTGATGAACACTTTTTCACCGTTGACCACATAGTCGCCACCGTCGAGCCGGGCGGTGGTGCGCAGGCTGGCCACGTCCGACCCGCCGCCGGGCTCGGTGATGCCCAGCGCGGCGATGTGGTCACCGCGCAAAACGGGCGGAATGATCTCGGCCTGCTGCTCGGGCGTGCCGTGGGCCAGCAGGGGTGGCAAGCCGATGTTGTGTGAAAACAGGCTGGCCATGACACCGCCGCTGCCGCCGTGGCGGGCCAGGGTGTGCGACATGGCGTTGCGCACCGACCAGGGCGCGGGCGTGCCGCCCAACGCCTCGGGGTAGCCCAGGCCGAGCAGGCCCAGCCGGGCGGCGTCGCCATAGAGCGTGCGCGGGATTTCGCCCGCGTCGTCCCAAGCGCTCACGTGGGGCGCAATGGCCTGGGTGGCAAAGCGGCGCACGGTGTCGATGAGGGCGCTGCGGTCTTCGGCGGTGAAGCCGTCGGGGCTGGGGTGGCTCATGCATTGGGCCTTGGGTTAAAGCGGTTTGGTGAGAGGGTGGCGGGCTGTGCGGTGCCTACCTCCCTCCCCCGCTGGGGGAGGGTTGGGGTGGGGGCTCTCCCGGCGCCGGGGCACAGGCCAAGAAAAAGTGTTGTTCGGTGTGCCCATGCTTTCGCGCGCCGGCCCCCATCCCGGCCTTCCCCCAGCGGGGGAAGGGACCAGCCAAGGCGGGCGGGTGAGAACACCTTGAAAGGCATGTCGATCAGTGCCCAAAGGTGACCAGCAACTGGCCGGGCGTGACTTGCTGGCCCACCGCTGCGTGCAGGCTTTCCACCGTGCCGTCGCGCGGCGCGGCCAGGGTGTGTTCGAGCTTCATGGACTCAATGACCAGCAGCGGCGCACCGCGCGCCACGGTGTCGCCCACCTGGGCGTGCAGGGTCAGCAGCTTGCCGTTGAAAGGGGCACGCAGTTCGCGCCCTGCGGTGGCACCGCCTGCGGCTCCGCGCGGGGCAAAGCTCAGGTCGTCCAGCCACAGGTCTTGGCTGCCCTGCCCTGCGGGCAGTGAACCGCCGCTGACCTGCACATGCCAGTGCGGAACACCACCCACCAGCCCCAGCGCCACGGCACGGGCCTGCCAGCTCACGCCGTCCAGCGTGATGCAGCGCTCGCCCGCAAGGCCGGCTTGCAGCTGGGCCAGATGGGTCTGCTCGTCCAACACCACCCGCACCGCGCCACCGCCGGTTTCTTGCACGCTGAGTGCCAGGGTGGCGGCACCCACCCGCCAGCGCAGGCTGCGCGCGTAGGGGCTGGGCAGCACGGCGGCCGGGGTGGCATCAGCGTAGAGCGCGGCCAGCGCGGCCACCACCCGCGCGGCCACCACCCGCGCGGCGGGTGTGGGTTGCAGGGCGGCGCGCACGGTGGGGCCGTGGTCGGCCAGAAACGGAATGAGCGCCGCGCCCGCGCGAAACACCGGGTGCTGCAAACAACTGGCCAGAAAGGCGCGGTTGGTGGGCAGGCCCAGCACCTGGGTGTGCGCCAGCGCGTGGCCCAGGCGGTCAATGGCTTCGTCGCGGGTGGGCGCGTGGGCCATCAGCTTGCCCAGCATGGCGTCGTAAAACGGGGTGACGCTGCTGCCGGTTTCCAGCGCGTGGTCAAAACGCAGGCCGGGTGCCGCTGCGGGTGCGCTGAAATGGCGCACGCGGCCGGTGTGGGGCGTGTGGTCGTCGTCTTCGGCGCACAGGCGCACTTCAATGGCATGGCCGTGCCAGCGCACCTGGTCTTGCGTGAGCGGCAACGGCTCGCCGCGGGCGATGCGCAGTTGCCATTCGACCAGGTCGAGGCCCGTGAGCATTTCGGTGACGGGGTGCTCCACCTGCAGGCGCGTGTTCATCTCCATCAAGTAAAACGTATGCCCCCACGCTGCGCCGCTGCGCGGCTCGCTGCCCCCCAAGGGGGCTGTTTCGCCTTGGGGCGGCCCAGCGGCGAAACTTGGCCCCCACGCTGCGCCGCTGCGCGGCTCGCTGCCCCCCAAGGGGGCTGTTTCGCCTTGGGGCGGCCCAGCGGCGAAACTTGGCCCCCACGCTGCGCCGCTGCGCGGCTCGCTGCCCCCCAAGGGGGCTGTTTCGCCTTGGGGCGGCCCAGCGGCGAAACTTGGCCCCCACGCTGCGCCGCTGCGCGGCTCGCTGCCCCCCAAGGGGGCTGTTTCGCCTTGGGGCGACCCGGCGGCGAAACCCTGCCTTGCGCCCTCTCCCGCGTGCGGGAGAGGGCTGGAGTGAGGGCTCTCCCCGTGCCCCTCATCCAGCAAAAACTCCACCGTGCCCGCGCCCACATAACCCGCCGCCTGCGCCAGCGCCACGGCGCAGCGACCCAGCTCGGCGCGCAGCGCGGGCGACACCGCCGGGCTCGGGGCTTCTTCAATGATTTTTTGGTGCCGGCGCTGCACCGAACAGTCGCGCTCACCCAGGTGGATGCAGTGGCCGTGCGCGTCGGCAAACACCTGCACTTCCACATGGCGCGGGCGCAGCAGGGCGCGTTCGATCAGCAGGTCGCCGTTGCCAAAACCGGCCAGGGCTTCCGAGCGGGCGCTGTGCAGCGCGGGGCGCAGCTGGGCCATGTCGGTCACCAGGCGCATGCCGCGCCCGCCGCCGCCGGCCACCGCCTTCACCATGAGCGGAAAGCCCAGACGCGCGGCCTCGGCTTCAAACACCTCGGGGCTTTGGTCGGCGCCGGCGTAACCCGGCAGGCAGGGCACGCCGTGCGCCTGTGCCAGGGCCTTGGCGCCCGACTTGCTGCCCAGTGCGCGAATGGCCGCCGGCGGTGGCCCGACCCAGACCAGCCCCGCGTCCACCACGGCCTGGGCGAACGCGGCGTCTTCGCTCAGAAAACCGTAGCCGGGGTGCACCGCGTCGGCACCGGTGGCGCGTGCAGCGGCCAGCAGCAGGTCTGCCCGCAGATACGAATCGGCCGCGCTCAGACCACCCAGCGCCACGGCGGTGGTGGCCTCGCGCACGTGCAGGGCATCGCGGTCGGCGTCGGAATACACGGCCACGGTGTCGATACCCATGGCGTGGGCGGTGCGGATGATGCGACGGGCGATTTCACCCCGATTGGCCATCAGCAGGCGTTTCATGCGCCGTCCTTCACGGAGTTCAGCCAGGGCGCTGGCTGCTTGCGGGCAAAGGCCCCCAGGCCGGCTTCGGCCTCGGGGCCGCGCAGCGCGGCGGCAAAGGCCAGCGCCGCTTCGTCACGCAGGTCGGGCACGAGGCCGCGCAGGCGCTGCAGCAGCCGCTTGGTGCTGGCCACGGCACCGGGTGCGGCGTGGTTCAGGTGTTGCAGGGTGTCGTGCAGCGCGGCTTCCAGCGCGCCGTCGGCGGCCAGGTCGTTCACCAGCCCCAGGCTCTTGGCCTCGGCGGCCCGCCAGCGGCGCCCTTGCAGCAGGCACTGGCGGGCCGCGGCGTCGCCCAGGCGCATCCACACAAAGGGCGCAATTTGGGCCGGTGGCAGGCCCAGCGTGACCTCGGGTGTGCCCAACACCGAGCGCTCGGTGGCAATCACGTGGTCGGCGCAACACACCAGGCCCAAACCACCGCCCATGGCCGGGCCGTCCACCGCGCACACCAGCAGTTGCGGCAGCTCGCTCAGGGTGTGCAACACGTCGCCAAAGCTGCGGTTCACGGCCAGCAGCGGGTCGGTTTCACCGGGCTGCAAGGGCTGGCCAATGGCGCTGGCAAAACCGCCCAGGCTGCCCCCGGCACAAAAAGCGCCAGCCGCGCCGGTGAGCACGACCACGCGCAGCGTCTCGTCGTGCTTGGCGCGCAGGCACGCTTCAAACAGCGCCACCACCATGCTGTCGTTCAGGGCGTTGCGGGTCGCTGGATCGTTCAGCGTCCAACGCTCCACATCGCCATGCCGCACCACCAGAAAATTGCTCATTGGGATCACCCGTTAGATAGAAGTGCATTCACCGGGGGGAAGCCGCGTCAGCGGCGCGGGGGAGTCTTTTGCAACCCCATGCTTTTGGCCAGAATGCCCAGCATCACCTCGTCCGCCCCGCCGCCAATGGAGGCCAGGCGGCCGTCGCGGTACATGCGTGACACCTTGTTTTCCCAGGTGAAGCCCATGCCGCCCCAAAACTGCAGGCAGGTGTCGGGCACCACGCGGTTCAGCCGGCCGGCCTTGAGCTTGGCCATGGTGGCCCATTCGGTCACATCTTCACCGGCCACATAGTGTTCGCAGGCCATGTAGGTGAGCGCGCGCAGGCTCTCCACGTCGGCCTTGAGTTCGGCCAGCTTGAACTGCACCCACTGCTGGTCGGCCAGCGTGGCGCCAAACAGCTTGCGCTCGTGCGCCCAGTCCACCGTCCACTGGATGCAGTTGCTCAGGCTCTGCAGCGTGCTGGCAGCACACCACAGGCGCTCTTCCTGAAACTGCTGCATCTGGTAGATGAAACCGGCGCCCTCTTGCCCAATGCGGTAGCGCTGCGGCACGCGCACCTCGTCGAAATAGATCAGGCCGGTGTCGCTGCTGTTCATGCCGATCTTTTTGATTTTTTTTCCCACTTCGATGCCGGGCAGCAGCCGGCCGTTTTCGCGCATGGGCACCATCACCAGGCTTTTGTTCTTGTGTGCGGGGCCGTCGCTGGTGTTCACCAGCATGCACATCCAGTCGGCCTGCAGGCTGTTGGTGATCCACATTTTTTGCCCGCTGATGACGTAGTCGTCACCGTCTTTGCGGGCCACCGTTTTGATACCGGCCACGTCGCTGCCGGCGGCGGGCTCGCTCACGCCAATGCAGCCCACCATGTCGCCGGCAATGGCCGGGGCCAGAAACTGGGCGCGCAGTTCGTCGCTGCCAAAGCGGGCCAGCGCGGGCGTGGCCATGTCGGTCTGCACGCCAATGGCCATGGGCACGCCGCCGCAGTCAATGTGGCCCAGCGCCTCGGCCATGGCCAGGCTGTAGCTGTAGTCCAGGCCGGCGCCGCCAAAGGCCTCGGGCTTGGTCAGCCCGAGCAGGCCCAGTTGGCCCAGCCCCTTGAACACCTCGTGCGCGGGGAATATTTCAGCGGCCTCCCATTCGTCTACATGCGGGTTGATCTCGTCTTGAATGAAGCGCTTGAGCGTGTTCTGGATTTCACGGTGTTCATGGGTGAATTGCATGGCTGGTCTCCGGTATTTTTTGGGGAAAAGGCAGGTCACATGCGGGCCACGCCAAACTGCATGGGCCGGGGCTGGTGCGCTGCGGCCTCGGCGCAGGTGTCCAGGCAAAAGCTCAGCACGGCGCGCGTGTCGCGCGGGTCGATCACGCCGTCGTCGAGCACCAGGCCGCTGGTGTAAAACGCGTCGGCCTGGCTTTCAAACACGTTCACGATCTGGTCAAACTGCGCTTGCATCTGCGCCGGGTCGGGCGTGATGCCTTTGCGCGCCATGCCGGCCTCGGCCACGATCTGCATGGTGCGCGCGGCCTGCTCGCCACCCATCACAGCGGCGCGCGCGTTGGGCCAGCTGAACAGAAAACGGGGCGCGTAACCGCGGCCACACATGCCGTAGTTGCCCGCGCCAAACGACGCGCCGCACTGGATGGTGATTTGCGGCACGGTGGCGTTGGTCACGGCCTGGATCATCTTGCTGCCGTGCTTGATCATGCCGCCCTGCTCGCTGTCTTTGCCCACCATGTAGCCGGTGGTGTTTTGCAGGTAAATGAGCGGGTGGCCGAGCTGGCACATCCACTGGATGAAGTGCGTGGCCTTGTTGGCGCCGGCCACGTCGATCGGGCCGTTGTTGCTGATGAGGCCCACCGCATGGCCACCCATGCGGGCTTGCGCGCACACCGTGGCCGCGCCGTAAAGCGGTTTGAACTCGAGGATGTCGGACGCGTCGGCGATGCGCAGCATGACCTCGCGCATGTCCACCGGCTCGCGGTGGTGGGCGGGCATGAGGGACAGGAGGTCTTCGGCGGGGAAGCTGGGCGCGGGGGCACCCTCACCCCAACCCTCTCCCGCCAGCGGGAGAGGGAGTGAAAAGCCTCTCGCGCCGGAAAAGCTTCCTTGCTGTCCGTCAACGGAGGGCATGTCTTGCCCCCTCTCCCGCTGGCGGGAGAGGGTTGGGGTGAGGGTCTGCGCGTTCCATCCCAACCGCCCCACCACCGACCGCGCCAGCCCCAACGCCTCCCGGTCATCCTCCGCCAGATACTCCCCCAGCCCCGACACGCTGGTGTGCATGTCGGCCCCACCCAGCTCTTCTTCTGTGGCCACCTCGCCGGTGGCTGCCATGAGCAGTGGCGGCCCGGCCAGAAACGCCCGCGAGCGGCCGCGCACCATGATCACCACGTCCGAGAGCCCCGGCATGTAGGCCCCGCCAGCCGTGCCCGAACCGTGCTGCACCGTGATGACCGGCAAGCCCGCCGCCGAATGGCGCGCCAGGTTGCGAAACAAGGCGCCGCCGAGCACAAAGCCTTCCACCTTGTATTTGGTGAGGTTGGCGCCCGCGCTTTCCACCAGGTGGATGAAGGGCAACTTGTTTTCCAGCGCGATGTCTTGCACGCGCAAAATCTTTTCCAGCCCGCGCGCCTGAATGGCACCGGCTTCAATGCCCGAATCGCTGGCCACCACCATGCAGCGCACGCCGCTGATGAAACCCATGCCGGCCAGCATGCCGCCGCCGGGGACAGACTTGTCGGGGTCTGGTGTGTCTTGCAAAAAACCGGCCAGCGAACACAGGGGCACAAACGGCGCCCCCGGGTCCAGCAGCAGCGCCAGGCGCTCGCGGGGCAGCAGCTGGCCGCGCTTGTCAAACACCGGTTTGGATTTTGCCGAGGCCTGCGCCGCGCGGTCTTCCAGCGCGCGCAGCTGCGCCACACGAGCCAGCATGGCTTCTCGCCGCTGCTGGGCCTGCGGGCTGTGGGGGGTCCAGGTGGACTCAAACACACTCATGGCTGGAACACCTTGGGCGTCACATAGCGGTGAAAGCCATCAAACGGTTTCACCGCGTCGCGCTGCTGCACATCCAGCGGCGCGGCGGCCTGGCCCCAGCCCATGCGCACCTGCGGGCGGGCGCCGTCCACGCGCAGCACGCTGCCGCTGATGAAGCTGGCCGCCGGCGATAGCAAAAACACAATGGCGGCGGCCGTTTCGGCCTCGTTGCCAAAGCGCCCGGCCGGCACGGTGCTGCGCATCTCGCGCAGCATGTCGCCGGCCTCGGGTGGGTAGTGGTCCATGCCGCTGGACGCGATGTAACCCGGCGCCACGGCGTTCACCCGCACCCCGCTGCGCGCCCATTCCAGTGCCGCGGTTTCGGTGAAACTCACCATGCCTGCGCGCGCCGCGCCGCTGTGGCCCATGCCGGGCATGGAGCCCCACATGTCGGCCACGATGTTGACGATGGCTCCACCGTGGGCCTGCATGCTCTGCACATAGCATTCGCGCGCCATCAGAAAGCCGCCGGTGAGGTTGGTGTCGATCACCGCCTGCCAACCCTTGGCGCTGATGTTTTCCAGCGGCGTGATGTACTGCCCGCCGGCGTTGTTCACCAGCGCATCGATGCGCCCATGCGCCGCCACGATGGCCGTGACCACGGTGCGCACGGCGTCTTCCTGGCGGATGTCGCAACTGTGGAAACTGGCGCGGCCGCCGTCGGCCACGATCTCACCCGCGGTGTCTTGCAGCTTGGCCAGGCTGCGCCCGATCAGCACCACATGGGCGCCCAGGCTGGCCAGTTCGTGCGCGGTGCAGCGGCCAATGCCCGAGCCGCCGCCCGTGACCACCACCACGCGCTGCGCCAGCAGGCCCGGCGCAAAGGCTGAGCGGTAACCGGTGCCGGCCGGGATGTTCGGGTTCATGTCGGTTCCTTCAAAAAGAGCTGCAACACGGTTTCGGTCAGGTCGTCCAGCGTGGCCTTGCGGGCCGCGTCGTACCACTGCACCGACCAGTTCAGCGCACCAAAAATCATCAAACGCGCCAGCCCCGGGTCGCCCTGCAGCTCGCCGCTGGTGTGCAGCGCCTGCAGCACCGGCACCCAGGCGGCTTCGTAATTGGCCTTGAGGCGGTTCACCTCGGTGCGCTGCACCTCGGTGAGCGAGCGCCACTCGTAAAGCATCACGGGAATGAAATCGCTGTCGGGGCCCAGCAACACCTCAAGGTGGCTGCGCACCAGCACGCGCAGGCACGCGCGCGCGCTCAGGGGCCGCGCGTCGGCTTCACCACTCTCGACCGCAACGCCCACCGCATTGGCCTGGCGCTGCAACGCGCTGCGCATGCCCTCTTGCATCACCGCGCCCAGCAGCGCGGCCTTGTTTTCGAAGTGATAAAACGGCGAGCCCGAGCGCATGCCCGCCGCAGCGGCAATGTCGCGCGTGCTGGTGGCGGCAAAGCCCTGCTGGCGAAACAGGCGCGCCGCCGCGTGCAGCACCGCCTGGCGGCGGTTGCCGTCGTCGCGCTCGTCAGCGGTTTTGCGCGGACGGCCGCGCGAGCGGCGCTGGGCGTCGGGGACTGCAATGTCAGGGGTCACAGGGCTCATGGGCCGCTACGATAGCAGTGCGCTATATTTTCAGCAAGCAGATGCTTTGTATAAATAAAGGAAACACTCAGGGCTGGACAGGCAGGTCGTCGACGTGCAGCCATGGCCCTGACTGACAGGTTGGCCGCTGTGACAATCGACCCTTGAAGCCCTGGCATGCAACGGGGTGCGGCCCGACTGGCGCCCGATGCCGGTGCGCAGGCCGGTGATGTCGATGGCGCCCGCGAGGCCCACCGCCCAGACGAACACCGCACCCGGCATCGGTCAATAATGGCGGCCCTTTACCGGATCCGCAGCGCTGCCTTTCTTTGAATTGTTTCAACCAACTGCCCGAACGCAGTTTCAAACCCGGCCTGAATGACCATGGAGTGGATGAACGTCGCGATTCTTGTGGGTGCAGGCTTGATCGCGCTGTCCACCATCACCAGCGCGGTTGCGTTCCGCTTCAGCGCCCCGTTGTTGCTGGTGTTCCTGTGCATAGGCCTGATTGCCGGCGAGGATGGCCTGGGCCTGGTCTTCAACGACGCCCAAGTGGCCTATTTTTTGGGTAGCCTGGCGCTGGCCATCATTCTGTTCGACTCGGGTTTTGGCACCCGGACGCAGACCCTCAAGCGGGCGGCTGCCCCGGCGTTTTTGCTGGCCACGGTCGGGGTCTTGCTGACGACGCTGGTTGTCGGCGCGGCTGCACGGCACCTGCTCGAACTCTCTTGGCTGCATGCCTTGCTCATGGGCGCCATCATCAGCTCGACCGACGCCGCCGCGGTGTTCTTCCTGCTACGGGTTGGCGGGGTGAAAATTTACAAGCGCGTGCGCTCCATGCTGGAAGTGGAGTCCGGGTCCAACGACCCGATGGCGATTTTCCTGACCGTGTTGTTCATCGAAATGATCGTGGCGGACAAGAGCAGCGGCTTGGTCAGTAGCTTTGTGCAGGGCTTTGGCCTGCAAATGGGCTTGGGCATTGCAGCCGGTCTGGTGGGCGGCTTTCTCATTGTGGAGATCGTCAACCGGATCACGCTGGAAGATGCTCTCTATCCGATTTTGGTGATTTCATGCGCCCTCTGTGTGTTTGCAGTGACTGCACACTTCGGCGGCAGCGGCTTTCTGGCGGTCTATGTGGCCGGCATCGTGGCAGGCAATCGCGCGATGAAGGGCGCGGCGAAATTGCGGCGCTACCAGCAGGGCATGACTTGGCTGGCCCAAATTGTGATGTTCCTTGTGCTGGGCCTGTTCGTGACGCCATCAGAATTTGGCTCGGTGCTCTTGCCGGCCTTGCTGCTGGGTCTGTTTCTGATCGTGATCGGTCGCCCGCTGGCCGTTCTGCTGTGCCTGCTGCCATTTCGGCTCGACCGGGCAACGGTCGCCTTCAGTTCATGGGTCGGGCTTCGTGGCGCGGTGTCGATCTTGCTCGGCATTCTGCCCACGGTCATGGGGGTGGAGAACGCGGAGATCTTCATCAACGTGGCATTCATCATGGTGCTCACCTCGCTGGTGGTGCAGGGATGGACCATCAAGGCCGCGGCCCAGTGGCTCAAACTGATCGTGCCGTCGGAGGTCGGGCCGTTGGAACGGGTCGAATTGGAGCTGCCTGGCAGCCCCGGTCACGAGCTGCTGGTTTACCGGGTGCTTGCGCAAAGCCCGTTCATGTCCAGAGTGGCAACTGTGCCCCATGGCGCACACGTTTCCCTTGTGATCCGACGAGAGACAATGTTGAGTCCCGAGGCTGCATGGCCACCCCAACCGGGCGATCTCGTTTATCTGTTTGCGCAACCGGAACACGTTCCCCATCTCGACCGGCTGTTCTCACAGTTCAAAAGCAAAGATGCCCACCTGGTCGAATATTTCGGTGAGTTTTCCGTTGATCCGCAGGCCCGGATGGTGGACCTGGCAGCCGTTTACGGCCTGCCTGATCTGGTAGCGATCCATCCCGCCTTGACGATTGCCGACTACATGGGAGAGAAGCTCAAAGGTCGTCCGGTGGTGGGCGATCGCATCGCCATGGGTCCGGTGGATTTGGTGGTGCAGCGGGTGCATCAAGGGCGGGCGATTGCCGCTGTGGGCTTGTCGTTTGCCACGGACTCGCCAACGATTGCGTCAAACGGAACGCGCTCGGCCACCTGGGGTACGCTGGGAAAATGGCTCCGAACAAGCCGTGGCCCGCGGGACTGACCAAGCGCTGCCCAGCTCCAGGTGTGAGCCGACGGCCAGGGCCGCCCGTAAATGGCTGGCCATAATAGGCAGCGCAACTGCACAGAGCATGGGCAATACCCCAACCGCTCAGGCGGTTTCGCTCGCATAAGATGGAAGCCATGCACGGACCTTTCGCAGAATTTGCCCTCCTTCTTCTGATCTGCGCCTTGGCCGGCGCCGTGTTTGTGCGGCTGCGCCAACCGGTGCTCATCGCCTATATCGTGGTCGGTGTGGTGGTGGGTCCGGCCGTGCTGGGCCTGGTCACGGCGCACGACCAGATCGACCTGCTCGCGCAGGTGGGCGTGGCGGTGCTGCTGTTTGCGGTAGGCCTGAAGCTGGACCTGCACCACATTCGCCACATTGGGCCGGTGGCGCTGGCCACGGGCCTGGGGCAACTGGCCTTCACCATCGTCATTGGTTTCGCCATCATCCTGGCGCTGGGCCGTGACGTGATGGACGCCATTTACGTGGCGGTCGCGCTCACGTTCTCCAGCACCATCATCATTGTGAAATTGCTGTCGGACAAGCGCGAACTGGACAGCCTGCACGGCCGCATTGCGGTGGGTTTCTTGATCGTGCAAGACCTGGCCGTGGTGGTGGCCATGATGGCCATGAGCGCTCTGCGCGGCACGGGTGAAGGTGGCGCCGAGACCGACCTGATGGCTGTGGCGCTCTCGCTGGGCTGGCGACTGGCCGTGGCAGGGGCGTTGATGTTTGTTCTGATGCGCTGGGTGCTGCCGGCGGTGGTGGCATCCATGGCGCGCTCGCAAGAGTTGCTGCTGGTGTTTGCCATTGCCTGGGGTGTGGCTCTGGCGGCGCTGGGCGAATGGGCCGGCTTCAGCAAAGAGGCTGGCGCCTTCATGGCGGGCTTTTCGCTGGCCTCCACGCCGTACCGCGAAGCCATGAACGCCCGTCTCACCGGCATCCGCGACTTTCTGTTGTTGTTCTTTTTCATCGACCTCGGGGCCAAGCTCGACTTCTCGACACTGGGCGCCGAGGTGGTGCCGGCCCTCATCTTGTCGGCGTTTGTGCTGATTGGCAACCCACTGATCGTGATGGCCATCATGGGCTACATGGGCTACCGCAAGCGCACCGGCTTCATGGCCGGCCTGACCGTGGCGCAGATCAGCGAGTTTTCCATTGTGTTTGTGGCCATGGGCATCACGCTGGGCCACATTGGGGTGCAGGCGCTGGGCCTCACCACGCTGGTGGGGCTGATCACCATCACCTTGTCCACTTACATGATCTTGTATTCGCAACCGCTGTACGAGCGGCTGTCGCCCTGGCTGGGCGTGTTCGAGCGCAAAAATCCGTTCAGGGAAATTGCCGCCGAACAGCAGCCAGCGCTGAGCCACCCAGCCGAGGTGATCGTGTTTGGCCTGGGCCGCTATGGCAGCCGCTTGCTCGTGCAATTGCGCGCGGCCGGCATCGAAGCGGTGGGCGTGGACTTCGACCCCGAGGCCGTTCGCGAGTTGCAGGCGCGTGGTTTGCCGGTGTATTTTGGCGACGGTGAAGACGCCGACTTTCTGGAGAGCCTGCCGCTGAAGCACGCCCGCTGGGTGATCACGAGCTTTCCGCAATGGGAGTCCAACCGCGCGCTGCTGCACGCCTTGCAATCGGCCCGCTACAGTGGCGAGGTGGCGGGTGTGGTGCGCGATGCGGCCCACGGCCGCGCCATGACTGAGGCGGGCATACAGCGCATCTTCAACCCGTTTGACGACGCGGCCGACCACGCCGCTGAACGCCTGGCCCACGACATTCGCCACAAGGAGCAAGCCCCATGAAACCGACGCAACCGATCCTGGCGGTGACCGACTTTTCGCCACTGGCCCGGCACGCTGCCGAGCGCGCGGCCCGCTTGGCCCATGAAACCGGTGCGCCGCTCACGCTGATGCATGTGATGCGGGGTGGCGCCCTGCACAACCTGCGGCAGTGGCTGGGCACCAGCCACCCGCTGGCCACCCAGCTGGAGGCTGACGCCCAACAACAACTCGACCAGCTTGCGGCCGATCTGCACACCGCGCGGCATGTGAGCGCGCGCACGGTGCTGGCCAGCGGGTCGGTGCTGGACGAAATTGGCCAGAAAGCCGAGGCACTGAACGCCGCACTGCTGGTGCTGGGCGCGCGTGGCGAGGGTTTTTTGCGCCGCCAGGTGCTGGGCACCACGTCCGAACGCTTGCTGCGCCGCACCACGCGCCCGGTGCTGGTGGTGCGCCAGACGCCCCACGCGGCTTACCGGCGGGTGCTGGTGGCGCTGGACTTTTCACCCTGGTCGCTGCAGGCGCTGGCGGTGGCGCGCCGCGTGGCACCGCACGCTCACCTGGTGTTGTTCAACGCCTTTCAGGTGCCCTTTGAAGAGAAACTGCACTTTGCCGGCGTGGACCCCACCACCATCGAACACTACCGCCAGCAAGCCCGCACCCAAGCCGTGCAGCAGGTGCATGCATTCGCCGCCAGTGCAAGACTCAAGTCAGGCCAGTGGGAGCCGTGCATTGTGGAAGGCGACCCATCCCTGCGCATGGCCCAGCAAGAGCTGGCGCTCGACTGCGACCTGGTGGTGCTGGGCAAGCACGGCCAGTCGGCGGCCGAAGACTTGCTGCTGGGCAGCGTGACCCAGCACATGCTGGCCGAGGGGAGCGTCGACGTGTTGGTATCTACCGCAAGATGAACCTCCCCCGCCGCGCTTCGCGTGCCACCGGTTTTGGCGCGTTTCCCTGGCTGAGCGATTTTGCGTGCGGCTTGGTGGGGGCCGACACATGCCGCTGAACACACCCGGCCCCCTGCTGCGGGCACTGGCCTGCGTGGCGCTGGCCGCCGTGGTGCACCAGGCGGTCGATGCGCCCAGCGCGCTGCGCGCGGGCTTGGCCCTCTTCACGCTCATCGGCGCGCTGTGGATGACCCAGGCGCTGCACCTGAGCGTGACCGCGCTGCTGGTGCCGCTGCTGGCGGTGGCGGCCGGGCTCATGGGCATGCGCGAAGCCCTGGCGTCGTTTGCGCACCCCATTATTTTTCTGTTTCTGGGTGGCTTTGCACTGGCTGCGGCCTTGCAAAAACAAGGCCTCGACCGCGCCCTGGCCCACGCCGTGCTGCGGCTGGCGGCGGGACACCGCGCCCGTGCCGTGGCGCTGCTGTTTGGGCTGACCGCGCTGCTCTCCATGTGGATCAGCAACACCGCCACCGCCGCCATGGTGCTGCCCATGGCGCTGGGGCTGCTGCGCGACGGCGATGACCTCGAAGCCAACACGCCTGACGGCATCGGCCCGCGCGAGCGCATGTTTGTGCTGCTCGGCGTGGCCTACAGCGCCAGCATTGGCGGCATTGGCACGCTGGTGGGGAGCCCGCCCAACGCCATTGCGGCCGCGCAGGCGGGCATCGGGTTTGCCGAATGGATGCGCCTGGGCCTGCCCATGGTGGCGCTGCTGATGCCCCTGATGGTGGGTGTGCTTTACCTGATGCTGCGCCCGCGCCTGGGCGGACACATGGTGATGGCGCAGCAAACCTTTGAATGGACCCGCGCCCGGCGCACCACATTGGCCATCTTTGTCCTGACGGCTGCGGGCTGGGTCGGCTCCGCACCGCTGGGCCAGGCGCTGGGTATCACCGCCGACCTGGACAGCTGGATCGCCATCGCGGCCATGGTGGCCCTGGTGGCGAGCCGCACCCTGGACTGGGACACCATCGAACGCCAGACGCAGTGGGGCGTGCTGCTGCTGTTTGGCGGTGGCCTGGCGCTGAGCCAGGTGATGCAGGTGAGCGGCGCCAGCGCCTTCATGGCCGACGCGCTGGTGGACGCCGTGCAAGGGGCGCCCGCGCTGTGGCTGCTGCTGGGCGTGGTGGCCTTCGTGGTGTTTCTCACCGAACTGGTGAGCAACACCGCCAGCGCCGCGCTGCTGATTCCGATTTTTCTGGGCGTAGGACCCGCGCTGGGCTTGTCGGGCCCGCTGCTGGCCGCAGCCATCGCGGTGGCGGCGTCGTGTGCCTTCATGCTGCCGGTGGCTACACCGCCCAACGCCATTGTGTTTGCCACCAAACTGGTGCCACAGGCCACCATGATGCGGTGCGGCCTGGTGCTCAACATGGTCTGTATTGGCGCCATTGCCCTGGTGGCCAGAGGAGTTTTTTGATGGACAACATGTGGCATTCGATCAGCCTGCTGGTGGGCGGCCTGGGCCTGTTCCTGCTGGGGATGGGCATGATGACCGACGGCCTCAAGCTCGCCGCCGGACCGGCCTTGCACAACATCCTGAGCATGGCCACCCGCACCCGCTG
Source organism: Hydrogenophaga sp. (assembly GCA_018333605.1). Taxonomy (GTDB): domain Bacteria; phylum Pseudomonadota; class Gammaproteobacteria; order Burkholderiales; family Burkholderiaceae_C; genus Hydrogenophaga. Next base: position 106,429 of record JAGXSV010000050.1, on the reverse strand, counting down.
GCATGCGCTGGGCTCGGGCGCCCTCATCACCGCCATGGTGCAGTCGTCCACGGCGGTGGGCGTGGCCGCCATTGGTTTTGTCAACGCGGGCCTGCTGGGGCTGGCGCCCGCGGTCTGGGTGGTGTTCGGCGCCAACGTGGGCACCACCATGACCAGCTGGATCGTGGCGCTGGTGGGCCTGAAGTTCAGCGTGGAAGCGCTGGCGCTGCCGCTGGTGGGCCTGGGCGCGCTGATGCGCCTGACCGGCGAACACCAGCGGCGCGGCGCCATCGGCACAGCGCTGGCCGGCTTTGGCCTGTTGTTCATGGGCATTGGGCTGCTGCAACAGGCTTTTGTGGGTCTGGGCGACCAGATCAGCCTGCCGCAGGGCAACGACGCGCTGTCGGTGCTGGCCCAGTTGGGCATTGGGCTGATGATGACGGTGCTGATGCAGTCGTCCAGCGCGGCCATGACCATCACCCTGGCAGCCGCCCAGAGCGGGCTGATTGGCCCACAGGGCGCCGCCGCCGTGGTGATCGGGGCAAATATTGGCAGCGCGGTGACCACCGCCCTGGCGGGCATCGGCGCCACGCCCAACGCACGGCGCACCGCCGCCGCCCACGTCATCTTCAACCTGCTCACCGGCACGGTGGCGCTGCTGCTGTTGCCCTGGCTCATTGCCGCCTTGACCACCGCACGCGAAGCGCTGGAACTGCCACCCGACCCCGCCACCACGCTGGCGCTGTTTCACACCACCTTCAACGTGCTCGGCGTGCTGCTCATGTGGCCGCTGGCCGACCGCCTCACACGCTGGCTGCTGCAACGCTTTCGGGCACGCGAAGAAGACGAAGCGCAGCCCCGCTTTCTGGACAACAACGTGTTGGCGGTGCCCACCCTGGCGCTGGACGCGCTGGGGAGCGAGGTCACCCGTTTCGGGCAACTGTGTGTGCGCATGGCGCGCGCTGCGCTGGGGGGCGCCACGGCAGCCGAACTGGCGACCGACCAGGCAGTGATGACCCAGCTAGACGCCGCCGTGGAAGCTTTTGTGGAACGCATGGGCCGCTCGACCCTGACCGCCCGTGGCAGCGAACGGCTGGCTGAGTTGCTGCGCATACAGCGCTACTACGAAACCTGCGCAAGCCAGGCACTGGCCGCCGCCCCGCTGCAACTGCCTTCGACCGCTGACGCCGCGCTGATGGAGCACCACCAGGCCTTTGTGGCGGCCACACAGGTGCTGCTGAGTGCCCACGACGAACCGACACCAGCCGGCACGGCACTGGACCCTCAGGCCATGGAGGCACGCTACCAGGCGCTGAAAGCTGCGGTGCTGGCTGCGGCAGCCTCAGGCCTGATGCCGCTGGCCGACATGGAAACCCTGCTCGGCCGCTACAGCGCCTTGCGGCGCGCCGTGCAGCAAGCCCTCAAGGCACGCACCCGGCTGCACGCCCAAACCGCCCAATAGACGCACAATAGACGCCCGTGAGCCTGTGCGGGACTTTGCGCCAGGCCTGAGCCAAGACACACCCCCACCATACAACGGTTGCGCGAATCGGGTTTACCCTGATCTTCTCGCCATATTTATCCTGTTTTAACGAATAAACCATCCCTATTTATCTGCTTTTTAAAGCAGCTCACTTGCTTTAACCTGCATCCGTTTTATTCCCTTTTTACCGGAGACCTTGATGAAAAAATCCCTTTCCCTGCTGGCCATGGTGTTTGCCTTGGGCCTGTCCACCGTGGCCATGGATGCCGAGGCAGCACGCCGCATGGGCGGCGGCAAGTCGCTGGGCATGCAGCGTGACGCCACCCCGGCCAAAGCGCCCATGGCAACCCCCGCGCAAACGCCATCGGCCGCTCCGGGCGCCGCCGCTGCCGCACCGACTGCCGCTGCAGCCGCTTCCAGCCGCAGCAAATGGATGGGTCCCATCGCTGGTCTGGCGGCGGGTATCGGCCTGATGGCACTGGCCTCGCACCTGGGTTTTGGTGAAGGTCTGGCCAACATGCTCATGATCGGGCTGATGATCATGGCCGTGCTGGCGGTGGTGGGCATGGTGATGCGCAAGCGCGCAGCCGCCCAGGCTGGCTCCCGCGGTGGCATGGCCTACGCCGGTACAGGTGCCGGGAGTCGTGCGCCGCAAGCGTCCGCCTACCAGGTGGCCATGCCGGCCACCGGCGGTGTGAGCACGGGTGGCTCCATGATCGGTGCCGGCATTGGTGCCAACGCCGCCACCGGCAACCGCATTCCGGCCGACTTCGACGTGGCCAGCTTCGTGCGCAACGCCAAGGTCAACTTCATTCGTCTGCAAGCCGCCAACGACGCCGGCAACCTGGACGACCTGCGCCAGTTCACCACGCCAGAAATGTTTGCCGAACTGAAAATGGATCTGGCCGACCGCGGTGCCGCTGAGCAGCACACCGACGTGGTGCGCATCGACGGTGACGTGATCGACGTGGAAGAGAACGCCGACGGTTACGTGGTGAGCGTGCGCTTCACGGGCGAAACCCGTGAAGGTGACAGCGCAGCCACCGAAACGTTTGACGAAATCTGGCACCTCAGCAAGCCCCGCCAGGGTTCGGGCGGCTGGTTGCTGGCCGGCATTCAGCAAATGCAGTAAACCCGCTGCGCGCCTGGCCACAGCGCCAGGCAGCAACCGGTTTCACAAGCCCCCGCGCGCAAGCGCCGGGGCTTTTTGACTATGGACTGCGGCGGTCTGGCCGGCGAAAGCCTTGCGGCCTCGCCTCGGTCGGCACCGCCGGGGGTGCGCCGCATCCCACCCTTCGCCAGGCGTCTGTTTCTGGCGTCACGCACACCACCACCCACCCAAACACAAGCCGTTCACCACGGTCCTGCGGGAAACTGTTCAGGCCAGCATCACCCACCTGGCCACAACAAATCGCCACGGACGACCGGCACTGGACTGTGGACAGGATCTGGGACGCCCCGTTGAACGCCCGCAGTTTTTCAGACCGGTCCAGGGCTTTGGTGAGCAACCGCGCACGGCCACTTCCACCCGCAGAGGGCCATGCGCAGCGGAACGCCCAGGCGTTTTTTACTGAAAGCGGCAACTCCAGCGGCAAGCAACTGCTGCGCAGCCCGTGAGCGGCTGAAAGTCTGCGGCCAAGGACGCGTGGCACCCTGCGCGGGGCCCGACAATAGGCGCATGGATATTTACCTCATCGTGCTGGCCTTGGGCGTGGGCGCCTACGTCATGAAAAACGTCGAACAGCGCCAGCGCATTGGCTGGCTGAGTGGCTACCTGCAAAAGTACCAACTGGAAAAGCTGATGGAAACCCTGACCGAAGGTTACCTGCGGGCCCTGGGTGAAAACGACCCACAGCGCAGCGAACCGATCTGGCGCATGCTGGTCACCACCGAACAGGCGGTGGGTGAGCAACTGGGCCGCCTGGCCGCCGACATGACCCGCATGAGCGACGAGCAGGCCCGCGTGCTGCGCTGGCCGCTGGCGGTTCCCCTGGTCAGCCGCTGGCTGCCCGCAGCCACCTTCGACCTGCGCCAGCTCATGGCCATCCATGCCCAGGGTTTCGCCAACGTGGTGCAAAACACCGCCGGCCTGGGCCGCAAAGAACAAGCCTTCACGCTGTCGGCCGAACTGTTTTTGTTCCAGCACACCTGCCACTGGTATTGCCGCTCCAAGGCGGTGGCGTCAGCCCGCTTGCTGGCACGCCAGAAAACGTCGCACGAACAGGTCCTGGGCGCGGTGTCACCCCAAACCCGGCAGGCCTACACCGCGCTGGTGGGTGCGGCCTGACCGCGCAGGGGAGGTTCATGGCGACCGCGTTGCCCATTCTGTATTCGTTTCGCCGCTGCCCCTACGCCATCCGGGCGCGGTTGGCGCTGTGCCGGGCCGGGGTGGCCGTGGCGCTGCGCGAGGTGGACCTGAAACGCAAACCGGCCGCGCTGCTGGCCGTTTCGCCCCAGGCCACGGTGCCGGTACTCGACGCCGGGCCCGGCCGGGTGCTCACGCAGAGCCTGGACATCATGCGCTGGGCGCTGTCACAAGCGGACGACGCGCGCTGGCTGCAAGCCGGTGACCGCCCCACCCCGCGCCGGCTGGTGGCCACCACCGACAGCGACTTCAAACACTGGTTGGACCGCTACAAGTACGCCGAGCGCTACCCTGAGCGCGGTCCAGACGCCTACCGGGACGAAGGGGTGCGCTGCCTGATCGACCCTCTGGAAACCGCCCTGCGGAGCACTGGACACCTGGGTGGCGACGGGCCGTGCTGGGCCGATGCGGCCGTGTTTCCGTTGGTGCGGCAGTTCGCTGCGGTGGATGCCGCCTGGTGGGCCGCTGCGCCCTGGCCCGCCACCCGGCAATGGCTGACACGCTGGCAGGGCAGCCCGCTCTTTGCCGCCTGCATGCACAAGTACCCGCTGTGGCAACCGGGCGATCCGCCACGGCGTTTTCCCGCGTGAGCGCCCGTCCGCGCGGGCAGTCTCAGTCGCCTGAGCCTTCGGCGCTGTCGGTGCTGCCGGCCTTGTCTTCAGCGGCTTCATGGGGCGGCGCCGAGGGCCGTTCGGGAAAGCACATGCGCTCACCATTCCACTGCTGGCCGCACCAGCAAAAACCTTCGTCGTTGATGATGCAAGTGCCTGTGCCGCAGCAACGGGTGTCGTCCATGGTGAAATTCCTGAAAGGTACGTGCAGCGACTGCTGCCGATCTGCAAAGGCACCAAGCTTACGCGGGTCGCAAAAACCCGACAGCTCGCCCCCCTCTACGGTGTCACGCCAATCACACGCCGGGCCTTTGCCCGACGGCAACATCTTCGTGCATGAATACCGACGACTTCGATTCGTTTCGAGCGCAGGCCCTGGCCGAGGGCTTTGATGAGGTGCTGGTGCGCAACTGGGCACCAGAGACGGTGCTGGACACGCACACCCACGCTTTTGCCGCGCAGGCACGGGGGACACAGGGCGAGATGTGGCTCACGGTGGGCGGCTCCACCCGGCACCTTCGCGCGGGTGACACGTTTTCGCTGGCTCACGGCGTGCCGCACGCCGAGCGCTACGGCAGCGAAGGCGCCACCTACTGGGTGGTGCGTCGCCAGGCCAGATGAGTCCGAACGCCCGCCTCAGCGGGGTTGCCGACGGCGCCTGGCCAGCATGAGCAGGGCCGCCAGGGTGAGCAGCGCCAGACCGGCGTCGGCCTGACCGTTCGTGGCCACGGTGCAGCCACCGCCGCCATCACTCGGCGGAGCGACCGGGGCTACATAGGCGATCACCGCTGCCACAGCTTTCTCGGCATCCAGCAAACCGCTGCCGCAAAAACCCGCCGGCAATCCATAGGGATTGGTCGCGCAGTACCCGCCCGCAGGGAACGGCCGCGTCGAGCCGATCACGATCCCCTCCAGCGTAGCCATGGGCAGGTCTGGCCGCAGGGACGCCAGCAGCGCCAGCACACCGACCACCTGTGGCGCGGCCATGCTGGTGCCGTTGTAAAGCATGTAGTTGTCGCCGGCTGGCTCTTCGAGTCCCGCGTTGCCAGTCGAGACGATGAACCTGGGGTTACCTGGCGAGGGCGGCAGGATGGTGTTGTCCCCACCCCCCGGTGCACTGATCGCGGTCCCGGCGCCCACATTGGCGTAGTCGGCGCTGTCGCCCTCGCGGGTGTGCGCCGTCACCGCCATCACACCTTTGCAGTTGGCGGGCATGGTCAGAAAGGTGCTGCCATCGTTGCCCGATGAGGCCACGATGCTGACATTGCGGGCGCGAATTTCGTCCACGATGGACTGGGTGGTGGTGTCGCACGCCACACCCGACACCCCCAGGCTCAGGTTCAGCACCTTGGCTGGCCGGGAAGGAGGCGTTACCCCGGTCCCATCCAGTCCAGCGGCCCAGCGCGCGCCGGCCAGGATGTCGGAGCTGTACCCCCCACAGCGGCCCAGCACGCGCACCGGCAGCAGCTGGGCACCGTAGGCCACACCCAGACCACCCACACCGTTGTTGCCCACGGCACCCGCCAGCCCCGCCACATGCGTGCCATGCCATGAGCTCTCTTCTGCCTTGTCGCAGTAACCATTAGTCACATCGTCTGGCGTGATCCAGTCGCCCGGGTCCCGTGCATCGGGGTCGCGGGCATCGCCATCGTTGGCGGTCCAGTGGATGTTGCGGCCGAATTTAGAGGGACTGTCAGCACTGATGAAGTCGTAACCCGGCAGCACATTGGCCTCCAGATCGGCATGGGGCCGGTAGCCACCGTCGACCACGGCCACCACCACCCCCGAACCGGTGGAGCCCGCGCCCCAGACGCTGCGCACATTGATCCCGCCCGGCACCACGGTGCTGTCCTGCAGATGCCACTGGTTGTAACGACTATCGGGAACGAGGTACGGGTCGTTGGGCAGGGCGTGCGCTTGCATGCGGTGGTCGATCACCACGTCCTCCACCGCCGCATCGGCACGCAGGCGCTGCATCAGAGCCTGCGCTTCGGCGGGCGACACCGCCTGCTCCAGCACGACCACATGCAGGTCCGCCGCCACCGACTTGAGGTACCGCAGGTTCGAAGCGCCCGACACACTGGCGCTGCGTGTCACCTGTGCCGCCGCCTCCAGCCGCTCGGTGGCCTGCGTGGCGCCACGCTGGCCCGCCATTTTGACGGGGGTCTTGTAGCGAATCATGAACCGGGCGACAGGCGCCTGTTCCGCCTGTGCCAGGGCCACGGTGCCCGATGGCTGGGCCTTACCGCCCAGCTTGGGGGCTGCGACGGCGGTCGCCGTGGCCACCACGGCCAGCGAACACAGCAGCGCCAGGGGAATGCCGGCTTTGGCGGCGGTGCGCAAAAATTTCATGAGCAAAACCCGAAGGGAAGATGGTGAGGGGCAGCATACAAGACGCGCCGGGCGCGTTGGGATGCAACCCCGTTTTCAGCGTGGTGTATGGGCCTTGACCCGCTCATCGGGCACGGCGTCCAGAACCGCACTCCAGGCCCGCAGGTTCAGGCGCAGCGTGGGCGCATCGCCAGCTCCCGAGAAGCTGTAGACGTGGAGGGTGGGCGACACGCTGGAGAGGTGGCTGACGCAGCCCTTGCCATGGTGCTGCAACTGGCGCAGCACGTCCGGCGCATCGCCAGCGGTGGCCTGCCGGAAGCTGACCATCATGCGCACGCTGGCCTGCGGCGCATCAGCCGATGGCGGGCACACCTGCTGCGGCAAGGTCTGCACACAGCCGCTCAGCATGGTGACTGCCAGGCCCAAAGACCACCCGGACAGCGCACGGGATGGGAGAATTTTCATACCGGCCATGTGGTTCGCCTCCCTCAACCCGTTTCAGAACGGGGGTGTGGTTTCACAATTGCGAAAAATCCGGCTTTCGACGCGCCATGAAGGCGCCGAAGGCCTCTCGGGCCGCCGGTTCGCGCAGCATACGCCCGAAACTGACGCCCTCTTCGGCGATGGTGCTCATGACCTGCTGGATCTGGCCTTTTTTCATGAGGCGCTTGGTTTCGATCAGCGCGCTCAGCGGCTTGGCGGCCAGCTTGCGCGCCACGGCCTGGGCGTAGCCGGCGGCCTCCATGGGCGGCAGCACGCGGTTGACCAGGCCCACTTCAAGCGCCGCTTCGGCCATGAAGGGTTCGCCCAGCAGCAGGGCTTCGGCGGCGCGGTGGTAGCCCAGCATCTGCGGCACCAGCAGGCTTGAAGCGGCTTCGGGGCACAAGCCCAGGTTCACGAAGGGCATGGAAAACGCTGCGTTGTCGCCGGCATACACCAGATCGCAATGGAACAGCAGCGTGGTGCCGATGCCCACCGCCGGGCCGCAGACGGCGGCCAGCAGCGGCTTGGGAAACTGGGCCACGGCGCGCAGAAAGCGGAACACCGGCGAGTCTTCGCTGGCGGGCGGGTTGTTCAGAAAATCGCCGATGTCGTTGCCGGCGCTGAAGGTGGTCTCGTTGCCCTGGAAAACGACACAGCGCACCGCCGGGTCGCTGGCCGCGGCCTCGATGGCGTCGGCCAGCGCGGCGTACATGGCGGCGGTGATGGAGTTTTTCTTGTCGGGACGGTTGAACGTGAGGGTGCAAACGCCGGCTTCGGTGTGGACGAGGATATCGCTCATGGTGGTTGAAATATCGCTGAAAGTGAACGGTTGCAGCCGCCAGGCGGAGGCTTGCCGAGAGGCCGTCGCAGGCTGGAAAGTTGCCAAATTAACACGAATGCTGCCCGCCGTCTGGTCAGGCCTGCCCAATGCGGGACACGCACCCTACACTGCGGGCTGCCGCGGGCGCGCTTCCTGCTGCGCTGATTTTTTTGCCCCTGCTCACCGCAGGCGCTCCGCCCATGCCGATCATTCATCCGTTTCCTGGCCCGCTGCACCGGCTGCTGCTCATCGGACTGACCTCCGCCGCTCTGGCGCTGCCCGGGTTGCTGTCGGCGGCTGAGCCGCCCGCCAGCATCGCCACAGCGGCCCCGCGCCCCGTGGTGGGGCTGGTGCTGTCGGGTGGCGGCGCACGCGGGTTTGCGCATGTGGGCGTGCTCAAGGCCCTGGAGGCTGCGCAGGTGCCCGTGGACCTGATCGTGGGCACATCCATGGGCGCCATCATTGGCGGCTTGTACGCCAGCGGCATGAACGCCGACGAACTGGAGCGCGAAATGCTGGCGGTGGACTGGGGCGACCTGTTTGAACGCCGCGAGCCTCGCCAATTCCTGTCGCAGCGCCGCAAAGAAGAAGACTTCGAACTCTCGCCGGTGTTGCAACTGGGCTTTCGCGACGGCGAGTTCCGCCTGCCCACCGGTGCCGTTTCCACCCGCTCGCTGGAAAAGCTGCTGCGGCGCTACACCCTGTCCACCCGCCACCTGGCCACGTTTGACGGCCTGCCCACCCCGTTTCGCGCCGTGGCCACGGACATGGAGACCGGCCAGGCGGTGGTGATGGCGCACGGCGACCTGGCCGCGGCACTGCGCGCCAGCATGTCGGTGCCGGGCGTGTTTGCGCCGCTGGAGGTTGACGGCCAACTGCTGGGCGACGGCGGGCTGGTGAACAACCTGCCGGTGGACGTGGCCCGCCGCATGGGGGCCGAGTTGATCATCGCGGTGAACATCGGCACGCCACTGGCCGGGCGCGACACCCTGGGCAGCGTGCTGGGCATCACGGCGCAGATGGTCAACATCCTGACCGAGCAAAACGTGCAGGCCAGCATCGCCACGCTGACCAAAGAAGACTTGCTGCTGCTGCCGCCGCTGGGCGGGCTCACCTCGGCCGATTTCAACCGGGCGCCCGAGCTGGTCAAGATGGGCAACGACTACGCCCAAAGCATCAGCGAAGCCCTGGTGCGCTTCACAGCCGCGCCAGCGCGCTACCAGCAATGGACCACCGCCCGCCGCACACAACTGGAGGCCAATACCCAGCGCATCGGGCGACTGACCAGCGTGCGCTTTGAAGGCGTGAGCGAAGAGCGCGCCCAGCGTCTGGCCGTGACCCTGGACACCGCGGCAGGCTTGCGTGTGGACGTGCCCTTGATTGAAGGTGACCTGCAAAAACTGGCCGCCACGGGTGACTACGAACGGGTGGACTACCGCCTGAGCCGGCGCGAAAACAGCGGCGAAGAAGACCTGACGATTCGCCTGCGCCCCAACGACTGGGGCCCCAACTATCTGCGCCTGGGGCTGGACCTGCGCACCGACTTCCAGGGCCGGGGCGCGTTCAACCTGCGCATCAGCCACAACCGCCACTGGCTCAACGAGCACGGTGCCGAATGGCGTAACCGTGTGCAGCTGGGCGAAACCCTGGGGTTCTATTCGGAGATTTACCAGCCGCTGGACACCGCCAGCGAGCGCTTTGCTGCGGCGTATGTGGACGCGAGCCTGCGCAGGGTCGAGCTTTTCAGTGCCAACGGCGATGCGCTTGCGCTGGTGCAGCGTCGGGGCATTCAGGTCGGTGCCGACGTGGGCTGGCCCATGGGTTTGCTGGGCAATCTGGGTGACATGCGCATGGGCGTGGTGGCCTCGCAACGGCGCACCACACCCGAACTGGTGGCTGGGCTGGTACCGAAGGAGGTGTTGAAATCGGTGGGGTGGCGCGAACTGGGCCTGCGCGCGGCCATCATTTCAGACCAGCTCGACTTCGCCAACTTTCCGTCGGACGGCTACCGCTTGAAAGGCGAGGTGGTGGCGGGACGGCGCAGCTTTGAAGGCAACAGCAGCACCAGCTTCACCCGCATGGAGGGCACGGCCACCGGTGTCAAAACCTGGGGCGTGCACACCTTCAACCTGGGTGCGCGTTTCGCCCGCGCCAGCCAGATCCCGCCCGGGGCGATTGACGAGTATTCGCTCGGCGGCTTCCAGCAACTCTCGGGCTACCGGGTGGGCCAGGTGGCGGGTAATTACCTGCTGTTTGGGCGCATCACCTACTACCAGCGTCTGCCGGTGCGCATCGGGGTGGCAAGAGCCCTGTTTGCGGGTGGCTCGCTGGAAGCAGGCAACGCCTGGGCGCAAAGCCGTGACATCAGCCTTGACGGTCTGCGGACGGGCGGCAGCCTGTTTGTGGGCGCCGATACCGGCATTGGCCCGCTCTACCTGAGCCTGGTGAGCGCACCGCGCGGCTACACCGGCCTGTACCTGTTCCTGGGCCGGCCGTAAGCCCTGGGGCCCGCGGCATCGACCTCAGTTTTTGTAATAGACCAGCTGATGGCTGGTGGCCAGCAGGTGGCCGGCTTCGGTCCAGAGCTGGGCCGTCTGGTCAAAAAAACCGTTGCGAAAGGCCTGTGCCCTCGCTTGGCCGAGCACCCAGCCGTGGCCCACTTCGGCCAGCTGCGCGGAGCCGGCATGGAAATACACCGTCATCGACACCGTGCCCGCAGGTACGCGTGTGGCGCGGCGCAGCCAGATGCGTGGAAAAAACACATCGGCCAATGCAGCGAGACCGCAGAGGTCCAGCGAGCGTGGCGGGGTCTCACGCATCCAAAGACGCGAGAGGCTGTCGCTGCCCGTGCCGTCCCAGCTGTTCGGGATCGCCCCTTCGATGGGACGCATCTCGTAGCGACTGATCCACTCGACCGGCGAAGGTACGGTGTACGGCGGCACCTCGGTCGGGGTCGGAACGACCGGCATGGGCTCGTCGTCCACACTCCAGGTTTCGCGGCGCGCGGCCGTCACGGCCGACGCGGTCACCACCGTCTCGGCTTCGCCCGAAGCGGCTATCTGCGTGACCGCCATCACCCAGTGCTGGGTCGAGCGGTTGGTGCGCACCGGTTGCGCAGACACCGTGAAAGGGCCGTCGGCCAGGGCGGCGCAAAAGTTCACCGTGAGCGACAGCGGCTCGCCCAGCAGGGCGGGATGCCGCATCACGGCATTCAGCACCGTGGCCGCCGTGATGCCGCCAAACGGGCCCACCATGTTGGCGTAGGCGGGTGACGTGGCGCCGGTGTAAACGCCATTTGCGGTGGGGGTGAGCGCGATGGCCTGGTCAAACACGTGTGGGGTCATGGACGCCAGTATGCAGAAAATGGGCGGTCAAACAGTCTTCCAGGCGACCCAACTTCCTTGCGAAAGCGAGGCGCCACCCAGGGCACAGCGGCACCGGCTTTGCCGGGCCGCCAGTGCCGCCCCTTGGGGGGTGACGCGAAGCGGCGCGGGGGGGTTCATTTCACACCCGCTCAAAAATGCCCGCAGCGCCCTGCCCCATGCCCACGCACATCGTCACCATGCCGTACCGCTTGTTGTGCCGGCGCAGCGCGTGCACCACCGTAGCCGCCCGGATGGCACCGGTGGCGCCCAGCGGGTGGCCCAGCGCAATCGCGCCGCCCATGGGGTTGACCTTGGCAGGGTCCAGACCCAGCGTGTTCATGACCGCCAGCGACTGCGCGGCAAAGGCTTCGTTCAGTTCAAACCAGTCGATGTCGTTCTGGTGCAGGCCGGCGTATTTCAGCGCCGCCGGAATGGCTTCCACCGGACCAATGCCCATGATGTGCGGCGGCACACCGCGGCTGGCGTAGCTGACGAAGCGGGCCAGCGGTGTGAGGTTGTAGCGCTTGATGGCCGACTCGCTGGCCAGGATCAGCGCACCCGCGCCGTCGCTGGTTTGCGAGCTGTTGCCAGCGGTGACCGAGCCGCGCGCCGCAAACACGGTGCGCAGGCGGGCCAGGCTCTCGGCGGTGGTGTCGGGGCGCGCGCCCTCGTCCAGGCTCACGGTGCGGGTGGTGGTGGTCACCTCGGCGGTCTCCAGGTTCACCTGGCGTTCGGTCACTTCCACGGGGGTCATCTCGTCGGTGAACTCGCCAGCCTTCATGGCCGCCACAGCGCGCGCGTGCGACTGCACGGCAAAGGCGTCCTGCGCGTCGCGCGAGACCTTCCACTGCTGCGCCACCTTCTCGGCGGTGAGACCCATGCCGTAGGCGATGCCGTATTTTTCAACGTCGTCGGTGTTGCTGAAAATAGCGGGCGACAGGCTGGGCGAATTGCCCATCATGGGCACCATGCTCATGCTTTCCACACCGGCGGCAATCATCACCTCGGCCTCGCCTACGCGGATGCGGTCGGCCGCCATCTGCACAGCCGACAAGCCTGAAGCGCAAAACCGGTTCACGGTGATGCCGCCCACCGTGTTGGGCAGGCCCGCCAGGATGGCACCGATGCGGGCCACGTTCAGGCCCTGCTGCGCCTCCGGAATCGCACAACCGCAAATGATGTCTTCAATGGCCTTCGGGTCCAGCCCCGGGGCCTGAGCCAGCGCCGAGCGCAGCGCAATGGCCAGCAGGTCGTCGGGGCGCAGGTGCTTGAACGAACCCTTGTGCGAGCGGCCAATGGGGGTGCGGGTCGCGGCGACGATGTAGGCGTCTTGGATTTGTTTCATGGGAGGTGCCTTCGGTATTCGGTTTTACTCCCTCGCCCGCGTGCGGGAGAGGGTTGGGGTGAGGGTCTGCAACATGTGCCAGATTCTTTCCAGCACGGCAGGTGTTTCGTTCATCACTTCATGGTTCCAGAACCGGACCACAGTCAGGCCCTGGTCTTCAATCAACGTGGTTCGCGCTTGGTCATGCGCCTGCTGCTCGCTGTGCTGACCGCCATCGACTTCGATCGCCAAGCCCGCTTCCAAACAAACGAAGTCGAGGATGTAGGGGCCAAGCGGGCGCTGCCGGCGGAACTTGAAGTCCTGGAAACGGCGGCCACGAAGGTGCTGCCAAAGCAGGAGCTCAGCATCGGTCATCTGCCCGCGCAACCCACGTGCTTTCACCTTGGCGTCCGCCCTCACCCCAACCCTCTCCCGCATGCGGGAGAGGGGGTAAGTCACTTCGGCCTCGGTCGACTGCATTGCGTCAGTTCCGCACAGGGCGCCCGGTGTTCAACATCCCCAAAATCCGCTCCTGCGTCTTCGGGTGCACGATCAGCGAGCAAAACGCCTGGCGCTCCAGCGTCATCAAATACTCCTCGCTCACCAGCGTGCCGGGGTCCACATCGCCGCCCGTCACCACATGCGCAATCAGCGACGCAATGTGAAAGTCGTGCTGGCTGATGAAACCGCCGTCGCGCATGTTGACCAGGCTGCCCAGAATGGTGGCCTTGCCCGAACGGCCAGCCACCGGGAACAGGCGCTTGTGCGGTGCACGGTAGCCGCCCACAAACAGGGCTTTGGCTTCGTTCAGGGCCACAAACAGCAGCTCGTCTTTGTGGGGCACGATCACATCGGAATGCAGCACGAAACCCAGCTGGCGCGATTCCAGCGCGCTGGTGCCGACCTTGGCCATGGCGGCGGCGGTGAAGCCTTCGGTCAGGAACGGCAACAGGTCTTTGCCGGTCGAGGTTTCGGCGTTTTCCGCGGCACGGCGGGCAATGTAGGTGAGGCCACCGGCGCCGGGCACCAGGCCCACGCCCACCTCCACCAGGCCAATGTAGCTTTCCATGTGCACCACGCGGCGCGCGCTGTGCACGGCCAGCTCGCAACCGCCACCCAGGGCCAGACCACGCACGGCGCTCACCACCGGCACGTTGGCATAGCGCAGGCGCAGCATGGTCTGCTGCATGAAGCCTTCTGCATCTTCAATGGCGCTCACGCCCACCGCCATGAAGGCGGGCAGCATGGCCTGCAGGTCGGCACCGGCGCTGAAGGGCTCGTCGCCCGACCACACCACCAGGCCCTGGTATTCTTTTTCAGCCAGGTCCACCGCGGCCATCAGGCCCTCGCACACATCGGGGCTGATGGCGTGCATCTTGGTTTTGATGCTGGCGATCAGCACCTCGCCATCGAGCGTCCACACACGCAGGCCGTCGTTTTCTTCGATGGTGGTGCCCGCAGTCTCGAACTTCGGTCCCGCTTCACCCAGCAGCAGCTCGGGGAAGTGCTGGCGCGCGTAGACCGGCAGGCTGCGGCGCGCTTCAAACACGCCCTTGCTCGGGTTCCACGAACCCTGCGCCGTGTGCACACCACCGGCCTCGGCCACGGGGCCTTTGAACACCCAGTCGGGCAGGGGTGCGCGGCTCAGGGCTTTGCCGGCGTCAATGTCCTCTTGCACCATCTGCGCGACGTCGAGCCAGCCGGCTTCTTGCCACAGCTCAAACGGGCCTTGCTTCATGCCAAAACCCCAGCGCATGGCCTGGTCCACGTCGCGGGCGGTGTCGGCAATGCTGGCCAGATGCACCGCGGCGTAATGGAAGCTGTTGCGCAAAATGGCCCACAGAAACTGGCCTTGCGGACCTTCTGCGTTGCGCAGCAGCTTCAGGCGCTCGGCGGCGGGGCGCTTGAGCATGCGGCCATAAACCTCGTCGGCCTTGGCGCCCGCAGGCACGTATTCGCCGCTCTCCAGCTCGTAGCGCAAGATGTCGCGGCCCACCTTTTTGAAGAAGCCGGCCTTGGCCTTCTGGCCCAGGTGGCCAGCGTCAATGAGCGCCTTGAGCACCGGCGGTGTGCCGAAGCTCTCGTAAAACGGATCGGTCTCCAGACTCAGGTTGTCCTGCAACGTCTTGACCACATGGGCCATGGTGTCCAGACCCACCACGTCGGCGGTGCGGAAGGTGCCGCTGCTGGCGCGGCCCAGGCGCTTGCCGGTCAGGTCGTCCACCACGTCATAGGTCAGACCGAAGTTCTCCACCTCTTTCATCGTCGCCAGCATGCCGGCAATGCCGATGCGGTTGGCAATGAAGTTGGGCGTGTCCTTGGCGCGCACCACGCCCTTACCCAGGCCGCTGGTCACAAAGGCTTCCAGGTCGTCGAGCACCTTGGGCTCGGTGGTGGGTGTGGCGATCAGCTCCACCAGCGTCATGTAGCGCGGCGGGTTGAAGAAGTGGATGCCACAGAAATGCGGCTTGATGCTCTCGGGCAGCGCTTCGCTGAGCTTCGTGATCGACAGGCCCGAGGTGTTGCTGGCCACGATGGCGTGCGGTGCCAGGAAGGGCGCGATCTTGGTGTACAGATCGAGCTTCCAGTCCATGCGCTCGGCAATCGCTTCGATGATCAGGTCGCAGTCGCGCAACTGTTCCATGTGCTCTTCGTAATTGGCCTGGCCGATCAGATCGGCGTCTGCCACCACACCCAGCGGAGCGGGCTTGAGCTTTTTGAGGTTTTCGATGGCGCGGGTCACGATGCCGTTCTTCGGGCCTTCCTTGGCGGGAAGATCAAAAAGGACCACCGGCACCTTGACGTTGACCAGGTGCGCAGCGATCTGCGCGCCCATCACGCCTGCGCCAAGCACGGCGACTTTTTTCACTTGAAATCGGTTCATGAATCAGGTTCCTTTACGCGCCATGCGACGCGTGTGAGGTGGTTGGTCTGGAGGCACCGCATAACCGGCTTGGCCGGCCTGCTGGTGCCGCCCCCTCAAGGGGGTTGCGCGAAGCGCGGCGGGGGTGGATCAAGTGCTGCGGGGGTGCTTCAATTGGTCACCCGAATCCAGGTTTGCGTGCGCCCGATACCAAAGACCGAGCCGCGCACTTCCAGTTTTTTCCCGCCTTCGATCGGTGTCAGGCGCAAGGTGTAGGCCTTGCCGTTTTCGGGATCCAGAATCTTGCCGCCTTCCCACACGTCCTTGCCCTCGGCCTTCCTGGCGCCGCGGATGATTTCCATGCCCAGCACCGGCTTGTCCTTGCGGTCGTCGGTGCACAGATCGCACACCGCATCCTGCCTGGCGTCCTTGCGCAAGAGCTTGACCACCTTGCCAGACAGCACGCCACCGTTGTCGGTAATGACGATCTCAGACTTGACCTCTTTGGTTTTGTCGTCGATCGAATGCCAGGCGCCCACAGGGGTGTTCTGGGCCCAGGCCCCGGTCGCAAACACCGCCAGAACAACGGCAGCGAGGGAAGTCTTGATCATGTGCACACCTCTGAAGATGGGACGCAAGGAAGGGAACAACCGAATCAAGCCAGCGCCGCGTCGGTGTCCATCAGCACCTTGCTGCCCGAACGCGCCGTGCGCATCAGCGTGGCGGTTTCGGGGAACAGCTTGGCGAAATAGAAGCGGGCGGTCTGCAGCTTGGCCACGTAAAACGGGTCGGTGTTGCCGGCGGCAATCTCGCGCAGCGCCACCTGCGCCATGCGGGCCCAGAAATAGCCAAACACCAGGTGGCCGGCCACGCGCAGGTAGTCCACAGCGGCGGCGCCCACTTCGTCGGCGTTCTGCATGCCCTTGAAGCCCAGCTCCATGGTGAACTTGGTGATCTGTTCACCCAGCACCGCGATCGGGTTGATGAACTCGGCCATCTTCTCGTTCACGCCTTCTTCTTGCACCAGCGCGCCCACCAGCTTGCCAAATTTCTTCAGCGTGGCACCGTTGTTGCCCAGCACCTTGCGGCCCAGCAGGTCCAGGCTCTGGATGGTGTTGGTGCCTTCGTAAATCATGTTGATGCGGGCGTCGCGCACATGCTGCTCCATGCCCCATTCCTTGATGTAACCGTGGCCGCCAAACACCTGCTGGCACTGGGTGGCGGCGTTGTAGCCGTTGTCGGTCAGGAAGGCTTTGACGATGGGGGTCAGCAACGACAGCATTTCGTCGCTGTCCTTGCGCACCTTTTCGTCGGGGTGGTTGTGCGACTTTTCCAGCAGCACCGAACTGTAGATGGCCAGCGCACGGCCACCTTCGGCGTAGGCCTTGGCGGTGAGCAGCATGCGGCGCACATCGGGGTGCACGATGATCGGATCAGCCGGCTTGTCTTTCGCCTTGGGGCCGGTCAGGCTGCGCATCTGGATACGGTCTTTGGCATATGCCAAGGCGTTCTGGTAAGCCACCTCGGTCAGGCCCAGGCTCTGGTTGCCCACGCCCAGGCGGGCGGCGTTCATCATGACAAACATGCCCTGCATGCCCTTGTTGGGCTGGCCCACCAGCGTGCCCACCGCGCCGTCCAGCACGATCTGCGCCGTGGCGTTGCCGTGGATGCCCATTTTGTGTTCGAGGCCACCGCAGTAAATGCCGTTGCGCTCGCCCAGCGTGCCGTCCTTGTTCACGTTGAACTTGGGCACGACGAACAGGCTCACGCCCTTGATGCCGGGAGGCGCATCGGGCAGGCGGGCCAACACCAGGTGGATGATGTTCTCAGTCATGTCGTGCTCACCGGCGCTGATGAAAATCTTGTTGCCGGTGAGCTTGTAGGTGCCATCGGCCTGTGGCTCGGCCTTGGTGCGCATCAGGCCCAGATCGGTGCCGCAGTGGGGTTCGGTCAGGCACATGGTGCCGGTCCATTCGCCGCTGGTCATCTTGTGCAGGTAGGTGGCCTTTTGCTCGTCGGTGCCGTGCGTGTGCAGCGAGGCATAGGCACCGTGCGTCAGGCCGGGGTACATGGTCCAGGCCTGGTTGGCGCTGTTCATCATTTCGTACAGGCACTGGTTCACCACCAGTGGCAAGCCCTGGCCGCCGTAGGCGGGGTCACAACTCAGGGCCGCCCAGCCGCCGTCCACGTAGGTTTTGTAGGCTTCCTTGAAACCGGTGGGCGTGGTCACTTCGTGGGTGTCGCGGTTGAGCTTGCAGCCCTCGGTGTCGCCGCTGATGTTCAGCGGAAAAATCACCTGCGAAGCAAACTTGCCCGCCTCTTCCAGCACCGCATTGATGGTGTCCACATCGGTGTCGGCGTGCTGGGGCATCGACTTGAATTCGTCGGTGACGTGCAGCACCTCGTGCATCACAAACTGCATGTCACGCAGAGGCGGGTTGTAAACGGGCATGGAAAACTCCTGAGATGGGTTTGTGAGAAAAAAGGGTCAGGCGACGCGGGGTTTTCGCGTGCGAGAAACGCGCGCCGGGCTGGCCGCGGCGGGTGCGGGTGCGGGTGCGGGTGAGCTGAATCGTCCCACGATGCCTTCGAAGGCTTTCAAGGCACGTCGCAACGAGTCGGGGCTGCGCAGGAAGCGGGCTTCATAGTGGAGCGCCAAAATCAGGGCATGGATTTCAAAGGCCATTTGGTCGGCGTCCGTGTGAGGGTTTAGATGGCCCTCGGCAACAGCGAGTTCCACCGCGCGGCGCATCGCCGATAACCAGGTGTTCACCGAGCTGGCCAGCGCATCGCGCACGGGGCCTGGCCGGTCGTCAAACTCCACCGCACCACTGATGTAAATGCAGCCCGAGTCGATCTCGACCGAGGTGCGCTTCATCCAGTTGTCAAACAGGGCCCGCAGGCGCGGCAACCCGCGCGGCGCCGCCATGGCGGGGTAAAACACCTCTTCTTCAAAACGCGTGTGGTACTCGCGCACCACCGAAATCTGCAACTCTTCACGCGAACCAAAGTGGGCAAACACACCCGACTTGCTCATCTGCATGACCTCGGCCAGCGCACCGATGGACAAGCCCTCCAGACCAATCTGCGTGGCCAAGCCCAGCGCAGCCTCGACGATGGCCGCCTTGGTTTGCTGGCCCTTTTGCATCGGCTTGCTGACAGCACTGATGCTGTGCGAACGGCGGGCGGGAAAAAGGTCGCTCATGCGGTGGGGGCGGCAGGGCCGCGTTGGGTGGCGAAAAAAGCAAGCCGTGCGACAAATCGAACGGTCGTGCTATTTTTACCGCAAAAAAGCCCTGCGGTGCAACACCGGGCTTTTTTTATCTGGATTTGCCTAGAGCGCTGGCCCTAGAACCGCCAGGACAAGCGCCAACCAAGGGTTAACCCGCAACCCATTGACCGATCCGGGCCGGTGGTGGTGGCTGTGCGCAGCCGCTCAGACGTTCACAGCCGCCCCGCCGGCAGCAGCAAACACAGGCTGTGCTCCAGGCTTTCGGTGGGCACGCGCTTGAAGCCGCTGCGTGCAAACCGTTGCAACCGGCCGGCGCAAAACGCGGTGATGACCGATGCGTCCGCTTGCGCGTCCACGGTGGGCGTGGAGGTGCCCACCAGCACCGCGGCCTCGCGCAGGTTGTGCCGCAGGGCGGCTTCAATCTTGTCAAAAAACAGGTTCATGCGCTGCTGCAGGCGCTCGTTTTCAAACACCAGCGCATCGCCCACCATGACACGCGCCATGCCAGGGTTCTTTTCACCAAACTGCAGCAGCAGCGTGACCAGGCGGCGTGAACGCAACAGCGGGTCGGGCTCGCGGTCACCCAACTGGTTGATCAGACCAAACACCGATTGCTCGATGAACTCGATCAAGCCTTCAAACATTTGCGCCTTGCTGGCGAAGTGGCGGTACAAGGCCGCCTCGCTCACGTCGAGCCGCGCGGCCAGCGCCGCCGTGGTGATCCGCTCGGCGCCCGGCTGCTCCAGCATGGCGGCCAGGGCTTGCAGAATCTGCACCCGGCGCTCACCAGGCTTGGGGCGCTTGCGCCCCGGCCCGCCTTCGGCGGGTTCGGCCGCGTCGTTGCGGTGCGCGTCGTCAAACTCAGCGTCGCCTGTGGGCATGGGCACTGGGGCGTTGGAGGTCATGGGCAGTCGGTCTGTTCGTGTTCGGCTGGCGGGCAGCAACACCCGTCCGGTTTTGGTCTTCCCCTGCTTACATTTTGATTCTCGCACAGGGGTTTTCAGCCCCTGAGGTGAACCATGCCCCGCAGACGCGCGGCTTCAGTGCGAGCGGATCATGGTGCCGAAGGGCTCGTTGCCCAGCACCTCCAGCAGCAGCGCGTGGGGCACGCGCCCGTCGATGATGTGCACCGCATTGACACCGCTCTTGGCCGCGTCCAGCGCGCCGGCAATCTTGGGAATCATGCCGCCGCTGATGGTGCCGTCCTCGCACAACTCGTCAATGCGGCGCGGCGTCAGCTCGGTCAACAACTGGCCTTCCTTGTCGAGCACACCGCGGATGTTGGTGAGCATGAGCAACTTTTCAGCCTGCAACACGGTGGCGAGCCTGGCCGCCACCACATCGGCGTTGATGTTGTAGCTCTCGTTATGCTCGCCAAAACCGATCGGGCTGACGACAGGAATGAACTGGTCGTCCTGCAGCGCCTTGACCACGCTGGGGTCGATGCTGACGATGTCGCCCACCTGGCCCACGTCGTGCTCACGGCTGGGGTCTTGTTGATCGGCCAGGCGCAGCTTTTGGGCGCGAATCATGGCGCCGTCGCGCCCGGTCAACCCCACCGCCTTGCCGCCAGCCGCGTTGATCAGGCCCACGATGTCCTGCTGCACCTCGCCGCCCAGCACCCACTCCACCACCTCCATGGTCTCGGCGTCGGTCACGCGCATGCCCTGGATGAACTCGCCTTTCTTGCCCAGACGCTGCAGCAGCGTTTCAATCTGCGGGCCACCGCCGTGCACCACCACCGGGTTGATACCCACCAGCTTGAGCAGCACCACGTCCTCGGCAAAGTCCTGCTGCAGGGCCGGGTCGGTCATGGCGTTGCCGCCGTACTTGATGACCATGGTTTTGCCGTGGTACTTGCGGATGTAGGGCAAGGCCTGGGCCAGGATTTCGGCCTTTTCGCGGGGCTGGATGTGGGAGAGGTCGACGGGGGTGTGGGTGGTCATGCTTCGGATTCCCGGTGGGGCTGCTGGGTTGGCAAATTGTAGGCTCCGGCGGAGCGTCTTTTCTCTTGTGGCTAGCCGGGTTTCGCCCCGGCCCACAAGAGTCCCAAAAGCCCACAACGCAACAACAACGAGGTCAGAAGTGAATCCCCCGCATCATCTGCTGCATGGCCACCGCCTCAGGCGACAGCTGCGGCTTGGCCCCCTTCTCCCCCTTTGCCGCCGATGAATCCGGGAACATGCGAAAGCTGGTGTTCATCACGATCTGCGCCACGCGCGGCACCATCGCGTGCATCACCTGGCCCGTCACGCCGAGCCGCGTCGCAATGCGCACCGGCTTGAAAATGCAGGCCTGGGCGATCATGTCAGCCGCCTCTTCGGGCGCCAGCGTGGGCACGTTCTTGTAGATCTGCGTCGGCGCGATCATGGGTGTGCGCACCAGCGGCATGTTGATGGTGGTGAACGAAATGCCCTGATCGGCAAACTCGCTGGAAGCGCAGCGCGTCCACGCGTCCAGAGCGGCCTTGCTGGCCACATAGGCGCTGAAACGCGGGGCGTTGGTCAGCACGCCGATGGAGCTGATATTGACCACGTGGCCTTTCTTCTTGGCCACCATGCCCGGCAGCAGGCCCATCGTCACGCGCAGGCAGCCAAAGTAGTTGAGCTGCATGGTGCGCTCGAAATCGTGGAAGCGGTCGTAACTGCCTTCAATGGCGCGGCGGATGGAGCGCCCGGCGTTGTTGATCAGGAAATCGACGCTGCCGTGGTTGGCCAGCAGCGTTTGCACAAAACGGTCGCAGTCGGCCATGTCGGCAATGTCGGCGGCGTAGGCGGTGAAGGTGTAGCCCTTGTTCTGGGCTGCTTTGCAGGCTTCGTCAAGCTTGTCCTGGTCGCGCCCGCAAATGATGGTGACGGCACCCGCCTCGGCAAACTTGTGCGCGGCCGCCAGGCCGATACCCGAGCTGCCGCCGGTGACCAGCACCACCTTGCCCGCCACAGTGCCCTTGAGGCTGCGGTCGATATGCAGGTCGGGGTCGAGGTGGCGTTCCCAGTAGTCCCACAGCCGCCAGGCGTAGTCCTTGAGGTTGGGACATGCAATGCCGCTGCCCTTGAGCGCGGCCAGCGTTTCGCGGCAGTCGAAGCGCGTCGGGTAGTTGACGAAATTCATCATGTCCTCGGGCAGCCCGAGGTCTTGCATGATGGCGCGGTAGACACGGCGCACCGGTGCCAGCGCCATCAGGCCCTTCTTCACGCTTTTGGGAATGAAGCCCATGAGCGCCGCGTTGATGAACAGGTTCATCTTGGGCGCGTGCGCGGCCTTGCTCAAAATGTCGAGCACGTCGCCCACGCGGTAGCCCATGGGGTCCACCAAGTGAAAGCACTTGCCGCTGGCGCGGTGGTGGTGGCTGATGTGGTCGAGCGCCTTGACCACGAAGTCCACCGGCACGATGTTGATGCGCCCACCTTCCAGGCCCACGCTGGGCATCCAGGGCGGCAAGATCTGGCGCATGCGCTGGATCAGCTTGAAGAAGTAGTAAGGCCCGTCGATCTTGTCCATCTCGCCGGTCTGGCTGTCGCCCACCACCAGCGCCGGGCGGTAGACGCTCCATGGCAGCTTGCATTCATTGCGCACGATCTTTTCGCTCTCGTGCTTGGTCATGAAATACGGGTGGTCGATGTTCTCGGCCTCGTCGAACATGTCCTCGCGGAACACCCCTTCATAAAGGCCGGCAGCGGCAATCGAAGACACATGGTGGAAGTGCTTCGCGCCGATGGCCTTGGCCAACTCCACCGTGTTGCGCGTGCCGTCAATGTTCACTGCGATCTGGCTCTCGGCGTCCGCCTCCAGGTCGTACACCGCAGCCAGGTGATAGAAGTGATCCACCTGGCCTTTGAGGGCCTTCACCCCGTCGGCGCTCACACCCAGCTTTTTGCTCGTCAAGTCACCGTACACCGGTACGGCGCGCGCCGCGCTCACACCCCAGTACTCCAGCAACGCAGGCACCTTGCCTTCACTCGCCTGGCGGATCAGGAAGTGCACCACCGAGCCCTTGCGCTCCAGCAGTTTTTTGACGAGGCGCTTGCCAATGAAACCGGTGGCTCCGGTCACGAAATAGTGCATAAAAGCTCCTGGTGGCGGTTGTATGGCGTGCAGTGCGCAGCGGATGGGCAAAGGTTCAATCCGTCATTCTTGACCATGAACACCGTGCAACGATTCCGCAATAACCCGTGCTCAGCCGGCCCGGCCACCGAAAGCGCGTGGACCGATCGCGCCAGGCCAGGAATCCGGAACACCACGACAGCTTTAGTTACGCGCCCCTACACAGGCCTGGCCCTGGCGAATTACATTGCTTTCATGCGATGGGCAAACCGCTCATCACCCTTCCATCCACAGCACCCCACGGAGTTCCCCATGGTTAAGAAAATTCAAAAACCAAGCACTGGCAAAAAGGCCACCGCAGCCACTTTCAATTCGCCGCTGTCCGGTGCTATCAAGGATTCGGCACAGCAAATCTGGCTGGCTGGGTTGGGCGCTTTTTCCAAGGCCCAGGAAGAAGGTGGCAAGGCTTTTGAATCGCTGGTGAAAGAGGGACTGTCGATCCAGCGCAAGACGCAGGCGGTGGCCGAAGAACGCATTTCAGAAGCCACCAACCGGATGAGCAGCATGGCCACCGACATTTCGTCCAAGGCCGCGGGTCAATGGGACAAGCTGGAGAACATTTTTGAAGACCGTGTAGCCAAGGCACTGAACAAACTGGGCGTGCCTTCGGCGCGCGACATTGAGTCGCTGATGGAGCGCATTGACACCCTGAGTCAGGCCGTGCACCGCCTGAGCGGTGAAGCCCCGGTCAAAACGGCTGCCAAAGCGCGCGCCAAAGTGACGCCCCCACCCGCCGCACGCAAGGCCGCTGCCAAATCCCCTGCGAAAGCACCGGCCAAGGCAGCCGTGAAAGCACCGGTCACGGCGGCCGTGAAAGCACCGGTCACGGCGGCCGTGAAAGCACCCGCCAAAACAGTTTCCAGGAAAACTGCGACCAAGACTGCGCCGGGCAAGGCGGTTGCACCCAAGGTGGAAGCCGCCGCCTGAGCGGGCGCTGGCGGTTCGCCGCAGGTCATGAACAGGGGCGCTTGACGCCCCTTTTTTGCGCCTGCTCGCCATGCTGCACTGCAACACTTTCGCCTGCACCGGCGGTCTACACTCGAACGCATGATGTCACCCCGCAAAGCCTCTGCCCGCTCACCCGCGCCGGCCGTACGCCCACGCAACGCACGGCCTGCACGCCCTCGCATCGCCCTGGCCCTGGCCGGTGGCGGGCCCTTGGGTGCCATCTACGAAATAGGCGCGCTGTGCGCCCTGGACGATTGCCTGCAAGGCCTGGACTTCAACGCCTGCGACCACTACGTGGGCGTTTCAGCCGGGGGCTTCATTGTGGCGGGCCTGGCCAACGGCATGACGCCGCGCCAACTCTGCGAGGTTTTCATTGAAGACCTGCCCAACGAGGAAAACTTTGATCCTTCGTGGTTGCTCAAGCCGGCCTGGTCCGAGTTCGGTCACCGCCTGCAGCGCTTGCCGGGCTTGCTCGGCAGCGCCCTGTGGGCCTGGGGTGTGCAGGGCAAGCCGCTGACCAACGCGTTTGAACGGCTCGGTGCAGCCTTGCCCACGGGCTTGCTGGACAACGAGGGCATCCACCGGCATATCGAGGGCCTGTTCAGTCGCGAGGGCCGCAGCAACGACTTTCGCCAGTTGCGCGCGCGCCTGACGCTGGTGGCGACGCAGCTCGACACCGGCAACGCGGCCCCGTTTGGCCGCGCAGGCTGGGACCACGTGCCCATTTCGCGCGCCATTCAGGCCAGCGCCGCCCTTCCCGGCCTGTTCCCGCCGGTGGAAATTGAAGGCAAACACTATGTGGATGGCGCCCTGAAGAAGACCTTGCACGCCACTGTGGCGCTGGACGAAGGTGTTGGCTTGCTGCTGTGCCTGAACCCGTTGGTGCCGTTCCACGCCAGCGAAAATCCGCGCAGCGCCAAACGCATTCCGTCGCTGGTGGAAGGCGGCTTTCCGGCGGTGATGAGCCAGACCTTCCGCTCCATGATTCATTCGCGGCTGGCGCTGGGAATGAAGCACTACGAACGCGCCTACCCCGACAGCGATATTGTGCTGATCGAACCCGACCAGCGTGACGCCGAGCTGTTTTTTGCCAACACGTTCAGCTACCGGCAGCGCCGCGAAATGGCCGAACACGCCTACCAGCAAACCCGCCAGATGCTGCGTGATCGCCAGTCTGAACTGGCGCCTCGGCTGGCGCGCCACGGCGTGCAGATCGACACCGCCGTGCTGACCGACCCCACACGGCATCTGCTGGCGCCCGCCCGCCGCAGCGCCCACGCCTATTCGCGGCATGCCGGCGCTTTGGCCACCCGGCGGCTGCACGCCACCCTGGATGCCCTTCAAGACCGGCTCGGGCTGGCCGCTGCATCGCCACGCCAACCCAGGCGCATTCCGTGAGAGAACACACAAGATGGTGAAAAAAGCCCCTCGCCGCACCGCTGAGCGCATCCTGGAGGTCACCCTCGAACTGTTCAACCGGTTTGGTGAGCCCAATGTGTCGACCACGCTCATCTCGGCCGAACTCGGGATCAGCCCCGGCAACCTGTACTACCACTACCCCGCCAAAGACGAGCTCATCAATTCGCTGTTTGAACGCTACGAGCGCTCGCTGAGCGAGCTGCTCAATGCCAGCGATGGTGTGCGCAACGTGGAAGATGCCTGGTTTTTCATGCACTCGCTGTTCGAAACGATCTGGGCCTACCGCTTCCTGTACCGCGACCTGAACGACCTGCTGTCCAAAAACCGCATGCTGGAGACACACTTTCAGGCGGTGCTGAAAAACAAGTCGCGCGCCATACGCACCCTGCTGGCCGGCATGAGCCGCAGCGGCGCGGTCAACATCGAGGCCCGCGAGGTCGAGCCCACGGCCCAGTGCATGGTGGTGGTGCTGACCTACTGGCTGAGCTTTGAGTACGTCCGCGACCCGCGCCATGCACTGGAGCCCGACAATGCGCAGCAGGCCCTCATGCGCGGCGCACACCATGTGCTCAACCTGCTGGCACCTTACCTTGAAGCCGGTCAGCGCCAGCATCTGCTGCAGCTCACCGGGGCCTACTCCCCTCCAACCTGAGCCGGGCCACGCCGCAAACCATGACCCCCTGGACCCCTTTTCCCCATCTGGGAGCCTACACGTTCGACGCCGCGCGCCTGCGTACCCACTGGGCACGCCTGCACCGTGGCGACGCAGAACCCTTGCCGTCCAACCCGGATGTGCTGCAAGCCTGGGTGTTGTTCCACAACGGTGCCTTTCAGCAGGCCGCAGCCGCTGGCCTGGCCCTGGGTGAAGCGGGCGCCACCGTGGCCAACAAGGCCACCTGCGTCTACGCCACTTACCTGGAGCCGCGGGAAGATGTGCGCCTGTCGCTGCTGAAGACCGCTGCCAGCCGGGCCGAGACCCAGCAACAACAGGCCCCCGAACAGGCCAGTGCCTGGTATGGGCAGGCCTACGCCCTGGGCCGCTACTGCCAAGGCATCAGCGTCGCCAGAGCCCTCACGCAGGGTTTGGGTGCGCGTGTCAAAACCGCCCTCGAAACCACCCTGCGCCTGGTGCCGCACCACGCCGATGCGCACCTAGCCTTGGCCAATTTCCACGCCGAGGTGATCGACAAAGTAGGCAGCCTGATTGGCGGCATGACCTACGGCGCCAGCAAGGACATCGGGCTGGCGCTGTACCAGCAGGCGCTGGCGCTCAATCCTGAATCACCGATCACACTGGGTGAATACGCCAACGGGCTGCTGATGCTGGAGGGCAGCAGCGCTGAGGCCCTCGCCCTGAGCTTGCAGGAACGCGTCAGCGCCTTTGAGCCCATGGATGCCTTGGAACGGCTGTATGTGGATGCCACTCGCCTGGCGCTGCAAACCTGAGCTGGCTCAGGATTTTTTCAGGCTGCCATCAACCCATCCACGGCCTGAAACAGTGCCTGCCGCGCCTGCACCACGACCTGGGCCCGCCAGACATCGGTGTCCACGTAAAACGTGTCCAGCATCTGCTGTTTGATCGCCCCGCGCAGCGCCAGCGGAGCCTCGGGATGCAGATGCAGCCAGTGGTCTGCACGCAGCGCATCGATCACCGCTTCAATCGGCAAGGTTCCGTACTCCAGCGCCATGCCGGTGTATTCGGCCTGAGGGCACTCCTCGTAGGCCGCTCCCCACATCAACCCGGTGAGACGGGCCGATGTGGAACTGCCGTCGTAGATCGAGGTCACCGGTGTCTGGCCGTTGCCGTCCCACCAGCGGCGGGCCCGAGCCAGCGCGGCGGGGTCGTCGCGGCACGCACAGATGCGCTCACCCACACCGCTCGGGCCCAGTCCGGTGTGCAGGTCGATCCAGGCCAGTCGGCGGGCCTTTTGCGCCTGGCTGCGCAACACCTGGCGCAGGGTCAGGTTGCTCCAGGTGGGCGCTGTGCCGCCAAAAAACAGGCCGTCGGCAAACGCGTGCTGCCCTTGCGACACCGCCGCCTGGTAACGCGACAGGCCGTGGGTGGCCACATAGGCGGCAAGGGCGGCCTGGTTGTCGGGCTGCGGCGGCCAGTCGCTGGGCAACAGCAGGGCGTGCAGCTCGGCATAGGCCGGGTTCTGCGGCAGGGGCTGGCTGAAGTCCTGGAAGTTGCGGTTGAGGTCCACGTTTTCGTGGGTGACCCGGCGCACAAATGAAAAACCATGCGGGTTGAGTGCATGGATATACAACACCGCCACCCCGGCAGCGCGGGCGTGCGCGCGCCATTCGGCGTCGTGGGCGGCAAACACCTGCACGCCAGAACCGCAATAGCCTTCAGCCCCGTGGCAGGCGCTGCTGACGATGAGCAGACGCTCGGCGTCGGGTGCGCCGTCCAGCGCCACGTCCATGGCCAGGGTCTCGCCGTCCCGGCCGGGCAGCGGGTGGTTGTGGCTGGTGATGACCATGCCGGCGGCGGCGGCACTCTCCAGAAATTGAACCCGGGCGCGGGCGTAGGACGGCGAAAACGCGGCTTGCGCGCTGATCATGCGCCAGCCCCGGTGCGGGGCTGGGCCAGCCATTTTTCTGCCAGCCGCACCCAGAAGGTGGCACCCAGCGGAATCAGGTCGTCGTTGAAGTCGTAGCTCGGGTTGTGCAGCATGCAGGGGCCGCCGCCGTGGCCCATTTCGCGGTGCGCGCCGTCGCCATTGGCTATGAAGGCGTAGCAACCGGGCCGCTCTTGCAGCATGTAGGCAAAGTCTTCGGCGCCCATGGTGGGCTCCTGGTCCAGCACCTGTTCCGCACCCACAATTTCAGCCATCACGGCCCGCGCAAAGGCGGTCTCCACCGGGTGGTTGATGGTGGGCGGGTAGTTGCGCTTGAACTGGAATTCGCAGGTGGCACCAAACGCCGCACAGGTGTGCTGGGCAATCTCGCTCATGCGGCGCTCGATCAGGTCCAGAACGTCGTAAGTGAATGTGCGGACCGTGCCCTGGATCTCACAGCGTTCGGGCACCACGTTGGTGGCTTCGCCGGTGTGAATCATGGTGACCGAGATCACGCCGGCGTCCACCGGCTTTTTGTTGCGGGTGATGATGGTCTGAAAGGCCTGCACCATCTGGCAGGCCACCGGCACCGGGTCGATCCCGTTGTGCGGCAACGCGGCGTGCGCGCCCTTGCCGCGGATCACGATATGGAATTCGTTGCTGGACGCCATCACCGGGCCGGTGCTGGCGGCAAACGTGCCCACCGGCAGGCCGGGCCAGTTGTGCATGCCAAACACCGCCTCCACCGGAAACTGCTCAAACAAGCCGTCCTTGATCATCTCGCGTGCACCGCCACCGCCCTCTTCGGCGGGCTGGAAGATCAGGACCACCGTGCCGTCAAAATGGCGGTGTTTCGCAAAGTGCTGGGCCGCCGCCAACAGCATCGCGGTGTGGCCGTCGTGGCCGCAGGCATGCATCTTCCCGGCGTACTGGCTGGCGTGGGCAAAGGTGTTGTGCTCCTGCATGGGCAGGGCGTCCATGTCGGCGCGCAAGCCAATGGCACGACCGCAAGCGCCGCCATCGCGCCCGTGCACGAGGCCCACCAGGCCGGTGGTGCCCAGACCGCGGCGCACCTCAATGCCCCACTCGGTCAGCTTTTGTGCCACCACATCGGCGGTGCGCACCTCTTGAAAACACAGCTCGGGGTGGGCGTGGATGTCGCGCCGCACGGCGGCAATGCCCGCAGCCTGGGTCAAGATGGAGTCGATCAGTTGCATGGGCGCCTCTCAGTGCCGCAGACCGGCATCGTGTTGAAAAACGATCATGGTACCGAAGACCGGCCCGGTACCGGCGCCCCGCGTGCGACACCCCCAACAGACGCTGGGTGGCAGCACGCGACTCAGCGGCGAATGCGGCCGTCCTCGGTCAGCAGGGTCAGCTCGACGAACTTGGAGCCGGTGTGCTTGCTGGGGGAAAAGTCCACCGGAAAGCCACCCAGGTTGACGTTTTGCATGCCCTGAATGGCGGCAATGAAGGCATCGCGGGTCAGCGCCCGCCCGGCGCGTTTCACCGCTTCGGCAAACACCTTGGCCGCCACGAAGCCCTCCATGCCCGAGTAATTGGGCACCATGCCGCGTTTGTCCTTCATGGCGGCCAGATAGTCACCCGACAAACGGGTCACGGGCGCATAAGGGAAGGGCATCACCTGGCTCACCACCACACCGCGGGCTTCGGCACCCAATTCGTCGACCAGGGCCTGCGTGCCGACGAAAGACACGTTGTAAAAGTTGCCTGAAAACCCGAGGCGACGGGCCCGCCGTATGAACGTGGCACAGGCCTTGTACGCGCCGATTTGCACAATCGCCTCGGGCTTGATCGCCATGATGGTTTTCAATGCCTGCTCCACATCGGTGGTGTTGCGCTCCACCGTGCCCAGCGCAGCCGGCTCCAGATCAACCGCTTTCAGCGCGCGGGACACGCCCTCCAGACCCGTTTTCCCGTAAGCGTCGTTCTGGTAGAAGACCGCAATGCGCTTGATACCCACCGAGGTGATCTGGCGCACGATCGCAGCCGTTTCGTCAAAGTACGACGCGCGCACATGGATCGCATAGCGGTTGAACGGGGTACGCAATGCCTCGGCGCCGGTGAAGGGGGCAAAAAAGGGCAGCCTGGCCTCGGTAGCCAAAGGCAAAGCCGCCAAGCTGGTGGGGGTCCCGATATAGCCAAACAGCGCAAACACGCCCTCGCTGATGAGTTGCCGTGTGTTGGCCGCGCATCGCTCGGGCTCGTAGCCATCGTCCAGCCTTTGGATCTGGATGCGCCGGCCGTTGATGCCGCCCTCGGCGTTCAACGCTTCGAAGTAGAGCTGTGCCCCCAGATGGAATTGCAACCCCAGCTGCGCGGCCGAACCCGTGAATGGGGCCGACTGGCCCAGCACGATCTGCGTGTCGCTCACCCCGGCGGTCTGGGCCTGCGCCGCGCTGCTCCATGCCCCCAGGGCGGCAGCACCCAGCAGGGTGCCGGTGTTCGAAATGACCTCACGACGACGCATACGGTATCTCCTGATATGCTGTTTTTGACGACCCGACGCCTGCGCCGCAGGCCTCGGTATGAATGGCCTCCACCCTACAACATCCACTGGCTTTGTTCATGCCCGAACCGACCTCCGGCACCCTCCAGCCGACAAGTCTCATGAATGCCACCGTTCGTGGCGCCTGCCCGCACGACTGCCCCGACACCTGCGCGCTGATCACGACGGTCGAAAACGGGGTGGCCATTCGCGTGCAAGGCAATCCGGCGCACCGCCACACCGACGGCGCACTGTGCACCAAGGTTTCGCGTTACACCGAGCGCAGCTACCACCCTGAGCGCCTGCTGCAGCCGCTCAAGCGGGTGGGACCCAAGGGCAGCGGGCACTTTGAACCCGTGAGCTGGGACACCGCGCTGGACGACATCGCTGCCCGCCTGACGGCGATTGCAGCGCGCGACCCGCAGGCCATTCAGCCCTACAGCTACGCCGGCACCATGGGACTGGTGCAGGGCGAAGGCATGGCTGCGCGCTTCTTCCACCGGCTGGGGGCTGCGCACCTGGAACGCACCATCTGCGCATCGGCCGGCGCCGAGGGCCTGATGAACACGCTCGGCGGCAAGGTGGGCATGAAAGTAGAGCACTTCGCCGAAGCCAAGCTCATCGTGATCTGGGGCAGCAACCCGATTGCCAGCAATCTGCATTTCTGGCGGCTGGCGCAGCAGGCCAAGCGCGACGGCGCGCGGCTGGTGTGCATTGACCCGCGGCGCAGCGAGACCGCTGAAAAGTGCCACGAACACCTTGCGCTGCGCCCCGGCACCGACGCCGCGCTGGCGCTGGGCCTGATGCACGAACTGATTCAACACGACTGGCTGGACCACGACTACATCGCCCGGCACACCGAAGGCTGGGAAGGCCTGCGCGAGCGCGCCTTGCAATGGCCGCCCGAGCGCGCGGCCGCGGTGTGCGGCGTGCCGGTGCAGCAAATCAGCGCCTTGGCGCACGCCTACGGCACCACAAAACCGGCGGCCATCCGGCTCAACTACGGCATGCAGCGCGTGCGCGGCGGTGGCAACGCGGTGCGCGCCGTGGCCTGCCTGCCCGCGCTGGTGGGCGCCTGGCGCCACCGGGCGGGTGGCCTGCTGCTGTCGGCATCGGGGCATTTCCCCGTGCAACGTGCGGCGCTGCACCGGCCTGATTTGCTGGGCCAGCGCACGCCGCGCACCATCAACATGGTGACCATTGGCAACGACCTGCTGCGCGAAGCGTCGCCCGATTTCGGCCCGCGCATCGAGGCGCTGATCGTCTACAACAGCAACCCGGTGGCGGTGGCGCCCGAGTCGGGCAAGGTGGTGCAGGGCTTTGCGCGCGAAGACCTGTTCACCGTGGTGCTGGAGCATTTTCAGACCGACACGGCCGACTACGCCGACTACATCTTGCCGGCCACCACCCAGCTGGAGCACTGGGACATCCACGCCAGCTACGGCCACACCGACGTGCTGCTGAACCGCCCCGCCATCGCCCCGTTGGGCCAGGCACGCACCAACACCGACATCTTCCGCGCGTTGGCTGCGCGCATGGGTTTTGACGACCCGTGCTTCTCTGAGGACGATCTCAGCCTGTGCCGCACCGCGTTTGGCGACACGGTAAGCTTTGATCAACTGATGGACCAGGGCTACGCCACGCTGGACCTGCCCGACGCGCCGTTTGCCCACGGTGGTTTCCCCACCGCATCGGGCCGTTGCACTTTTTTCAGCGCACGGCTGGCAGCACAGGGCCAAGACGGCTTGCCCGATCACCTGCCCAACTTCGAGGTCGCGGGCAGCAGCCCGCAGTACCCGCTGGCCATGATCTCGCCGCCGGCCCGCAACTTCCTGAACTCGACCTTTGTCAACGTGCAAAGCCTGCGCGACATGGAGGGTGAACCGCTGCTGGAAATCCATGCCGACGACGCCGAAGCGCGCGGCATCCAGTCCGGGCACATGGTGCGCGTCTTCAACGACCGCGGCGAATACCGCTGCAAGGCCAAGGTGTCCTCACGAGCCCGGCCGGGTGTGGTCAATGGACTGGGCGTGTGGTGGCGCAAGCTGGGGCCGTTTGGCACCAACGTGAACGAACTCACCAGCCAGCGATTGACCGACATGGGCAACGGTCCGGTGTTTTACGACTGCCTGGTTGAAGTGGCCGGGCTGCCCGAGAGCGTCTGATGCGCTGGCGCGCCCCGCTGACTGCCCTGGCGCTGGCGCTGGCCCTGTCGGGCTGCGCCAGCTCTGCCCAGGGGGTCGGCTACTACTGGCAGTCGGTGACCGGTCACCTGCGCCTGATGAACGCCGCCCGACCTGTGCAAGAGTGGCTGGACGACAGCCAGACGCCCGACGCCCTGAAAGAACGGCTGCTGCTGGCCCGTCGCATCCGCGCTTTTTCAGTGGCCGAGCTGGGGTTGCCGGACAACGCCAGCTATCACCGCTACGCAGACCTGCAGCGCCGCGCCGCGGTGTACAACGTGGTGGCCGCCCCCGCGCTGTCGCTGACGCTGCAAACCTGGTGCTTTCCGGTGGCGGGGTGCGTGGGCTACAAAGGCTATTTCAGCGAAGCCGACGCGCAGGCCTTTGCCCGCAGCCTGCCCGACACGCTGGAAGTGGCGGTGTACCCGGTGCCGGCGTATTCCACCCTGGGCTGGATGAACTGGGCCGGTGGCGACCCGTTGCTCAACACCTTCATCGGCTACCCCGAAGGCGAACTGGCGCG
The DNA here is from genome assembly GCA_018333605.1 of Hydrogenophaga sp. Lineage (GTDB taxonomy): Bacteria > Pseudomonadota > Gammaproteobacteria > Burkholderiales > Burkholderiaceae_C > Hydrogenophaga. Next base: position 73,326 of record JAGXSV010000050.1, on the reverse strand, counting down.
CCTCCTGTTCCACGAGTTGGCCCACCAGGTGGTTTACGCCAAAGACGACACCACCTTCAACGAATCGTTTGCCACAGCGGTCGAGCGCCTGGGCGGCGCGCGCTGGCTGGCCCAGGAAGCCAGCGAAAGCGCGCGGGAAAACTACCGGGTTTTTGACGGGCGGCGGCAACAGTTCCGCGCGCTCACGCGCTCGGTGCGCGGGCAACTGCAGGCCATCTACGGCGAAAGCGGTGGGGATGACGAACAAAAACTGCGCCGCAAGGCCGAGGTGATGGGCAGTTTCCGGCGCGACTACGAGACCCTCAAAACCAGCTGGGGTGGCTATGCGGGATACGACGCCTGGGTGACACGTGCCAACAACGCCAGCTTTGGCGCCCAGGCAGCCTACGACGAACTGGTACCCGGTTTCCTGGCGCTGTTTGAGCGCGAGGGCCAGAACTTCAACCGGTTCTATGATGCGGTGCGCACACTGGCCGAACAACCCAAAGAGGCTCGACGAACGACCCTGAGGCGGCTGAGCACCACCACCCCTGCGCAGCCTGCAACACCTGCACACCCCTGAACCTGAGCTCAACGGAACCCGACATGGCAGACATTCACATTCGACGCGACCACCGCCTTGGCCTGAGCGGCGCACGCAAAGTGGCCTGGCAATGGGCCGAACAGGCCGAAGCCGATTTCGACATGCGCTGCACCTACGCCGAAGGTGACGATGTCGACGAAGTGCAATTTGCCCGCAGCGGCGTGAACGGCACCTTGCGGGTGTCAGCCGACCACTTTGAACTGGACGCCAAACTGGGCTTTCTGCTGGGTGCGTTCAAAGAACACATCGAAGGCGAAATTGTGAAAAACCTTGACCAGCTGCTGGCGGCCAAAAAGCCCGCTGCGCGCAAAAAAAAATAGCCCCTCAACGGGGCTGATGAACTCAGGGACTGACGCTGGCCGCTCAGCTCAACGATTCGACCAGATCCACATACTGCTGCATGGCGGCTTCATTGGCGGTGCCTTTCAGGCCATTCCATGCGTCCCATTTCGCACGGCCCACCATGTCGCCGAAGCCGGGTTTTTTCTCGGCGTTGTCGCCTGCGGTGGCTTGCTTGTAGAGGGCGTAAAGCTTCAGCAGCGTGGCGTTGTCCGGGCGCTCGGTCAGGTTCTTGGAGTTGGCGACGGCGGCATCGAAACGGGTTTGAAGGTCGGACATGCAGTTTCTCCAGATAGGTAAGGGGTGCAACGGGCTGATGGACAAAAAACGTTCAGCGCATCAGGGCCGGCCCGGTATCTTACGGGCAGCCTTGGCGGCAAAATAGATGCAAACACCCACAACACGCCACGCCCCGGCCCACCGCCCATTGGGGCCCGAGACCCAGGCAGCAGGAGATGACATGGTTCAGCGCGTTGCCCGAGCAGCCAGCCACCGCAAGGCGGCCACCCCCGTCCAAGCAGCCCAGCCCCCGGCCAAACACCTGGCCATGCCGCGCGAAACCCCTCGTGCGCCGGCGCCCCGCAGTGCGGTGCAAGCGCTGGTGGCCACCCTGGGGCTGGAGGGCGAGCGCATGAGCAAGGTGGACACCGCCTGGCTGCGCATGGACTCGCCGTCCAACCTGATGATGATTGTGGGCGTGTGGATTTTGCGGCCCGGCATCAGCCTCGCGGCGCTGAGCGAGCGGGTGCAAGAGCGCATGCTGCCTTACCGCCGCTTTGTGCAAGCCGCGCACCAGGACGCTGCTGGCGCACACTGGCTGGACGACCCCGACTTCCAGCTCAGCCGCCACGTGGTCCGTCACACGCTGACCCGCCAAAACGACCAAAGCGAGCAGGACGCGCTGCAAGCACGTGTGGCCGAACTCAGCATGCAGCCACTGGATCACACCCATCCCCTGTGGCGGTTTGAGCTGGTGGAACAGTACGGCGGCGGCTCGGCGCTGATCGCACGGATCCACCACTGCATTGCCGACGGCATGGCGCTGCTCAGCGTCATGATGAGCCTGGTCGACGGCGGCGCACCACCCCCGCAACGCAAGAAAACCAAGCCTGTACGCTCCGGCCTGGATGCGGCCGAAGACTGGGTGGCCGACACCCTGATTCGTCCGCTCGGCGACCTGACCGCCCGGGCGCTGGAAGTGGCCGGTGGCGGTGCAGCGAAATCGCTGTCCCTGCTGGCGGCACCGCAGCAAGGGTTGAGCGACACGCTGGGCCAGGCCATGGATCTGGTCCGCATGGGCGGCCAGCTGGCCAGCGATCTGGCTGCGCTGGCGTTGATGCCCGACGACTCGCCGACCCGGCTCAAGGGCCAGCCCGGGCAGCACAAGCGGGTGGCATGGTGCGAGCCGATACCGCTGGACGAGGTGAAAGCGATCGGCAAAGCGCTGAACTGCTCGGTCAACGACGTGCTGCTGAGTTGCGTGGCAGGCGCCATTGGCAACCACCTGAGGGCACGGGGCGACAACCCGGCCGGCCAGGAAATTCGCGTCATGGTGCCGATCAACCTGCGCCCGATGGAAGATGCCTGGAAACTGGGCAACCGCTTCGGACTGGTACCCTTGGTGCTGCCCATCGGCATCGACAACCCGGTGAAACGGGTATTTGGGGTTCGAGCACGCATGAACAGCCTCAAAGGCAGCCTGCAACCCCTGCTGACGTTCGGCCTGCTGTCCGTGGCCGGACTGCTGGTCAAGCCGGCGCAAGATGCCTTGCTGAGCCTGTTCAGTCGCAAGACCACGGCGGTGATCACCAATGTGCCCGGACCCGTCGACAAGATGAAGCTGTGTGGCGCCACGCTGGAACAGACCATGTTCTGGGTGCCGCAAACCGGCACCGTCGGCTTGGGGGTGTCGATCCTGAGCTACGGTGGTGGCGTGCAGTTCGGCGTCATGGCCGACAGCACCCTGTGCCCAGAACCGCAGAACATCATTGATCAGTTTGAGCCGGAATTTTCGCGCCTGCTCACCCTCACCCTGATGCTGCCCTGGGGCGCTGCGGCAGAACCGGTTTGACCAGACGCTGCCGCTCAGACGGCCAGCAAGCGCCAGTCGGCGATCTCCAGCAGTCCATCAAAAATCAGACTGTCCACCAGCTCGACCTGAGTGGACATGCTGGGCGCCATCTTCCAGCCGGCGCCGCCGGTCATGTACACCACCGGATCGGCGCCGCAATGGTGCCTGAGGTTTTCCACCATGCGCTGCACGGCGCCGGCAATGGCAAAAGTGCCGCCGCTGGTGAGCGCGTCGCTGGTATTGGTGGGAAAGTCGCGGACCTCACCGGTGGGTACATGCAGCCCGGCCGTTCCCGACTCCAGCGCCCGCAGCATGATGCCGTGGCCCGGCAGGATGATGCCCCCCAGAAAGCGGCCTTCGGCGTCGATGGCCTCGACCGTCACCGCCGTGCCCACCATCACCACCACACAGGGCCTTGAAGGGCCTTGGGCCAACACCCGCTGGCGCGCACCGATCATGGCCACCCAGCGGTCCGACCCCAGCCGCGCCGGGTGGTCGTAACCATTGACCAACCCCGCTTCGGCGCTGCTGGACACCACCCACTGCGGCGCAACATCCCAAAGCTCCAACTGCTCCTGCACGCGGCGCTTGACGGCGTCCCCCGCCACCACACAACCCACCACCCAACGGGGCGCGGGCAAGTCGCGCCAGTCGCCTTCGGCCAGCTTTTCAATGTTTTCCAGAAACTGCGCCCCGTGCGCCAACAACCGTGCGCCAATGCGCGGTGCGTCATACAGAGCCCATTTCAGGCGGGTGTTGCCAACGTCGAGGGCTAAAAAAGTCATGCGCGCATTATCACCATGCGCGGCGGTGGATCTTGCGGCACTGCAGCATGGGCGCGGCCTGTCTCGTGTTCAGCCGGTCAGATCAAACCGATCCAGCAAGCGCGCTGCACGGCGGCGAGCTTGTTGTCGGTCTGGAGTTTGGTCATGGCGTTGGCCAGGTGGTAATTCACCGTGCGTTCGGAACAGTCCATGCGCAGGGCCGCTTCGCGCGCTGTCAGACCCTCAAAAGCCAGGTTGAGGCTTTCCTGCTCGCGCGGGCTCAGGCTCACACGCCGCCCGGCAATGGCCCGACGCAGCATGGGCCAGACCGTGAACGCCGACCAAGCCAGCACAGCGGCTTCCGTGCGACCGGCAAACATGCGGGGACTGAACAGGAAACACTCGAACGAGCGTCCAGCGGGCAAGGTGAAGGCCACCCGAACCAGGGTCTGGTAACCGTGGGCGAGCCAAAGCCGACGCCAGCGGCCGCACGGATCCAGGGCCGACTTGGAAATGTCTTGCCACACCACCAGCGGGGCATCGCTGTCGCGCCAGCTGGCACCAAAGTCAACGCTCTCGGCCAGCGCCTGCGCCGCACCCAGCAAGCGCGGCGGGTGAACCGCGAGCACCTCACGCTCGTTGGCTGTACCCAAATGATTGGGCCCGAGCACCAGAATCGCCTCGACGCCCTGGTCGCCCAGGGCATTCACCCAGTCGGCCAGGATGGCGTCAACGCTCACACTGTCAAAATTGACAGGCAAGCGCATGAAAACGATTGGCAGTTGCACCGACAATGACCGACTGCCCGGCACGCACAGCGCGGGCATTTGTCATTGCTTGCAGGAAGGAATACATGGTGCCTTTGGATCGGTTGTGGTTCCACAGCGCCAAAGCGCGCGTTTGGCGGTGGCTGCTGAACGAAATTGTCCACGCACCGCTGGAGCCTATTTTGCATCCATCACGAGCCCGTCTTTGGTGGGCGGGGCTTTGCACCCTGGCTGGACACGCCGTCTTCTATTGGATCTGGCACGACCTGTGGCCGCAGCCTTACGAAAGTGCCTGGGCCCGTGGTGCCGCGGGATCTCTGGGGCTGTTTTTCTTTTTGCCCTGGATCACCCAGGACACCAGCGCCCGACGGAGTGCTGTGCTTTTCACGCTGGTTTGCTGGTTCACATTGCCCGCCTTCTTTTTCTGGATGTACTGGATGAATGGCGGAAACGCCACCTGGCTGGCCAGCATCAGCGCCATGTTCCTCATCTACTACCACCTGACGGACTGGCGCATCGCCACGGTGGGCAGCGCGCTCGGGGCGCTGGTGGGCGGGTCGGCCGCGCACCTGCAGACACACGCCCTGCCCACGGCCATACCCGAGCAAAACCTTGTGATCATCGCCTTTGCATGGGGTATTGCATTTTTGCTGGGGGCTTCCAGCGCCAACCTTCGGCGCACCCGCCTGATCAACACCCTGAGCACCATGGGCGTCATGGCGCACGAGTTGCGCACGCCACTGGCCACCATCAACCTCATGGGCGATGTGCTGCGCACCCTGGCCCAGCACGACATCCCCGAAGCCAAGCGCAAAAAAATTGAAGACCTGTCTGCCCGGCTTCAAAACCTGGTGCGCAACATGAACCGTCAGATTGACACCCAGATTTCCAATGCCCAGTTGCTGCGCCTGCCGCGCGAGCAGTCGCCCATCATGGCGGCCGAACTGGTGCAGGAGGTGGTGCACGACTACCCTTACCGATCGACCCGCGAGCGTGAATGCGTGCAAATTCACTTACAGCAGGACTTCTGCTTCCTGGCTTCGCGCCCGCTGTTTGTCCAGGTGCTGTCCAACCTCCTGAAAAATGCCCTGCACTCGCTGGCCTCGGCCAGCCAGCCGCCCAAGCCTGGCGACCTTCGTGTGTATGTGGGGGTGCACCGGAGCAAAGGCCGCATCGCAGTTTCTGACGACGGGGTTGGCATTGCCCACGAACAGCAGGACCGGATCTTCGAACCGTTTTTCTCCACCCAGAGCGGTGCGGGTACCGGCCTGGGTCTCACGTTCTGCAAGAACGCGGTCGAATCGGCCCATGGCACCATCCGTGTCCATTCCGAACCCGGCCTCGGCGCCGTGTTCATGGTCGATCTGCCCCTGAATCGCACCACCACGACCTGAAGAGGGTCATAACCGGCTGATGTACCGATGGCACCCACAATTCCCCTTTTTCAACGCCCCGGCAGCATTTTGTTTCTGGACGATGACCCGGACTACCTGGACATGCTGGGCATGGTGGTTCCGGATCAATGGCACATTGAACTGTATTCGCGGCCCGCGGGCTTTGCAGAGCGCATGCGCCAGGAAACGGCCCGAGAAGAAGCCGACGCGGCCATCCACCGGCACATGATCGAGCGCTGGCGCCAGGGTCAGCCCCTGCTGCCACAAATCCTGCGCTACTGGGCCAACACCCCGTCACGCTACCGGCTGGTCAAAACCTGCGTGGTGGACTACGCCATGCCCGGCACCAACGGCTTGCAGGTGCTCAGCAGCTTGCTGGACTGGCACGGCTCGCGGGTCTTGCTGACCGGGCAGGCCGACGAGCAAGTGGCGGTTCAGGCCTTCAACAACAACCTGATTGACCAGTTCGTGCCCAAACAGGCGCCCGACATCACCCATCACCTCCTCGGCGTGTTGCGCAAAATGGCGCAGGCGGTGGATGTGCGGCTCAACACCCTGTGGGGCGTCGCCCTGAAGCCGGCTCAGCAATCGATCCTGCAGGAGCCCTCGGTATCGCAAGCGCTGCTGGCCCATGCCGAGCAGCACTGGGTCGAGTACATCGTGCTCGGCGAGCCCTTCGGGCTGCTGGGGCTCACCCATGCCGGCGAATGCCACTGGCTGCAACTCGAACCCACCGTGGGGCTGAGTGATCTGGCCGAACTGGCCAGCTCGGTCGGGCTGGGTGTTGACGTGGTGCAGTCCATCGAGCGTGGGCAGCAACTGGCCGCCATTGAACTGCACCAGCAGTTGGGCCTGCCTGGGCCCATTCGCCTCGCGCCCGCTCAGCCCATCGGGCGCGCCGGCACTCTGCAGGCGGCCACCTTTGCGTTGAGCGCCGCCGAGTTACCACAAGCGCCTGAAGCCTACAGCCATTTTCTGTCCGCCCAAGGTGCCCGCGTCATTCAAGACCCGTAAGCCCAGTTGCCCGTGCGCGCCGTGCGATGGGCCAGTCCCAAGGCTTGACGAGTGGCGCGATCGCGCGCGCGACCGATGCGACATGATCGAGCTCGGCGTCGGTCAGGGCAGCGTGAAGCGTCAAACGCACCATCGTTCGGTTGCGCGCCGTGGCGGGGGCGCAAAACACCGAGCCGAACACATGCCGCTCCTCCAACCGGTCCCGCAACAGCAAGGTGTCGGGCTCCGTGCCCGCCTCCAAAGCGATGATTTGCTCGGTGCCTTGATGCACGGGAAAACCAAGATCAGATAAAGCGTCACGCAGGCGGCGCGTCAAAAGATGCAGCCGGGTACGCTCGGCATCACACCCTTTGATGACCTCCAGCGTTGCGTTCAGGGCGGCCACCTCATGCGGCAGCAAACACGAGCTGAACATGTTGTGATAGCTGGTGCTCAAAACGTAGTTGCGCAAGCCTGTCGGAATGTTGAAATACCCCGCACGGCCGGCAAACGCCTTGGCCAGACTGGCCGTGATGAAGTGCACGCGACCGCTCAGGCCCAGCGCCCTGCACAGACCCGCGCCTGCGGGGCCATGTGTGCCCAGGGAATGGGATTCGTCGACAAGGATCATGCAACGTCCGGCCTCGGCCACGTCCACCACCTCGACAAGCGGTGCCATCGCACCGGTCGTGCTGTACACCGAATCCACCACGACCAGGCCGGGCCCCTGTTTTTCAATCAGGCGGCGCAGGTGCTCGACGTCGTTGTGGCGAAACGGATGGACTGGTGCACCCGCTCGCCGCGCCCCCTCCCACAGCGAGGCGTGGGCCAGCATGTCGATGTAGACCGGCGTTTGCGGATCGGCGATGCACTGCAGCAAGCCCATGTTGGCCGCATAGCCGGACTGACACAGCACACCGTCGTCTTTGCCCAGCCAATGGGCCAGCTTTTTTTCAAAGGCTCGCACCGGATGCGTTTCAAGCAGAAACGAACCCGACTGAATGACGAACTCGGCATCGTGGCGAATGGCCGAGGTCTGCGCTTCAATGATGGCTGGATGGCCCGTGATGCTCAGGTAGTCATTGCCGTTCAGCCGCACAGCGTCGGCACCTGGATCGCGACCATGAACCAGTGAGCGGCCACCCCACAAGTCGTTCCATCGGCGAATGAAATCCCGCTCGATGCGATCGCACAGGTGCGCCGGCAACGCCGGATTGGTGGGGGTTTTCTCGCGGTTCAGTTCAAGCAGATCCATGGCGTTCTCCTTAAGGAAAAGAAAACGCCATTGAAAAAAGAAATCTGCGAACGACCCGACAGATCCTGTCAGGGTTGACAGGATTTGTATCGCACCCTTCTCAACCTGGGTGCAAGGACCGCGAGAAGGACCCGGTCAAGGCCCTGGCGCGGCGGCAACACCCATTCAATTTTGCCGCCAGGGCAACCCGTGGTGACGCCAGCCTCCCTTGAATCCCCGGCGCGCATGTTCGTCGGGGTCGCCCTCGAAACCTTCCAGAATGTTGTAAGCCTCCAGGCCCAGCTCGGTAGCCCGCTTGGCCGCGGCGATGGAGCGCACACCGCTGCGGCACAGCAACACCAGCTTCCGCCCTCCAGCACCGGCCTGCTGAATGGCGCCGTCGAACCGGGGGTTCAGCACCATCCCCGGCCACTGCTTCCAGGCCACGGCCACGGCACCGGGCACAAAGCCCACCCACTCGCGTTCCGCGTCCGAGCGCACATCCACCAGCACCGCCTCGCCCGACTGTAGCCATTGCCACGCCAGTTGGGGCGACACATCACCGGCGTAAGTGCCTGCGTGTGCTGCGGGTACCGGGCGAGGCTGCATCAGCAAGGCGCCGTCGGCATCGTGCCGGATGCCCGAGGTGAGATTGGCGGGCACGGCCTCGTCCATGCGGCGTGGCTTGGGCAGGTTCAGGGCCTCCATGATGGCCACGAACTCGGCCTCGGTTTTACCTGCCACGCGCGCATTGCAGGCTTTTTCCTGGCCGATGCTGGAGTGCGTGCGCCCCTGGTAATCGTGGCCCGGCCACACGGTGGTGGCGTCCGGCAGGGCAAACAGCACCACCGTGAGACTGTGGTACAGATCGTGGGCGCTGCCCGATTGGAAATCGGTGCGACCGCAGCCATTGATCAGCAAGGTGTCACCGGTGAACACATGGTCGCCCTCGGGCGTTTTCCACACAAAACTCATGCTGCCCGCGGTGTGCCCGGGCGTGTGCAGGGCGAGCAGGCTCTGGGCGCCAAAACTCAGCGTGTCACCGTGTTGCAACTGCACACCGGCGGTACCGATACCACAGCCCACCGGGGCTGCCGTCTTGGCCCCGGCCAGCTCGGCCAGCTTGCCTGCGCTGGTGATGTGGTCGGCATGGGCGTGCGTTTCCACCGCCCAGGCCAGCTTCAGTCCGTATTCCCGCAGCACCGCCAGGTCGCGCTCCAGTTGTTCGTCCACGGGGTCGATGATGAGCGCGTCGCGCGTGGCCTGGTCAAACAACACATAGGTGTAGGTGCTGGATGCCGGGTCGAAAAGCTGAATCGGGTTCATGGCGGATCCTTGAAAGTATCAGGAAAAGCGGGTCAACAGGTCAGCCACATCATCGGGCGGCACGTTACCTTGCGCAAGCACGCCGCCCACCCGGGTGAAGAAGGTCTTGTCGAGCGCTTTGCGGGCTGCGGCGAGTTGCTGCGCGACTTTTTCACAGTCGCCGCCGGCTTCGATGAGCTTCTGGAAACCGCGCAACTGCCCCTCGACCCGCTTGAGCCGCAGCGCCAAAGCACGTTTGCGATCGCGGTCGTGGGCGGTGATCAGGGGACGCTCCTGGTTGCGGGGATCTGCAGGCGCTGAAGGGCATGGTTGATCATGCTTGAGCATCATGCATACCCCGTCAGGTATTTTAAACCGCCGGACTTCTCAGGGATGGCCAGGTGCCGCGCTTGCCCTGCGCGGTCCACTTCTGGGCATGCCTCCCAGTCGAACGAACCCCCGCCAAACACCCCATTGCGGTCAAATCGGGTTAACATTAACGTTTACGTAAACGTCAACAAAAACACCCCGAAAGCCGCCGGAGCCGCCAGGCCTTTTCACCCCACCAATCCCGAGCCCCGCATGTCAAAAATCAGCGAAGCCCACCTGCCCGCCCTGCCGTTCCCTGCGGCGGCCATTCAAGCGCCCGACGGCAGCCTGTGGCGCAACTGGCAGATACAACCTGCGGATGGGCCAAACGGCAAGGACCGCAAAGGCGTAGCCCTGGCGGCGTTTGACACGGGTGCCAAGCCCTTTTCACAAGGCGACAAGAGCACCGATCAGGCGACCGTGCTCGCTTTGGCAAAGGAGATTGACCAGCTGCAGAACCTCTTGTACGCGGACGGTCGCTTCAAGTTGCTGCTGATCCTTCAAGGCACCGACACGTCGGGCAAAGACGGCACCGTGCGCGGGTTGTTCAGCCAAACCAGCCCGCTGGGCGTACACACCGTGGGTTGGAAGGCGCCCACCGAAACCGAGCGCGACCACGACTACCTGTGGCGCATCCACCAGAAGGTGCCTGGTGCAGGAGAGATCATGGTGTTCAACCGCAGCCACTATGAAGATGTGCTGGTGCCGGTGGTCAATGGCTGGATCACACCTGAACAAACCCGCCAGCGCCTGGCCCACATCAACGACTTCGAGCGCCTGCTCGCCGAGACGGGCACGGTGATCCTCAAGTGCATGCTGCACATCAGCAAAGACGAACAGCGCCTTCGCCTGCAGGAACGCGTGGACGACGAGACCAAGCACTGGAAGTTCAGTCTGGGTGACCTGGCCGTGCGCAAGCAGTGGAGTGAGTACCAGCGCGCCTATGAAAACCTGCTTGAGGCCACGAGCACACCCTGGGCGCCCTGGACCGTGGTACCCGCAGACTCCAAGACCCAGCGCAACCTGATGATTGCCACCCTGGTACGCGATACGCTGAAAAATCTGGGGCTGCGTTTTCCGCCTGCAGACCCGGCACTGGCAGGCCTGAAAGTGACCTGAATCACGCTCAAGCCGTTCCACCGCATTTTCACCCAAAAGAGAGAGACACCATGAGCAACCTGTCCGCCGAATACCAGGCCCTGGCCACTTACCGCCCGACGAACAAGGTGCGCTTCGTCACTGCCGCCAGCCTGTTTGACGGCCACGACGCCGCCATCAACATCATGCGGCGCATTCTGCAGGGCATGGGTGCCGAGGTGATCCACCTGGGGCACAACCGCTCGGTGGACGAGGTGGTGACCGCGGCGCTGCAGGAAGATGCCCAGGGCATTGCTATCAGCTCTTACCAGGGCGGCCATGTGGAGTATTTCAAGTACATGGTGGACCTGCTCAAGAGCCGGGGTGGGGAGCACATTCAGGTGTTTGGCGGCGGTGGCGGCGTGATCGTGGCCGACGAAATCCGCGAACTGCAGGCCTACGGCGTGGCCCGCATTTACAGCCCCGAAGACGGCCAGAAGATGGGTCTGGCCGGCATGATCGGCGAGATGGTGATGCGCTGCGACAAAGACATCAGCGCCTTCGCCCCCACCGAAACCAGCGCCATTGAAGGCCAGACTGAAATGCACTGGCGCGCCCTCGCGCAGTTGGTCACCGCACTGGAAAACGACAAAGCCGACGCCGCCCTGGTGCAGCGCATCCGCACCGAAGCAGCCGCCAAAAAGGTGCCCGTGCTGGGTATCACCGGTACCGGTGGTGCAGGCAAGTCCAGCCTGACCGACGAACTCATTCGCCGTTTCCGGCTCGACCAGGACGACGCATTGCGCGTGGCCGTGATCAGCATCGACCCCAGCCGCCGCAAGAGCGGTGGTGCGCTGCTGGGCGACCGCATCCGCATGAACGCCATCAATCCGTGGCAGCAGGGCCAGCGGGTCTTCATGCGCTCGCTCGCCACCCGCGATTTTGGTTCCGAAATCAGTGCCGCCCTGCCCGACGTGATCGCCGCCTGCAAAGTGTCGGGCTTTGACCTGATCGTGGTGGAAACCTCGGGCATAGGCCAGGGCGACGCGGCCATCGTGCCGCACGTGGATGTGCCCATGTACGTGATGACGCCGGAATTTGGCGCCGCCAGCCAGCTTGAGAAAATCGACATGCTCGACTTTGCCGAGTTTGTGGCCATCAACAAGTTTGACCGCAAGGGCGCCAGCGACGCGCTGCGCGATGTGGCCAAACAGGTGCAGCGCAACCGCGAAGCCTGGACCACGCCCACCGAGCAGATGCCGGTGTTTGGCACCATGGCCGCACGCTTCAACGACGACGGCGTGACCGCCCTCTACCAAGCCCTGAAAACCCGCCTGGGTGAACTGGGCCTGCCGCTGACCGAGGGCCGCCTGCCGCGCGTGGCGGTGCGCCACAGCACCAACCAGACCCCCATCGTTCCGGCCGCGCGCACGCGCTACCTGGCCGAAATTTCGGACACCGTGCGCGGCTACAAAAAGCGCGCCCGCGAACAGGCCCGCCTGGCCCGCGAAATTCAGCAGCTCCATGCCAGCGCACAGATGTTGCGGGTGGAAAAGCCCACCCGCGCCAAAGCCGCCGAGGCGGTGATTGACCTGGCCCAGCAACGCGAACTCGACCAGGACCCGGCCGCCCGCAAGCTGCTGACGCAGTGGCCCGACATGCAAAAAGCCTACGCGGGCGACGAGTACGTGGTGAAGATCCGCGACAAGGAAATCCGCACCGCACTCACCACGAAATCGCTCAGCGGCACCACCATCCGCAAGGTGGCGCTGCCCACCTACGAAGACCACGGCGAAATCTTGAAGTGGTTGATGCTGGACAACGTGCCCGGCAGCTTCCCCTACACCGCCGGCACCTTCGCCTTCAAGCGCGAAGGCGAAGACCCCACCCGCATGTTCGCCGGTGAAGGCGACCCGTTTCGCACCAACCGCCGCTTCAAACTGCTGAGCGCCGGCACGCCCGCCAAGCGCCTGAGCACCGCGTTTGACTCGGTCACGCTCTATGGCAACGACCCCGACCCGCGCCCGGACATTTACGGCAAGGTGGGCAACTCGGGCGTGAGCATTGCCACGCTGGACGACATGAAGGTGCTTTACGGCGGCTTTGACCTGTGCCACCCGGCCACCTCGGTATCCATGACCATCAACGGCCCGGCGCCCAGCATTCTGGCGATGTTCATGAACACCGCCATTGACCAGAACCTGGAAAAGTTCAAGACCGACAACGGCCGCGACCCGACCGACACCGAGGCACAAAAGATCCGCGAATGGGTGCTGGCCAATGTGCGCGGCACGGTGCAGGCCGATATTTTGAAAGAAGACCAGGGGCAGAACACCTGCATCTTCAGCACCGAGTTCAGCTTGAAGGTGATGGGCGACATTGCCGAGTATTTCGTGCACCACGACGTGCGCAACTTCTATTCGGTGTCCATTTCGGGCTATCACATCGCCGAGGCCGGCGCCAACCCCATCAGCCAGCTGGCGTTCACGCTGTCCAACGGCTTCACCTTTGTGGAAGCGTACCTGGCGCGCGGGATGCACATCGACGACTTCGCGCCCAACCTGTCGTTCTTCTTCAGCAACGGCATGGACCCGGAATACACCGTGCTGGGCCGCGTGGCACGGCGCATCTGGGCGGTGGCCATGCGCGACCGGTATGGGGCCAACGAGCGCAGCCAGAAACTGAAGTACCACGTGCAAACCAGCGGGCGCAGCCTGCATGCGCAAGAGATCCAGTTCAACGACATCCGCACCACGCTGCAGGCGCTGATTGCCATTTACGACAACTGCAACAGTCTGCACACCAACGCGTTTGACGAGGCCATCACCACGCCCACCGAAGAGTCGGTGCGCCGTGCCATGGCGATCCAGCTCATCATCAACCGCGAGTGGGGCCTGGCCAAAAACGAAAACCCCAACCAGGGCGCCTTCATCATCGACGACCTGACCGAGTTGGTGGAAGAGGCGGTGCTGGCCGAGTTTGAAAAAATCGCCGAGCGCGGCGGCGTGCTGGGCGCCATGGAAACCGGTTACCAGCGCGGCAAGATCCAGGACGAGTCCATGCACTACGAGATGCTCAAGCACACGGGCGAATACCCGATCGTGGGCGTGAACACGTTCCGCAACCCGCACGGCGACGCGGTGATGGACAAGCTCGAACTCGCCCGCTCTACCGAAGAAGAAAAACAGGGCCAGTTGCAGCGCCTGGCCGACTTCCACACCCGCCACGCGGCCGAGGCCCCGGCCATGCTGCAGCGGCTTCAGCAGGCCGTGATCGAAAACAAGAATGTGTTTGAGGTGCTGATGGACGCGGTGCGCGTCTGCTCGCTAGGCCAGATCACCAGCGCGCTGTTTGAAGTGGGCGGTCAGTACCGGCGCAACATGTGACGCGGGAATGCCCGGCGCGGTCTCACATCGCCTGGGCGAGCGGCAGGTTGAGCAACAGGTTTTGCGGCTTCAGCTTCAGCAGTCCATCGGCCGTCATGGCCAGCCCCAGGTAAACCGGCTTGCCCTGCACATCGGCGCGCATCTGCGTCGGGTCTTCAAAACGCAGCCGAAACAGGCTGATCAGCCGCTGCTGGCGTTCAGGCGCCACGTCCTGACCGGTGTACAGATCGTTCAGCAGCCGGGTGGCCTCCACGTCCAGGCCCAGGTGCCAGCGCCACGATGGGTCTTCAACACGCGACTCGGCCTGAATCTGAACACCGACCCCCAGAAAATGGCGCACCCATTTCTCCAAGACCTGCGCCAACGCCTTCAGGCCCGACTGGGCACGGGTCATGGTCAGCGTCAGGCCGTGCGGCAGTTCGCGCTGAATTTCATGCGTGAGATCGAGCAGAAAATTGAAACGCCCCGCACCGGCCAGGCCGTGCTGGTAACGTACGGCGCTGTCCTCGCTCAGCACTTCCATTTGCACCGCCGGCAGTGATGCCCCGCCCTGCAACAGCAGGCGCCCAACCGACCCCAACCCGCCGGTCTCGTGGGTCAGGTCCAGCACCTCGCTGTCGCCACTGAGCACACGGCCTTCTTGCACGCTCACGCGCTGGCGGCGAAACAGCATCTCGGCAGCGCGCCACTGCCAGGCATCGGGCTCGTCCTGCAACAAATGGCACACGATGGCCTGCACCATCAGGTCCAGAAACAAGGGCGGCACCGGAATGGCACCGGCCTTGAAAAAACCGGCATACGCCGCCTCAAGCGAACCGGCGCAGATGACCGCATCCCGAAACGCCAGAAACAAACGGTAATTGGCGCGCGCATCATCATCGTCGATGCGTTCCAGTGCCATCGGCGACACAGACAGGGTCGGGGCATCCATCAGGGCTTCGTGCCAGCCACGCTCCACCGTGCAGGAGGTCTCGACCAGTTCGAGTTCGGGACGCTGGAGCCACAGACGCCAGTAGTCGTCGGTCGGCTGGAGCCAGCCACGGGCATCGCGCAGGAGAAGGTGCGCCCCACAAGGAGCCCAAATTGTCGGCGTGTTGAAAAGCATGAGCGGCCGTCCGGTTGTTGGCTGAGGGCAAGCGGCCAGCCGCCCGCCCCCAAGGCTACGGCTTAAACGGCGACGAGCGTGTCCACCATGGGACAAACCCTTCACAGCCTGGCCCGACTGCAACCCAAGGTTCCGGCTGCATGCCGACTGGACAGCCCTCGCAGCGATTTGGTGGATCATTGCTGAGAATTGGCCAGCCAGCCAGCCAGCCAGTTGGCTGGCTGAGCAAGGCTCAAGGAAACCACGCATCCGGTGGCGCACAGGCTGGGAATCACTGCCGTGGCCACAGCGGCACTCCAGCGGAGAAACCGATTCGGGATGACAGGGTTTTCCCCAGGTCACCCAGAGCGGCAGCCGTCCAGATCAGTCGCAGCTGTAGCGGAAGCTGCCGTCGAGCGCTAGCGGCAACACCAAGGTTCGGATGTTGGCGGCTTTGGATGCCGCGCACAAAGACGCGCGGCTCGTGGCGTCCGTCACCCACTTGCTGAGGTACTCGGCATTGAAAACAGGCTTGCCCGATTTGGTGAACGCGGCATAGGCGCCACATTCGCTGTACTGATTGCACTGCTCGTTCACGGCAAAGTCGTAGTCTGGCTCCAGTGCAACCACCTGATCGACGTTGTTTTTCAAGCCAATCGCCAACCCTCTTGCTCGGGCTTCCCGTGCCAGGAACCGGCCGTAGTCCAACTGGGTGGTTGCCGTCAGCGGAAAACCTGTCGAGTTGATGAAACCATCCACATTGTCTGGCTCGACGCCATCGCAGCCGCGCGATTTCGCCAGATCCAGCCGGGCTTTCATGATCTCGCGAACATTTGCTGAGCGCGTATCAAGCCACCGCTCTCCAGCCCATCCGTCAAGCGCATTGCCCATGTCGGCGGGAAGAAAACGGGAGAAATCCGACCGCCAGTTTTCTGAACTGCCCCCCGAGAAATAACAAACCACACGCGTGCCCCGGCTTTTCAGCAGATCGAAGGTCGCCTTCGGGGTGTCGAACAGGTCAATGTCGTAAACCGTCACGTTGTAGCTGGTATTGATCGCTCCACTGAGTTGCCACTGCCAGGTGTCTGCAAGGCTTGGCTTCCACGTCGATGAGGAAAGTGCAGGTGCAGGTGCAGGTGCAGGTGCAGGTGCAGGTGCAGGTGCAGGTGCAGGTGCAGGTGCCGGTGTTCTTGAGGGTGTTCGCGCAGGCACTTGTTCTATGCTCTCTGGGGTTTCGGCATCTGCACCACCGCCACAGGCGGCCACCGTCGCTGCAAACAGCAGGGACAAGGTGGTGTAGGCAACGGGGCGCCGATATGTCAACGGCAGGGACTGATGGGGTGTAGATGGAGTAGTCAAGGCAGTCGTTCGTTGCGGCATGGCATCCCGCGCAAGGTGCGTGATGCGGCCAGTAAAAAAAGAGGCCGAAGCCCGGGCGCTTGGGATCAGTTTCTTCCAAGACGCTGCAGACACGGTGGCCACAACGACAGACGGAAAAATCAGGGGACGGGTGGAGTATTGCGGGCCACCGGTCGGGAAACGACTACCGTTGGTGTTGATTCGTAAGGAAATCTGACTGCTTTGAACGGTCAATCGACCGGCCCCGCAAGGGCCTCGCCGGGAAGTGGGCACTTTCCATGCCGCAGCCCGGTAACAGCTCTAACCTTTTGAAACGCCGACACATGGCGTCGGCAACCGGGATGATCCGGAGCAGACACACAGCACAATGGCGCGATGCAACACCCCATCAGTCTCATTGGCGTCCCCACCGACATTGGCGCAGGCGCACGCGGCGCGTCCATGGGCCCCGAAGCGCTGCGCGTGGCCGGCATTCAGGCCGTACTGGAAAGCCACGGACTGCAGGTCACCGACTGCGGCAACCTCAGCGGCCCGGCCAACCCCTGGCAACCGCCCACCGCCGGCTACCGCCACCTGGCCGAGGTGGCGGCTTGGAACCAGACCCTGCACGAGTCGGTGCACGCCGAACTGGCACGGAGCCGCATGCCCATCGTGCTCGGCGGTGACCACTGCCTGGGCCTGGGCTCCATCAGCGCGGTGGCGCGGCACTGCCGCGAAACCGGCAAAACCCTGCGCGTGCTCTGGCTCGACGCCCACGCCGACTTCAACACCGCCGCCCTCACACCCAGCGGCAACATCCACGGCATGCCGGTGGCGCTGCTGTGTGGCCAGGGCCCGGCGCTGCTCACCGGTATTGGCGGACACACGCCGGCCATTGAAGCCAGCGTGGTGCGCCAGATCGGCATACGCAGCGTGGACGCGGGCGAAAAGCGCCTGGTGCACGAAGCCGGGCTGGAGGTGTTTGACATGCGCTACATCGACGAAATGGGCATGCGCCACACCATGGAACAGGCGCTGATGGGCATGGACGACAACACCCACCTGCACGTGAGTTTTGACGTGGACTTTCTCGACCCCGAGATCGCCCCCGGCGTGGGCACCACCGTGCCCGGCGGCCCCACCTACCGGGAAGCGCAGCTGTGCATGGAAATGATTGCCGACACCGGGCGCATGGCCAGCATGGACGTGATGGAGCTCAACCCGGCGCTGGATGTGCGCAACCGCACCGCTGAACTGGCGGTGGACCTGATCGAGAGCCTGTTCGGCAAGTCGACGCTGATGAGGAAGAAGTAGCCGGGACGGACTTCATCCACGATGCCGTGGAACTGGCTCTGACCAGCCGCAGCCATCGCGCCTTGAGGGGCGAAGCCGACGACACGCAGCAAGCCGGCGATGGCGGTGGGTTAACTTTTCCCAACGAGTTCCAGGTGCTCCACCACGGGTGGCTGCGCAAAGAACGGGCCCACGATGGCGCGCCATTCGGCAAACGCGGGCGACTGGCGAAAATCCACGGTGTGGTCTTCCAGCGTGTCCCAGTAAATCATGAGGATGTAACGGCCCGGGCTTTCGATGCTGCGGTTGACTTTGTAGCCTTTGAAGCCTTTGGCCTGGGCAATCACGGTGGCGGCGCCGCGCAGGATGGCGGCCTCGAACGCGGTGGCTTTCGCAGGGTCGATGCGGATGTCGGCGTGTTCAAGAATCATGGTGTGGGGCTTTCTGAAAAGTGGTCTTCCCGAATCATATCCACCGCTTTCTCCGCCACCATGATCACCGGCGCGTTGGTGTTGCCACCCACGACGCGCGGCATGATGGACGCGTCCACCACGCGCAGGCCCGCCACACCGTGCAAGCGCAGGCGGGCGTCCACCACAGCCAAAGCGTCAGCGCCCATGCGGCAGGTGCCCACCGGGTGGTAGATGGTGTCGGCGTGGTTGCGCACAAACTGCTCGATCTGCGCATCGCTCTGCGCCGCGCGCGAGGCGGCGGACTCCTGACCGCCGTGGCGACTCAAGGCGGGCTGCTGTATCAACTCGCGAACCAGCTTGAACCCCCGCACCAGGCGGGCCACGTCGTCCGGATCTTTCAAAAAGGCGGGGTCGATCAGCGGCGCCACCTGAGGGTCGGCACTGGCCAGGCGCAGCGTGCCCCGGCTCTTGGGTCGCAGCAAGCACACGTGGCATGAATAGCCGTGTCCAAAGACGGTCTTTCGGCCATGATCCATCAGCTTGCCCACCACAAAATGCAACTGCAGGTCGGGAATGACCTCGTCAGGGTCGCTCTTGATGAAACCGCCCGCTTCGGCAAAGTTGCTCGTGAGCGGCCCACTGCGCGCACGGCGCCACTCGGCCATACCCCTGAGGGCCGTCAACACGCCGGGCAACGACAGGCCAAACAAATCGGTCAACTTCGGGGCATTGACCACCATCACCACATCGGGGTGGTCGTGCAGGTTGGCGCCCACACCGGGCAGGTCGTGCACCACGTCAATGCCGTGCTCGCGCAGGTGCTCGGCCGGGCCAATGCCCGAGAGCATGAGCAACTGCGGCGAACCAAACGCCCCCGCGCTCAGCAGCACCTCGCCGCCCGGTTTCAGCCGCATCGTTTGTGGTGCGCCCCGCCCGCCGTTGAGCCGGTATTCCACCCCCACGGCGCAGGGCTGACCGTTCACCGTGTCCATCAGCACCCGGGTGGTCAGCGCGTTTGTGATCACCGTCAGGTTGGGCCGCCCCAGGTGGGGCGTGAGGTAGCCCTTGGCCGCGCTCCAGCGTTCGCCGTTTTTGTGCGTCACCTGGTAAGCGCCCACGCCTTCTTGCTCGGGGCCGTTGAAGTCGGTGTTGTGCGCGTGGCCGGCTTGCTGGCCGGCTTCCATGAACGCGGGCAGAAACGGATTGGGGCTGCGCAGGTCCATCACATTCAGCGGGCCGCCCTGCCCATGCAGCGCGTCGGCACCGCGCTCGTTGTGCTCCGAGCGCTTGAAGTAGGGCAACACGTCGGCAAACGACCAGCCGGGGTTGCCTTGCGCGGCCCAATGGTCGTAGTCTTGCGCGTGACCACGGGCGTAGATCATGGCGTTGATGGAACTGGAGCCGCCCAGCACCTTGCCGCGCGGCTGGTAGCCACGGCGCCCGTTCAGCCCCGGCTGCGGCACGGTGTTGTAGCCCCAGCCGTTGAGCTGGTACTTGGCCATCACAGCCAGGCCGGCCGGGCAGTGGATGAGCACGCTGCGGTCGGCCGGGCCGGCTTCGAGCAGCGCCACGCGCACGGCGGGGTCTTCGCTCAGGCGACCGGCCAGCACGCTACCGGCCGAGCCGCCACCGACGATGATGTAGTCCAACATGAGATCTCCGTTGTCTGGCACGGGCACATCGCCCCACAGGACGAACCGCGCACGCGCTGTCATACCGTTGCAAGATGCAGGGCGACAATAGGGCAGCAAGTTAGCACGGCGGCTGATGGTGCGGTAGATGGCGCCACCTAACGAATACGCCCGGAAGACGCTTGCGTGACGCAGGGGTGCGCACCCAGACAACGACACCCCGGACAATCTTTCTTTGACTTGACTTTTTTGATTCGAAACACACAGGAGTGAACCGTATGAGCAGCATCCAGACCGTGGGCATTATTGGCTCGGGCACCATGGGCAACGGCATTGCGCAGGCCTGCGCCACCAGCGGCATCCAGGTGGTGCTGGTCGACATCGCCCAGGCGGCGGTGGACAAAGCCCTGGCCACGGTGGCCAGCAGCCTGGACCGGTTGATCAAGAAAGAAAAGATGACCGCCGCCGAGAAAGACGCGGCGCTGGCCCGCATCAAGGGATCGACCCACTACGAAGACCTCAAGGGCGCGCAGTTGGTCATTGAAGCGGCCACCGAAAACGAGGCTCTGAAGGTCAAGATCCTGCAGCAGCTGGACGGCATCCTGGCGCCCGAGGTGATCGTGGCCACCAACACCAGCTCGATCAGCATCACCAAGCTGGCCGCCGCCACGCAGCGCCCCGACCGCTTCATTGGCATGCACTTTTTCAACCCCGTGCCCATGATGGCGCTGGTGGAAATCATCCGCGGCCTGCAGACCAGCGACGCCACGCACGACGCCGTGAAGGCGATGGCCGAGGCGCTGGGCAAAACCCCCATCACCGTGAAGAATGCGCCCGGCTTCGTGGTCAACCGCATCTTGGTGCCCATGATCAACGAGGCCTTCTTTGTGCTGGCCGAAGGCCTGGCCAAGCCGGAAGACATCGACGCCGGCATGAAGCTCGGCTGCAACCAGCCCATTGGCCCGCTGGCGCTGGCCGACATGATTGGCCTGGACGTGTGCCTGGCGGTGATGAACGTCTACATGGCCGAATACAACGACAGCAAGTACCGCCCGGCGCCGCTGCTGAAGGAAATGGTGGCGGCGGGCTGGCTGGGCCGCAAGACCGGGCGCGGCGTGTACACCTACTAACCCCCCGCGCCGCTGCGCGGCCCCCCCCAGGGGGCGATGCCTGCGGCCGGGCAAAGCCCGTTCCGCGCCATCCTGGGTTGTTGGGCACTCGCGCCGGTTGAGGTGCGGTCGGTGCACAAGCCGGCCCATTGTTTGCGCCAGATCAAACTGTTGCGGCGCAGCATTTTTATGATGAACCCAACTTTCACTGCCCAGGGGGTTTTCATGAACGCTGCTGCCCGCACCAACCCGTCGCTCGCTGTTTTTGAATTTCTTGACAACACCCACCGCGAAATTCAGCAGCAGTTGCAACAGCTGCACCGCTTGGTGGACGCGATTGAAAACAGCGGCCTGAACCAGGCCAACCGGGCGCAGGCCCGCAGTGTGCTGGCCTATTTCAATGGCGAAGCGCGCCAGCACCACCTGGACGAAGAAAAACACATTTTTCCAGCGCTGCTGAACAGCCAGAACGCCCAGATCGTGCAAGCCACCGAACACCTGGTGCAAGACCACGGCTGGCTGGAAGAAAACTGGATTCAGATCGCGCCCAGCCTGGAAGCCGCCACCAACGGCAACTTGTGGTTTGACACCGTGGAACTGCGCCATGCACTGGAGGTTTTTGAAGCGCTCTACCTGGACCACATCGTGCTGGAAGAGTCGATTGCCTACCCGGCCGCCAAGCAGCGGCTGGCGGGCCTGGACACGGTGGGCATGGGCCGTGAAATGGCCAAGCGCCGGGCGCTCAAAAATGCCCAGCTGCCAGACTGACGCTTTCGCTCAGTTCACCAGGCCACCGTCATGCCACGGTGGTCAAAAAAACCGCCCGAGCTGCCTGGGGGCAGACCGTCCAGCACACCCAGCAACTCGCCCGCTGCCACGTTGGGCGGACGCACCTGCAACCCGGTTTTGGCAAAGGGTTGCGACAGACCCGTGTCCACCGTGCCGGGGTGCAGAGCCACGCACAGCGCGTCGCGGTTGCGCCGTGCCAGTTCAATGGCGGCCGTGTGCACCAGTTGGTTGAGCGCGGCTTTTGAAGCGCGGTAGCCATACCAGCCGCCCAGCGCGTTGTCGCCAATGCTGCCTACCCGCGCCGACAAAAAAGCCGCCACGCAGCGACCCTGGCGCGGCAGCAGCGGCAAAAAGTGTTTCATCACCAGCGCGGGGCCCACGGCGTTCACCGCGAAGCTGTGCGCCAGGGCATCGGCGTTCAGGTGCTGCCACGAGCGCTCGGGCTCGGCGCGCTGGCCGCTGGGAGTGGAGCCGTGCAAAAACCCGGTGGCCACGATCAGCCGGGTCAGCAGCATGCCCGTCTGGCCCAGTTGGTGCGCCACATGCTGCGCGCAGGCGGCCACCGTGGACTCGGCGGTGTAGTCCAGCGCGGGCTGGGTTTGCCGGCCCAGGGCCAGCACCGCATCGCCCTGGGCACGCAGTTGCGCCACCAGCGCTGCGCCAATGCCACCGGTGCCACCCAGCACCACGCACAGGCCCGGATTGGGGGTCGGCTGCCCTGGGGGTGAAGCGGTATCCATCGGGGTCATGGCCGCATTATCAGCACGCCACCCCGGCGCGCACCCAACAACGTCACCAAAGCCCTGCGGGCAGCCGGCCATGACGCGCCTCAATGCCGCAGCACCGGCGGCCGCTTAACATGAAGGCCCTCACAGAGGGCCGCGAGGCCCGTTTTGCCAAGGATTTGAGATGAGCGCTTTTGACTTTGACCTGTTTGTGATCGGTGGCGGCAGTGGTGGTGTGCGCGCTGCCCGCATGGCCGCGCAGCGCGGCGCCCGCGTGGCCCTGGCCGAAACCTTGGGGCAAGACGGCCTGGGCGGCACCTGTGTGAACGTGGGCTGCATCCCGAAAAAGCTCTACAGCTACGCCGCGCATTACCACGACGGCTTCGAAGAGGCACGCGGCTACGGCTGGGAACACGACAGCGCACCGCGCCTGAACTGGACCACCCTCAAGGCCAACCGAGCCAAAGAAATCAGCCGCCTCAACGGCGTTTACGGCAACCTGCTGCGCGGGTCGGGCGTCACGGTGTTCGACGGCTTTGCCCGCATCGACGGCGAGCACGCCATCACGTTGGCCACCCTGCATGCCGACGGCAGCCCCGGCCACCAGAATTTCACCGCCAAAAACATCCTCATTGCCACCGGCGGCACACCGCATGTGCCGCACTTTGTGGGCCAGGACAACGTCATCACGTCCAACGACATCTTTGACCTGGAGCCTTTTCCACAGCGTCTGCTGGTGGTGGGCGGCGGCTACATTGCCTGCGAATTTGCATCCATCTTCAACGGCCTGGGCGCCCAGGTGACGCAGCTTTACCGCGGTGAACAGGTGCTGCGCGGTTTTGACGATGAGATACGCCATTTCGTGGCTGCTGAAATAATCAAGTCGGGCGTGGACCTGCGCCTGAACGCGGGCGTGGTGGACATCCGCAAGACGCCTGAAGGCCTGCGCGTGGAGCTGGAAGACGGCAACCTGGTGGTGGCCGACGCGGTGCTTTACGCCACCGGGCGCGTGCCCAATGTGCACGGCCTGGGGCTGGACACTGTGGGGGTGACCCAGGGCGGGCAAAACGAGGTCATCGTCAACGCGCATTACCAGACCAACGTGCCCAGCATTTACGCCGTGGGCGACGTGACCAACCGCGTGCAGCTCACCCCGGTGGCGCTGGGTGAAGCCATGGTGGTGGTGGACCACTTGTTTGGCCCCGCAGCGGGCAAGCCCCCGCGCAGCATGGACTACGACTTCATCCCCACCGCCGTGTTCACCCATCCCAACATCGGCACCGTGGGTTTCAGCGAAGCCGCGGCACGCGAAAAATTTGGCCAGGTCACCATTTTCCGCAGCGAGTTCAAGGCCCTGAAGCACACGCTCTCGGGCAGCACCGAGCGCACGCTCATGAAACTGGTGGTGGACACCGCCACCGACCGCGTGGTGGGCCTGCACATGGTGGGCGCCGAAGCCGGTGAAATCGTGCAGGGCTTCGCCGTGGCCATGAAGGCGGGTGCGACCAAGGCCATGTTTGACAGCACCATCGGCATCCACCCCACGGCGGCCGAAGAATTTGTCACCATGCGCGAACCCGTGAAGGCATAACCCCCACGTGCCGCCGCGGCGTGGGTCGTGGCCCCAAGACCGGAAAAGGCTCCGGTCCAAGCCCGGTTCGTGGGACGAGGCCTTGCTTGGGGCCTCCCGGCGCTGCGGCCCTGGGCCATGGCTTATCGGTGGGCCATCCAGTAAACCCCCGCCACGCACAGCGCCGTGTGCGCCCAAAGCCCGGGGGCCAGCGCCACCAGATAGCGCCAACCACCGGCGAAGCCGGCGGTCACGCTTTTGCTGCCCGCATGCACCGACAGCGCCAGCATCACCGCCCAGACCGCCGTACCACCGGCTTGGGGCGGGCTGGATGCAAACACCGCCGCCAGTGACGCATGCAGGTCGGCCAGAGCCGCCAGCGTGGCCCCGAGCAGCAGGCCGGTGGCGCCCAGCCAGCGTTCCAAGGCATGCACCGCCACCTGAATGCCGCTGAGCAATGCCGCCACGCCCGCTGCACCCCACAGGCTGAACATGCGGTCTTCATCGGGCGGCTGCTGCGCACCGGCCGGGCCAGCCGGCGCCCCCCGCACCATCCATCCGCCCCACAGCAATGCCAGCGCAGCAGCGGCCAGGGCCGGCGCCCAGAGCCATGCCAGCCAGGCCGGCTGCACCGCAGCCGCCACCAGCAGCAACTGCAGCTGGGTGGACACACAAGACAACAGACCACCACCGGCCAGCAGCCGCACGTCGGCGGGCCGCTCGCGCGCCGCCAGCCCCAGCGTGGCGATGGTGGCGGTGCTGGACACAAAGCCCGAAGCCAGCGCCGACAACGCCACCGCGTGGCGCGCTTGCAGCAGGCGGCGGCTCAGGTGGGCCAGGGCCTGCACACCCAGCAGCAGGGCCACCAGCTGCACGATGACATGGGGGTTGAGCACCGGCCCCCACAGCGGCCGGTTGGGCACCAGCGGCAGCGCCATCAGCACCAGCGCCGCCAGCATGATGCCGTCGCGCACCTCGCCCGGGCTGAGCCAATGGCTGGCAAAGTGGTGCAGCCGCTGGCGGCCCGCCAGCAAACCCGTCAGGCCCACCGCCGTGGCCGCCGCCAGCGGCAGGCTCCAGGCGCAGAGCACCCCGATCAGGTAGGTCAGCAGCAGCGCCACTTCGGTGGTCGCACCGGGGTCGTCAGAGCGGTCGCGCCAGTAGGCCATGGCCGCCAGCGCCGCCACCAGCGCCGCACCCGTCACCACCAGCCCGGTCAGCTGGGTGAGCGCCGCCAGGGCGCCGGCCACACAGGTCAGCGCAAAGGTGCGCAAACCGGCAAACGCCCGGTGGGGACCGCTGCCCTTGCGCCGCTCCCGCTCAATACCAATCAGCAAACCGCAGCCCAGCGCCACAGCCAACACGGCCACCGCACCGCTCAGGTCGGCAGGCAAGCCCATGGCAGCGGTTTCGGCGTTGAACATCGGGTTATGGGGCGTTGTGGCGCTCATGGGTGGGTTGTCATCTGGCGGCGCCACAATAGTGGCATGCACAAGACCCCCGACTTTACCGCCCCGGTTTTCTTTCGCGAACCCGCCGCCGCGCTGGCGCAGGTGCAGCGCATCTACCGCGACAACGTGGCGTTTTTGCGCGCGGCCATGCGCGACTTTGTGAACGGCCAGGACTTCAGCAGCGTGCGTGTGCGCGCCTGCTACCCGTTTGTGCGGCTGCACACCCACAGCGTGTCGCACCAGGGCGCGGCCCCACAGAGCCGACTGAGCTACGGCTTTGTGGCCGGCCCCGGCCGGTTTGAAACCACCCTCACCCGCCCCGACCTGTACGACGGCTACCTGCTCAAGCAGTTTGAACTGCTGCTGGCCAACCACGGCGGCGAGCTTGAAGTGGGTACCAGCACCCAGCCCATTCCCATCCACTTTTCGTTTTCTGAACACGACCATGTGGAAGGCAGCCTGAGCGCGCCGCGCCGCGCCCTCATGCGCGACGTGTTTGACCTGCCCGACCTGGCCGCCATGGACGACGGCATTGCCAACGGCACGCACGAGCCGCGCCCCGGCGAGGCGCAGCCGCTGGCCCTGTTCACCGCGCCCCGGGTCGACTACTCGTTGCAGCGCCTGCGCCACTACACCGGCACCGCGCCCGAGTGGTTTCAAAACTTCGTGCTGTTCACCAACTACCAGTTTTACATCGACGAATTCATCCGCCTCGGCCATGCCGAAATGGCCAACCCGGCCAGCGAATACACCGCGTTTGTGGAGCCGGGCAACGTGGTGACACGCCGCGTTGGTCTGCCACCGGAAGCCGGCGACGAGCTGGGCGCCCAGCCGCCGCGCCTGCCGCAAATGCCGGCCTACCACCTCATGCGCGCCGACCGCAGCGGCATCACCATGGTCAACATTGGCGTGGGCCCGGCCAACGCCAAAACCATCACCGACCACATTGCCGTGCTGCGCCCGCACGCCTGGCTCATGATCGGCCACTGCGCCGGCCTGCGCAGCACCCAGCAGCTGGGCGACTATGTGCTGGCCCACGCCTACGTGCGCGAAGACCACGTGCTCGACGAAGAACTGCCGCTGTGGGTGCCCATTCCGGCGCTGGCCGAAATCCAGTTGGCGCTGGAAGCCGCCGTGGCCGACGTGACCGGCGTGGCAGCACACGAGCTCAAACGCATCATGCGCACCGGCACCGTGGCCAGCACCGACAACCGCAACTGGGAGCTGCTGCCCGACAACAAGCCCCAGCGCCGCTTTTCGCAATCGCGCGCCGTGGCACTGGACATGGAAAGCGCCACCATCGCCGCCAACGGCTTTCGCTTTCGCGTGCCCTACGGCACCCTGCTGTGCGTGAGCGACAAACCGCTGCACGGCGAGATCAAGCTGCCCGGCATGGCCAACCACTTCTACCGCGAGCGGGTCGATCAGCACCTGCGCATCGGCATCCGCGCGGTGGAGCTGCTGCGCCAAGGCGGCGTGGGCCAGCTGCACAGCCGCAAGCTGCGCAGCTTTGCCGAAGTGGCCTTTCAGTAGGCGCGGCAGGGCAGGCTTTTCATGAACGAGCTGGCACAGCGCCTGCAACAGGCCGTGGGCATGGACCTCTGGCTGGTTACGCTGCTGGCCATTGGCTCGCTGACACTGCTGGTCAACCAGGGCGTGCGCCTGCTGCTCAGGCAGGCCGCCCGCTGGGCCCAAACCACCACCACCCACTGGGACGAAGCGCTGCTGAACGCCGCCAGCAAACCGCTGCGGCTGATCTTGTGGCTCGTCAGCCTGGGCTGGATGGCGCGCGTGCTCAACACCCACTGGGCCGAGCCCGAGCTGCTGGCCGACGCCCTGCAATGGCGCAACATCGGCATCGTGATCAGCGTGGCCTGGTTTCTGTGGCACCTTGTGGGCGAGGTCACGCAAACCACCATCCAGCGGCGCATTCGGGAGGGTGGCGACTTCGACGTCACCACCGCCACGGCGCTGAGCAAGCTGGTGCGGCTGCTGGTGTTTGTGGTCGCCACTATTACCATTGCCCACACGCTGGGCTTTCAGATTGGCGGTCTGCTGGCGCTGGGCGGCGTGGGCGGCATCGCGGTGGGCCTGGCCGCGCGCGACCTGCTGGCCAACTTCTTCGGCGGCCTCACCATTTACCTCGACCGCCCGTTCAGCGTGGGCGACTGGATCCGCTCGCCCGACAAAAGCATTGAAGGCACGGTGGAATACATCAGCTGGCGCCACACCCGCATCCGCGCGTTCAACAAAAACCCCATTTACGTACCCAACGCTGTTTTCACCACCATCGTGGTGGAAAACCCCTCGCGCATGAGCCACCGCCGCCTGAAAGAAACCGTGGGCCTGCGCTACGGCGACTTCGCGCAGGTCGAAGGCGTGGTGGCCGACATCAAGGCCATGCTGATGGCCCACGAAGGCATCGACATCAGCCAGACGCTGATCGTCAACTTCACCGGCTTTGGCGCCAGCTCGCTCGACATCCTGGTCTACGGTTTCACCAAGACCACCGTCTGGGTCGAGTTTCACGCCATCAAAAAAGACGTGCTGCTGCGCATCGGCCGCATCGTGGCCGCCCACGGCGCCGAAATTGCCTTTTCCACCCAGACGCTGCACCTGGCTGGAAGCACAAGTGACCCTCTGCCCGATGCCGAGGTCCCACCGCGTGCCACCCCTTGACGACGGTGACCGCCCTGGCAGCCTGATGCCCCCGGTGCTTTACCGGAACTTCACCCCACGCTCACGCTCAGTTGTGTGCGCCTGCGCACAATGGAGGCGCGGCATACAACGTATGCTGAATGAACAACATGAATCCCACTTTGACCCCCACAACTCCAGCCCCGCGGCTTGGCATGGCTGTTGCGTTGCTCGCCAGCGTGCTGCTGTCGGGCTGTGCCAGCCTGGCGCAGCCTGGCGCCGCCCTGCCTGAAACGCCCACGCCCGCCGCCTGGTCTGGCGCGGCCACACCGGCGGCCGCCGGGCAAGCCGCCACCGATCTGGCGGCCTGGTGGCAGCGCTTCAACGACCCCACACTCACCGCGCTGGTGACCGAGGCCCTGCAAGCCAACACCAGCGTGCGCAGCGCCCAGGCCGCGCTGCAACAAGCGCGCGCGCAGCGCGATGTGCAGCAAGCGGGCATGGGGCCTTCGGTGGGGGCTTCGGGCTCGGCGCGGCGCGGCAAGTCGGGCGGCAACGACGCCACCAACAGCTTTCAGACCGGGTTTGACGCCAGTTGGGAGCCCGATGTGTTTGGCGGCAACCGCAGCGCGCTGAGCGCAAGCGAGGCCGACATGCAGGCTTCCGCCACCAGCCTGGCCAACGTGCAGGTGTCCTTGGCGGCCGAGGTGGCGGTGACCGCCATCGAACTGCGCAGCCTGCAAACGCGGCTGGCCATTGCGCGCAGCAACCTGGCGGCGCAGACCGAGACGCTGCAGATCACGCGCTGGCGTGGGCAGGCGGGGCTGGTGTCGTCGCTGGACGTGGAGCAGGCGGTGGCCGCCAGCGAGCAAACCGCGGCGCAAATCCCGGCGCTGCACACCAGCATATCGCAGGCGCTGAACAGCCTGGCGGTGTTGACCGGCCAAGCCCCGGGTGCGCTGCAAGACCGGCTGGCCACCGCCGCCCCGGTACCGCAAGCGCCGGCCGATCTGGCCCTGACCCTGCCAGCCGAAACGCTGCGCCAGCGCCCCGATGTGCGCACCGCCGAACACCGCGTGAGCGCTGCGCTGGCCCGCGTGGCTGCGGCCGACGCGGCGCGCTACCCGAGCTTTCGCCTGGGTGGCTCGCTGGGCCTGAGCGCGCTCACGCTGGGCGCGCTGAGCAACGGCGCGTCGGTGGCGAGTTCGCTGCTGGCCAGCGTGTCGGTGCCGCTGTTTGACGGCGGTGCGGCCCGCGCCCAGGTGCGCTCGCAAGAAGCCGCGCTGGAGCAGGCGCGCATCGGCTACCAAGCCACGGTGCTGACCGCGCTGCAAGATGTGGAAGACGCGCTGATGTCGCTGCAAGGCAACCGCGAGCGCCTGGCCCGGCTGCAGGCCGCCAGCGCGGCAGCGGCCAACGCCGAGCTGCTGGCCAGGCAACGCTACGAGAGCGGGTTGATCGACTTCCGTGCCGTGCTCGACACCCAGCGCACGCTGCTGTCCACCCAGGACAGCGTGGCCAGCACCCAGGCCACCCTGAGCGCCGACATGGTGCGTCTGTACAAAGCGCTGGGCGGTGGCTGGACGGCTGACAGCGCTGCGACCCCACCCAGCGAACGCCCCTCCGCCACCCGCTGAGCCCGCCGAACCCACATCGTTTTTGCCATGAACACCCCGAACACGCCCTCCGCCAAGCCGCCCACATCGCCTGCATCGGCCCCTGCCAACCTCAACGACTTGCTGGGCGACGACAAGCCCGCGCGCTGGTGGCAGCGCCCGTCGCTCTGGCTGGGTGTGGCCGCTGCGGTGGCCGTGGCCGGCGGCTTCTACTACTGGCAGGCGCAAAAGAAAACCAACGCAGCGCCGGTGTACGTGACCGAGGCCCTGCGCAAGGGCAACCTCACCCTCACGGTGTCGGCCAACGGCACGCTGCAGCCCACGCGGGCGGTAAACATTGGCAGCGAGCTCTCGGGCACGGTCAAGCGGGTGATGGTGGATGTGAACGACCGGGTGAAAACCGGACAGGTGCTGGTGGAGCTGGACACCGCCAAGTTCAACGACCAGGTGCTGCGTTCGCGTGCGGCGCTGGCAGCGTCGCAGGCGCAACTGGCCCAGGCCGGGGCCACGGTGAAAGAAGCCCGGTCCAGCCTGGCGCGCTTTGAAGAAGTTGCGCGGCTTTCAGGGGGGAAAGTCCCCTCGGCCGCCGAGATGGATACCGCACGCGCTTCCGTGGAGCGCGCCGTGGCCGCCGAAGCCAGCGCACGTGCCAACGTGGCGTCGGCTCGTGCCACCGTGGCCACCGACGAGACCAACCTGTCCAAAGCCTCGATCCGCTCACCGATTGACGGTGTGGTGCTCTCGCGTTCGGTCGATCCAGGCAACGCGGTGGCCGCTTCGCTGCAGGCCGTGACGCTGTTTTCCGTAGCCGAAGACCTGTCGCAACTGCGGCTGGAAGTGAATGTGGACGAGGCCGACGTGGGTTCGGTCAAGACCGGGCAAAAAGCCAGCTTCACCGTGAGCGCCTACCCGGCGCGGCGCTACCCGGCCACCATCAACCGGGTGGCGTTTGGCTCCACCAAAACGGACAACGTGGTGACCTATGTGACCACGCTCGACGTGGACAACAGCGACCTGAGCCTGAGACCCGGCATGACGGCGTCGGCCACCATCATTGCCATTGAACGCAACGACGTGCTGCTGGTGCCCAACACCGCGCTGCGCTTTTCGCCCGCCACCAGCGGCGCCACGGCGGCCCGACCGAACTCGGGCTCCAACGTGCTGTCCACGCTGATGCCGCGCATGCCCCGCACCGGAACCCCGCGCCGGGCCACCGAAACCAACAGCGGCGCACCGGGCATGCGCCAGATCTGGTTGCTCAAAGACGGCCAGCCCGTGGCGCAGGTCGTGAAGACCGGCATCAGCGATGGCCGCCACACCGAAGTCACGGGCGAGGGCCTGAGCGAAGGCCTGGCCGTCATCACCGACCAGCGCAGCGGGGCTGCTCAATGAGCCCCCACGCTCCACCGCTGCGCGGGTCGCTGCCCCCCGAGGGGGCTGATCCGGCTTGGGGCGGCCCGGCGCCGGATGCACCGAGCCCCCACGCTCCACCGCTGCGCGGGTCGCTGCCCCCCGAGGGGGCTGATCCGGCTTGGGGCGGCCCGGCGCCGGATCGGATCACCGGCATGCAAACCACCAAACAACCCCTGATCCGGTTGCGCGGCATCACCAAGGTGTATGGCGAAGGCAGCACCGCGTTTCAGGCGCTCAAGGGCGTGGACCTGGACATACAGGCCGGCGACTTTGTGGCCATCATGGGGCCCAGTGGCTCGGGCAAGTCCACCGCCATGAACACGCTGGGTTGCCTGGACACGCCCACCACCGGCACCTACGCGTTTCAGGGCGTGCAGGTGCAGTCGCTCACGCGCGACCAGCGCGCCCGGCTGCGCCGGCGCTATTTCGGCTTTGTGTTTCAGGGCTTCAACCTGCTGGCGCGCACCTCGGCGCAAGAAAACGTGGAACTGCCGCTGATTTACCGCGGCGAGCCCGCCACCGAGCGCCATGCCGCCGCGGCGCGCGCGCTCGACTCGGTGGGTCTCAAGGGCTGGGAACACCACACCCCGGCCGAGCTTTCCGGCGGACAACAACAGCGCGTGGCCATTGCGCGCGCCATCGTCACACAGCCCGCCGTGCTGCTGGCCGACGAGCCCACCGGCAACCTGGACACGCAACGCAGCAAAGAAATCATGGAACTGATCTGGCGCCTGAATGCTGACCACGGCATCACCGTGCTGATGGTGACCCACGAACCCGAGATGGCCGCTTATGCCAAACGGATCGTGCGCTTTGTCGACGGCGTGGTCGCCAGCGACACACCCAACCCGCACCCCGCCGGCCTGCACGACACCGCAGCCCCGCCCACCGCCGAGGTGCACTGACCATGTGGCTCAACACCTTGCTGCTGGCCTTGCGCTCCATTCGGCGCAACCTCATGCGCTCGTTTCTCACCATCCTGGGCATCGTCATCGGTGTCAGCGCCGTCATCACCATGGTGACGCTGGGCAACGGTGCCACGCTGGCCATTCAAAACCAGATTTCAGGCCTGGGGACCAACCTGCTGCAGGTGCGCCCCGGGCAGCGCATGGGCCCTGGCGGCGGTGGCGGTGCCACGGCCTTCAAGGAAAGCGACGCTGACGCCATTGCCTCGCAAATCGGCGGCATCATCGCCGTCGCGCCGGAAGCGCGCACCGGCTCCACCGTGGTGGCCAACGGGCGCAACTGGACCAGCAGCATCATCGGCAGCACCAACGAATGGCTCGTCACCGGCAACTGGAAGCTGGCCGAGGGCCGTGAGTTCACCAACGACGAATTGCGCGCCGGTGCGGCGGTGTGCCTGATCGGCGAAACCGTGCGGCGCGAACTGTTTGCCGGCCAGGCCGCGCTGGGTGACCAGTTGCGGGTGAGGCAGATGTCGTGCGAAATCGTCGGCATCCTGGCGTCCAAGGGCCAGGGCGCTTTTGGCAACGACCAGGACGACACGGTACTCATGCCCATCAACACGCTGCAGCGGCGCATCACCGGCAACACGCGGGTCAACACGCTGCTGGTGTCCATGGCCGACGGCAGCGACGCCGACCGCGTCAAGACCGGCCTGACCCAGCTGCTGCGCGAGCGCCGCAAACTGGCCGAAACCGACGAAGACAACTTCAACGTGCTGGACACCAAGCAGCTGGCCGAAACGCTCTCGGGCACCACCAAGGTGCTGACCACGCTGCTGGGCGCCGTGGCTGCGGTGAGCCTGCTGGTGGGCGGCATCGGCATCATGAACATCATGCTGGTGAGCGTGACCGAGCGCACGCGGGAGATCGGCCTGCGCCTGGCCATTGGTGCGCTGGAGCGCGAGGTGCTGCTGCAGTTCCTCATTGAAGCGGTGGTGCTGGCTGCGCTGGGTGGCATCATCGGCATTGTGCTGGCCACGGCAGCGTCCATTGGCCTGTCGGCGGTGATGAACGTGCCCTACGTGTTCAACCCCGGTGTCAACCTGCTGTCGTTCGTGTTTTCCGCCGGCATTGGCGTGCTGTTTGGCTATTTCCCGGCGCGCCGCGCGGCGCGGCTGGACCCCATTGACGCGCTGCGCCATGAATGAGCGGTGCAGACGCCCCAACCCAGCCAGAATCACCATCGACAGATCCCTTCTTTAGAAACCCCATGACCACCACCCGCAGACGTTTCATCCTCGGCACCGTGGCAGCCGCTGGCGCACTGGTGCTGGGCTGGTCGGTACTGCCGCCGCGCCAGCGGCTGCTGACCGACGACCCACTGCCGGTGGAACCCGGCCAGGCGGCCTTCAATGGCTGGGTCAAGATCGGCGCCGACGGCGCGGTCACCGTCATCATGAGCAAGAGCGAAATGGGCCAGGGCGTGCTGACCTCGCTGTCCATGCTGCTGGCCGACGAACTGGACGCCGACTGGGGTCGCGTCACCACCGAAATGGCGCCCATCGACAAGATTTACAACAACATCAGCGTGGTGGTGGACGGCCTGCCGTTTCACCCCGACAGCCAGGGTTTGGTGCGCCGCGTGGCCAGCCACCTCACGGCCAAGGCCATGGGCCATGTGGGCGTGATGATGACGGGCGGCTCGTCCAGCGTGAAAGACCTGTGGCTGCCCATGCGCGAGGCCGGTGCGGCGGCGCGCCAGATGCTGCTGGCGGCGGCGGCGCAACAGTGGGGCGTGGCGCTGGCCGACTGCCGCACCGAGCGCGGCCAGGTGCTGGGCCCCAGCGGGCAAATGGCGGGCTACGGCTCACTGGTGGCGGCAGCGGCGCTGGTCGGCGTGCCGTCCAGCATCCGGCTCAAGACGCCGGCCGAATTCAAGCTCATTGGCCAGCCCATGCACCGGCTGGACAGCCAGGCCAAGATCACGGGCAGCGGTCAGTTTGGCATGGACGTGCTGCCGCCCGACCTGCTGTATGCATCGGTCACCATGTGCCCCACGCTGGGCGGACGCGTGGCCCGGTTCGACGCCACCCAGGCCACCACTGCGCCGGGCGTGCGCCATGTGCTGGCCGTGGAGCCGCTGCACGGTGGCACCGGCGGTGTGGCGGTGATCGCGGGCCGTCCCTGGCAAGCGCAGCGCGCATTGGGCGCGGTGAGCGTGACCTGGGACCACGGCGCGCTGGCCACGTTCAACAGCGACGCCGTGATGACCCAGCTGGCCCAGACCCTGGAAGACGGTGCCAAAGGATTCAGCTACTACAGCACCGGTGACGCGGATGCGGCGCTGCGAGGCGCGGCCCGCACCGTGAGCGCCGAGTACCGTGCCCCTTACCTGGCGCACGCCACCATGGAGCCCATGAACTGCACCGTGCTGCTGAAAGACGGCCAGGCCACCGTGTGGGTACCCACGCAAGTGCCCAGCATGGCCCGCAACGCGGTGGCGGGCGTGCTGGGCCTGAAACCCGAAGCCGTGACGGTGAACGTGATGCTGCTCGGCGGCGGCTTTGGCCGCCGGCTGGAGGTGGACTTCATTGCCCAGGCGGCGGCCATCGCCCGCGCCGCCGAAGGCTCGCCGGTGCAAACCGTGTGGTCGCGTGAACAAGACATGCAACACGACTTTTACCGCCCGGCCTGCGTGTCACGCTTCACCGCCGGGCTGAGCGCGCAGGGCGGGCTGCTGGCCTGGAAAAACACCTCGGCGGGCCAGGCCATCATGCCGCAGGTGCTCAAGCGCAACTTTGGCCTGCCCAGCGGCGGGCCCGACAAAACCAGCGCCGAAGGCGCCTTTGACCAGCCCTACGAATGGCCCGCCGCGCGCATTGCCCATGAAGCGGTGGACTTGCCGCTGCAAGTGGGCTTCTGGCGTGCCGTGGGGCACTCTCACCAGGCGTTTTTCAAAGAATGCTTTCTGGACGAAGTGGCGCACGCCGCACAAGCCGACCCGGTGGCCTTTCGCGCCAGCCTGCTGCAGCGGCACCCGCGCCACCTGGCGGTGCTGCAGAAGGTGGCCAGCATGAGCAGCTGGGGCCAGCCTGCCGCGCCAGGGCGCGCACGCGGCGTGGCGCTGCACGAGTCGTTTGGCTCGGTGGTGGCGCAGGTGGCCGAGGTTTCCGTGCGGGCCGACAACAGCATCCAGGTGCACCGGGTGTGGTGCACCATCGACTGCGGCACGCCGGTGAACCCGCAGCTGATCGTGCAACAGCTGGAAAGCGGCATTGTGTTCGGCCTATCGGCCGCGCTCTATGGCCAGATTGACATCGTCAACGGGCAGGTGCAGGCCAGCAATTTCCACGACCAGGCCGCACTGCGCATGAACGAATGCCCTGCGGTGGAATGCGCCGTGATGCCCAGCACCGAACCACCCGAGGGCGTGGGCGAGCCAGGCCTGCCGCCCATTGCGCCCGCCGTGGCCAACGCCCTGTTTGCGCTCACCGGCCAGCGCCTGCGCAGCCTGCCCCTGCGGCTGGCCTGAACACGTCCCCGCCCACCAAAATCCCACCATGACCCCGATTCAACTCAACGGCCAGCCCACCCAGGTGGATGTCGAACCCGATGCGCCTTTGCTGTGGGTGCTGCGCGCCGAGCTGCAGCTCACGGGCACCAAATTTGGCTGCGGCATGGCGCTGTGTGGCGCCTGCACCGTGCACCTGGACGGCGTGCCCACCCGCTCGTGCGTGACGCCACTGGGCAGCGCGGCGGGCAAGTCGGTCACCACCATTGAAGGGCTGCAAGGCCCGGTGGCCGACGCGCTGCGCGCGGCCTGGACCGCGCTGGACGTGGTGCAGTGCGGCTACTGTCAAAGCGGCCAGATCATGCAAGCCCACGCCCTGCTCACCGTCCACCCGCAACCCACCGACGAGCAGATTGATGAAGCCATGAGCGGCATCATCTGCCGCTGCGGCACCTACCCGCGGGTGCGGGCGGCCATCCACCAGGCGGCGGGGCGCAAAGCCTGAGCCGCGTCAGGCTTTGCGCGGCTTGACCTTGCTGGCGGCCAGCTTGGCCTGCGTGCGCGCCACGTCCACATCGGCGTCATGCACCAGCGCCACCCCCATGCGGCGCTTGGTAAAGCTCTCGGGTTTGCCAAACAGGCGCACCTCGCTGTTGGGCACGCGCAAGGCGTCGTCCACGCCGTCAAACACGATGCCGTGCGCGTCCACACCGCCGTAGATGACCGCGCTGGCGCCCGGGCTCTTGAGCGTGGTGCTCACCGGCAAACCCAAAATGGCGCGGGCATGCAACTCAAATTCGTTTTGCCACTGGGTGATCATGGTCACCATGCCGGTGTCGTGCGGGCGCGGACTCACTTCGCTGAACCACACCTGGTCGCCCTTCACAAACAGCTCCACGCCATACAGGCCCAGGCCCGATGGCTGGCCATCGTGCCCCATGCCCAGATCGTCCGTCACCGCCTTGGCAATGCGGCGCGACTCGGCCAGCGCGGCCGGTGTCATGGGGTGCGGCTGCCAGCTTTCCACGTAGTCACCGCTCACCTGCACATGGCCAATGGGGTCGCAAAAATGCGTTTCAATCTGCCCGTCGGCCCCCATGGCCCGCACGGTCAGCTGGGTGATTTCGTAGTCGAAGTCAATGAAGCCTTCCACGATGATGCGGCCCGGCCCCACCCGGCCGCCGGCCATGGCGTAGTCCCAGGCGGTTTGCACATCGGCCGGGCCGTCGATCTTGCTCTGGCCTTTGCCGCTGCTGCTCATGACCGGCTTGACGATGCAGGGGTAGCCAATGCCCGCGTCAATGGCGGCTTGCAGTTCGGCCAGCGAATCGCAAAACTGGTACGGGCTGGTGGGCAAACCCAGCGTTTCAGCGGCCAGTCGGCGAATACCCTCACGGTCCATCGTCAGGCGCGCCGCTCGCGCCGTGGGCACCACGCGCACCACGCCAGCCGCTTCCAGCGCTTGCAGCACCGGCGTGGCAATCGCTTCAATTTCGGGCACCACCAGGTGCGGGCGCTCAGCCTCAACCAAGGCTTGCAGTTGCGCCGGGTCGCTCATGGTGATGGTGCGCGCATGGTGGGCCACCTGCTGGCCCGGCGCGTTGTCGTAGCGGTCTACCGCGATGGTCTCCACACCCAGGCGCTGCAGGGCAATCAACACTTCCTTGCCCAGTTCGCCGGAGCCCAGCAACATGACCCGGGTGGCCGAGGGAGACAGAGGGGTACCGAGGGTGGTCATGGTGATGCCTTGCAATTAAAAATGTCAGTGGGGTCGCGTGGCAGAAAGCGCCTGGCCCATGGCCTCGCCCATGCGCACGCCCTGCCCTGCGGCCCACTGCGGGTTGAAGTCGATGGTGTTTTTGGGCCAGAGCATGACCACCGTGGAACCCAGCAAAAAGGTACCCATTTCTTCACCGCGTTGCAACTGCAGCGCCGGCTCGTCGTAGGTCCATTCGCGCACCTTGCCAGGGCGGGGCGGGTTCACCACGCCATGCCATGCCGTGGCCATGCTGCCCACGATGGTGGCGCCCACCAGCACCAGCACGAACGGTCGGGTGTCCTGGCCGCCACGGCCACCGTGGGGCGCATCAAACACGCACACCACGCGCTCGTTGCGAGCAAACAAGCCCGGTACGCCTTGCGCCGTGGCCGGGTTCACCGAGAACAGGTCGCCGGGCACATGAATCATGCGGCGCAGACGCGCGGCGGCCGGCATGTGGATGCGGTGGTAGTCCTTGGGGCTCAGGTAAATGGTGGCAAACGCCCCGTCGTCAAACTGCGCCGCCAGTTCGGCATCACCACCCACCAGCGCCCGCGTGCTGTAGTGGTGGCCCTTGGCCTGAAAGATCTGGTCGCGCTGAATCGGACCGTACTGGCTGATCGCGCCATCCACCGGACACACAAAGTCGGCACGCGCCAGGGGGCGCACACCAGGCTTGAGCGAGCGGGTGAAAAATTCGTTGAACGTGGCGTAGCTGCGCGGGTCCGGATTGGCGGCCTCGGCCATGTTGACGCCGTAGCGCCGAATGAACCAGGGAATGACATGGCGCACCCACCACGAAGCCCGCGAATTGGCGCACCGACCGGCAAACTCGGTCAGCGCGCGCTTGGGCAGGAGGTATTGGAGGAAAACGGAGAACGGCATGGAGGGATGATGGAGTCAGAAGATACCCATGATTATCCCCAGGAGGTTCAGGCACTTTCGCTGCCGGTGATCTGTCCAAAAAAAACCGCCCTGAGGCGGTTTTTTTGGGCTGGGATTTACAGCTCCGACCAAAGGTGCGGGGTGCTGTCATCCACCACCTCATCCCCAGACAGGTACAGGTTGGACACAAAACCCGAGTTGGACATCACCACATCGACGCGGTTACCGGACCTGTCGGCAATGCGCAAGACACCGGCTTCCGGCGATACGTTGCCCAGTCGGATGACCACTGGGGTCGACAACTCGTAGGAACTGCCATTGATCACGATGCTTCCATTGACCGCGAGGGTGTTCGGGTACACGTTCACTTGCTGGACCACGGAGAAGTTGTACGTCAGGTTGTCGCCCTTGTAGCTGCCCGAAAAATTGCTGTACGCAAGCGTCAAAGTGGTGGGGCTGGCAGACACCGTGACAGATCCATTCAGCACGAATCCATCGCTGCTGAAGTTGGTGAACGCCAGGGTCAGAGAGGCGCTGACAAGGGATCCATTGGCATCGATATTGAGCGAGTTGATGGTGATCTTCAGACGACCATTGACCGGCGGCTGCCCGGACTCCACGACACAATTGCTGGCATCCAACGTCAACGAGTCGCCCGCCGATTCCACCCTGTTGTTGTCTGCGTCGTTGAAACTGAACGACAACGTGCCGCCATAGGGACAGGCATCTGAACCGGTCTCCACGGCCGCCGACTTGAGCTTGCTCGTTTGACCCGACAACACCCGATCCAGCGCGAAACGGGCAATCGCGTCGACCTTGCCCGAACCCAGCGCGCTGTAGGACGAAGTGGGCTCGTTTTCAGCGGCACCAGCGGAGGAACCTACAAAATTCTCGTACACCGATACACTGCCCGCGACGCTGGCAGCCACCACCATGGCTGTGTCGTCGTAATTCGTGATCGACAACGGAACAGCGGTCACGGCAGGCGCGTCACCACCGCCACCACCGCAAGCGGCCAGAAGCAAGCCCGTGCTCACCGTGAAGGCCAGACACAAACGTTTCAACATATTTTTTTCCTCTCTGATTGTTTCAGCCCAGGCGGGCGAACCGATTCTAGTTGCAATGCCTCTGGCCATAATCGGCCCACCCCACAACCGCACCCAGATCCCCGTGACAGCCCCTCTATTCACCTGCCAGCACCTCGTCAAGCGCTACGGCGATGCCACGGTGGTGGACGATTTGTCGTTCAGCATCGCCCCGGGAGAGTGTCTGGGTGTGATCGGGCCCAATGGCGCGGGCAAGACCACCACGATCCGCATGTGTCTGGGGCTGACGGCGCCCGATGCCGGGCAGATCACGGCCTTTGGGCTGGACATGCCGCGCGATGCGCTGGCCATCAAGGCGCAACTGGGCGTGGTGAGCCAGATGGACACGCTGGACCCGGACTTTTCGTGCGCTGAAAACCTGCTGGTGTATGGCCGCTACTTCGGCATGAGCGCCGCACAGATTCGCCCGCGCATCCCGCAGCTGCTCGAATTTGCCGCGCTCTCACACAAGGCCGATGCCAAGCCCGGCGAACTCTCCGGCGGCATGAAGCGCCGGCTGAGCCTGGCGCGGGCGCTGGTGAACGACCCCAAACTGCTGATGCTGGACGAGCCCACCACCGGACTGGACCCGCAGGCGCGCCACCTGATGTGGGAGCGCCTGCAGTTGCTGCTGCAACAGGGCAAGAGCATTTTGCTGACCACGCACTTCATGGACGAGGCCGAACGACTGTGTTCGCGCCTGCTGGTGCTGGACCACGGCCGCAAGATTGCCGAGGGGCGCCCGCGCGAGCTGATTGCACAGCACCTGGAGCCCGACGTGGTGGAGGTGTATGGCCACGGCGCGCTGGCGCTGGCCCGGGACGAGGCGCACGCCAGCGTGCGCGCCCTGGCCGCGCGCGTGGAGGTGAGCGGCGAAACCGTGTTTTTCTACACCGCACAGGCCCGCCCGCTGCTGGGCGCGCTGAGCGATCAGCCCCAACTGCGCACCCTGCACCGGCCGGCCAACCTGGAAGACCTGTTTTTGAAATTGACCGGCCGACAGATCCGGGAGGAAGGTTGACATGGAAACCCCTGCGGTGCCTGCACCCTTGTCTCATTGGGCGCGACCGCGCCTCTCGGCACGCTGGTGGCCGGTGTTTCTGCGCAATTGGCTGGTGTGGAAAAAGCTGGCCGTGCCCAGCCTGGTGGGCAACATCGCCGAGCCGCTGATGTGGCTGGTGGCGTTTGGCTACGGCATGGGCGCGCTGGTGGGGCAAGTCACCGTCAACACGCCGCAAGGCGCAGTGGCGGTGCCTTACATCTTGTTCCTGGCCAGTGGCAGCATTTGCATGAGCGCCATGAACGCGGCGAGCTTTGAAGCGCTGTATTCGGCGTTTTCACGCATGCACGTGCAGAAAACCTGGGACGGCATCATGAACGCGCCGGTGAGCCTGGACGACGTGGTGTTGGCAGAGATGCTGTGGGCCGGTTTCAAGGCGCTGTTTTCGGTCACGGCCATCATGGTCGTGATGCTGGCGCTGGGCATCAGCCATTCACCCAAGTTGCTGCTGGCCTGGGCGGTGCTGCTGGGCGTGGGCGTCACGTTTTCGTGCATTGCGCTGGTGTTCAACGCCCTGGCCAAGGGCTACGACTTTTTCACCTACTACTTCACGCTGTTCCTCACGCCCATGATGTTTCTATCGGGGGTGTTCTTTCCGCGAGAGCAACTGCCGGGTGTGGTGCGGGCCATTTCAGACTGGCTGCCGCTGACGAATGCGGTGGAGCTGGTGCGCCCTTTGTTCATGGACCAATGGCCAGACAAGCCGTGGCTGCATGCCGGGGTGCTCATCTTTTACACAGGAGCCGCCTTCTGGCTGGCCCTGGCGCTGACGCGAAAGCGGTTCGCTCGCTGAAGTCACGCCGCGCCTGGGGCAGACAACGCGGCGCGTGCTCAAACCGGCCCGCTGCGCAAGGCCTCCACGCTGGCGCGCACCACCCCTTCCACGCTGCCACCCTTTGCAAACTGCTTGCGCAGGTAGCTGGCGTGGTTGCCCTCGCGCGCGGCGGTGCGCTCTATCTCGTCCAGCGCTGCCTGCGAGTTCAAGGCGTCCGCGTGGGGGCTCAATTGGCGCAGGGTGGACAGAATGTCTTCCCGGATGCTGATCTGCTCCC
The DNA here is from genome assembly GCA_018333605.1 of Hydrogenophaga sp. Classification (GTDB taxonomy): domain Bacteria; phylum Pseudomonadota; class Gammaproteobacteria; order Burkholderiales; family Burkholderiaceae_C; genus Hydrogenophaga. The sequence goes on along the minus strand of JAGXSV010000050.1, from coordinate 31,718 downwards.
GCGTCTTGGGGTTGACCATCATGCCGTCGAGGCCGAAGCGGCAGGCCTGGAAGCGGTTGTAGGTGTAGACGAGGTAGTCGTCTTCTTCGGGCGGTGGTTCGCTGCGTTCCAGCAAATGGCGGCACAGCGCCTGCAGGTAACAGGCAAGACCAGCGGCGCGCTCCACAGTCAGCGGCGTGTCGCACACGCGCAGCTCAATGGTGCCGTACTCCGGCTTGGGCCGGATGTCCCAGTAAAAGTCTTTCATGGACTTCACCACGCCGGTGGACTCCATTTTGGTGAAGTACACCTTCGCAAACGCTTCCCAGCTGAGCATGAAGGGCGCGCGACCGCTCAAGGGGAAGGCAAACACCGAGTTCAGGCGGGCCGAGTCAAACAGCGTGTCCACGCCCTGCGAAAAGGGCGAGGAGGCCGACAGCGCAATGAAGTGCGGCACGTAGCGGTTGAGCGAATGGAGCAAAAACAAGGCTTCGTCGGGACTGGCGCAGCCAATGTGCACGTGCTGGCCAAACACGGTGAACTGCTTGGCCAGATAACCGTACAGGCCCGACAGCTCTTGAAACCGCGGCTTGGAGAAAATACGCTGCTCAAACCAGCGCTGAAACGGGTGTGTGCCGCCGCCCGCAAGTTCAATGTTGAGCCGGTCGCCGGCCTTCACCAGCGTGTCGCGAATCTCGCGCAGCTGGCCCAGCAGCGGGCCGTGTTCGGTCTGGATGTCGGTGGCAATTTCGATCATGCTCTGCGTCATCTCGGGCGTGACCACGCCGGGGAAGGGCTTGCGCCGCAACAACTCCAGCAGGTCGTTGGCGCTGCTGGACAGGTCCATGTCGTAGGTGTTGACGAGCTGCAGTTCCAGCTCAACGCCCATGGTGAGCGATTTCGAGGCTTTGAATGTTTCCAGTGGCATGGCTCAGCCCTCCTTTGTCACATGGGTCTCTTGGGCCGCCATCAGGGCGCGCTGGGTCACCAGCGGGCCCAGCAGCTCTTGCACCAGCATCATGCCGGCCATGGCCGAGAGCACCTGCACCGCCGGGGCGAAGCCGTAAATACGGCTTTGTTCCAGCAACAAAATGGCAAACGCCGACATGGGTGTGAGTGCCAGACCGGTCAGCAAGCCTTTGCGCTCGGTAATGCCCGACAACCGCGCCGCCGCCAGGCTGCAACCCACCTTGGACACAGCGCGCACCGCAATGAGCAGCGCACCGAGCAGCGCACCGGTGCCCACATCGGCCCAGTTCAGCAGCGAGGCGATGTAGACAAACAAAAACACCGAGAGCAGGTCCCCGGCGGTGCCAAAGTCGCGCTGCGCGTTGGTCAGGTGCACGCGGCGCTCCCGTGCCACGATGCCGAAGGTGAGCGCCGCCAGCAAGGGCGACAGTTTCAAGCCATACGACATGGTGGTCAGCAGCAGCACCGCCAGGGCAAACACCACGGTGACACTGCGCTCGTGCGAGCCGCGCTGGCGCAGCAGCCAGGGCACCGCCACCCCCAGCAAGGCACCCACCGCCACCGATGTGGCCAGCACGTGGATGCTGCCAAAGGCCGCCAGCACCAGGTCACCCGAGGTGCTGAGGTACCAGTAGCCGACCACCAGCTTGAGCGCCAGCACCGACATGAGGCAGTTGATGGCACACAGGTGCAACACGCGCTCGGTGACCTGGCCGGCGCTGCGCAGCTCGTTGGCCACCCTCACAATGCCGGCCGGCGAGGCCGATATGCACAGCGCCGCGATGATCAGGCGCACGTCCACCGCCAAGTCAAACCAGCCGGTCACGGCGTAGATCAGGCCAAAGGTGACGGAGGATTCGACCACCCCGAGCAACAACACCCACGGGTTGTGGCGAAACCAGCGCAGGTTGATGCGGTAGCCCAGCTCGAACAGCACCAGCGACAGTGCCACGTTGGCCAGAAAAGGCAGGCCGGGCACGTCACCGGTGAGACCGGGCAGGTTCAGCAGGCCACCCAGCAAGCCCACCGCCACGTAGCTGGAGACGCGCGGTATGCGCCACAGCTCGTAGAAGCGCTCGGCCAGAAACCAGGCCAGCAGCAGCACCAGCGGCCAGGCCATGGTCTGCATGAGGAAAGAGAAGTCGGTCACCATGGGCAGGTTCTCCTGGGTGGGTGCCTGGATGCACAGGCTTCGCATTGCGGACGCGCCGCAGGCAAAGCCACCAGGCCAACCGGCATCAGCGATGCGCTGACTTGAACACCGGGCAACGGCGGCACAGCGGTGCCGCCACGAAAAGCGCCAGACCACAGCGAGCCTGACTGCGCTGCGCGGCTGAGGGAGTCAGACCGCGAAACGCTGCGTGAGTTCTTGCAAATTCAGGGTTTCGAGCACCTGCAACAGGCGCTCACGGGACCGGGCGCGTGCGCCACCCCGGTCGTCGGTCATTCTACGGGCCAGGATCAGCTCGTTTTTCATCGAATGCTCCCAACCCACCAACTCGGTCACCGTGACGCTGTAGCCATGGGCCTCCAGTTGCAGGCAGCGCAACACATTGGTGATCTGGCTGCCAAATTCGCGCGTGTGCAGCGGGTGGCGCCACAGCTCGGCCAGCGGCGTGCGCGACAGGCTCAGCGCCTTGTGTTGGCGCATCACGCCGGCCACCTCGGCCTGGCAACACGGCACCAGCACCATGCACTGCGCCTGCTTGGCCAGGCCAAAGGCAATGGCGTCGTCGGTGGCGGTGTCACAGGCGTGCAGCGCGGTCACCACGTCGATGGTGGCGGGCAGTTCGGGGTGGGTCAGCGCCTGCTGCACCGTGGTAGCCAGAAAGGCCATGCGCGCAAAGCCCAGCCGCTGCGCCAGTGCGCGCGACTTGTCCACCAGCTCGGCGCGCGACTCGACGCCATGCACGTGGCCCACCGCCTTGTCTTTGAAAAACAGGTCGTACAAGATGAAGCCCAGGTAGGACTTGCCCGCGCCGTGATCGGCCAGCGTCACGTCGCCCCGGGCCGTCAACACCTCGGCCAGCAGCGGCTCAATGAACTGAACCAGGTGGTAAACCTGCTTGAGCTTGCGCCGCGTGTCCTGGTTGAGCTTGCCCTCGCGGGTAAGGATGTGCAGCTCTTTGAGCAGCTCAACCGACTGGCCGGGGCGCAGTTCGGGCAGTTGTTCGTGCAGGGTGGGTGGCGGGCGTTTTTTCTCGGCGGCTTTCGACATGCGCCGATCATAGGCGAGGCCCCTGAATCTGCACCTCGCGTCCGGCGACAATGCCGCATGACCTCTGCCCACCTGCACCCGTACACAGCCCTCACACCCGACGTGGTGCAGGACGCCCTGGCCAGCATCGGCCTGTGGGGCGACGGGCGCCTGAGCGCGCTCAACAGCTTTGAAAATCGGGTGTACCAGATCCATCTGGAAACCCCGTTTGACGGCTGCGACCAGGTGGTGGCCAAGTTTTACCGGCCCGGGCGCTGGAGCGACGCGCAGATTGCCGAAGAGCACGCCTTTGCCACCGAGTTGGTGGCGGCCGAAATACCCGCGGTGCCGCCGCTGGTGGTGCACGGCGCCACGCTGCACCACTTTGGCGGCTTCGCGTTTGCGGTGAGCCCGCGCCGCGGCGGGCGCCGCCCCGAGCTGGACGACTTTGAGGTGCTGGAATGGATTGGCCGGTTTCTGGCGCGCCTCCACACGGTGGGCGCGGCCCGGCCGTTCAAGGCCCGCCCGGCGCTGGACGTGGCCAGTTTCGCGCACGAGCCGCGCGACTGGCTGCTCACGCACCACATGGTGGCGCCCGAGGTGCAAACCGCCTGGGCTGCGGCCCTGCAAGAGGCACTGGCGCTGATTGAGGCACACCCGGTGCTGCGCGCCCATGTGCCAGGCGGCGAGGGTGGCATCCAGCGCCTGCGCCTGCACGGCGACTGCCACCCCGGCAACATTTTGTGGACGCCGGCCGACCTGCCGGGTGCAGGCCCCCATTTTGTGGACCTGGACGACGCCCGCACCGGCCCTGCCGTGCAAGACCTGTGGATGCTGCTCAGCGGCGACCGCCGCCAGCAAACCCAGCAGCTCAGCGCGCTGGTGGAGGGCTACGAGCAGTTCCGCCCTTTCGACCGGCGCGAGCTGGCCCTGATCGAACCCTTGCGCACGCTGCGTCTGATTCACTACAGCGCCTGGCTGGCCCGGCGCTGGGACGACCCGGCCTTTCCCATCAACTTCCCCTGGTTTGGCAGCCGCGACTACTGGCAGGGCCAGGTGGACATGCTGGTGGAGCAGATCGAGGAAATGCAAAACGAGCCGCTGATGGTTTAGGCCTACCCCGCGCAAGGCGTCCATGAAGCCTTGCACGACCTGTGGTTATTCGCAATTGAATTGCACGCAATTTAATTGCCCTCTACATTACAGGCCATGACCACACGCAACACCCCCAGCAACGCCCTGTCCGACCAGGCCCTGCGCCTGGACAACCAGCTCTGCTTTGCGCTGTATTCGGCCTCGCTGGCCATGACCAAGCTCTACAAACCGCTGCTCGACGCGCTGGGCATCACCTACCCGCAGTACCTGGCCTTGCTGGTGCTGTGGGAAAGCGATGGGCTCACGGTGTCCGAGCTGGGCGAACGGCTTTACCTGGACTCCGGCACGCTCACCCCGCTGCTCAAGCGCCTGGAAACGGCGGGCCTGGTGTCGCGGCTGCGTGACACGCAGGACGAACGCCGCGTGCTGGTGCGCCTGAGTGCGGCCGGGCGCGCGCTCAAACAACGCGCGGCGCGCATTCCCGGCTGCGTGCTGCAGGCATCGCAGTGCGACGTGGCCGAGGCCCTGGCGCTCACCCACCAGATTCACACCTTGCGCAACCGGCTCACCGCTTGAGCACCCCGTTTTACAACCCGCTTCCCAGAAGCACTCAACCCCAGGAAACCCCCATGGCAACCGCTCTCAACCAAGTGATTTACACCGCCCGCGCCCACACCACCGGCGGCCGCGAAGGCAGCTCGCGCAGCGACGACGGCCTGCTCGACATCAAACTGACACCACCCAAGGCGATGGGCGGCGCGGGCACCGCCACCAACCCGGAGCAGCTGTTTGCCGCCGGCTATTCGGCCTGCTTCATGGGCGCGCTCAAGCACGTGGCGGGCCTGAAAAAAGTGGCCGTGCCGGCCGATGCGTCGATTGACGCCGAAGTGGACATTGGCCCCATCCCGGCCGGCTTTGGCATCGCCGCCCGCCTGGCCGTGAGCCTGCCCGGCATGGACCGCGCAGTGGCCCAGGACCTGGTGGACACCGCGCACCAGGTGTGCCCCTACTCCAACGCCACCCGCGGCAACATTGAAGTGACGATCACGCTGGTCTGAAGCTGAGCGGGTTTCGCGCACACCAAAAGGCGAAATCAAAAAAGCCCACCCGGCTGCCCGGGTGGGCTTTTTTGTGCCCGGCGGGTGGGCGTTACTTCTTGTCGTTGGGGTCGTAAATGGTGGTGCTGGTGCCCACGCCCACACCCACGCGGGCTTTGCTGTCGCCCATGGGGGTGCTCACCCCCACGCCCGCGCCTGCGCTGACCCGGCCGTCCTGGTTCACACCCACGCCCACACCCACCGGCCCCACGCCGGTGCCCACACCCAGGTTCACACCGCCCGAACCCACCCCCACACCAATGGAAAACGGGCCAAGGGGAATGCCGATGCCCACCGACGCGCAGCCACTCAGCAGCGCAGCGCCAGCCAGCAGCAGCGCAGAGCTGGTGCGGCTCAAAAACAGAGACAGGGTGGGTTGGGTGTTCATGGCGCGGGCCTCCGGGTTCACTGGCAAACGCTATTTTGACAGCCCACGGGCCCGGGCGTTCCCCGGCCCACGGGCTGTTACGAAACGCCTGAAAGAGCAAACCCCGGTTCTGCGCACAGCACCGGGGGTTCGGCCTGAGTAGACCGAGCCTTTGGGCCAACCACAGGGGTCAAACCCATGCGTCAGGCAAACCGCGTCAGACCAGCAAGGCGTTGACCCGCTTGACATAGGCGGCCGGGTCTTCCGGCAAGCCGCCCTCGGCCAGCAAAGCCTGGTCAAACAGGATGTGGGCCAGGTCGTCAAAGTGCGCGCTGCTCTCCAGCTTTTTCACCAGCGCGTGGTCGGCGTTCACCTCCAGAATCGGCTTCACCTCGGGCGCCTGCTGGCCGGCTTGCTTGAGCATGCGGGCCAGTTGGGTGCTCATGCCGTGGTCTTGCACCACCAGGCAGGCCGGTGAGTCCACCAGGCGGGTGGTCACGCGCACGTCCTCGGCCTTGTCTTTCAGGCTGGCCTTCAGGCGCTCCAGCATCGGCTTGAAGGTTTCGGCGGCCTCTTCGGCGGCTTTTTTCTCGGCCTCGTCCTGCAGGTCGCCCAGGTCCACCGCGCCCTTGGCCACGCTTTGCAGGGGGGTGCCGTCGAAATCGTGCAGGTGCGACAGCGCCCACTCGTCCACGCGGTCCGTCATCAGCAGCACTTCAATGCCTTTTTTGCGGAACACCTCCAGCTGCGGGCTGTTTTTGGCGGCAGCCAGGTTGTCGGCAGTGATGTAGTAAATGGCCTGCTGGCCTTCTTTCATGCGGGCCTTGTAGTCGACCAGGCTCACGCTCACGGTGTCGCTGGTGGTGGAGGCAAAGCGCAGCAGCTTGGCCAGCTTCTCGCGGTTGGCAAAGTCTTCGCCCAGGCCTTCTTTCAGCACGGCGCCAAATTCGGCGTAAAACGCGCTGTACTTGCCGGCGTCTTTTTCGGCGGCGGCTTGGTCTTCAGCGCTCACCACGTCGGTCACGCCGTCAGCGCCCTCTTCGGCTTTGGGCGCCACATCTTTTTTGGCCAGGTCTTCCAGCATGGCCAGCACACGGCGGGTGCTGCCTTCGCGGATCGCCTTCACGTCGCGGCTTTCCTGCAGCAGCTCGCGGCTCACGTTGAGCGGCAAATCCGCCGAATCCACCACGCCCTTGACCCAGCGCAGGTACGAGGGCATCAGCGCCTCGGCCTCGTCCATGATGAAGACGCGTTTGACGTAGAGCTTGATGCCGGCCTTGCGGTCGCGGTTCCACAGGTCCACCGGCGCTTTGGCCGGAATGTAGAGCAGCTGCGTGTATTCGGTGCTGCCTTCCACGCGGTTGTGGCTCCAGGCCAGCGGGGCGTCCTGGTCGTAGCTGAGGTTTTTGTAAAACTCGGCGTACTGCTCGTCGGAAATGTCTTTTTTGCTGCGCGCCCACAGCGCGTTGGCCGAGTTCACGGCCTCCCACGCGTCTTGCTTCACATACTCGCTCTTCTCGGCATCCCACGCTTCCTTCTGCATCAAGATGGGCAGGCTGATGTGGTCCGAGTATTTGCCAATGATCTGTTTGAGCTTCCAGTGGCTCAGGTAATCGGTCTTGTCGTCGCGCAGGTGCAGCGTGATGCTGGTGCCGCGCGCGGCGCGCTCAATGGCTTCCACCTCAAAGTCACCGGTGCCGCCGCTGCTCCAGCGCACACCCTCGGCCGCCGGCAGGCCGGCGCGGCGGCTTTCCACCACGATCTGGTCGGCCACGATGAAGCCCGAATAAAAGCCCACGCCAAACTGGCCGATCAGCTGCGCGTCCTGCTTCTGGTCACCGCTCAGGTGGCTCATGAAATCTTTGGTGCCGCTCTTGGCAATCGTGCCCAGGTGCTCCACCGCCTCGGCCAGGCTCATGCCAATGCCGTTGTCGGTGATGGTGATGGTCTTGGCGTCCTTGTCGAACGCCACGCGCACGTCCAGGTTCGGCGCGTCTTCAAACAGCGCGGCGTTGTTCAGGCCTTCAAAACGCAGCTTGTCGCAGGCGTCCGACGCGTTGGAAACCAGCTCACGCAAGAAAATGTCGGGGTTCGAATACAGCGAATGGGTGACGAGGTGCAGCAGTTGCGACACTTCGGCCTGGAATGACAGGGTTTGTTTGCTCATGGATCTTTGTTAGGTTCTAAAAACAGGGGCGCGCTCCTTCCAGGAGCGATCAGGCAAGGCGTGAATTATGGGCGGTTCGGGGCTTTTCAAGCCCCGGCGTCGGGCGCCGGACGCAACCACGCCAGCACCTGCGCCGCCACCTCAGGGCTTGACAGCAGGTCCAGGTGGCCGGTGCGGTAGGCCAGGTACTGGCTTTCGCGGGCAAACACCAGGCGGCGGGCAGGCTCGTCGTGCTGCCCCAGCGCGCTGTTGAGCGGCACCAGGCCGTCGCCCAGCAGCCGGTCAGCCAGCAGGCCGCGCCTGGACGCCAGCGTGGCGGCCACGGCGAAGCAGGCCACGCCCTCGGGCAATGGCAGCGGTGTGCGGTGGTCGTCGGGCGAGGCAAAGCGGTCGCGGCCCTGCCAGTCGGCGTCCAGCACATGGCCGTGGCGCAGGTCGGTGATGCCGGCGCTGCGAATCTTGCCCAGCTTGGCAAACGGCAGCGTGTGGGGCGAAGAAGCCAGCAGCAGGTCCACCCCGTGGCCCGCGCGCTCCAGCGGCGCGCCGTGGTGCGGCGTGCCCAGAAACACCAGTTCGCGCAACAGCGCGGGCCAGCGCTGGCCCGCCGCGCGCGCAGACTGCACGGCCGAACGCGCCACCAGCCCACCCATGCTGTGGCCCACAAGGGTGATGCGCTGCAGCGGCACCGGCCAGGCCGCCACCAGCTGCTCCAGTTGCCGGGCCAGTTCATGGCCGTTGGTGGAGGTGTGCAAACCGCTGTTGTAGCGCAGGTAAACCGGCGTGCAGCCCAGCGCCTGCGCCCAAAACGCGCCGTGATCGTGCCCGCTGCGCTGCCATTGCGTGTCGCTCATGCACAGGCCGTGCGCCAGCAACAGCAGGTGGGGGCTGGGCTGGGTCAGCTGCGCCTTCAGCGCGGCAGGCGCCAGCGGCAACACCTGCCCGCCCTGGCGCAGCTCCATGCGCTGGGCCAGCGGGTTGCCAAAGCTCTGCAGGCGGTCGCCCAGCACACCGTTGAGCGCAGCCAGCACCGCCTCGCGCTCGGGCGAAGCGTCGGGGTGCGTGGCCGGGTCGTCCACCAGCGGCAGCAGCAGGGCCAACGCGCCGTCCAGCCCGTGGCCCACGATGTGCGCCACACCGCGAATGCCCCGGTAAATCTGCCCGGTGAGGCCACTGGCCTGCCCGGCTGAAGCCCCAGCCGAAAACCCCAGCCGCCGCAGCACCGACTGGTGCACCCCCTCGGTGATGTTGATCACACCCTGCGTGGCCTGCGAGGCCAGCTGGGCCGCGCTGCGTAAATCCGTCGGGCGCACATGGCGCAGCACGGCGCGCCTGGGGGTCTTGGGTGGGGTGGGCGTGGTCATGGTGACTTGTACCTGGGGTCAGAATGCCGCCATGGGCAGCCACACCCTGTACCTCGTTTGATGTCGAAGCAGCGTCCCACTCACCGGGTCAGGCAAACGACTCCCCCGCCCCCAGATAACGCCATTGCCCCACCGGCAGGTTGCCCAGCACCACGTTGCCAATGCGGATGCGCTTGAGGCCCACCACGTGCAGGCCCACCTGTTCGCACATGCGGCGGATCTGGCGTTTTTTGCCTTCGGTGAGGATGAAGCACAGTTGCTCAGGATTCATCCAGTCCACCTGCGCGGGTTTGAGGGGTTGGTCGTCCAGGCTCAGGCCGTGGCGCAGCAGGGCCAGCTTGTCGGCGGGAAAGGCGGCCTGCACGTTTTGCGTGACCACGCCAGAACCATTCGGGCCGTTGGGCGCGTAGTGCACGCGCACCAAATATTCTTTTTCAATGCCGCTGCTCTCACCGATGAGGGTGCGGGCCACGCGGCCGTCTTGCGTGAGCACGAGCAGGCCCACCGAATCGATGTCGAGCCGGCCGCAGGGCGCAAGGCCGCGGGTGTGTTCGGGGGCGAAACGGCGGCTGTCGGCCGGGTGGCGGGCATCGCCGCGCCACTGGCTGGGCGCGCCGATGAGGGTGGCGGCGGCTTCGTGGCCGTCTTCGGGCTGGCCGCTCACGTAGCCCATGGGCTTGTGCAACAAGATGGTGACCTGCCCGGCCTGCTGGTGGCGCGCCTGGGGCAGCACGTCGACCTGGGCGTCGGGCGCCACGGGCATGCCCATGACGGCGGGTTCGCCGTTGACCAGCACCCAGCCGCGGGCAATCCATTCGTCGGCCTCGCGGCGCGAGCACAGGCCCAGGTCGGCCATGCGTTTGTTCAGGCGGATTTCACCGCGCACGTTGCCCACACGGGCAAGGTCGGGCCGGTGCGGCTGCACCGGACGCGGTGCGTTGGACGGGCCACGCGCAGCGCGGTCGCCGTAGGGCGCGTCGCGCGGGTCGCGCGGGTTGCCATAGGGCTCGCTGCGGCCGGGCCGGTCGCCCTGGCGGGGGGCGGGGCGGTCGTTCCAGCCGCGCTCGTCGCCGCGCGGGCCAGCTGGCGGGCGGCCATAGGCATTGGGTTGCTCGGCACGGCCGCGGGGGTCTTGCCGTGGCGGTTGGCGTTGGTCTTGCCGCATGTCTTGGCGGGGGGCCTCGCGGCCATCGGGGCGGCTGTTCGGGTTGCCTTCCCAGCGGCGCTCGCGCCGGTCTGGCGGGGGCGCACCGCGCGGGCCGGCGGCGCGATCGGGCGCAGCACGGGGCGGCTTGGGTGCCGAGGCCGACACGCTTTTGGCGCGGGCCGGGCCGGGTGGGCGCACGGGCGCGCGGCGCGGGGCATAGGGGTCACTGGGCGGCTTGGCGGCAGTGCCCGGGTTGAGCTTGAGGGTGCGGGCGGGTTTGTCGGTCGTCATGGGGGGGATCATCCCAGATGAATGGGTGAATAAAAAAGGATTTGCATGGTTGGCCGCTGCTCAGCGGGGCTCCAGTTCGCCCGAGCGCAGCGCGGCCAGGTCGAGCACGCGCAGGCCGCCGTATTCCACGCGTATCCAGCCTTTGGCGGACAGGGTGGACAAAGCTTCGTTGACGCGCTGGCGCGACAGCCCCACCAGATAAGCCAGCTCTTGCTGCGTGATGCGCAAAATGCCGTCCACGTTGGGCGAGAGCAGCGGGTGAAACAGGGCGGCGAGGTTGCGGGCCACGCGCAGGTCGGGATTGTTCAGGCGGTCAATTTCGCGGGCGGCGATGAACTGGCCCAAGCGCTCGTTGAGTTGCAGCATGACGAAACGGTTGAAACCGATGGAGTGGTCGAGCAACCAGTGAAACGTCTCCACCGGCACCCCGGCCACACGGCACTTGCGCAGCGCCTGCACGTTGTAGCGGTAGGGCTCGCGTTTGAGCACGGTGCCCTCGCCAAACCAGCCGCCGGGCGCCAGGCCGGTGAAGGTGATGGCGAAGCCCTGCGACTCGTCATTGTTCATTTTCAGCAGCCCGTCCACCAGACCAAACCAGTAGGTGGCGGAACGCCCGACGCGAATGATGTAGTCGCCCGGCAGAGCCTCGGTGACCGCCAGCACTTCCAGTGCACGCTCACGTTCGGCCGGAGCCAGGCTGCGCAACCAGGGGATCTGCGCCAACTCGGCGTCGGTGGGCGCACGGGCCCACTCACGCAGCACAGCACCTTGGCGATTAGAGAGAAAAGTTGACATGGGGCTGACCGAGACGATCAAAAAGTACTAGGGAAAGTCCTAGGGAGGAAGACCCCTCAATTGTCGTCGCACTGACAACATAACGTCAAACACAAGCCTAACATCCGCAGCAGAAAGATTTGAATGCGGTGCGACCGAATCGATCCAGAGGGGCTCTGGACAGGTCCCCGGACTCCAGGAGACCTTGCCATGCAGAACACTTTCCCCCGGCTGTTGCTGGACCACGCGCAACGCCGCCCCGATGCGCCAGCCATGCGCGAAAAGGAATACGGCATCTGGCAGACCACCAGTTGGGCTGCCATGGCCAAGCTGGTGGAAGCCATTGCCTGCGGCCTGCACCAGGCCGGCCTGCAGCGCGGCGAACACATGGTGGTGATCGGTGCCAACCGCCCCCGCCTGTACGCCACCATGCTGGCCGCGCAGTCCATTGGGGCCATTCCGGTGCCGCTGTACCAGGATGCCGTGGGCGCCGAATGCGTGTTCCCCATCAACAACGCCGACATTCGCTTTGCGGTGGTGGAAGACCAGGAGCAGGTGGACAAGATGCTGGAGATTCGCGACCGCTGCCCTCAGCTTTCGCATGTCTACTACGACGACCCGCGCGGCCTGCGAAAGTACGACGAACCCGGCCTGGGCGCCCTGGAAGAGCTGGTGGCCGCCGGCTTGGCCTACGCCAAGATCCACCCCGAGCTGTTTCGCGAACAGGTGGACATGGCCCAGCCCGACGACGTGGCGGCCATGTTTTTCACCAGCGGCACCACCGGCAACCCCAAGGGCGTGGTGCACACGCACAACACGCTGATCGACCGCGCTGCGGTGGGCACGCGCTTTGACAAGCTCACCGAAAAAGACGAGGTGCTGGCTTACCTGCCCCCGGCCTGGATTGGCCAGAACATCTTTTCTTATGCGCAATGGCTGGTGGCTGGCTATGTGGTGAACTGCCCCGAGTCGGGCGCCACCGTCACCATCGACCTGAAAGAGGTCGGCCCCACGTATTACTTCGCGCCACCGCGGGTGTTTGAAGGTTTGCTCACCACGGTGATGATCCGCATGGAAGACGCCGGTGCCCTCAAGCGCAAGATGTTCCACAGCTTCATGGACGTGGCCCGTCGCGTGGGCCCCGACAAGCTCGACGGCAAACCCGTGGGTCTGGTTGATTCGGTGCTGTACGCGCTGGGCAATATTTTTGTTTATGGTCCGCTGCGCAACAACCTGGGCATGAGCCGGGTGCGGGTGGCCTACACGGCCGGCGAGGCCATTGGCCCCGACCTGTTCAGCTTCTACCGCTCCATCGGCATCAACCTGAAACAGCTTTACGGCTCCACCGAAACGGCGGTGTTTGTCTGCCTGCAGCCCGACCACGAAGCCCGCGCCGACACGGTGGGCGTGCCCTGCGAAGGGGTGGAGATCAAGCTGAGCGAGACCGGCGAGATTCTGGTGAAGTCGCCCGGCTTGCTGAAGGAATACTACAAAAATCCGGCCGCCACGGCCGAGGTGCTCACCGCCGACGGTTGGTACCACACCAGCGACGCCGGCTTCATCGACGCTTCGGGCCACCTGAAGATCATCGACCGCGTGAAAGACGTGGGCCGCATCAAGGGCGGTGCTTTTGACAACGCCATGTTTGCGCCGAAATATGTCGAGAACAAGCTCAAGTTCTTCTCGTACATCAAGGAAGCCGTGGCCTATGGCGACCAGCGCGAGAAGGTCTGCGTCATGGTCAACATCGACATGGAGGCCGTGGGCAACTGGGCCGAGCGGCGCAACCTGCCTTACGCCGGCTACACCGACCTGGCGCAAAAGCCCGAGGTGTACGAACTGATTCGCGACTGCATGGAAAAGGTGAACGCCGACCTGAGCCGCGACGAACTGCTGGCGGGCAGCCAGATCAGCCGCTTTCTGGTGCTGCACAAAGAACTGGACGCCGACGACGGCGAACTCACCCGCACCAACAAGGTTCGCCGCGGCTTCATTGCCGACAAGTACAAGGTGCTGATCGACGCGCTGTATGGCGGCAAGACCGAGCAATACATCGAAACCCAGGTGAAGTTTGAAGACGGCCGCACCGGCAGCGTGAGCGCCACGCTGAAGGTGGGCGACGCCAAGACCTTTGCCCCTGTGAAAGCCGCAGCATGAGCACCCCCACCCACATCTCGCGAGCACGCACAGAGGCTCAGTGCGAACGGAGTTTTGCATGACCAAAAAAATCGGCGACGTCATTCTGGACGTTCAAAACATCAGCCTGCGCTTTGGTGGCGTGAAGGCGCTGACCGACATTTCCTTCAACGTGAAGGAACACGAGGTGCGCGCCATCATCGGCCCCAATGGCGCCGGCAAAAGCTCCATGCTCAACTGCATCAACGGCGTGTACACGCCGCAAGAAGGCAGCATCAGCTTTCGCGGCCAGACCTTCAAGCACATGAACAGCCGCCAGGTGGCCGAGATGGGCATTGCCCGCACGTTCCAGAACCTGGCGCTGTTCAAGGGCATGAGCGTGATCGACAACATCATGACCGGGCGCAACCTGCGCATCAAAAGCAACCTGTTTTTGCAGGCCCTGCGGATTGGCCCGGCGCAGCGCGAAGAAGAAGAACACCGCGAATACGTTGAGCAGATCATCGACTTCCTGGAAATTCAGGCCTTTCGCAAGACGCCTGTGGGCCAACTGCCCTACGGCCTGCAAAAGCGGGTGGACCTGGGCCGTGCCCTGGCCATGGAGCCCAAGGTGCTCCTGCTGGACGAGCCCATGGCCGGCATGAACATGGAAGAAAAGCAGGACATGAGCCGCTTCATCCTGGACGTGAACGACGAGTTCGGCACCACCATCGTGCTGATCGAACACGACATGGGCGTGGTGATGGACATTTCCGACCGCGTGGTGGTGCTCGACTACGGCAAGAAGATTGGTGACGGCACCCCCGAAGAGGTGCGCAGCAACGAAGAAGTCATCAGCGCGTACCTCGGCACGAGCCACTGAACACGGAGACAACAAGATGGCATTCTTTTTAGAAGCACTGCTGGGCGGCCTCATGGCCGGCATGCTGTATTCACTGGTCGCACTGGGCTTTGTGCTGATCTACAAAGCCTCGGGCGTCTTCAACTTCGCACAGGGCGCCATGGTGCTGTTCGCGGCGCTGGCCATGGCACGATTCTCCGAATGGATTCCGCAGTGGCTGGGTCTTGACAACAAGTTTCTCGGCAACTTGATCGCGTTTGTGCTGGCAGGCGCGTGCATGTTTGTGCTGGCCTGGCTGATTGAGCGCCTGGTGTTGCGCCACCTGGTGAACCAGGAAGGTGTGACGCTGCTGATGGCCACACTGGGCATCGCCTACTTTCTGGACGGTCTGGGCCAGACCATCTTTGGCAGCGCCATTTACCAGATTGACGTGGGCATGCCGAAAGAGCCGGTCTTCCTGCTGGGCAGCGTCTTTGAAGGCGGCATCCTGATCAGCCTTGAGGATGTGTACGCGGCCGGCATTGCGGCCTTGCTGGTGGTGGTGCTGTCGCTGTTTTTCCAGAAGACCGGCACCGGCCGGGCGCTGCGTGCCGTGGCCGACGACCATCAGGCGGCGCAGTCCATCGGCATCCCGCTCAACCGCATCTGGGTGATTGTTTGGTTTGTTGCAGGCATCACCGCCCTGGTCGCCGGTGTGATCTGGGGCTCCAAACTGGGCGTTCAGTTCTCGCTGACCACGGTGGCCCTGCGCGCACTGCCCGTCATTATTTTGGGGGGCCTTACGTCGGTTCCTGGCGCCATCATCGGCGGCCTGATCATCGGCGTCGGTGAAAAGCTCTCAGAAATTTACCTGGGCCCTTATGTGGGTGGCGGTATCGAAATCTGGTTTGCCTACGTGCTGGCCCTCGTGTTCCTGCTGTTCCGGCCACAAGGCTTGTTCGGCGAGAAAATCATTGACCGCGTGTAAGGAAGAAGAACATGTTTTACAGAGAAAACGGTCAGTTCAAGACCTCCTACCGCGCCGATCAGCAGATCTTCCCCATTGCGCAAGACCGCTGGGCCGTGCTGGCACTGATCGCGTTTGCCTTCATCGGCGTGCCGATGCTGGCGGACGAATACATGTTCCGCGCCATCCTGATCCCTTTCCTGATCCTGGCGCTGGCTGCGCTGGGGGTGAATATCTTGGTGGGGTACTGCGGCCAGATTTCACTGGGCTCGGGTGCTTTCATGGCGGTGGGCGCGTACATGGCCTACAACACCTACATCCGCATCGATGGCATGCCGCTGATCGTGGCGCTGCTCGCGGGTGGCTTCTTTGCGACGCTGGTGGGTATGTTCTTTGGCATTCCCAGCCTGCGGGTGAAGGGCTTGTACCTGGCGGTGGCCACGCTGGCCGCGCAGTTTTTCTGTGACTGGGCATTCAGCCGGATCAGCTGGTTCACCAACAACAGCACCTCCGGTTCGGTTTCGGTGTCCAACCTGAGCGTGCTGGGCTGGCGCATTGACACCCCGGTAGAGAAATACCTGTTCTGCCTGGCCTTCCTGGTGGTGTTTGGCTTGCTGGCGAAAAACCTGGTTCGTTCAGCCATTGGCCGCGAATGGATGGCCATTCGGGACATGGACGTGGCGGCGGCGGTGATCGGTATTCGCCCGATGTACGCCAAGCTCAGCGCGTTTGCGGTCAGCTCTTTCATCATTGGCGTGGCCGGTGGCCTGTGGGGATTTGTGCACCTGGGTTCGTGGGAACCTGCCGCCTTCTCCATTGACCGCTCGTTTCAGCTGCTGTTCATGGTGATCATTGGTGGCATGGGCTCCATCATGGGCAGCTTTTTTGGCGCGGCTTTCATCGTCATCTTGCCCATTTTCCTGAATCAGTTCCTGCCTGCTGCAGGGGCGATTTTCGGGGTTGAAATTTCAACCGCGCTGGTCTCGCACGTCGAATTCATGGTCTTTGGCGCGCTGATCGTCTGGTTCCTGATCGTGGAGCCCCATGGTCTGGCCAAGCTGTGGAGTGTGGCCAAACAGAAATTGCGGTTGTGGCCGTTCCCGCATTGACTTCCTCTGGTCTGCAGGCTTCCGCTTCGTTGAGCCCACGCTGGTGGGGATTTCCCCGATGCGGGAGTTGCGCAGACACGTTGAACTGAGCGGCTTTTGATTTTCTTGTGTGTTGGTTTGTGTGTTCGCTTTTCCTATAGGAGACAACTATGATGAAACTACGTAACCTGGCGCTGTCCGCGTCGATCGTCTGTGCGGGCATCTCGTCCGCTCTGCTGCCCACGGCTGCGCTGGCACAGGAAAAGATGCAGTTCTTCCCTGTGCTGTCCGGGCGCACCGGGCCCGTGGCCCCCAACGCAGCCCCCTGGGCCAATGGCCACAACGATTACATGAAGCTGGTGAACGAGCGAGGGGGCATCAACGGCGTGAAGACGCTGGTGGAAGAATGCGAAACCGCCTACGCCACCGACCGCGGCGTGGAGTGCTACGAACGGCTGAAGGGCAAGCACGGTGGCGCCACCGTGTTCCAGCCACTGTCAACCGGCATCACGTTTGCCCTGACCGAAAAAATCCCTGCCGACAAGATTCCCATGATCACATCGGGCTATGGGCGCAGCGACTCGGCTGACGGCGGCGTGTTCAAGTGGAACTTCCCCTTGATCGGTCACTACTGGGTGGCTGGCGACACGCTGCTGCAGCACATCGCCAAGACACAGGGCGGCTGGGCCAACATGAAGGGCAAGAAGATCGCCGTGGTTTACCACGACAGTCCGTTCGGCAAGGAACTGCTGCCCATCGTGCAGGAGCGCGCTGCCATGCACGGCTTCACGCTGCAACTGCTGCCCGTGCCGGCACCGGGTGTGGAGCAAAAGGCCATCTGGCTGCAAGTGCGTCAGCAGCGCCCCGACTTTGTGATCATGCAGACCTGGGGCGTGATGACCGCCACCGCCATCAAGGAAGCCGTGGCCACGGGCTACCCACGCGAGAAAATGTTTGGCACCTGGTGGTCGGGCGCCGAACCCGATCTGAAGGACGTGGGTGCCGCCGCCAAAGGTTACAGCGCGGTGATGATGCAGCATGGCGCCGAGTTCGGTTCTGCCGTGGTCAAGGAAATTCTGGACAAGGTCCACGCCAAAGGCCAGGGCACCGGTCCTAAAGATGAGGTGGGCTCGGTGCTGTACATGCGCGGCGTGGTGGGTGCCATGTTGGCCACCGAAGGGGTGCGCGCGGCTCAGGAAAAGTTTGGCAAAGGCAAGGTCATGACCGGTGAACAAGCCCGCTGGGGCTACGAGAACCTGAACCTGACCCAGGCCAAACTGGATGCGCTGGGCTTCAAGGGTGTGATGCGCCCCGTGTCCACGTCTTGTGCTGACCACATGGGCTCCGCCTGGACCCGTGTGCACACCTGGGACGGCAGCAAGTTCACCTGGGCTTCCGACTGGCTGCAGGCTGATGAGCAAATCATTCGCCCGCTGGTCAAAGCCTCTGCTGACAAATACGCCGCCGAGAAGAGGCTGACGCGCCGCACGCCGGCCGACTGCCAGTCCTGATCGGACCCATGCCCTGCCCACCCGGGCAGGGCGCGGCCCCCACGGGCCGCCAGCCGACAGGGCTGCTCCGCAGCCTTGTCGATTGGTCAAAGGAAAAAGCACATGGAACCCACCACATCCGTACTCAACGTCAATGGCATCGAGGTCATCTACAACCACGTGATCCTGGTGCTCAAGGGCGTCTCGCTCAACGTGCCCGAGGGCAAAATCGCGGCGGTGCTGGGCGGCAACGGCGCAGGCAAAACCACCACGCTGCGCGCCATTTCCAACCTGCTCAAAGCCGAGCGGGGCGAGGTCACCAAGGGCAGCATCGAGTTGCGCGGCGAACGCATTGAAAACCTCACACCGGCCGACCTGGTGAACCGGGGTGTGGTGCAGGTGATGGAGGGTCGGCACTGCTTTGCCCACCTGACCATCGAGGAAAACCTGATGACGGGTTCTTACACCCGCAAAGACAAGGCCGAAATCGCGCGCAACCTGGAGAAGGTGTACAACTACTTCCCGCGCCTGAAAACCCGGCGCACCAGCCAGGCGGCCTACACCTCGGGCGGTGAGCAGCAGATGTGCGCGATTGGCCGCGCGCTCATGACCAACCCGAGCGTGATGCTGCTCGACGAGCCTTCCATGGGCCTGGCCCCGCAGATCGTGGAAGAGGTGTTCGAGATCGTGAAGGACCTCAACACCAAAGAAAAAGTGACCTTCCTGATCGCCGAGCAAAACACCAACATGGCGCTGAAGTACGCCGACTATGGCTACATCATGGAAAGCGGCCGGATCGTGATGGACGGCCTGGCGTCCGACCTGCGCAACAACGAAGACGTGAAAGAGTTTTACCTGGGCATGGGCGGCGGCGAGCGCAAGTCGTTCAAGGATGTGAAAAGCTACAAACGGCGCAAGCGCTGGCTGGCTTGAATCCCCCCGCGCCGCAGGACCTGTGGCCCACATCCGCGCCGCCTGCGGCCGTCACCCCCTCAAGGGGGCAACGCTGGCGGCCCGGCAAAGCCGGTTCCGCTGCGTTCTTGGTTTGAGACGTCTCCCCCCACCTTTTGTGGTTTTGAATATGACCGTTTTTTTTGACGCCCTGGAAACCCGTTCGCCTGCTGAGCGTGAAGCCGCGCAGATGGCAGCGCTGCCGACGCAGATCGCCCACGCTCAGGCGAGCAGCGCGGCCCTGGCCGAGATCCTTCAAGGCGTAGATGCCACAGCAGTGAACAGCCGCGCGGCCTTGGCCCGTCTGCCCGTCACGCGCAAGAGCGAGTTGCTGGAGCGCCAAAAAGCCCTGCGCGCAGCCGGTGGCGACGCCTTTGGCGGTTTTTCGGCGCTGGTGCGCGGCCCCGGCATGTCGCGCATTTTTGCGTCGCCGGGCCCCATCTACGAACCCGAAGGCCACACGGCCGATTACTGGCGCACCGGACGGGCTTTGTATGCAGCGGGTTTTCGCTCGGGTGAACTGGTGCACAACAGCTTCAGTTACCACATGACACCGGGCGCGTTCATTCTGGAAGCGGGCGCACACGCGGTGGGCTGCACCGTGTTCCCGGCCGGCACGGGCCAGACCGAGCAGCAGCTCGAAGCCCTGCAGGATCTGAAGCCCAGCGGCTACACCGGCACGCCCAGCTTTCTGCGCATCTTGCTCGAAAAGGCCAAAGAAGCCGGCGCCAACATCGCCTGTCTGAGCAAGGCATCGGTGGGCGGTGAAGCCTGCCCGCCCAGCCTGACGGCCTGGTTCAAAGAACACGGTGTGGACGTGTACCAGACCTACGCCACGGCCGACCTGGGCCTGGTGGCTTACGAGACCGGCGCGCGCCAAGGCCTGGTGCTCGAAGAAAGCGTGATCGTGGAAATTGTGCGGCCTGGCACGGGCGACCCCGTGCCCGAGGGCGAGGTGGGCGAACTGGTGGTGACCACGCTCAACCCCGCGTACCCGCTGATCCGGTTCGGCACAGGCGACTTGTCCGCCATCTTGCCCGGCAGCTGCCCGACCGGTCGCACCGCGCCGCGCATCAAAGGCTGGATGGGCCGCGCCGACCAGACCACCAAGATCAAAGGCATGTTTGTGCACCCGTCACAAGTGGCCGACATTGCGCGGCGCTTCCCACAAGTGGGCAAGGCGCGCCTGGTGGTCAGCGGCGAAATGGCCAACGACAGCATGTGCCTGCAGGTGGAAGCGGCCGAAGCGGTGGATGGACTGGGCGAACAGATAGAAGCGGTGATGCGCGACGTCACCAAACTGCGCGGCTCGGTGCAGGTCGTCAGGCCGGGCACCCTGCCGAACGACGGCAAGGTCATTGAAGACGCACGCAGCTACCAATGAGCAATCACATGTGGGCAACCACAGGGTTTCCCCTCCTCCCCGACTAGGTAATTTCCGCGTTTCCCCGCGATTCCTGAAGGGCTAATATAAGCGGTTGATTAACCATTCAGGAACCTCCGCATGAAAAAGATCGTTGCCCTGGCCTTGACGGCCGCTGTCTCGGCAGGCGCTTTCGCCCAAGACTTTCCCAGCAAGCCCATCACCCTGGTCGTACCCTTTGCCGCCGGTGGCCCCACCGACCTGGTCGCCCGTCATCTGGCTGAAGCCCTGCGCAAGCCCCTCGGCGGCGCCAGCGTGGTGGTGGAGAACGCCGCCGGTGCCGGTGGCACCATCGGTGCGACCAAGGTGGCGCGTGCCGCACCCGACGGCCACACCCTGCTGGTCTGGCACATCGGCATGGCCGCCACGGCAGGCCTGTACCGCAAGCTACAGTTCAACGCGCTGGAAGACTTCGAGTACCTGGGCATGATCAACGACGTGCCCATGACCCTGCTGGGCTCCCCCAAGCTGCCCGCCAACACCTACCGCGACTTCGAGGCCTACATTCGCGCCAACGGCGGCAAGCTCAATCTGGCCCACGCGGGTCTGGGATCCGCGTCGCACCTGTGCGGCCTGATGTGGCAGTCGGCCGTGAAGCTCGACAAGTCGATGACCACCATCGCCTACCGCGGCACCGGCCCTGCCATGAACGACCTGATCGGCGGTCAGGTCGACGTGATGTGTGACCAGACCACCAACACCACGGCCCAGATCGAAGGCGGCCGCGTCAAGGCTTTCGCCGTGACCACGGCCAAGCCACTGTCGAACCACAAGCTGCTGAAGGACTACCCGTCGCTGCAGGAGATGGGCCTGAAGGGCTTCAACCTGACCATCTGGCACGGCATGTACGCACCCAAGGGCACCCCGGCGGCCGTGACCAAGAAACTCAACGATGCCCTGCGAGTCGCACTGAAGGATCCGGAGTTCGTGAAACGCCAGGAAGCGCTGGGCGCTCTGGTGACGACCGACAACCGCGTGACGCCCGCTGGTCACAAAGCCTTTGTGGCGGGTGAGATCACGAAGCTGAAAGCCGTGATCGAGGCGGCTGGCCAATTCGCCGACTGATCGAGTCTCGTCCAAAAACCATACCCTGCCGGACCGGCTTCGGTACGCGATCCAAGCCG
The DNA here is from genome assembly GCA_018333605.1 of Hydrogenophaga sp. Taxonomy (GTDB): domain Bacteria; phylum Pseudomonadota; class Gammaproteobacteria; order Burkholderiales; family Burkholderiaceae_C; genus Hydrogenophaga. The sequence goes on along the minus strand of JAGXSV010000050.1, from coordinate 10,275 downwards.
CCCTCGGGCGGCTTTTTCATGGGCGCTCGCTATCAGCAAGGGGGCGATTTTTTGTGCCCGCGCTGTCACACAGGCGAGCGGATTCGACCCAACGCCCCCGTAAACTGGACCGGGGGTGATTTGTCACGCCCACGTTGCAGCCCAGGCTCTTCCACCACACGGCCCTCACATCCGGCGCTGCAAGTCGCTGCCCGCATCTACACCAGGAGACACGCATGACCCCATCCAACACCCCTCAACAAGCCGGCCGCCGCGCCAGCGTGCTGGCCCTCGCAGCCCTCGTCACCGGCTTGGGCTGGAGCGGCAGCGCTGTCGCCCAGGCCGCCTGGCCCAGCAAACCGGTGCGCATCGTCGTGCCGTTTGCACCGGGAGGCACCACCGACCTGCTGGCACGGGCGCTCTCGCCCGAACTGACCAAGGCCTTCGGGCAAAGCTTCGTGGTGGACAACCGCGCCGGTGCGGGCGGCAACATCGGGGCCGACCTGGTGGCGAAATCACCCGGCGACGGCTACACCTTGCTGATGGGGACGGTCGGCACACACGGCATCAACAAGTCGCTCTATGCCCGCCTGCCCTACGACCCGCAAAAAGACTTCGCCCCCATCACCCTGGTGGCCGCCGTGCCCAACGTGATGGTGATGAACGCCAAACGCGCACAGGCGCTGGGTATCCACACCGTGGCCGACTTCATCCAATACGCCAAAGCCAACCCCGGCAAGCTGAACATGGCCTCCAGCGGCAATGGCACCTCGATTCACCTGGCCGGGGAGCTGTTCAAGTCGCGAACCGGGATCTTCATGACCCACATCCCCTACCGCGGCTCCGGGCCGGCCATGGCCGACATGCTGGCGGGCAACATGGACGTGATGTTCGACAACCTTCCCTCGGCCATGCCTCACATCCAGTCGGGTAGCCTGAAGGCATTTGCCGTCACCAGCGCCGTGCGTTCCACCGCCTTGCCCGACCTGCCCACCGTGGCTGAGGCCGGCGGGCTGGCAGGGTTTGAGGCGAGCTCGTGGTTTGGCCTCCTGGCACCGGCCGGCACGCCCCCAGACATCGTGAACCGGATTCAGCAAGAGGTGGCCAGGGCGCTGAAGGTACCCGCCATCAGGGAGCGGCTGAGCGCGCAGGGCGCTATCCCCAGCGGCGACACGCCGCAGGCCTTCACAACCCTGATTGCGGCCGAAATAGCCAAATGGGAACCCGTGGTGAAAGCATCGGGGGCCCGGGTGGACTGAAGCGCCGAACCGCTGCGCATCTGCAAGCCGGCCGGTGCAGCCCCGCCCCCTGAAAAAGGGCAGGCACCACCGGTGCGGCCGGGCTTACACCCCCCAGACGATCTCGACCCCGGCCTGCTCGCAACGTTGCAGCATCTCGATGAACGGTGCGCTGCGCAGCCGCAGGCTCACCGCATCAAATTCCGGAGGCAATTCGCCATTGGCCTCGGCCTCTTCTTTCAGGCGTTTTTGCTCTGCTTCCTCCTGCTCCACCGCATCGCGCAGCGCCTGCACCGCAGCCGGCATCTGCTCCGGCAGGATGATGCCGGGGCCACTGGGGTCTTTGCCCAGGATGTCCAGCACGCGCTGGCCGGTCGGCTCCAGCATCACCAGGTCACCGGTTTCACGGGATTTGAATCGGTACAACGACATGTTTTTCTCCTTGATTTAAACACCTATTTTTGCATCAAAGCCCACCCATCCACACCGATTGGATCAATACGGCTTCGTTTTTTCCGCGCGGGGATCCCCGTGGCCAAACGATTATGTGGCGGCCTGGCGTCGCGGGTGGACGGTGCGATGGGCACCGGCCGGGACAACGTACACCACCAGCGGCACCTGAGCAGGGTTTTCCCGATTGGCGGCATTTGTTTTAGGTCTAAACTAATTAGACATGAACACCCCCATTCCTGCGCTGCGGCGCATCCTGTGTATCGGTGGCGGCCCGGCGGGTCTGTATTTTGCGTTGCTGATGAAGCGGCGCGATCCCTCCCTCACGGTCACCGTGGTCGAGCGCAACCGGCCTTTTGACACCTTCGGCTGGGGCGTGGTGTTCTCCGACCAGACGCTGCAAAACCTGAAAAAAGCCGACCCTGAATCGGCCCAGCAGATGGCCGACGCCTTCAACCACTGGGACGACATCGAGGTTTTTTACAAAGGCGGCCGCGTGCGCTCCACAGGTCACGGCTTCATCGGCATCGGCCGCAAGCGCCTGCTCAACATCTTGCAGGAACGCTGCCTGGCGCTGGGTGTGAACCTGGTCTTCGAGACCGACGTGACCGATGACGAGGCGCTGGCCGGGCACTACCAGGCCGACCTGGTGATCGCCAGCGACGGCCTGAACAGCCGCATCCGCACCCGCTACGCCAGCACCTTCCAGCCGGACATCGACACGCGCCGGTGCCGCTTTGTCTGGCTGGGCACCAAAAAGACCTTTGACGCCTTCACCTTTGCGTTTGAGCAAACCGAGCACGGCTGGTTTCAGGCCCATGCCTACAAGTTCGACGCCGACACATCAACCTTCATCGTCGAAACACCGGAAGAAGTCTGGCAGGCGCACGGCATTGAACACATGAGCCAGGAAGACGGCGTGGCCTTCTGCGAGCGGCTGTTCGCCAGGCACCTGGACGGCCATGCACTGATCAGCAACGCCAAACACCTGCGCGGCTCGGCCAACTGGATCCGGTTCCCGCGGGTGATCTGCCACACCTGGGTGCATTGGCAAGACATTGGTGGCAAAAAGACCCCCATCGTGCTCATGGGCGACGCTGCGCACACCGCACACTTCTCGATTGGCAGTGGCACCAAGCTGGCGCTGGAAGACGCGATCGACCTCGCCGACGAGTTCACCCGCAACGCGGGCGCCGACATGGCGGCGGTGTTGCAGGGCTACGAAGCGCGCCGCAGCGTGGAGGTGCTGAAGATCCAGAACGCGGCGCGCAACTCGACCGAGTGGTTTGAAAACGTGGACCGCTACACCGGCATGGACATTGAGCAGTTCAGCTACTCGCTGCTGACGCGCAGCCAGCGCATCAGCCACGAAAACCTGCGCTTGCGCGACCCGCAGTGGCTGGAAGGCTACGAGGCCTGGTTACAACAGCGCGCGGGCGGGCGCAGCGCCGGTGGCAAACCCACACCGCCCATGCTGTTGCCGCTGAAGGTGCGTGGTGTTGAACTGAAGAACCGGATCGTCGTCTCGCCCATGGCGCAGTACCAAGCGCAGGACGGGGTGGTGGGCGACTGGCACCTGATGCACCTGGGCGCGCGCGCCGTGGGCGGCGCCGCACTGCTGATGGTGGAGATGACCAGCCCGACGCCCGAGGGCCGCATCACCCCAGGATGCCCTGGACTTTGGAACGACGCGCAACAAGCCGCGTTCCAGCGCATCGTGCGTTTCGCGCACCAGCAAAGCAGCGCGAAAATCGGCATCCAACTGGGCCACAGCGGCCCCAAAGGCTCCACCCGGCTGGGTTGGGATGCCATTGACGAACCCCTGGAACACGGCAACTGGCCACTGCTCTCGGCCAGCGCCTTGCCCTACGGCGAGCACAACCAGGTGCCGCGCGCCATGACCCGCGCCGACATGGACGCGATGACCGCCGCCTTTGTCGAATCCACACAACGTGCCGCTCAAGCCGGCTTTGACTGGCTGGAACTGCATGCCGCCCATGGTTACCTGCTCTCGGCCTTCATCTGCCCGCTGACCAACCAGCGCACCGACGCCTACGGCGGCTCGCTGGAAAACCGCTGCCGTTACCCGCTGGAGGTGTTCAGCGCCATGCGCGCCGCCTGGCCGGCCGACAAGCCCATGAGCGTGCGCATTTCAGCCCACGACTGGGCCCCGGGGGGCAACACCGACGACGACGCGGTGGCCATGGCGCGCCTGTTCAAGGCGGCGGGCTGCGACGTGATCGACGTGTCGTCCGGGCAAACCACGCGCCAGGCCAAACCGGTGTACGGCCGCATGTACCAGACCCCGTTTGCCGACCGCGTGCGCAACGAGGCCGGCATCTTGACCATGGCGGTAGGTGCGATCAGCGAAGCCGATCACGCCAACAGCATCATTGGCGCGGGCCGCGCCGACCTGTGCGCGGTGGCCCGGCCACACCTGGCGAATCCGGCCTGGACGCTGCATGAAGCCGCCAGACTGCAGACCCGCGCCATCGACTGGCCGCGCCCTTACGAGAGCGGACGCGACCAGCTCTACCGCGAAGTCGCCCGCCAGCAAAGCCTGCAGGCCGCGCCCAACCCACAAGACCCGGCGGAGGCCGCATGAGCGCCGACCTCACCCTCGACCTGGAGGCACGCGCCCACAGCGAACATGCCCACGAACTGCGGCTGTGGTTGCGCTTGCTGACCTGCTCGCAACTGATCGAGAAGCGGGTGCGCACCGGCTTGCGCGAGCAGTTCGACACCACCCTGCCGCGCTTTGACCTCATGGCTCAGCTCGAACGCCATCCCGAAGGGCTGAAGATGAAGGAGTTGTCGCACCGGCTCATGGTGACCGGTGGCAACGTCACCGGCATCACCGATCAGCTGGTGGCCGAAGGCCTGGTGGAGCGCACCGGGGTGGACGGCGACCGCCGCGCCTTTCGGGTGCGACTCACCCCATGCGGGCACACCACGTTCGCCGAAATGGCCCGCCAGCATGAGCAATGGATCGTGCAAGCCTTTGAGGGCCTGAGTCCGCGCGACCTGGACAACCTGCACCGGCTGCTGGGCAAGGTGAAAGCACACCAGCTGGAGATTGGATGAAACCCCTGCACCCCTTCGCGTCGTCCCCACCAACAAGCGCCACACCGGCGGCCTGGCAGAGCGCGTTCCGTGGTGTGACGGTATTTCCCCCGTACTTTCGAAACGACTGCCCCTTATGAAACACCCCATCCCCGACCACAACCCGATGCGCGGCCAATACCGCGCGATGGCCGACACCACACCCCGGCATTTCGCCCTGAGCGTGCAGGGCGGTGTGGCCACGGTCACGCTCAACCGGCCCGAACGCAAAAACCCGCTCACGTTTGACTCTTACGCCGAGCTGCGCGACTGGTTTCTGGGGCTGCAAAATGCCACCGATATCAAGGCCGTGGTGCTCACTGGCGCGGGCGACAACTTTTGCTCGGGCGGTGACGTGCACGAGATCATTGGCCCGCTCACGCAAATGACCATGCCGGAGCTGCTGGCGTTTACCCGCATGACCGGGGCCCTGGTGAGCGCCATGCGTGCTTGTCCGCAACCCATCGTGGCGGCACTGGACGGCGTGTGTGCCGGTGCTGGCGCCATGATGGCGCTGGCATCGGATTTGCGACTGGGCACACCCGCCGCCACCGTGGCGTTTTTGTTCACGCGCGTGGGCCTGGCCGGTGCCGACATGGGCGCCTGCGCCCTGCTGCCGCGCATGATCGGCCAGGGTCGCGCCAGCGAACTGCTGTTCACCGGCCGCGCCATGACGGCTCAAGAAGGCCACGCCTGGGGCTTTTTCAACGCCCTGCACGACAGCACCGCTTTGCTGCCCGCCGCACACAAGCTCGCAGCCCAACTGGCGCAAGGGCCCACGTTCGCCCATGGCATGACCAAAACCATGCTGCACCAGGAGTGGGCCATGACGCTGGACCAGGCCATCGAAGCCGAAGCCCAGGCCCAGGCCATCTGCATGCAGACGCAGGACTTCCGCCGCGCCTACGAGGCCTTTGCGGCAAAACAGCGCCCGCAGTTCGAGGGCGATTGAACGGAACCCACCATGGTTGCTTTTGAACACCCCCACCCGCACGGCCTGGTGCCGTCCACCGCACACCTGGAGCTGCCGTTTTTTGATGCGCACCACCGCCAGATGGCCCCCGAACTGGTGGCATGGTCGGCGCAACAGCAGGTGGACGAAACCGATGACCGCGCCGCCTGCCGCGACTGGTTGCAGCGCCTGGCCGGCGGTGGCTGGCTGCGCTACTGCGTGCCCGCCGCCCACGGTGGCGCCCTGCCCGCGCTCGACTCCCGTTCGCTGGTGATCCTGCGCGAAACGCTGGCGTTTCACTCCCCCCTGGCCGACTTTGCCTTCGCCATGCAAGGCCTGGGCAGTGGTGCCATCACCCTGGCTGGCACGCCCGCCCAGCAAGCCGCCTACCTGCCGGCGGTGGCCGCGGGCCGGAAGATTGCCGCCTTTGCGCTGAGCGAGCCCGACGCAGGCTCTGACGTGGCGGCCATGGCCACCCAGGCCGTGCCGGTGGCCGCCGGCTACCGGCTCAACGGCAGCAAAACCTGGATCAGCAACGGCGACCTTGCCGACTTCTATGTGGTGTTCGCCAAAACCGAACCCCACGCCGGCGCCCGCGGCATCAGCGCGTTCATCGTCGATGCCCGCCACCCCGGCCTGGACAGCCACGAGCACATCCATGTGATGGCGCCCCACCCGCTGGCCACGCTGCGCTTCAACGACTGCACGCTCCCTGCTGAAGCTCTGGTGGGCCCGCTGCACGGCGGCTTCAAGCTCGCCATGCAGACGCTGGACATCTTCCGCGCCTCGGTGGCCGCTGCTGCGCTGGGCATGGCGCGCCGCGCCTTCGCCGAGGCCGTGGCGCACGCCAAGCGCCGCCAGATGTTTGGCCAGACCCTGGCCGACTTCCAGCTCACGCAGGCCCGGCTGGGCGAAATGAGTGCGCTCATCGAGGCCGCCGCCCTGCTCACCTACCGCGCCGCCTGGCAGCGCGACTGCAGCCACACCCGTGGCGCCGGCACACCGGCCTACACCGCCGCGGCCGCCAGCGCCAAGCTCACCGCCACCGAAAACGCCCAACGCGTGATCGACATGGCGCTGCAGATGTTTGGCGGGCGCGGCGTGCAGGTGGGCCAGAAAATCGAAAGCCTGTACCGCGACATCCGCTCGCTGCGCATCTACGAGGGTGCGAGTGAGGTGCAGTTGCTGATTCTGGGCAAGGCGGCCTTGCGATGACCCCGCCCCGCCGCGCTGCACGTGCCCCCACGGAACAGGCGGTGGGCCGTGGTGCCAGGCACGCCTGCACAGGCCTGGAAGGGACGAAGAGGCTGCGATGCTGGCGCAGGCGCGACCAGCAAGGCGCCTTCGCAGCACGCCTGAGCCGGTTCCGTAGTGCCCCGGATCTGGGCCATTTCGCGCTGGCGAGGCACGTGTTTCGCACGCCCTGTTGGCTGGCGATGCGCCGTCGCCCCGTCCCCTCATGGAGCCAAACGCCGCACTTCGCCTTGAGCCTGTCACATCGCTCGGCCCACCCAACCGATGGAAGGAACCCGTGATGACATCTGCCCAGACCGACCGTTTTGTGCACGACCGGCTGCCGCCGCCCGAGCAGTGGCCCGAGCTGAGATACGACCTGCCCGAGTTGCAGCAACTGCCCGCCCAGCTCAACCTGGTGCACTCGCTGTTTGAGCGCGCCGCAGCGGCTGGCCATGCCGATCGCCCCCTGTTTCGCAGCGACGATCGCACGCTCACCTACGCCCAGGCCCGCGCCGAGGTCAACCGCCTGTCCAACGTGCTCACGCTCGACCTGGGACTGGTGCCTGGCAACCGTGTGCTGCTGCGCGGTGGTAACTCGGTGGCCATGGCGCTGGCCTGGCTGGCTGTGGTGCAGGCCGGGCTGGTGGCCGTGGCCACCATGCCGCTGCTGCGCGCGCGCGAGTTGGCCGACATCATGGCCAAGGCACAGCCCAGCGCCGCCCTGTGCGACGTGACGCTACAAGATGAACTCACAACCGCGCTGGCCGCCCACCCGGCCACCGCCACGCTGCCGCTGCACGTGTTCAACACCCCATCCCCTGCCGATCCCCTGGCACTGGAAACACGGGCCCGCCGGCAGAGCGCAGAGGCACCGCCGTGCCCCACCGCGGGCACCGACGTGGCCCTGCTGGCCTTCACCTCGGGCACCACCGGCACGCCCAAAGCCGCCGTGCACACCCACCGCGACGTGCTCGCCGCCTGCGAAACCTGGCCGCGCCACGTGCTGCGCGCCACACCCGACGACATCGTCATCGGCTCGCCACCGCTGGCCTTCACCTTTGGCCTGGGCGGCCTGCTGGTGTTTCCCATGTGGGCAGGTGCCTCGGTGTATTTCCCGAGCATTCCGTACACGCCCGAAGCCATGGTGCGGCTGATGGGCCAGGTGGGCGCCACCATTTGCTACACCGCGCCCACCTTCTACCGGCAGATGGCCCCCTTCGCCAAACAGCACGGCATCGGCCAGCTGCGCATCAGCGTCAGCGCCGGCGAGGGCCTGCCCGACGCCACGCGCCAGCTCTGGAAAGAAGCCAGCGGCCTGGAGATGCTGGACGGCATTGGCGCCACCGAGATGTTTCACATCTTCATCTCGGCCGCACCGGCGGACGTGAAGCGCGGCGCCATCGGCCGCGTGGTGCCGGGCTACCAGGCCAGGATCGTGGACGAACAAGGCCACGAACTGCCGCGCGGCACCGTGGGCCGGCTGGCGGTGAAAGGCCCCACCGGCTGCCGCTACCTGGACGATGTGCGCCAGGCCAACTACGTGCAAGACGGCTGGAATTTTCCGGGCGATGCGTTCAGCCAGGACGCCGACGGCTACTTCATCTACCAGGCCCGCACCGACGACATGATCATCACCGCCGGCTACAACGTGGCCGGGCCCGAAGTGGAAGCCGCCCTGCTGCAACACCCGGCCGTGGCCGAGTGCGGCGTGGTGGGCCGGCCCGACGACGAGCGCGGCATGATCGTGGTGGCCTATGTGGTGCTCAAGCCCGGCGAACCCGCCGACGCGGTGCAAACCAAGGCGCTGCAAGACCATGTGAAGCACACCCTGGCGCCCTACAAATACCCCCGCGACGTGGTGTTTGTGCACCAACTGCCCCGCACCGAAACCGGCAAGCTGCAACGCTTTGCGCTGCGCAAACTGGCCACCGAATCCACCAAGCCCGCCTGAAACACCATGAAACACCTGCAACCGCCCGGCTGGGCCACCCCCAAGGGCTACGCCAACGGCGTGGCCGCCCGCGGCACGCTGATTTTTGTGGGCGGCCAGATTGGCTGGAACGGCGCCCAAGCGTTCGAGAGCGACGATTTCATTGCCCAGACCCGCCAGGCGCTGGCCAACATCCACGCCGTGCTGGCCTGCGCCGGCGCAGGCCCGGAGCACATGGTGCGCATGACCTGGTACATCGTGGACCGGGTGGAATACAACGCCCGCCTGCGCGAGCTGGGCGCGGTGTACCGCGAGGTGATGGGCAAGCACTTCCCCGCCATGACCTGCGTCGAGGTGAGCGCGCTGGTGGAAGCGCAGGCCAAGGTGGAGATCGAAGTCACCGCCGTGCTGCCCGACTGACGCGGCGTCACCCATTCGTTGCAGGGCTGGCGGCTGCTGGCGCGGGAACCCGCAATTTCCTCCAGGCCTGGAAGCCGCCCGCCACCGAGAGCGCCTTCGGATACCCCAGAGACCGAAGAAGGGCTGCGGCGGCCAGGCTTCGGCGACCGCTGTTGCAGATGCACAGTAGGAGATGGTCGCGACCATGGTGCAACTGGTTGATCGTGGTGAAGAAGGTCTGGGCGTCCATGTCTTTCGGCTCGCCTGCGTCCAGGATGTCCTGCGTCTAACGTTCGAGCTAAGCGGGCGACGACGGCAGGACGCCAGGCCCGGGCCGGTGAAAATGTACGGAGTACCACCGGCCCGGGCCTGGTGGCCTGCCGTTGGCGCTCCGCTTGAGCGAGGGGTTAGGCCTCGGCGGGCTAGCCCTAGCCCCGGGCATATTGTTCCCTAGCTTCCCGGAGAATCTGACTGAATGGGGCAGACGGTCGGATGGAAAATGACCATTGACCTTGAGGGCTCATGCCCGTGCCGAAAAAGTGATCTTCGTCTTCAAATGGATTGCTATTTAGCGGCCAAGGAGCGAGCGGGCCTTGTGCACCTATGTCACTTATCAGCACTGCCCCGTGAAACATCCCGTCCTTGATGACTGCTGCTAGCCCGTCACCGCTCTCGGCATCCTCAACCGTGAAGCCGTTTGGCTTGATGGTGTAATTCTTTGGACGACGCCGCTCCTTTGGGACAGGGCTACTAGTGCAGTGTTCCATTCTGTTTGGAACTTAAGTGACGATTGGCGCGAATGACCTTCTGCAGGATATCGCGAGCGCTCTTGGTCCAGATGAACGGCTTGGGGTTGGTGTTGTGATGAGCGACGTACTCATCGATGGCAGCGACGAGTTCGGGCACGCTGGTGAACACACCGCGGCGCAGACGGTTTTCGGAGATGTCGCGGAAGAAGCGCTCGACCATGTTCAGCCACGATGCCGAGG
>JAGXSV010000049.1 GCA_018333605.1 Hydrogenophaga sp. | reverse complement strand
TCAAACAGATCGATAGCACCTCGCACTGTCGGGTAGCTCAGCCCCGACATCGTGACGATCTGCATGATCTTGGTGCCTTGTCTGTACAGCCTCACGACTTGCTTGCGGCGTTCGTGAAGTTGCGCCAGTGTTTGACTTCTTGCACTTTCTTTTTCCATGACTCTCTGATCACGAGAATCAGAAAAAGTTCAGACTTTATTGGGCCTTATCTAGAATAGAGCCCGAAGCTGCGCTACATGACCGGTTCAAGCGGGATCTGATGAGCTTGGTCGTGAGAGGGTCAGCGGGCCAGAGCGGCTGGGCAGCAAGACCAGATGATCGACCGAATGGTGATGCCGCTGCCGCTGCGTCAGCGGTATCTCACGCCGATGTAGTTTGAGCAGCGCAGATGCCAGGCGCACCGTAAAACCATCGCGCGATCTTCGGGCCAAGTGACACACGGAAAAGGGAGGAGGTCAAAATACAGTCTCGCCAGATCTGGCACCCCCTCAGCGATCCCTGCTTTTAAATGCTGGAAATTTTGTCATAACCTGCTACAACCCCTACCGAATAACTTTTCATATGCAACCTATCTTCAATACCGTGGGAATAGTTGGTACCGGCGCCATGGGCCGGGGCATAGCGCAGATGGCGGCGCAGGCGGGCAGCCACGTCATGCTGTTCGATGTCCAGCCCGGCTCAGCCGAGGCAGCCAGAGCGACACTGGAAGGCACCTGGCGGACGCTGCTGGCAAAAGGCAAGATCGACGAAAGCCGGCTGGAGAGTTATTTGGGAAGGCTTCAGGTTGCGGAATCTGTGCCCGCCCTGGCCCCATGTGGCCTTGTCGTGGAAGCTGTGGTGGAGCGACTGGATGTGAAGCAGCGGCTGTTTGCCGAGCTCGAAGACATCGTGCAACCCACCGCGGTACTGGCGACCAACACCTCGTCGCTTTCGGTGACATCAATTGCTGCGGTTCTGAAGCGCCCTTCCCAGTTGGCGGGTTACCATTTTTTCAACCCGGTTCCCCTGATGCGAGTGGTTGAGGTGATCGCAGGACTGAAAACCAGTTCCATCGTCTGCCAACAACTGGCTGACTACACCAGACAGTTTGGACACACCCCTGTAACGGCGCAAGACACCCCGGGCTTTATCGTCAATCACGCGGGGCGCGGCTACGGCACCGAAGCCCTGCGCGTGGCTGGCGAACGTGTAGCAGATTTCGCCACCATAGATCGCATCCTGAAAGACCAGATGGGCTTTCGTCTTGGCCCATTTGAATTGATGGATCTGACAGCGCTGGATGTCTCGCACCCGGTGATGGAGTCCATTTATCGCCAGTATTACGACGAACCGCGCTACCGCCCCAGCGTGATCACGGCGCAGCGCTTGGCGGGCGGTGTGGTGGGCAAGAAAGTGGGCGAAGGCTTTTACAAATATGAAGCGGGTGTGGCCCAGGTCCCCCCTGAGCCTGCTGTGCCGGTGGTCGCAGAACTGCCACCGGTCTGGGTGTCGCCCAAAGCCGCCCGGCGCGCCGAGCTGTACCAGTTGCTGAAAAATCTGGGGGCCAGCATTGAAACCGGCGCTGCGCCATCCAGCCATGCGCTGATTCTGGTGGCGCCCCTGGGCCTGGATGTGACCACGCTGGTCGCTGTGGAGCGGCTCGACCCGACCCGCACGCTGGGTATCGACATGATGCTGGAGGACGCAGCCACCAAACGCCGCGTGCTGGCGACCAACCCGGCCACCCGCCCCGACATGCGGGACGCTGCGCACGCCCTGTTCGCCCGCGACGGCAAGCCCGTCAGCGTGATCCGCGACAGCGGCGGTTTCGTCACGCAGCGCGTGGTAGCCACCATCGTCAACATTGCCGCCGACATGTGCCAGCAAGGCATTTGCACACCGGCAGACCTGGACGTGGCAGTGACACTGGGCCTGGGTTACCCCATGGGTCCGCTGGCCATGGGGGATCGCATTGGCCCCACCAATGTGCTGGAAGTTCTGTTCAACATGCAAACCGTGTACGGGGACACGCGCTACCGCCCCTCGCCCTGGCTGCGCCGCCGTGGCGCCCTGGGCTTGAGCCTGACGCACGAGGAGGGATGACCCCCTGCGCCGCTTCGCCTCTCCCTCCCTAAGGGGTGGATCACACCAGCGGCTTGGCAAAGCCAGTTCCGCAGTGTTCGCCCGACGAACGCCCCCTGTGAAATTTTTGAAAGGGTTTCCCTTGACCGCCAGCCTCAAAAGCCACAGCCATGGCCAGACCATGGTGCTGACCATCAGCAACCCCGAACACCGCAACGCCTTGGGCCCTGACCTTTATGCCGCGGGCGTGGAGGCACTCAATGTGGCGGAAAACAGCCCCGAGGTGCGCAGCGTCGTCATCACCGGGGAAGGCAACCACTTTTGCGCGGGCGGCAACCTGCAGCGGCTGCTGGCCAACCGCCAACAGCCGCCCGAGGTGCAGACCCAGAGCATCGAAGGCCTGCACAACTGGATCGAAACCATCCGGGCCTTTCCAAAACCGGTGTTGGCTGCAGTAGAAGGCTCCTGCGCCGGAGCGGGCTTCTCTCTCGCACTGGCCTGCGACATGGTGATTGCGGCGCACAACAGTGTGTTCGTCATGGCCTACAGCAATGTGGGCCTGTCACCCGACGGCGGTGCCACCTGGAGCCTCATGCGCGCCATGCCGAGGGCTACTGCACTGCAGTTGTTGATGGGTGGCGAGCGCATCACGGCCGAACGCCTGCAGCAGTTGGGCGTGATCAACGCGGTGAGCGGCACCGGTGAAGCGCTGGGTGACTCACTGGCTTTGTGCGAGCGACTCAACGCGCGCGCGCCCAATGCGCTGGCGAGCATCAAAGAGTTGGCGAACGATGCGTCCACCGTGAGCTTGCATACCCAGTTGGGCCTTGAGCGCGACCACTTTGTGCGCAACCTGCACCACGCCAATGCGGGCGAAGGGATTGCGGCCTTCATGGAAAAGCGCCCAGCGAACTACCGCTGAAGCGCTGCCGCGGGCCGCCCCGCCCATCGGGCAGGACGCTTGCGGGACAGCCAGGCAACGTTACCCAAGCGGTCGCCCGGTCCCTGTGGCGACAATCATTGCGTTTTCAGTCACTCATAAGACAGCCCATGGACGAACCGATTCTGACAATGGAAGAACGCGAGGCGATCAACAGTGGTCGCTGGTTCAGCAGCCTTTCACCCTCCCTGCGTCACGACATACTCCGATGCGCCTACGTCAAGCGATTCAAAGACGCCGACCTGATCGTTGCCCGCGGCGACCCGCCCACCGAGTGGACAGCAGTGGCCAAGGGCGCGGTGCGCGTGAGCTCGACCTCGCTCTCGGGCAAACAGATCACGCTGACCTATGTGGAGCCCGGGGTGTGGTTTGGCGATGTGGCCATGTTCGACGGCGACCAGCGAACGCACGATGCGTATGCGCATGGGCCGACCACGCTGCTCTGCGTGGCCCGCAACGATTTCCAGAAAATCCTCAGCACCCATGTGGAGCTCTACGAGGCGCTGATGCGCCTGCAGGCGCGGCGCATCCGCACCCTGTTTGGTCTGGTGGAAGACCTGAACACCCTGCCCCTGCGCGCCCGGCTGGCCAAACAGTTGCTGCACCTGGTGCGCAGCTACGGCGTGCCGTGTCTGTCGGACGGCAACGAAATGCGCATTGGCCTGCAACTGGCGCAAGAAGAACTGGCGCAACTGCTGGGCGCCTCGCGCCAGCGGGTCAACCAGGAACTCAAGTCGATGGAGCGCGAGGACGCGATCCGCATCGAACAGGGCGGGCTTGTGGTGCGCAACCGCGAGATACTGCTGCGAATCGCCGAAGCCGACACCTGAAGGCGGCCACCCAGCGGGCGCGGGAAGCCCCGGCTCCTATTTTTTTTCTCACGAGGCTTCCCTCATGAGCGACACGCAAAATTTCACCGGCACCCGCCCGGTATCCGACCAGCACGCCTTTGACACCGCCGCCCTGCAGCAGTGGTTGCAAGTCCACCTGCCCAGCTTCAGCGGGCCGCTGACGGTGGAAATGTTCAAAGGTGGCCAGTCCAACCCAACCTACAAACTCATTACGCCCGAACGGTCTTACGTGATGCGCGCCAAGCCGGGTCCGGTCGCCAAGCTGCTGCCGTCGGCCCATGCCATCGAGCGTGAGTTCCGCGTCATGAGCGCGCTGCACGGCACCGGCGTGCCCGTGGTGCAAATGCATGTGCTGTGCGAAGACGAGTCCGTCATCGGGCGGGCCTTTTACGTCATGGAATGTGTGGACGGTCGGGTCATGTGGGACCAGGCTCTGCCCGATATGACTCGCGAGCAGCGCGGCGCCATCTACAACGAAATGAACCGCGTCATGGCCGCCCTGCACACGGTGGACCCGATAGCCATCGGGCTGGAGACCTATGGCAAACCGGGCAATTACTTTGAGCGCCAGATTGGCCGCTGGCGCAAGCAATACATGGCGTCCGTGACTCAGCCGATTGCCGAGATGGACCGGCTCATGGCCTGGCTGCCAGAAAACATTCCGGCCATGGCGCGCGACGCGTCCCTGGTGTCGGTGGTGCATGGCGACTACAGGCTCGACAACCTCATGTTCCACCCCACCGAGCCGCGCGTGCTGGCCGTGCTGGACTGGGAGCTGTCCACCCTGGGCCACCCGCTGGCCGACTTCAGCTACCACTGCATGGCCTGGCACATTCCCCCGGGGCTGTTCCGCGGCATCGGCGGGCTCGACGTGCAGGCGCTGGGCATTCCAACAGAGGCCGACTACATCGCCCTGTATTGCCAGCGCACCGGCTTTGCCACGCCCGAGCAGTTGAAGGCCGACTGGAATTTTTACCTCGCCTACAACATGTTTCGGCTGGCCGCCATTCTGCAAGGCATTGCCAAGCGTGTCGAAACCGGCACCGCGTCCAGCGCACAAGCGGTGAAGTCGGCCGCCGGCGCCCGGCCCATGGCCGAAATGGCGTGGCGCTTTGCCCAACCGTCTTGACACCTCACACCCACATCACCACCCCAAGGAGCCACGATGAACTTCGATTACACCGACAAAGTCAAGGACATGCGCGCTCGTCTGCTCGCCTTCATGGACGAGCACATCTACCCGAACGAAGCCCGTTTTTTTGCCGAAATTGCCGCCAACCGCGCCAAGGGCAATGCGTGGATTCCCACCACCCTCATAGAAGAGCTCAAGCCCAAAGCCCGCGCCGCTGGTTTGTGGAACCTGTTCCTGCCCAAGAGCCCGCGCGCACCCGAAGGCCTGTCCAACCTGGAATACGCTCCCATGTGTGAAATCATGGGCCGGGTACCGTTTGCCGCCGAGGTGTTCAACTGCTCGGCGCCCGACACCGGCAACATGGAAACCTTTGAGCGCTACGCCAGCGAAGAACTGAAGGACCAGTGGCTGGAACCCCTGCTCAAGGGCGAAATTCGTTCTGCCTTCCTCATGACCGAGCCCGAAGTGGCTTCGTCAGACGCCACCAACATCCAGTGCCGCATTGAACGTGATGGCGGCGAATACGTCATCAACGGTCGCAAGTGGTGGTCGTCCGGCGCCGGTGACCCACGCTGTGCGGTCTACATCGTCATGGGCAAAACCAACCCCGACGCGCCCCGGCATTCGCAGCAGTCCATGATCATCGTGCCGTCCAACAGCAAAGGCATCACCATCGTGCGCCCGCTCTCCGTGTTTGGCTACGACGATGCCCCACACGGCCACATGGAAGTGCTGCTGGAAAATGTGCGCGTACCGGTTGGCAACCTGCTGCTCGGCGAAGGGCGCGGGTTTGAAATTGCCCAAGGGCGCCTCGGCCCAGGGCGCATCCACCACTGCATGCGGTCCATCGGCGCAGCTGAGCGTGCCCTTGAACTCATGTGCCAGCGCCTGAACACCCGCGTGGCCTTTGGCAAACCGGTGTCGGCCCAGTCGGTCTGGCACGAACGCATTGCCGACGCGCGCTGCCGCATTGAAATGGCGCGCCTGCTCACGCTCAAAGCCGCCTACATGATGGACACCGTGGGCAACAAGGTGGCCAAGGCCGAAATCGCGATGATCAAAGTGGTGGCACCCAACATGGCCTGCGACATCATCGACATGGCCATCCAGGCCCACGGCGGTGGTGGCGTGAGCGACGACTTCCCGCTGGCCTACAGCTACGCCAGCCAGCGCACCCTGCGCCTGGCAGACGGCCCGGACGAAGTACACCGCCAATCCATCGCCAAGCTGGAACTGGCCAAACACATGCTTGTAAAGACCGAAATAGACATGCCCGTAACGCGCGGTTGTTAAGCTAAAAACCGCGACCTCAGTGATCCAACCGGTGCCTGGCTCGGCTGGAGGCGCGGGCATTTTTTGTAAGCAGAACTCAGCTGCCAGCCGGGTGCGCCCTATGTGCCAGCGCGTCGTTACGGAATCAACCGATGGCCGCAAAGTTCTCTTTGCAGCATGCTGTGGTGGGCTTGGGTGCTGCGGCGTACAGCGCTGTCAAGCTCGAAAGCATGGCGTTGCAGACTCAGCCCAGCAACATCAAGCCCACCTGTAACACGATGATCAAGACCAGCACGGAAAGATCAACACCGCCCACCGTTGGGACTATACGGCGTACGGGGCGCAGTATCGGCGCGCAAAGACGATCCAAAGTACCCAGCACGGTGGACTGCGGCTGAACCCAAGACAAAACGGCGTAGGCCAGCAACAACAACATCAAACCCTGCAGCAAGGTGCGCAACAGCAGTTTGATGGCCAAAGTGGGAATAGCCAGAAACAGCGCAGCCGGTGAAGCTTCCACAGCCGTCAGGGCTGAGGCCAGTATGAGCCACAAACCGCCGTAGGCGAGTGCGAAGAGCAGTGCAGCCATCACACTGCCCCAGTCGATCCGGCTCTGAACCAGGCTGCGAGGCAATATGCGGCGCACGGGCACAACCAGCCAATCGGTGACTGAAATAACGAATCTTCCTGGCTGTGCTGACATGTGAATCCGCTGGTGGTTCATCCAGGCACGCAGCAGCGCCGCAGCGACCAAAAAGAAAAAAAACGTGTCGAGCAGGAAAAAAACAACGCGCATGGGGTTTCCTGTGGGCGGTCAAAAAGGGAACTTGGTGCGCGAAAGCGCCAAGCAGAAGGCAGATCGCAAGTTTAGAGCCTGTGCGTCAAAGCCGCGAGATCGTCATCAGCAACCCGGCACCCTGCTGAGCGGAACCCGAGGCATGAAGAAGGTCTGCCACGCTCGGCGAAGTGCCTGCCACCAGCGTCGGTTGTGGAGAAATTCCGCAAAATGCTGCCCCCTATTGATCCGGCCCTGTGAAGTCTTAAGCCGCATAACGGACGTGGCGGTTCTGGAAGCCGCTCATGACGCGCTCGGGGTTGTGCTCCAGCATCGCCCTGTGATCATGGGCCGCATCGCGTAGCTTGGCCTTGGTTCGCACCGGCACGCGCTTGCCCATCTCTTGTTTCACGTCCGCGTTGAGCCGCTCCTCCGGGTTGAGTTGCGGGCTGTAGCTGGGTAGGTAGAACAGCTCAATCTGGTCCTGGCGCTCAGCCACCCACGCCTTGACCCGCCTGCTGTGGTGAACCCGCAGCTTGTCCAGAATCAGAAAGACTTTTTTGCCCGCGTCTTTGATCAAGGCTTGCAGAAATTCGATCAGCTTCTCAGCATCAAAAGCCTCGTCAATGATCATCCAACGCGTCTTGCCCTGGTTGATCACCGTGGCCATCATGGATAGCTTTTGACGGGTGTCGCCCACGGCCATGGCCACCGGTGTTTTGCCCGCTGGTGCAAAGCTTCTGCCGCGCACATCG
>JAGXSV010000048.1 GCA_018333605.1 Hydrogenophaga sp. | reverse complement strand
CCTCCACGCCTCTCGGCGCTAGTACCTGAAACTAGTGCGTCTACCAATTCCGCCACCTGGGCATCTCAGGAAAAATTGAATTTTACGATGTTTTTGTTTGTTTTCGAAAGACGTTCGCTTGCTTAATCATTCTGTGTATTCAGCTGCTACGGGGAGCGAATTCAGTCGAGAACACAAAAGAAGAGGGCTTGCCAATTTTTACGTCAGCAAGCCCTTATGATTGTGGTGCCCAAGAGAGGACTCGAACCTCCACGCCTCTCGGCGCTAGTACCTGAAACTAGTGCGTCTACCAATTCCGCCACCTGGGCATCTCAGGAAACCGATAGTATAGCAGCTAAAAATTTCTCTAAAAAATAGTGAACG
The DNA here is from genome assembly GCA_018333605.1 of Hydrogenophaga sp. GTDB lineage: Bacteria > Pseudomonadota > Gammaproteobacteria > Burkholderiales > Burkholderiaceae_C > Hydrogenophaga. The sequence continues at coordinate 3,012 of JAGXSV010000048.1, read as the reverse complement.
AAAAGAACAGCCTTTTGGCCGAATTTGAGGGTGTGGTTTCTGGTCATCGTGATGGGCACGGTTTCGTGGTCCGCGACGATGGGCAGGCCGACATCTACCTTCCCTCCAACGAAATGCGGGCTGTCCTGCACAAGGACCGAGTCAAAGCGCGCATCGTGCGGCTGGACCGCAAGGGCCGTCCTGAGGGGCGCGTTACCGAGATCGTTGAGCGCTCCAGTTCACCCATCATTGGGCGACTGTTGCAGGAAAGCGGCGTCTGGCTCGTAGCCCCCGAAGACAAGCGCTACGGGCAGGATGTCCTGATTCCAAAAGGCGCCATTGGCAATGCGAAGGCGGGCCAGGTGGTGGTGGTTGAGCTGACGGAGCCTCCTGCTCTCTACGGACAACCGGTGGGACGTGTGAAAGAAGTGCTGGGTGATATTGACGACCCGGGGATGGAGATCGAAATTGCGGTTCGAAAGTATGACGTTCCGCACGAATTTTCTGATGCGGCACTTGCCCAAGCGCGCAGCCTACCCGACCATGTACGGGGTTTGGATCACCAGCGCCGTGTGGATTTGCGCGATGTGCCGTTGGTGACCATTGATGGTGAAGATGCGCGTGACTTTGACGATGCGGTGTATTGCGAGCCTGCCAAAGTGGGACGAGGCAAGGGCTGGCGTTTGCTGGTGGCGATTGCGGATGTCAGCCACTATGTGGAAACCGGTTCGGCCATTGACGTCGATGCATATGAGCGGGCAACTTCGGTGTACTTCCCGCGCCGCGTCATTCCCATGTTGCCCGAGAAACTATCAAACGGACTGTGTTCGCTGAATCCGGGCGTGGAGAGGCTGTGCATGGTGTGTGACATGCTGGTCAACGCCAAGGGCGAGATTCACGCATATCAGTTTTATCCTGCGGTCATGTTCAGCCACGCACGCTTCACCTACACCGAGGTGGCAGCCATCCTGCAAAACACCCGCGGACCGGAAGCGGCACAACGCAAGGCTTTGGTGCCCTACCTGGTGAACCTGCATGATGTATACCGTGCCCTGTTGGTGGCCCGCCAGGTGCGTGGAGCGGTGGACTTCGAGACTGTGGAAACCCAGATCGTCTGTGACGACTCGGGGCGCATAGAAAAGATCATTCCTCGAACTCGCAACGATGCCCACAAGCTGATTGAAGAAGCCATGCTGGCGGCCAACGTGTGTTCGGCCGACTTCATCGGCGAGGGCAAGCACACAGGCCTGTTTCGCGTGCATGAAGGCCCCACGCCGGAGAAGCAGGACATCCTGCGCAATTACCTCAAGGCTATGGGGGTGACACAGACCATCAGCGACAACCCGCACCCGTCTGAGTTTCAGAAAATTGCGAGCGCCACCAAAGACCGCCCTGAGTCGCAGCAGATTCACACCATGCTGCTGCGCTCGATGCAGCAAGCCATCTACACGCCACTTAATCAGGGCCACTTCGGTCTTGCGTTTGATGCCTACACCCACTTCACCAGTCCGATCCGTCGTTATCCTGATCTGTTGGTGCACCGTGTCATCAAGGCCATTCTGGCCGGCAAGCGTTACCAACTGCCGGTGTTGCCCACCCCAGGCGAAGCGCATGCCAAATTGAGCAAGCGTCTGGCCAGCCGTGTCAAGCCGCCGGTGGCGGGCGAGCCAGTGAAAAAGGCATCGGCTGACACGTTGGCGTGGCAGGCAGCCGGGCTGCATTGCAGTGCGAACGAGCGTCGTGCCGACGAGGCCAGCCGGGACGTGGAAGCCTGGCTCAAATGCAAATACATGCGTGAGCACCTCGGCGAAGAGTTCAGCGGGGTCGTGACTTCCGTAACAAGCTTCGGTTTGTTCGTCACGCTGGACGCGATGTACGTTGAGGGGCTGGTGCATATCACCGAGCTTGGCGGCGAGTACTTCCGGTTTGACGAGGCGCGTCAGGAATTGCGTGGCGAACGCACTGGTATTCGCTACGCGCTGGGAAGCCGTGTGCAGGTGCAGGTCAGCCGGGTGGATCTGGATGGACGCAGGATTGATTTCCGCTTGGTCACGGGCAACGACGATGTGTTGCTGCGTGCCATGCGTGACAAGACTGGGCAGCCTGAGATCGGCGATACCGATGTTGCTCGTGCCGGTAAGCCGCGCCGTGGCCGGAACAAGGAAACCTCTGGACAAGTTCGTTCAGGGACGGTGCAGGTGCCACCTACATTGGAGGTGAAGACCTCGGTGCGCAAGGCAGCAGGAAAAAAATCAGAGCGTAGCGGAGGCAGGGCTGCGTCTGGCAAGACCCGCAAGAGCCGCCGATAGGCTGCCGACGAGGGGCATAACGCGGCGCACCATCCGACACCGGTGCAGGGCGCCAGTCGCCAAAAATGGACAACGTGGCCCAAGTCGTTTACGTGCGGGCCAGGGCTGGGTGGCAGGCCGTCCCCGGCGCCGATCTAACGGTGCAGAAAGCCCCCGAAACTCGTCTGGCGCTTGCTGCTTATCGGTCTGTCCGTCCGGTCAACGCGTTGTAGCCCGCCTCGTCGCAGTCGCGTGTCACCAGTTCCACCACCGAAAGACGGGCCGGCTGGATGAGGGCAGCGCGGTGGATGTCATGTCACCTTTGGACGGAGTGGTGATAGCCATGCTGTGTACCGAGGACGCCTGCGCACTTATATACAAGGCCCAATAAAGTCTGAACTTTTTCTGATTCTCGTGATCAGAGAGTCATGGAAAAAGAAAGTGCAAGAAGTCAAACACTGGAGCAACTTCACGAACGCCGCAAGCAAGTCGTGAGGCTGTACAGACAAGGCACCAAGATCATGCAGATCGTCACGATGACGGGGCTGAGCTACCCGACAGTGCGAGGTGCTATCGATCTGTTTGAAGCCGGTGGCTGGGGTGCGATACGCCCCGCTGTTCGTGGGCGCGCCAGAGGCGACGGGCGGGTGCTCAGTCAGGCGCAGGAAGACACCATCCAGCGCCTGATCATCGACAAGCGCCCCGAGCAACTCAAGATGGATTTCAGCCTGTGGAGCCGGGTCGC
>JAGXSV010000047.1 GCA_018333605.1 Hydrogenophaga sp. | reverse complement strand
GCGCGGCGATGTCTTTGTTCTGCAAGGCCTCAGCGGCCAGCAGCACGATGCGTGCACGCTGCACCAGTCTCACGCTGGTGAGCTTGGAGCGAGCCAGCCGGGTCAACTCGGCTCGCTCTTCGTCGGTCAACACAATCTCGGGGGCAACTCGCACTGGCTCTCTCCGTTTGCTCGTAGTAGAGCATTGGAAATGCACTCGTAATATAAGTTCCATCAAGAATCAAACACTACACTAGATCGTAGCGGAAGCATCGGCCGTCGCGCAGTATCCAGCCAGTTGATGGGTGCTACTGGCCAGGCGATTGGAAGTCATGCCCCTGACCATCAAGGTCAAAGCGCGCTCGTCAACGGTCACAGGACGCTGTAAACGAGCACGGCGAGCAACGCCATAGTGACCCATGGTGCCAACGCCACCACGGCAATGGCGACATGGGGGACTTTGAGTGAATTGAAGATGGATTCGATAATTTTGATCATTGGAAGCTCCGTTGTTATTGGTTTCAGACTCGTATAGCTATCGCGTCATTGGTATTTATGCGTTCAGCCCATTTGCGCATTCAAAAAACCGAGCCAGCCGACGAACGGTAAAAATGTGTACTTCGGCGTCTTGCCACCCGTGGGTGCACGGCAGGAATGCTCACCCACCTCCTGGCGCAAGAAAAGGGGGTAAATTGCCGTCGGTCTACGACGTTCACTACCCTGCAGAGGGTGCTGTACAACTTCATTGAGTGCCTTGTGAAGGAAATTGACTGATCCGGCCGTTCAGGATGCAAATTCGCGGGCGTCATGTCTTGGGACCAAGGACAGTATTTCGTCACGACGGCGCAAAAGGCTCTGCGGCACAATTTCGGCTCCAGTTTCTGACCTACCCAGACTGGGGTCGAGCGCCTGTCGTTGGCAATCCCCCCATTGCCAACTTTCCCCGTCAACCCCGACCATTTCTTCAGCTGGTGGCGAATGGGTGCGTGTGCCACTCGCCGACGTAGTCCATCGTCTCACCGCTTTCCTTCCACCGACGCAGCACTACCCGTTGATGATGGGTCGCGTGACGGGTGAACCCAAAACGCCACTGAATATCACGCGCTGTCGGAATCGTCGCCTCTGTTACGTGCGTGTGTGGTCCGCGGCGATAGCCCATCAGAATGCCTCCAGCCTCAGGCGCCGAAGTAGCCATCTGTCTGAAGCCTGTGAGCCGCTCCAGGACCTGCGACTCGATGAGCAGCATCCCTTCGTTGCTACCGAACGGCAGTGGCTTGAGCATCGCGAGGTCCGCAAGCGGGGCAGGCCGGCAATCGAGACACGTCCTGGTTCTTGACGCCGTAGACATTTGCGTTGGCTGTTGCGCTAGTTCTGAACCGCGGGCTCGCCCGTCCGGACTGGAGCCAGTCGACGACAACATCCATGCATAGCGCCGCCGCCGCCATCGGGGCGCTGACGGCATAGGGGGTGAAGCCATTGCAGCCCAGCTGTTTGCGCTTGGACTGCTCCTTAAGGACCGGGAACCGCTCCTGTCGATAGTTCTTGTGATCGGCCTGCAGCAGGCATCTGAAGCAGCCGAGCTGGCGCCCCTGGGCCCAGAACGTTTGAACGCATTCACCATTCCCCCGGATCCTGACGTGGAGCACCGGCGTGTCGGTCCCACCGTCAAGGCGCATTGAGTTGATCAGCTCGCTGACGATCTCCTCTCCGGTTGCGTCGATGACCAGGTCCGCGTCGAAAAGGTCAGATAGCCCCTGCGCGCTGCGCACGCGTGCCCGAATTTTCGAGAATGGGAACTGCCGCTTCAGTTCCTCGGCCAATGCGTCGGCTTTGGGTTTGAATAGCGCCGGGTAGCCAAGCACATGTCGCCCAAGGTTCTCAGGCCTCATGTCGTCGTTGTCGACCAGGTCCAAGCGCCCCTTGCCGGTACCAGCGCCAAGCCGGATCAGACCCGGTGAGATGTGTGAGCCGACGGCGCCGCAGCCGACTACCGTGATCCTCTTGCCCTTCAGGTCCGGAAATGTGAGGTTGCGGCTGTGAACGAAATCCGGGCCGAACTCGGTGATCGCGAGCCTGCTGATCTTGCGCGTTCCACCCCTGGTGTGAAGGAACTGGCGATAGAGCTTGGGCTTCTTGGCCGCGCCAAGGCGATGCGCTGGATCCAGATCAAACCCGAAGCCAAGCCAACCCAGCGGCGTGTGGATGGCGAACGTCGCGATGGAGTACTTCAGGTACTGGGTCTCGCGTTCAAGCACGAGCTGAATTTGTTGGTACAGCTGACGATCCCACGCCTGGAGCCACGCGAAGACCTCTTTTACGGTCGCGGGCATGGTCTGCGGAACTGCAGGCAGAGTCTCCGTGGCAAACAGCCAACAGGGACACTTGCTCTCCGTGGGCGGCTTGCTGCCCAACGCTACTGCCAACGCTTCGACTTCCTCCCGGCTGTCAGCAACGACCGCGTGCGAGACATAGGCTATGTTTACGAACCAGTAGTTCGATGCCTTGGTGGTTCGGTCGACGGTGCCAATCAGTACCGGATAGACGGCGCTGGACTCACCGTGGGACCAGTGTTGCAGGAACTCGTCCTGGATGTCGTCATGCCTGAAGCTGGGGTCATACCGGATGCGCTCCAGTACGAGCTGCGCCTGATCCAGGCACTGGGCAATCGATTCGGCCGGGTCGTATCGATCCAGCACTATTGCACCAGAGGCGAAGTAGCAGAGGCCACCCGATGCATACACGTGTGGCGATAGCGCCGGCAGGACATCCAGGTGATCGAGCACCTTGATCGAGGGGTAGGTCAGGAAGTCCCAGTCGGTGATGCTCAGCCTGACCTTGATCGGGCCGCCCCTGCAAGGCAACTCGCCATCGAAAGACCGCGTGCCCCGGCGATGGCCACTTGGAGTGAAGCCACGCGAGCGGAGTAGCCTGAGCGCCTCGCCAAGAGGCGATGTCGCGGCTTCCGGCATTGCTCAACCCGCGCTGGTCGACTTCACCACCGGGCGAGAGACCCGATCGGCGCCAACAACCCGTACAGCGTCCTCGCCGCTATCAGGCTCAACCAAGTCGGTACGGTATGGCACGCGCCCGCCCAACTGTCCGCGAAGGATGTCGATCGCGTCACCTGCAAGGTGGGAGGCCTTCAGCCTGGCGGGTTGGAGCTGGGATGCTAGCGTTGCGGCACGGGCAGAAGCCTTGTGACGCCCATCCGCATCCAATCGCTTGTTGAAGTCTTCCTTGCCTTCTGCGATGGCTGGCTCGTGCACGTTGCCCCTGAGCGCGATCGCCAGTGCCCGTGCCGACTTCTCCAGCGCCAAGTCGTCGCGCCCCCGCTGCGCTTCGAAGGTCGCCGAACAGCTTTGTATCGGACAGAAGGTTCATCAGAGGCGCTGGCGAGTACGGCGCTCGCCAGACTCCCCTCAGGGACCAGCGCTTGCTGAAGATCTCCTCACCATGATCGACGAAGAGGTCAACGATTTTTTGAGCAGGGATCTCAAGAGCCAGCGCCAACGCAAGAATTCCGCCGATCGACGTGCCGGTGATCAGGTCAAAACGGGATGCGAGTGGTGCGTCGATTTCCCGTTCCACATCCGCGATGACTTTGGCCGTGTAAAGCCCGCGGAATCCTCCTCCTGATAGGGCAAGGACCTGAAAGGGCTTGGGCACGTCGTGAGGCATGTAAGTTAGCTGCGGTTAGCACTCATCAATATCGAGTGCTAAGAAACACTATATCTGGTAGTCGATTTGTGTCAATACACTACCAGTAGCGCCGAACAAATCTACAGTATGTATTTCCGTACATATTATTTGTACTCCACTATCACCTGCTGTCGCTGCGAAAACTTGCCGGCTTTCGACTGCAAAGCTCACGATCCGGAGTGGCATACCATCGATTGACAAATGTCGCGTAAAATGGTGACAAATGTCGGAGGTTCCTATGACGCTTTCCTTTTTTCCTGCCTTCAATCCTGGTGCCGAGGTTTCGCCCAAGGTAAGGGCTGCGGCGCAAGGCGCGCTGCAACAGCACGATCACCTATGGGCGACTGTGGTGGCCAGGACCATTGCGCTCTCGCCGATTGAACAGCACAAATTGGTGAACCACGGTGTCAGCACAAGTGTGCTGGCCGACCTCGTGAAGAGCTATGCAGCGCTGAATGAGGCTGAAATCCTGAGTGCCGTAGGCATCAGTAGCCGAACCATCCAACGACGCAAGGACGCGGTGCTGAGTAGCGAACACTCGGGTGCAGCACTCGACCTCATCGAGGTGACGCAACGGGCGATGGACGTCCTTGGAAGCCGTCAGATCGCGGAGGAGTGGTTGCATCGGCCGGCTTTGGCCTTCGACGGCCGCAAGCCCATTGAATTGCTCTCAACACGCCAGGGTGCCGATCTGGTCAAGGACCACCTGACCCGAATGGATTACGGGGTCTACGCTTGACGCCATTGCCAGGTGTCGTGCCCGGAGCGCCGGCACTCAAGGAGTTGATCGTCTGGCGCTTGGAGCGGTCACGGCATGCGTCGACCTGGCAAACCGGTGAGGGCGCTTTTCAAGTGGGTGGCCGCTGGAGTTCGACAGGGCGTCGCGTGATCTACACCGCCCTTGATCCTGCAACCGCCATTCTGGAGGTTGCAGTGCACAAAGGCTTTGATGCGCTCGACACCGTGGCCCACAAGCTGCTGAGCATCAAGCTCCATGAGCCAGCCAAGATACATGTGCTGGACGCCTCAACGATTGCCAACAAAAACTGGCTGCGTCCTGGAGCCTTCAGCCAAAATCAGCAAAAGCACGGGGATGGGTTGTTGTCAGTGCACCCTTTTGTGATCGTGCCCAGCGTGGTCAGCTCGCACTCCTGGAACCTGTTGATCGATGTGAGCACTGCGGGCGGTGCATTCGAGCTGGTACACATGGAGGATTTCGCGCTCGATACAAGGCTGGCGAAGCCCTGAGGGGCCTCTTGCCTGCTTGAACAGGTGCTGGGTTCAGGGTATCCAGCCCTGCTGGGCCTGCTGCACGTCCAGGTCCTCCAACAGATCCGAAACCAGGTCCGTGAACCCGCAGGCCCTCAGATACCGAGCTGCCTTCGCTGCAGTCTCGTTCATGAGTGACAAGGGCAGCACCCTAGTGTAGTGTTTGATTCTTGGTGGAACTTATATTACGAGTGCATTTCCAATGCTCTACTACGAGCAAATGGAGAGAGCCAGTGCGAGTTGCCCCCGAGATTGTGTTGACCGACGAAGAGCGAGCCGAGTTGACCCGGCTGGCTCGCTCCAAGCTCACCAGCGTGAGACTGG
>JAGXSV010000046.1 GCA_018333605.1 Hydrogenophaga sp. | reverse complement strand
CCGCCCCGGTGCGGCCCCGGTGTGTGTGGCGCCAGCCGGTGAACCCGGGCCGCTGCCGTTGCTGTCGGCACGCTCGGCGCTCGCGGCGGCTTGCGCGCGCAGGCGCCGCTCAGCCATGATCTCGCGCTGGCGCAGAGCCAGCACCCCGCGCTGAAAATCCGACACGCTGCGCCGCCCCAGATGCTGGCCAATCATCCACAGGTGCACGTCTTCCATGGAGCGAAAGCGCGTGTTTTGCACGGTCTGAAACGGCAGCCCGTGTTGCTGGCAGATGCGGTAGCGGTTGTGGCCGTCCACCAGCGTGTCGCCCCACAGCACCAGCGCGTCGCGGCAACCCTCGGCGAGGATGCTGCGCTCCAGCGCCTCGTGTTCTTCCGGGGTCAGCGGGTCGATGTAGGCTTTGAGTGTTTCGTTGACGACGATGTGCATGGGCGAGCGGTCCAGGGTGCGGGAGACGGGAAAGGGCAGCCATTCTAGGTGCCGGCGACAATGCCTCTTTGGCCACCGGGCCGCCCCTGTCACACCCTTTTTCCCGCCATGAGCCGAATCACTTTTGAACTCCCCGCGCGTTTTGTCTTTGCCACGGAGATGCAGGTCTACATCAGCCACGTGAACCAGGGCGGCCACCTGGACAACGCGCAGTTGCTGACGCTGGTGTCAGAGGCGCGCGTGCGGTTTTTCCGCTGGCTCGGCTATACCGAGGGCAACGTGGCCGGCTTCCCCATCGTGGTGGGCGACCTCGTGGCGCAATACAAGTCCGAGGCGTTTCACGGCGAAACCCTGCGCGTGGACATGGTGCCCGCCGACTTCAACCGCTACGGCTTCGACCTGGTGTTTCGCATGTCCGAACTGAGCCAGGGCCGCGAGGTGGCGCGCGGCAAGGTGGGCGTGGTGTTTGTGAACAAGGCGGACCGCAAGGTCGAGCCCGTGCCCCAGGCCTTTCAGCAGCGCCTGCACGAGGCTGCACAGGTCGCTCAGCCCACGGCGGGCTGAGCGACCGCGGGTTTCAGCGCGGCTTGTTGCCCGGCGGCGCCCGGCGCGACTGCGACTGGTTGCTGCCACCCACGTGCGATTCGCGGTCGCTGCGGCTGACGGGCGTGCGCTGGCCCTGGTTGAGCTGGGTCGGGTCTTGCTCACCCACCTTGTTGGTGTCGTTTTCAACTTTCCGGGTACGGGGTTCTTGCTTGTCTTGCGGGTTCAGGTTGTGCTTCATGGCGATGGTTTCCAAAAAGGGTGGGGGCGGGAAAGGCCTTCAGGGCCGCACCACGATGTTGTTGATGACGCTGGCCACCCCGGGCGTGGTGCGCGCAATGCCCTCGGCGCGGCTCTTCTCAGTAGCGCTCTTGGCAAAGCCCGACAACTGCACCGAGCCGCGCAGCGTTTCCACGCTGATCGCCAAAGCGCTGACCTCCCGGTCCTCGGCAAACTTGGCCTTGACGCGCGCGGTGATGGTGGCGTCGTCCACATACTCGCCCACGGTCGACTGCTGGCGCGACACGGCGCAGCCCACTGTGGTGAGGACCAAAAGACCAGACAAGGCCATTGCAAGTGCCGGGTGTTTCATAGCGTTCTCCTGGTGAATCGTGACGTTCATGGCTGAACAAGTGCCCGTGCGCTCAACGCAGAACCGCTTGTCCAGTACCGACTTATGGCACGCCGGGAACCCCACGTCAAACGCGCGGCTCATGGCTTGGGCAAAAGCCTGGCAGGCCGGGCCGTCGATCGACCGAGGCGGCAAGGACCCCCGGGCACCTGCGGAGCCAGTCAGACAGTCAGGCAGGCAGGCAAAACAAGAGCGGCATTCGCCTGCATTTTTTGATGCACAAATCAATTGCAAACCCGCCAAGACCTCGGTGACGCCGTCGCCGCGCGCCGCAAGCTGCCGAGCCTGAAGCGGGGTGGTGTGGCGGCTCAGGCGGGCGTCACGCCCGCGTCTCTCTCGCGCGTTGCCCGTGGCCAGGTCGCTGAGTTCGGCTCACGCAAGTGGCTGGCCGTGGGGGCGGTGCTGGGAGGCGAGCTGGGGATCGTGGCCCAGGGCCAGGCCGGCCACCGGGACGAACTGCGCCGCGAGCGGGCGCAGCCCGCCACAGGCCGCGCCGGTGGCACACCCGGCACGGTCACGCAGAGCGCCCGATCGCCTTGTTGTCCGTCATCTGGAGCAACCCAGGTGAAATGGCGAAGGCCACCGGCCAGGTCAACCGAGAAACGGCAGTTGGACAGCTCCGATAGAGCCACCGGCGCGCGCCCTGGCGGCTCCATCCGACCTGTAGCGCACGCACCCACAAGGTGCGCCTGCTCGTGGGCAACAGGCTCAGTGTTTACAGGCATCTCCAGCGGATACAGCGCGGTCAACTGCCCGTTTCCAGGGTCAATGCACCTTGCCCGCTGCGCCCGCTTTGAGCCGGTGCAGCAGCCCATGTGCCACCGCTGCGCACAAGGCATAGCCCAGCATCAGCAGCCCCAGATTGACCGCGCTTTCGTGAGGGAACAGGCCCACGGTGAAGCCGCCCACGGCACCCATCATTTGCTGCATGAGGCCGGCCACGGCGGCGGCTGAGCCGGCCAGCGCGGGGACCAGGCTGACGGTGCCCGCCAGCGCTGGCGGCACCAGAAAACCGTGCCCGATGCCCAGCAGGATGAGTGGCAAGGCAAAGGCGAGCGGGGAATGCCAACCGGCCAGGGCCAGGCCGAGCATGAGGGCCACACCGCTCAGGGTGAGCGCCTGGCCGAGCAGCATCATGGGGCGTTCGCCGGTGCGGTGCACCAGGTGCGAGGTGAGGTAGTTGCCCACGATGTAGGCCAGCGGAATGGTCATGATGTAGTAGCCAATCCCTTCGGGACCCACACCGTAGCTGCCCAGCACGATGGGGGCGCCGCTGAGGAAGGTGTAGAAGGTGGCCGTGATCATGGACAGGAGCGCCACATACAGAATGAACGCGGGCTCGCGGGCCAGGCGCGCATACGAGGCCCACATGGCCCGCAGCCAGTGCGGCTGCACGGTGGTGGCTTTCTGGTGGTCGGGCAGGCCGCGCCAGGCGGCCACAAACAGCACGGCGGCCAGCACGGCGATGAGCACAAAGCTGGACTGCCAGCCCAGGCGCACATGCAGCTGCCCGCCGATGATGGTGGCCAGCGGCGGGCACAGGCCCATGGTCATGCCGATGTAGGCCATGACGCGGGTGCGCGCCGGGCCTTGAAACAGGTCTTGCACCATGGCGCGCCCCACCACCATGCCGGCCGCGCTGCCCGCACCTTGGAGCACGCGCGCCAGGGTGAGCCAGCCCAGGTTGGGCGCCAGGGCCGCCAGCACCGAGCCCACGCCGGCGACAAACAGCCCAAACAACAAGATGTTTTTGCGCCCCAGGCGGTCAGACAGCGGGCCATAGAGCAACTGCAGGCCGCCGTAAGCCACCACAAAACCGCTGAAGGTGAGCTGCACGCTGGCCTGGCTGGCGTCAAAAATGCTGGCCCATTCCTGCATGGAGGGCAGGCAGATGGTCATGGCCAGCAAGCCAAAGGCGAGCTGGGCCAGCAGGTTGGCCACCAGCAAAGCAGGGGTGGGCGGTGGGGTTTGGGCAGCGGTCATTCAGCGGTGCGGGCCTGCAGCGGGCCCCAAAACATCAACGACCCCAATGGCCGTGTGCCACTGTAACCGCTGCTCCACGAAAAGCCTGTCGCGTGGCGAGGGCCGACTCGCCAGCGCTTCAGCGCACGGCCAGAAAGCGCTGCTCCATTTCGCGTCGCATGGCCTTGCGCACCTCGGCGGCGGCGTGGCGGCGGCGCTCGTCCGGGGTGAAGGGACGCAGCGGCGACACCGCCGTGGGCTTGCCGGCGTCGTCCACCGCCACCATGGTGAAGAAGCAGCTGTTGACGTGGCGGTTTTCCTGGGTACGGATGTTTTCGGCAATCACCTTGATGCCGATTTCCATGGACGAGCTGCCGGTGTGGTTGACCGAGGCCAGGAAGGTGACGAGCTCGCCCACATGGATGGGCTGGCGGAACATGACCTGGTCCACGCTGAGCGTGACCACGTAGGTGCCGGCGTAACGGCTGGCACAGGCGTAGGCCACCTGGTCGAGCAGTTTCAGAATGGTGCCGCCGTGAACGTTGCCTGAAAAGTTGGCGGTGTCGGGCGTCATCAGCACCGACATGCTGAGCTGGTGTGCGGGGAGTTGCATGGCTGTGGATGGAGGGCGGCGGGAGAACCGCTGTTGGGGAAGTTCCGATCGTGCCACGGCGGCGCAGGGGTCACGGCATGGGCGTGTTGATTGATGCTGCGCAGGGCGCCGCGCAGCCGCTGCGGCTAGGATGAGAGCGGTGCGGCGGTCACCAGCGTCTGGGGTCGGCTGTGATTTCAACCTTTTTGGAGACTTCCTTATGCGACACGTTGTGATGGCTGTGGCCAGTTTGTGCCTGGCTTTGCCGGTCTGGGCACAAACCCCGGCGGCCACGTTCCAGGTCAAGACCCTGACGCCCGAAACCGCGCTGATGGCGGCGCAAGCGGCCATGGCGGCGTGCCGCGACCAGGGTTTTCAGGTAGGGGTGGCGGTGGTGGACCGCTCGGGCCTGACCCAGGTGTTCCTGCGCGACCGCTTTGCTGGCGCCCACACGGTGGACGTGGCCACCAACAAGGCCTGGACGGCGGCGAGCTTTCGCACCTCCACGCTGGAACTGGCCACCGAATCCCAGCCGGGCAAGCCCATGAGCGGCATTCGCAGCACTCCGCGCATGCTGGCGGTCGGCGGCGGCGTGGTGATCGAGGGCGGCGGCTCCATTTTCGGAGCCATTGGCGTGTCGGGCGCCCCCGGTGGCGACGCCGACGATGCCTGCGCCAAGGCGGGCATCAAGGCAATTGCCGACAAGATCGAGTTCTGACGGTTCTGAGGCAGCGCTCAGCGCGTGCCACTGCGCTGGCTCGGCAACGCCAGGAAAAACCGCAGCATCTCGGCCGACGCGTCGGGGCCGTTGCGGTCGGTGTAAGAGCCGGTGGCGTCACCGCCCGACCAGGCGTGGCCCGCGCCGTGCAGCGTCCATGACTCCACCAGGCACTGGCCTTGGGCGTTGGTGTGCCGGGTGCGCGTGTAACGGCGCCCGCTGGGCGCCTGGCCCTCTTCGGTGCGGGCGCTGAGGCCTGCCGCGTGGGCGCGGGCGGCTTGCTGAACGATGTGCGCGCCATTGCTGTGCTGCACCGTGTGGTCGCGGTCGCCGTGAAAGACGATCACCGGCACCGGCTGCATCGCGTGACGGCGCGGGTCGTCGGGCGTGCCAGGCAGGTGCCCACGGCCCATCACGCCGCGACCTTTCATGGCGGCCAGCGCCGAAGGAATGTCGTGTGCCGCCGCGTACGGCAGGCCCGAATGGGCGCCCACGGCGGCAAACAACTCGGGGTAGGTTTCGCCCAACACCAACGCCATGGCCGCGCCGGCCGAAAGCCCGGCCACATACACACGGGCGGGGTCCACCGGGTGCTCGGCCACCACGGCCTGCACCAGGCCGGCGAGCAGCGCAGGCTCGCCAGCGCCGCGCACCTGGTCTTCGGCGCGGAACCAGTTCCAGCAGCGCGAGGCGTTGGCGCCCGAGGCCTGTTCGGGGTAGACCACCAGAAAGCCGTGTTCGTCGGCCAGCCGGTTCATCTGGGTGCCGGCGGCAAAGTCGTCGGCCGACTGGGTGCAGCCGTGCAGCATGACCACCAGCGGCAAGCCACCAGCTGGGGACTTGCTTGAGCCCGTGGCCGGCGCCGGCACATAAAGCTTGTAGGCCCGGGTGCCCGCAGGAGCGCTGAAACTGCGCAGCACGAACTGACCGGCGGCGGGAGCCGCCCCGGCCGCATCAGGGCCCGGCGCCGGCACGTCGCGGGCCACCACGTCAATGGTGTTGGCATTGGGCGGGGCGGCTTGCGCTGGCGCGGCCG
>JAGXSV010000045.1 GCA_018333605.1 Hydrogenophaga sp. | reverse complement strand
TCCAGCACCCGGAACGCGCCTTCGATCACCTCGTCCTGGATGTTGCCCTTGTGCGGCTATGGATAGGTTTGCATAGCCGCACCTATGTGCAGTGCTCGACTATGGTGAGGCAAAGCCCACGCAGCAATGAGCGGCGCTCAATGCCACAGGCGTAGCAGCCGCGGCGTCGCACGTGGTCGAAGGATCTTCTGTACATAGTTGCCCGCGTCGGATGCAGTGGCGTCTCCACCACTTGGAGATCCACATGAGTCCGACCCGCCCCTTGACAACACCTGCCAGCGCCGCAACCGCCGCTTGCTGCGCGCCATTGGCTGCACACCTGCCGGCCTACCGCCAGTACCTGCTCGACCGTGGCAACGTCGATAGCTACGTGCGTAGCTGCGAAGCCGCCATCGCTCACTTCTCGTTGTGGATGGCGCAGTCGAAGAGGCCCTTTGCTGACATCAACGAGGAACTCGTCGCCGAGTTCACGGAGGAACATCTTCCTCGATGCCAGTGCGCAACCTCGGCGCGTCGGCGTGAAGACGTGCGGGCCGCCTTGGTTCATCTCTTTGTCGTGCTGCGCAGTGTGGGTGCCATCGCCCCAGAAGCACAGGACACGACACCCGTAGGCGACGAACTTCGCCGCTTCGATCAGCACATGGTGGACGTGCAAGGCCTCGCGGCCCGTACACGCGAGAACGCGTTGCTCCTGGTCGGCCGGTTGCTGCGCAGCCGGTTCACCGATGGCGCCTTCGAATTCGGCGCGATCACGCCCGACCACATCCGAGCGTTTTTCGCTGAGCAGGCCAAGCTGTACAAGACGCCCAAGAGCATTCGCTCGGTCGTCTCGGCTTTGCGCCTGTACCTCCGATGGCGTTCGATGCTGGGCGACCGTATCCATGCGCTGGCCGGCGCGATATCGAGTCCCGCGTGCTGGCAGCAGTCATCGCTGCCCAAGGCGCTGGCGCCGGTCGACGTTCAACAGCTTGTTGCCTCGCTCGGGCAGCCTGGTCCGTCGATGCGTCGTGCCGATGCGATGGTGCGCTGCGCACTCGATCTGGGCTTGCGCATTGGTGAAGTCGCCCGCCTGGGCCTGGACGACATCGATTGGCGCGCCGGCACGGTCACGCTGCGCCGAACCAAGGGCCGGCGCGAAGACGTGATGCCTTTACCCGAACCGACCGGCCGGGCCATCGCCGCGTACCTGTTCGAGGAGAGACCGCAGACGCAGCACCGCATGGTGTTTGCCAGCCACAAGACGCCGCGCGAACGTTGTATCAGTGCCGCCCTGGTGGGCAAGACCATCCGCGAAGCCTATGCCCGTGCGGGCCTCCGCCATACGAGCGCTCACCTGCTGCGCCACACCATGGCCAGCCGACTCTTGGCCGGTGGCTCCACGCTGAAGGAGGTGGCCGACATTCTGCGGCATCGATCGTTGAACACCACGCTCATCTACGCCAAGCTCGACAGCCGTCGGCTCCTCGAGGTGGCACTGCCTTGGCCGGGCTCGCCCGCATCCAGCGCTGACGGGAGCCCGGTATGACCGACGATCTGACAGTGTTCGTCGAGCGTTTTCTCACCGAGCGTCGGCGCTTGGGCTTCCAACTCACCTCTTGCGCATACAGCTTGCGCAGCTTTGCCGAGCATGTACGAGCAAGCGGCCATCGCGGCCCATTGACTGTCGAGGTCATGGCCCGGTGGGCTCGCGAGGACAGTTCTCGGAGCGACCAGCCCCGAGCCTGGGCGCAGCGGCTGCGGCAGTTGCGATCCTTCGCACGCTGGCTGAGGCAGTTCGAACCGAGCACCGAAGTGCCCGACGACAGCACCTTCGGAAGACGGCAGTCCCGAGGAACACCACACATTTACAGCGAGTACCAGGTCGGGCAGCTGCTGGCCGCCGCACGCCATCTCGATGCATCCCGCGGATTGCGAGGCGTCGTTTACGAGACGCTGTTCGGTTTGATCGCAAGCACAGGGCTGCGCGTGTCCGAGGCGTTGGCGCTGCTCGTGGGCGATGTGGACCTGCGACACGGTGTCCTGACCATCAGGCGCACGAAGTTCGGCAAGTCACGCGCGGTGCCGCTGCATCCAAGCACGACCCGGGCGCTGATCCAATACCGCGCCAAGCGCGATCAAGCCGGCGCATCCTCGGGCGCGGACGAACCGTTCTTCATCGGCACGCGCGTGGACCAGTTCGGCAAGCCGTTGGCAGCGCACCAGGTCAGATGCGCCTTTGCCGTCATTCGCCGCAACCTGGGCTGGGTCAACCGAGGTTCCCATCACGCGCCGCGCATCCACGACCTCCGCCACACGTTCGTGGTCCGGCGCATTCTGCTGTGGCAGCAAGAGCAGGTCGACGTGGATCAGGCGATGTTGTCCCTGTCGACGTACGTCGGGCATGCGCGGGTAACCGACACGTACTGGTATATGCAGGCGGTGCCTGAGATCCTGGCGCAGGCTGCACGGCAGTTCGAGTCCTGCATGTCGGAGGTGCAGCATGCGTGAGACTCTCCACAAGCCCCCAAGCTTCCCGGCGCTGGTGCAGGAGTTCTTCACCGAGTACCTGGTCGCGCAACGGGCGCTCAGCGCGCAAACGGTGGCCTGCTACCGCGACTCGATCACGCTGTTCCTGCGGTTCGCGGCACCGCACCTTGGCAAGACACCGACCAGCATGCATCTGGCAGACATCACATCGGAGCTGATCCTTAAGTTCCTGAACCACTTGGAGCACGAGCGTCGCAATTCGGTACGCAGCCGCAATCTGCGTCTCACCGCCCTGCGTGCGTTCCTGAAGTTCGCTGCGCGGCGCGACGTGACGGCGCTGCACACGATCGAGCGCGCGATGGCCGTGCCGATGAAGCGTTTCGAGCGGCCTCTTCTGGGTCACCTGACGCGCCCGGAGATGCTGGCCGTGCTCGGGCAGCCCGGCAGCGACTGGACCTCGCAGCGCGATCACCTGCTGCTGGCCATGCTCTACAACACCGGCGCACGCGTCTCGGAGATCGTCGGCGTGCGTGTTGTTGATGTGGTGCTCGACGGCAGCGCCTGCGTTCACCTGCACGGCAAGGGGCGCAGGGAGCGCTCTGTCCCGCTGTGGAAGTCCACCGTTCTCGAAGTCCGGGCCTGGCTGCGACTGAATGCGCAACTGCGTGGCGACGCAGCCTTGATCCCCAACCGTGACGGTCATGCGATGACGCGGTGCAATGTCGCGCAACGCCTGGCGCTTGCGGTCGGCCGGGCTGCACACGACCAGCCAAGCCTGATGGGCAAACATGTCTCGCCTCACACGCTCAGGCACACAACGGCGATGCACCTGCTGCAATCGGGCGTGCCCTTCAACGTCATCGCGCTGTGGCTCGGCCACGAGAGCATGAACACCACGCATCGTTACGTCGAGGCCAATCTGGCGATGAAGGAGAAGGCACTCGCGCGACTCGAAGAGCCTGACACAACGCTCAGGCGGTTTCGGGCTTCGGACGCGCTGCTCAAGTTCTTGCAAGGTCTTTAACTATGGGGAGAGATCGCCCGCTCCAATGGCCTCGTGTGGCCCCGGGGCGGGCGACGGCTTGGCAACGCCGCTTTGCATAGTCGAGAGCTACACATAGGTGCGGGATGCGGATGTCGTTGGTGACGTCGCCCACCACCAGACCGTTGCAGCAAACAAAACGGAACACGCCTGCCAGCATCTGGTAACTGCTGGCGCCGTCGTGGCTGTTGATCAGGATGATCTCGTTGGCCTCGGGCCGGGTGTTCACCTGCCCCGCATGGCGCATGCGGATCATGTGCTTGGTGAACTCGGTCTTGCCTTCGATGCGGCTTTTGCTCTGGGCCACCATGAAGGGTTCGAAGCCTTCTTGGCGCAGACCGCGCAGCACGTCGATGGTGGGGATGTAGGTGTAGCGCTCGGAACGGCTGCCGTGTTTGCC
>JAGXSV010000044.1 GCA_018333605.1 Hydrogenophaga sp. | reverse complement strand
GGCCTCAGCGGCCAGCAGCACGATGCGTGCACGCTGCACCAGTCTCACGCTGGTGAGCTTGGAGCGAGCCAGCCGGGTCAACTCGGCTCGCTCTTCGTCGGTCAACACAATCTCGGGGGCAACTCGCACTGGCTCTCTCCATTTGCTCGTAGTAGAGCATTGGAAATGCACTCGTAATATAAGTTCTATCAAGAATCAAACACTATACTAGCCATCGACCGCCAGGAGTACGCGGTCAACTGGATGCACCGCAAGGACAGGCGCAACGTGGTCATCCGCGCACTGGGCACTGCGGACCTGGAGACCGGCTTCGTCTATGGCATGGACATCAACTTCGACGGCAGCCTCGATGCCGACGCTGTTGAAGCGGATGCGGCAAGCTGCGGCGACTACACGGCTGCCGCACCTTTCCGTCGGTATGCCAGACTATGGCTCAGGCCGGACTACACGCAGGCAGTGGCCGATTCCGCCGCCCGGGTTGCGAAGCGGATACGCAGCGGGCTGACCCTCGAAGAAGACATTCTCAAGACCTGTCAAGAGGCCGAGATTCGCGGCGACGTGGAATCGCCCGAGATGCTCGGAGCGCACCAGCGCTTCCCGGCGACGGGCATGCAGGTGCACGCGGAGTACACCATGTACGCGCACTTCTATTACCTGCACGGGCTACAGCGCCTGCCAGCCGGAGAACATCGGCAAGCTGCTGAGCGTCTTCCGGGCCTACCACAACTACTGTCTGGCTGGTCGCGACGGCATGACGCCCGCCATGCGCCTGGGCCTGACCAGTGCGCCAATCAGCCCGTCCGAACTCCTCGGCCAATGGAAAAGGCCCCATCCGATGGATGGGGCCCTTGGAAAGGCCGTTTCCGGCCCCCTCGCTTCAACAAGTTAAGCGAGCGGCTTGACCCTGGCGCGCCTTTCTATTTGGGACTTCAGCCGGTCACCCGCCTTTGCCGCCTTTGTCACCCATTTCGCCTTCAAGGCGCAACATGCTCGCCCCTTCACCCAGCGACAGCAAACCGCTCTTGGCATAAATGCCGAGCTTGGCCCGCGTGTCCACGATGTCGAGGTTGCGCATGGTCAGCTGGCCGATGCGGTCGAGCGGGGTGAACGGCGCGTCTTCCACCTTTTCCATGCTCAGGCGCTCGGGCGCGTAGGTCAGGTTGGCGCTCTCGGTGTTCATGATCGAGTAGTCGTTGCCACGGCGCAGTTCGATGGTGACCTCGCCCGTGATGGCGCGCGCCACCCAGCGCTGGGCGGTTTCGCGCAGCATGATGGACTGCGGGTCGAACCAGCGGCCCTGGTAGAGCAGGCGGCCGAGCTTCAGGCCGTTGATGCGGTACTGCTCGATGGTGTCTTCGTTGTGGATGCCGGTCACCAGGCGCTCGTAGGCGATGTGCAGCAGCGCCAGGCCGGGGGCTTCGTAAATGCCGCGGCTCTTGGCTTCGATGATGCGGTTTTCGATCTGGTCGCTCATGCCCAGGCCGTGGCGCCCGCCGATGCGGTTGGCTTCCAGAATCAGGTCCACCAGGCTGTCAAAGGGCTGGCCGTTCAGGGCAACCGGCTGGCCTTCTTCAAAACGCACCGTCACGGTTTCGCGCTTGACTTCAACCTCGTCTTTCCAGAACGCCACGCCCATGATGGGGTTGACGATGGAGATGCCGCTGTTCAGGTGCTCCAGGTCTTTCGCTTCATGCGTGGCGCCCAGCATGTTGCTGTCGGTGCTGTAGGCCTTTTCGGCGCTCATCTTGTAGCCAAAGCCGTTGGCCGTCATGAAAGCGCTCATCTCGGCGCGGCCACCCAGTTCGTCGATGAACAGCTGGTCGAGCCAGGGCTTGTAGATTTTCAGGCTGGGGTTGGTCAGCAGGCCATAGCGGTAAAACCGCTCAATGTCGTTGCCCTTGTAGGTGCTGCCGTCGCCCCAGATGTGGACGTCGTCTTCCTTCATCGCCGCCACCAGCATGGTGCCGGTCACGGCGCGGCCCAGCGGCGTGGTGTTGAAGTAGGTCACACCCGCGGTACTGATGTGAAACGCGCCGCACTGCAGCGCGGCAATGCCTTCGTGCGCCAGTTGGGTGCGGCAGTCGATCAGGCGCGCCTGCTCGGCGCCGTACTGCATGGCTTTGCGTGGAATCTCGTCGTAGTCCGGCTCGTCGGGCTGGCCCAGGTTGGCGGTGTAGGCATAAGGGATCGCGCCTTTTTGCTTCATCCACAACAGGGCGGCGGAGGTGTCCAGGCCGCCGGAAAATGCAATGCCGACTTTCTGCTGTGTGGGCAGATTTTGAAGAATGGTGGCCATGTTCTGTGTCCGATCAGCCGAAATGGCAGATGTAGTGGTAAGGCTCGGTCACCCGAATGTCGAAGCTGCTGTTGCCGGGGATGCTGAACGTGTCGCCCGGGCCGGATTTGAGCCAGGTGCCGGAGCCGGCCAGTTTGTATTCGCAGCCGCCGGCCACACACTCCATGATTTCCGGCGCGCCGGTGTTGAAGGTGAGCGCGGCGGGCAGCACCACGCCGACCGATTTCTTCGTGCCGTCGGGGTAAGTGATGCCGTGACTGACGCACTTGCCGTCAAAGTACACGCTGGCCTGGGTGGTGACGGTCACGCCGTCGATGTGGGTGGTGGTCATGGGCGGAACAAGTGAAAAGGCAAAAAGGTCGATTTTAGGTTGGGCTCGCTATCAACAGCGGCTGCCAGGCTTCGGCGTCAAAGCCCACGCTCACGCCGTCGGCCCATTGCACCACCGGGCGCTTGATCACGCTGGGCTGCGCCAGCATGAGCGCCCGCGCGCTGGCGGCATCCGCCACGGCGTCGCGCGTGGTCTCGTCCAGCTTGCGCCAGGTGGTGCCCTTGCGGTTCACCAGGGGCTCCCAGCCCAGCGCGGCCAGCCACTGGTCCAGCGCTGCTTCGGGTACGCCGTGTTTTTTGAAATCGTGGAACTGGTGTTCCACACCATGGTCCGTCAGCCAGGCGCGGGCTTTTTTGACGGTGTCGCAGTTGGGAATGCCGTAAAGCGTGGTCATGGCGCTGATTGTCCCAGATGACCGGGTGCCCGGAAAAGCCTGGCACGCTGAGTGCAGACGAGCGCAATGGGACAATCAGCACATGCTCAACATCGATCTGCCTCCCCACCCCCAAACCCTGCCCGAGTGGCTTGCCCACTGCGAGCGTCTGCACCCCGTCACCATCGATATGGGGCTGGAGCGCGTGCAGCGCGTGGCACAGCGCATGGGCCTGGCCATGGGCTGCCCGGTCATCACCGTGGCCGGCACCAACGGCAAGGGCTCCACCTGCGCCATGCTGGAGGCGATTTACACCCAGTCGGGCTACCGCACCGGGCTGTACACCTCGCCGCACCTGGTGAACTTTGAAGAGCGTTGCCGCATTGCCGGCGAGCCGGTGGCCACCCAAGACCTGTTGCCCGCCTTTGCCGAGGTGGAAGCGGCCCGCAAGGGGCAGGGCGCTGACCAGGAAGAGGTCAGTCTGAGTTACTTTGAGTTCACGACCTTGGCCATTTTGCGCACCTTGTCGCGCAGCGGGCTGGATGTGGCCATTTTGGAGGTGGGGCTGGGCGGCCGGCTGGACGCGGTGAACATCATCGACACCGATTGTGCGGTGATCACCTGCATTGCGATGGACCACATGGCCTTGTTAGGCAACACCCGCGAGGCGATTGGCTATGAGAAGGCCGGCATCATGCGCACCGGGCGCCCGGTGGTGGTGAGCGACCCGGTGCCACCGCAAAGCGTGCTGGACCGTGCGCTTGAAGTGGGTGCTGACTTGTGGCGGTTAGGCAAAGACTTCCATTTCGCCGGCGACCAGCAGCAGTGGGGCTGGGCCATGCACCCATCGCACGGCGGGCGGCGTTATGCGGGCTTGGCCTACCCCGCGCTGCGCGGCGCCAACCAGCTGGTGAATGCCTCGGGCGTGCTGGGGGCCGTGGAGGCGCTGCGCTCGCGCCTGCCCGTGACGGCGCAGGCGGTGCGCAATGGGCTGTCGCTGGTGGAGCTGCCGGGGCGCTTCCAGATCGTGCCGGGAACGCCCACCCTGGTGCTGGACGTGGCCCATAACCCGCATTCGGTGGCCGCGCTCGCCGAAAATCTGGATGCCATGGGCTACTACCCCACCACCCACGCCGTGTTCGGCGCCATGGCCGACAAAGACCTGCCCGCCATGCTGGAACGCATTGCGCCGCTGATCGACCACTGGCACCTGACCGACCTGCCGCTGGAACGCGCCATCAAGGCCGACGCGCTCGCGCAGGTGCTGGACGGCCATCCGGCCACAGCGCCCGGCGGCAAAACCCGGGTGGCCGGCTGCCATGCCAGTCCGATGGCTGCGTTGCGCGCGGCCGTCGCGCAGGCAGACCCGGCTGATAGAATCGTGGTCTTCGGTTCGTTCTTCACCGTGGGCGGCGTTTTGCAGGACGGCGTACCTCGAATGTCCGCCAAACACCTTGTTTCCTGAGGCCGTTATCGCCTGGCGTTGATGGTGTCAGGGTCTCTACCGCGAATGTTCAAATCCCGTTCAGGCTCTCAGGGCAACCCGGCGACACCCCCGCCCCAAAGCATTGAGGCCGTGCGCCGTCGCGCCCGCCACCGCCTCATTGGGGCTGCGGTGCTGGTGTTGTTGGGCGTGCTGGGCTTCCCCTTGCTGTTTGACACCCAGCCGCGCCCTATTTCGGTGGACATTCCCATCGAGATTCCAGCCAAGAACCCGGTCGTGCCCCTCACAGCTGCCAAAACGGCGCCGCCCACTATCCAGGCGGCTCCAGTACAGCCTGGGCAGCCCGAGGCTGGTGCAAACACCAATGTGACCACCAACGACAGCTTGAGTGCCCGCGAAGAGGTGGTTGAAACGGTGCGCCCCGCCGCCCCCCCGGCCAAACAAGCTCCGGTGCCCGAAGTCCAGCCCGAGGCCGCCAAACCCGCCGCGCAGGCGCCTGCTGCGGCCAAAACCAGCGCCGCAGAAGCCGCCCGGGCCAAAGCGCTGCTGGAAGGCAAGCCCGCTGAGTCGGCCGAGCGCATCGTGGTGCAAGTGGGCGCTTTCGCTGACGCCACCCGCGCTCGCGAAGTGCGCCTGACGCTGGAACGCGCTGGCCTCAAGACCTATACCCATGTGGCCGAAACCCCGGAAGGCAAGCGCATCCGTGTGCGGGTGGGGCCATTTGCTTCCAAAGCCGAGGCCGACAAAGCGGCCGCGCGCGTGAAGGCGCTGGGCTTGCCTGCGGCCATTCTCACGCTGTGATGCCTTGCGCAGCGGCCCGGGCCTGATGACGCCCATGGTGTGGATCGACTGGGCCTTGCTGGCCGTGCTGCTGTTGTCGGCTCTGCTGGGTTTGTGGCGCGGGCTGGTGTACGAGGTGATTTCGGTGGCGGGCTGGGTGGCCGCGTTTGTGCTGGCCCAGGCTTACGCCAGCGAGGTGGCTGCCTGGCTGCCGATGGACGGTTTTTCAGCGCCGCTGCAGCTGGCGGCTGGTTTTGCGGTGGTGTTCATGGCGGCGGCCTTTGCGGGCGGCCTGGTGGCCTGGGTGGTTAAAAAAATGGTGGAGTCAGTGGGGTTGCGTCCGGTCGATCGGGTGTTGGGCGGTGCATTTGGGCTGTTGCGCGGCGTGGTGATTCTGCTTGGCGTGGCGGTGGTGGTGAGCATGACGCCCTTGCAGCAAGGCGCATGGCAGGCGTCTCGCGGGGCCGGTGTGCTCTCAGACACGCTGCACGCGGTCAAGCCTTTGCTGCCCGATGCCGTGGCCCGCTACCTGCCCTGATCAGCGCTTCAGAGCGCTGTGGTTTAGTCTGAATTTTTCGTTTCTCGTCAAGGATCAAACATGTGTGGAATCGTGGGCGTGGTCAGCCAGGCGCCGGTTAATCAACTGATTTACGACGCGTTGCTGCTGTTGCAGCACCGCGGCCAGGATGCTGCCGGTATCGTGACCCAGCAGGGCCGAAAATTTTTCATGCACAAGGCCAAAGGCATGGTGCGCGATGTGTTCCGCACCCGCAACATGCGGGCACTGCCCGGCAACTGCGGCCTGGGCCAGGTGCGCTACCCCACCGCGGGCAACGCCTACAGCGAAGAAGAGGCGCAGCCTTTTTACGTGAACGCACCGTTTGGCCTGGTGCTGGTGCACAACGGCAACCTGACCAACGCCCAGGCGCTGAAAAAGGAGCTGTTCCAGACCGACCACCGCCACATCAACACCGACAGCGATTCCGAGGTGTTGCTCAACGTGCTGGCGCACGAGCTGGAAAAAGTCACCCGTGGCATCACCCTGAAGCCGGCCGACGTGTTTGCCGCCGTGCGCGGCGTGCACCAGCGCGTGCGCGGGTCTTACGCGGTCGTTGCCCTGATTGCCGGGCACGGCCTGGTGGCGTTTCGCGATCCCTTCGGCATCCGACCCCTGTGCGTGGGCCGCAGCCCGGCCGGCGTGATGGTGGCCAGCGAATCGGTCACCCTGGAGGGCAACGGCTTTGATCTGGACCGCGATGTGCTGCCCGGCGAAGCGCTGTTTGTGGATCTGGACGGCAACATGCAGTTTGAGCAGTGCGCTGAAAAAACCAGCCACAACCCCTGCGTGTTTGAGTATGTGTACCTGGCCCGGCCCGATTCGGTGCTGGACGGCATTTCTGTCTACCAGGCCCGTCTGAATATGGGCGAAACGCTGGCCAAACGCGTGGTGTCCACCGTGCCGCCGAACGAAATCGACGTGGTCATTCCGATTCCCGAGTCCTCGCGCCCCAGCGCCATGGAACTCGCCCAGCTGCTGGGCTTGCCGTACCGCGAGGGTTTTGTGAAAAACCGCTATGTGGGCCGCACCTTCATCATGCCGGGGCAGGGCGTGCGCAAAAAGTCGGTGCGCCAGAAGCTCAATGTGATAGCCAGCGAATTCAAGGGCCGCAATGTGCTGCTGGTGGACGACTCGATCGTGCGCGGCACCACCAGCCGCGAGATCGTGCAAATGGCGCGTGACGCGGGAGCGCGCAAGGTGTATCTGGCCAGCGCCGCGCCTCCGGTGCGCTACCCCAACGTCTATGGCATCGACATGCCGACGCCTGACGAACTGGTGGCCCACAACCGCACGGTCGATGAAATCCGCATCAGCATCGGCTGTGATGCGCTGATTTACCAGGACGTGGATGCGATGAAGCAGGCCATCGCCTCGCTCAACCCCGGGCTGGCCGGTTTTGACGCCTCGTGTTTTGACGGTGTGTATGTCACTGGTGACATCACGCTGGAAGATATTGCACGAATGAACGCGGGCCGTGGCCAGAGCGAAGAGACCGAAGAAGATACCTCGCGCCTGGCCTTGCCCAATGCCCAGACCGCCTGATGCGTGCGCGCTTTTTCTGAATACGGCTTGAACATGAACACAGAGAAACCGGTTCCTGATGATGCGTTGGCAGACTTGCACCGCGACACGCTGGCCGTGCGTGCGGCTGTAGAGCGCAGCCAGTACGGCGAAAACTCCGAAGCGCTGTACCTGACCAGCGGCTACGTGCAGCCCAGTGCCGAGGCCGCCGCCCGGCGCTTTGCCGGCGACGAAGAGGGCTTCACCTACGGCCGTTACGGCAACCCCACCGTGGCCAGTCTGGAGCAGCGTCTTGCCGCGCTCGAAGGCGCCGAGGCCTGCATGTCCACCGCCTCGGGCATGTCGGCGATCTTGCTGATGTGCATGGGCCTGCTCAAGGCGGGCGACCATGTGATCTGCTCGCACTCCATGTTTGGTTCCACCATCAAGCTCATCGGTACCGATCTGGCCAAGTTCGGTGTCGAGTCCAGCTTCGTGTCGCAGACCGATGTGAATGCCTGGAAATCAGCCATCAAGCCCAGCACCAGACTGCTGTTTGCCGAAACCCCCACCAACCCGCTCACCGATGTGTGCGACATCCGCGCGTTGGCCGACGTGGCCCACAACGCCGGGGCCTTGCTGTGCGTCGACAACTGTTTTGCCACGCCGGCGTTGCAGCGTCCGATCGCGCTGGGTTCCGATATCGTCATGCACTCCGGCACCAAATACCTGGACGGCCAGGGTCGCGTCATGGCCGGTGCCCTGTGCGCCAGCCAGGCATTGGTGACCAAAAGTTTTCTGCCGATCATGAAAAGCGCCGGCATGACGCTGGCGCCCTTCAACGCCTGGGTTGTGCTCAAAGGGCTGGAGACGCTGGACATTCGCATGCAGGCGCAGTCGGCCCGCGCAATGGCGCTGGCGCAGTGGCTTCAGGCGCACCCGGCGGTTGCGCGGGTGCACTACCCCGGCCTCACCAGCCACCCGCAGCACGAACTGGCCATGGCCCAGCAGTCCGGCTGCGGCGGCGCCGTGTTGTCCTTCGAGGTGAAGGCCGCTGATGCCGACCAGGGGCGCCAGCGCGCCTTCCATGTGCTCGACGCGATGCAGATGTTGTCGCTGTCGACCAACCTGGGCGACACCAAAACACTGGTGGCCCACCCTGCCAGCACCTCGCATGGCCGCCTGACCGAAGTGCAGCGCCAATTGGCCGGCGTGAGCCAGGGCCTCATCCGCGTGGCGGTGGGTTTGGAGCACATCACCGACATCCAGACCGATCTGGATCGTGGCCTTTCCAGTATTTGACACAGCGCCCTTGCCCGCCGGGCCGCTGCCACCGAACCGACCCATGACCACGCCCATCCGCACCCGTTTCGCCCCGTCGCCCACCGGCTTTATTCACCTGGGCAACATCCGCTCGGCCCTGTACCCCTGGGCTTTTGCCCGTGCCAACGGCGGCACGTTTATCTTGCGCATCGAAGACACCGACCTGGAGCGCTCGTCGCAGGCTGCCGTGGACGTGATCATTGAAGGCATGAAGTGGCTGGGCCTGGACCACGACGAGGGCCCGTTCTACCAAATGCAGCGCATGGACCGCTACAAGGCGGTGCTGGCCGACATGGTGGCCGCCGGCCATGTGTACCCATGCTATATGAGCATGGAAGAGCTCGATGCCCTGCGTGCCCGCCAGATGGAAAACAAGGAAAAGCCCCGCTACGACGGCACCTGGCGGCCAGAGCCCGGCAAGCTACTGCCGCCGGTGCCAGATGGGGTGAAGCCCGTGCTGCGTTTCAAGAATCCGCAGGGCGGGGTGGTGGCGTGGGACGACAAGGTCAAAGGTCTGATCGAAATCCGCAACGACGAACTCGACGACCTGGTGATCGCGCGTCCCGATGGCACGCCCACCTACAACTTTTGCGTCGTGGTGGACGACATTGACATGGCCATCACCCATGTGATCCGCGGTGACGACCATGTGAACAACACGCCACGCCAGATCAACATCTTCAAGGCGCTCGGCCATGAGCCGCCGGTGTACGCCCACCTGCCCACCGTGCTCAATGAGCTGGGTGAAAAGATGAGCAAGCGCAACGGCGCCAAACCCGTGACGCAGTACCGTGACGAAGGCTACCTGCCCGACGCCATGGTGAACTACCTGGCCCGCCTGGGCTGGAGCCACGGGGATGACGAGATCTTCAGCCGCGTCCAGTTCCTCGAATGGTTCAATCTGGACCATTTAGGTCGCAGCGCCGCCCAGTTTGACGAGGCCAAGCTGCGCTGGGTGAACGCGCAACACCTGAAGGCCATGGCCGATGAAGCCTTGGCCCCTCTGGTGGCTGAGCAACTGGAGAAGCGCAGCATCGCCGCGGACGACCGCCTGCCCCGCATCTGTGCGCTGTTCAAGGACCGTTGCGACACCACGGTGGCGCTGGCCAACTGGGCTGCGGCTTTCTATACTGACATCACGCCCAACCCCGATGAGCGCGCCCAGCATGTCACCGATGCCGTGCGCCCCGCCTTGCGGGCGCTGGCTGACAAGCTGGCCACATGCGCTTGGGAACGGGCTGCGATTTCGGCAGCCATCAAAGAGGTGCTGGTTGAGCACGGGCTGAAGATGCCGCAACTGGCCATGCCCGTCCGCGTGCTGGTCATGGGCACAGCCCAGACGCCGTCTTTGGACGCAGTGCTCGAATTGCAAAAACAACAAACAATTTTGGACAGATTGCAAAACGTTTGAAATTTGTCCTATAATTTGAGGCTTGGCGGGATGCACTGAACAGCGAAAACTGAGAAGCGCAAAACGACAAACCCTGTGGGGGTATAGCTCAGCTGGGAGAGCGCTTGCATGGCATGCAAGAGGTCAGCGGTTCGATCC
>JAGXSV010000043.1 GCA_018333605.1 Hydrogenophaga sp. | reverse complement strand
GGGGGGGGGGGGGGGGGCGCAAAGCGACGCAGGGGGCGCATCTACCCACCGATGTAACTCATCTCGACGCGTCGGCCGCCCGTGGACGCGTCAGGTGGCAGGCTCGCACGCAGTTCGGAATAGCGGTCGCTGCGGCGGTGCCAGATGGCGGCAATGGCGCTGGCCAGTTGCTCGTCGGTGGCGTTGGCGCGCACCAAAGGTTTGAGGTCGTGGCCTTCGTTGGCGAACAGGCACAGATAGAGCTTGCCTTCGGTGGACAGGCGGGCGCGGTTGCAGTCGCGGCAAAAGGCCTGTGTGACGCTGCTGATGACGCCAATCTCACCAGCGGCCACATCGTGCTGGCCATGGGCGTCGGCGTAGCCCCAGCGCTCGGCGGTTTCGCCTGGCGCGGAGGGGGCAAGCTGCACCAGCGGCAGTTCGCTGTGCAGGTGTTTCACCACATCGGCGCTGGGCATCACCTCGTCCATGCGCCAGCCGTTGGTGGCGCCCACGTCCATGTATTCAATGAAGCGCAGCACAATGCCCGTGCCTTTGAAGTGGCGCGCCATGGGCAATATCTCGTGATCGTTGGTGCCGCGTTTCACCACCATGTTGACCTTGATCGGCCCCAGACCCGCCGCTTGCGCGGCCTCAATGCCCCGCAACACGTCGGCCACCGGATAGTCGACGTCATTCATGGCTCGAAAGACCGTGTCGTCCAGCCCATCCAGGCTGACCGTGACGCGCTGCAGGCCCGCCGCCTTGAGCAACGCCGCTTTGCGTTCCAGCAAGGAGCCGTTGGTGGTCAGGGTGATGTCCAGTGGCTTGCCTTCGACCGTGCGCAAGGCCGCCAGTTGTTCGATCAGGATTTCAATGTTTTTGCGCAACAGCGGCTCACCACCCGTGAGGCGAATCTTTTGCACGCCGTGCGCCACAAACTGGCGGGCCAGCCGCGTGATTTCTTCAAAGCTGAGCAGCGCGCTGTGGGGCAGGTAAGGGTAGTCTTTGTCAAAGACCTCTTTGGGCATGCAGTAACTGCAGCGGAAGTTGCAGCGATCGGTCACGCTGATGCGCAGGTCGCGCAGTGGACGGCCGAGTTGGTCGCCCAACAGACCAGTGGCGGCAATGGGCACGGACGGGAGGGTGGCAGGGCGCGATGCAATGCGCTGATCTACCAGAGGAATGACGCGTTCAGACATGACCTGATTATGGTTGAGGCCTGACCCGAATGCGGGGACGCACCCATGGACGTTGGGGTTTCACCCGGTGGGCGCGGCGCTGTCAGCTGGCGCCAACCCGGGTGTAGAGGTGGGCGTTTTGTTGCAGCCAGTTTTCAGACAAGTGGCTGGATTGCTGGCTGGGGTGAAAGTCGGCACGAAAATAAGCGCGCCAAGGCTGGTAACTCTGGCGCAGCAGGCCTTGGCGGCCCAGCAGGTGTCGCCAACCGCTTTTCCAGGTGCTCCAGCGCCACAGCGTGCCGTCTCGCTGCAGGTTGTTCAGCGTTTGGCGCAGCGTGTCGGTCAAAAAGATGAACGTGACGCGCCGCATCCACCTCACGCGCCAGGCGTGGCTGCCGTCCAGCGCCTGGTACAGGTCGAAGGCGGTGCATTTGTGTTCGGCCTCTTCGGCGCTGTGCCACAGCCAAAGCGCTTTCAGGCGCGGTTCGCAACCGTCCAGCCGCTGCGGGTGTGACAGCATCCATTCGGCGAACAGCGCGGTGAAGTGTTCGTTTGCCGCGGTGATGGCCAGACCGTGGCGCGGATCGCTGCCTGCAACCAGACTCAAGCGCTCGCGGGCGCGCGGCTCCCAGTCGTTCACCAGGCCATGTTTTTCGATTTGGGTGTTGAAGAGCGCGTGGATGCGGCGGTGGGTGGCTTCCTGGCCCACAAAACCTTGCACTTCAGTTTTGAAAGCGCGCTGCTTTTCTTCAGGCAGCGCCTGGAGCCCCGCACGCACCGAGTCGATGAAAAACTGTTCTCCGACGGGGAAACTCATGGACAGCGCGTTGAACCACGCGGTCAGGAAGGCGTCGCCATTGCACCAGTGGCGGTGCACCGGCTTTTCGAGGTCGATCAACAAGCGTCGGACAACGAGTTCGGTCATGTATGTGGTGCTTCTTCAAGGTGGTACCTTTGGGTACCGATGGGCGACATGTTGCACGCCCAGGGCCAGCGTGTCAACGGGGAAAGTCCGCTGGGGTCGGTCAGCCTGGTGTTGCTGACGCCGCCTAAGATCTGGCGCATGAACACCGTTGCAGCGCTTGACCACTTGAAACAACTGGAACATGAACACCGCACCCGGCTGCTTCAGGCCATGGCCACGGTGGCGGCCGACAAAGGTTTGGCGTTGACCACCATCGCCGACATCGTGCGCGCGGCGGGCGTTTCAAAACGCACGTTTTACGAGCATTTCGACAGCAAAGAAGCCTGTTTCCTGGCGCTGTACCGTGCCGCCAGCGCATCGGCTTTGCGCACGCTGCGTGAAGCGCTCAAGACCGATCGGCCTTGGCAGACTCAGATCGAGCAGGCGTTAGACGCCTATTTTGAACACTTGGCGGCGGGCCCAGGCCTGGTTCGGGTGCTGTTCGTCGATATTCACCACCTGGGTCCCGAAGGCTTGCGCGCGCGCCGCGAGGTGATGCAGCAACTGGCAGACTTTATGGTGAGCACCGTGAACGGTGCGGCCTTGCCCAGCGCCACACCGCTGCGCGCGATTTCGCCAGCCATGGCCATGGCCGCTGTTGGCGCTATCAACGAACTGGTGCTGCAAGCCATAGAACAAGGGAACGCCGCTCACTTGAAAAATCTCTCCCTCGGTGCTGGGGAGATTGTGCGGGTGCTGACCCACGCCGACCTCGCCGGGCTCTGACGCTGACTCAAGGGGGTTCGTAAAAACGGCCCGCATGTGCGGGCCGCAGTCGTTGCAGCGCAGCGGTATCAAGCCATGGGCAGCAGCGGCACGATCAGCAGCGCCACGATGTTGATGATCTTGATCAGCGGGTTGATGGCCGGGCCGGCCGTGTCCTTGTAGGGGTCGCCCACGGTGTCGCCGGTCACGGCAGCCTTGTGCGCCTCAGAGCCCTTGCCGCCGTGGTGTCCGTCTTCGATGTACTTCTTGGCGTTGTCCCAGGCGCCGCCGCCTGTGCACATGGAGATGGCGACGAAGATGCCGGTGACGATGGTGCCCATGAGCAGGCCGCCCAGCGCCTGTGGGCCGAGCAGCAGGCCGACCAGAATTGGCGCCGCCACCGGCAGCAAGCTGGGGATCACCATTTCCTTGATGGCGGCAGTCGTCAGCATATCCACCGCGCGACCGTATTCGGGCTTGGCGGTGCCCTCCATGATGCCCGGTATCTCTTTGAACTGGCGGCGTACTTCAACCACCACCGCGCCTGCAGCCCGGCCCACGGCTTCCATGGCCATGGCGCCAAACAGGTAGGGAATCATGCCGCCGATGAACAGGCCCACGATCACCATCGGGTCGCTCAGGTTGAAGCTGACCTGGTGGCCATGGGCTTCTAGCTTGTGTGTGTAGTCGGCGAACAGCACCAGCGCCGCCAGGCCAGCCGAACCGATGGCATAACCCTTGGTTACGGCCTTGGTGGTGTTGCCCACAGCGTCCAGCGGGTCGGTCACGTCCCGCACGCTGCTGGGTAGTTCGGCCATTTCAGCGATGCCCCCGGCGTTGTCGGTGATGGGTCCGTAGGCGTCGAGCGCCACCACGATGCCGGCCATGCTGAGCATGGACGTGGCAGCGGTCGCAATGCCGTAGAGACCAGCGAGCTGGTACGAAGCCAGAATGGCGACGCAGACAAACAGCACCGGCCAAGCGGTGGAGCGCATGGACACACCCAGGCCGGCAATGATGTTGGTGCCATGCCCGGTGGTGGAGGCCTGGGCGATGTGCTTGACCGGTGAATACTGTGTGCCGGTGTAGAACTCGGTGATCCAGACCAACGCGGCGGTCAGCAATAAGCCCACAGCACACGAGGCCCACAGCCGCCATTGGCTGCCTTCGGCGGTGATGGCGTTGTCCGGCATGATCCAGGCGGTTGCGAACCAGAACGCGATCAGCGACAGCACGCCCGCAATGGCCAGTCCCTTGTAGAGCGCCGGCATCACGTTTTTCATGCCGGGGCTGGCCTTCACAAAAAAGCAGCCAATGATGGAGGCGATGATGGAAACACCGCCCAGCACCAGCGGGTACAACACGGCCTGCATGGGCGCTGCCGACACCATCAGCGCACCCAGCACCATGGTGGCAATCAGGGTGACCGCGTAGGTTTCAAACAGGTCAGCGGCCATGCCGGCGCAATCACCCACATTGTCACCCACGTTGTCGGCAATCACGGCTGGGTTGCGCGGGTCGTCTTCAGGAATGCCGGCTTCCACCTTGCCCACGAGGTCGGCACCCACGTCGGCGCCTTTGGTGAAGATGCCGCCGCCCAGGCGCGCAAAAATGGAGATGAGCGACGAGCCGAAGGCAAAACCGATCAGCGGGTTGAGCAGTTTGGCCAGGTCTCTGTCGGGGGTGAGGTTGCCGTTGCCCACCAAAAACCAGAAGAAGCCTGCCACGCCCAGCAGACCCAGACCCACCACCAGCATGCCGGTGATGGCACCGCCGCGAAACGCCACGTCCAGCGCCGGGCCAATGCCTCGGGTGGCCGCCTGCGCGGTGCGCACGTTGGCTCGTACCGAAATGTTCATGCCAATGAAGCCACAGGCGCCCGAAAGCACTGCGCCCAGCACAAAGCCCACAGCGCTTTGTCCGTCCAGAAAGACCCCAATCAGGACCGTCAGCACGATGCCGACGACGGCGATGGTTTTGTATTGCCGGGCCAGATAGGCCGCAGCGCCCGTCTGAATGGCCCCCGCAATTTCCTGCATGCGGGCGTTGCCCGCGTCTTGCGAAAGAATCCAACTGCGGGACCAGAAGCCGTAGGCCACCGCCACCAGCCCGCACACCAGCGCAAATATCAGCGCAGATTGTCCAACCATGTATTTCTCCTGCTCGCTTTTGACTTGGAGGGGGCAACGCCTGTGGGTCATCCCCGCTGCGTTGCTTCCTCGTGTCCTGGAGCGTTCGCTGCTGGGCGAGCGTGCAGGGCGATTGGCCAACGGGTCAAATTTAGCGGGTATTGCGTGCGCTGGGTACCGCCTGTGCGACGGAAGTAAGCCTGGAATCAGTAAAATCAGGGTAAATCCTAGGCGTTGCACGGTCCACACTGTCACGTGGCCTGCGACCGGTGCCAAGGTGCCCCAAGGGCCGATCCGTTCTCAACCAACCTTCAGACTCACAACATGTCCCTCGACAACGTCACCCCTGGAAAAAATGTCCCCGACTCGTTCAACGTGATCATTGAGATCCCGATGAACGCCGACCCGATCAAGTACGAAGTGGACAAAGAAACCGGTGCGATTTTTGTTGATCGTTTCATGAGCACCGCCATGCACTACCCGACCAACTACGGTTACGTGCCCAAGACCTTGTCTGGCGACGGTGACCCGGTGGATGTGTTGGTGATCACGCCTGTGCCGCTGATCCCCGGCGTGGTGGTGCCTTGCCGTGCCATCGGCATTCTGAAAATGCAGGACGAAGCTGGCGAAGACGGCAAAGTGCTGGCGGTCCCGATCGACAAGATTCTGTCGATCTACACGCAGTGGCAAAAGCCCGAAGACCTGAACCCCATGCGCCTGAACACGATTCAGCACTTCTTCGAGCACTACAAAGACCTGGAGCCAGGCAAGTGGGTCAAGGTGATTGGCTGGGAAGGCAAAGAAGCCGCCCACAAGGAAATCATCGACGGTATTGAGGCTTACAAAAAAGCCCAAGCCTGACACTTCAGGGCTTCACGCGTCAAAAAAGCACCTGTGCGGGTCACCGCACAGGTGTTTTTTTTGGTGCGCCCAGCATGGGCTCACACCTGCGGGTGCAAGGCCCGCTGCGGGCTGGTCACAGGGAGCAAAGTGAAGCGCAACTGCGTGAGGGTGGCCGAGCGTGGGAAGGAAGCGTGGAGCGTGAATCGCGAGCCGATGGACAAGAACCCCACAGAAGGCGCTGCCGGGCAGGGCGAGCGGGCCAGAAACCGCAAAGCTCTTGTGAGCAAGGCAAGGCAAGGCAAGGCAAGGCACGGTGGCGTGGATGTGGCGGCTGTGCGATGAAGGTGTGCGTTCTGACCTGGGGATATCTCGCCTGTGCCGGAAAGAGCGACGGCCTGGCCGGAGCGAGAAGTCAGCAGAGGTCGTGGTAGCGCGGGTACGAGGCCCTCAAGGCCGGATGGGCAGTGTGAAGGACCGAAGCAATGGGAGGGCAAACCCCCTTGGTTACCGGAAGTGAAATGCCCCAAATGTTCGCGTCAGCGAAGCTTGCCAGAGTGGTGGACAGGGTGAAGCCCGAAAGGCCGTGGCAGAAAGGAAGCAGAGGAATCAGAGGAATCGGTCCCGCCGAACCAAGACAAGGCAAGCCTGGGCGTCGGGTCGGGTGTAACGACAACGCTGACGACCTCAACCATTGCACCAGCCCGATGCGGACCCGCAAGCCGGGTGGTGTGGGAGGGGTGGAGCCAGACGGCTCCCCTCTATCCCGATGACCAGATTGACGGGCGAAACGGCGCGGTCAGGATGCGGCTGCGTCTATGTCGCCGCGGTATTCGATCTTGCCGCGCACGCGGGAGCGCGGATGCATGTCGATCATTTCGTCGTAGCTGGCATCGCCCAGCAAGGTGGCGGAGCCGGTGATTTCGAGCGCTTTGCGCGCAATCACCGTGCCAATGACCTTGCCCTCAATGAACACGTAGTCGGCTTCCAGGCGGGTGTTTTCAATCACGCCGGTGGCGCCCACATGCAGCGTGCCGCCGCTCTCAAACGTGATGTTGCCTTTGAGCAGGCCATCCACCTTGATACCTTGGTCTTGGGTGGTGTGGAAGTTGCCGTCAAATACGGCGCCCTCGGCAATCAGGCTGGTGATGGCGCTCAGACGCTCAACGGGGACCAGGCGGGTGGTGGCGGGGTTTTGGCTCATGGGGTCAGGGCTCCTTGCTGTGCAACCAGTTGTCGGGTTTGAGAGAGGGGTCTTGGACGGCTTGGGTGGCCGCCGGCGTGTCGCCTGCTGCAGTTGACGGGAAGGGGCTCGGCGACCAACTTGGCTCCCGGCGCAGCGTGATGGCGTCGGCGGCCGTTTCGTGGGGCCCTGTCGCTGCTGGCGCATGCTGCGAGGCGGCTGGTGCGGTCGGCTGTGCAGGCCTGTCCTGTTTGCTCACAGCCAGCGCCTGGTGCAGGCCCGGCAACAGCCAGAGCCACACCGCCACAGCCGCAGTGAGCACCAGAAACAAGGGTAATCCGTAGCGCCAGAAGGCCCACAGCATCCAGCGCAGCGCCAACCGGCGCCGGCCCACGCGCTGATCGCGCTGCCAGCTGGCGCGGAGCGCCGTGCGCAGCAGAGCCTGGGCATCGGGCACGTGGGCCGGTGCGGCAGGCGGTGCGGGTGGAGCCGAGCGCGACCACAACATGGGTATACGGCAGGTCTGTCGGCGGATTCAGCGGGCGCTGACGCTGGGTGCCACGCGCTCCAGCGTGGCGTTCAGGTCGGCGCCGTTCACCTGAATGCGGCCGTAGCGCACCAGGCCGTGCACGCTGGCGGTGTCGTGCAAGGACACCTCGCCCGGGCCTGAGTCCAGGATGCCGTCGGTGCGCCCCATGACGGCGATTTTTTGCGCGGTGATGTCGCCTTTGACCCGTCCGGTTTCGGTGACCACCACCGAAACCAGGGCGCCAGGCGCCTGTGTCAGGTTGCCTTCAAACGTGCCCGCGATACTGCAAGGGCCACGGAGTTCGGCATGGCCAACGAAGTGCAGGCCCTCGGCCAGCATGCTGCGCGCTTGGCCACCGTCGGTACCATCGATGGGCATCACCGATTGCACCTGGGGGTGCAAAACCGGCATGTGGGCTGGCTGGGTTGGTGGCATGGCGTTGCCCACATCCACCTCCATAGATGGGTTCGGACCGCTCCCGTCGCAGGCATCGGCAGCTTGGGGTTCGGAAGCGAAAGCTTCTTCGCCGGGTTGCAGTGGGTGGCTGTCCATGTCCTGTTCCAGGTGGCGGTCGGGGTGGAGGTAGCGGTCGGCTTTCATGGCGGGGATGCTCCTTCAGGTCATGGCGGATCTGGCAGCACATCGTGCAGCACCGGGAGGTTGTCACCCTTTTTAAGCGTCTTGAACGGGCCTTGCAAGTCGGCACCCTCATAAAGTTGCAGGCGCCTGGCCATCAGCGTGCCCGTGGCTACGCCCGTTTTTGACACATAGGCCATGCCCTGGCATTCCAGGCTGGTGTCGTGGGCGCTGGCGCCGGCGGCACCCAAGCGGCCAAACAGGTAGGTGTCGCCCGACACGCGGATACGACCCCGCACGACACCGCCGGTCCACACGATCAAGCGACCATTGACGCGGATATTGCCCGCAATTTCACCTTGCACCAGCAAGCCGCCTTCAAAGCTCAGATCGCCACTCAGTTGGCTGCCCGCCGCGACCCGGTTCACCACGTTCATGGCAATGGGGTCGATGGTGAGCGTGTCTTGTGGCGTTTTCACGTCCATTGCATGAGCCCCCAGAAAACTGCTGTGGCGAGCAGGCTGGACACCCCGAGCGTGGCGAGCCACAGGGCGTGGCGCTCCAGCCAACGCCGCACCCGGGCGGGCCGCTGGCGGGGTTGGCCGACGCGGTCACAGGCATGGCTCATGACGATCCATTCTTTCCAGACGCGACTCAAACGGGTGTCTGCATTGATCAGATTGACTTCGATGCCGGAGACCGGAGCACTGCTCGGATCCAGCCGGCACCCCAGCAGCACCGAAAAAGGGGCTCCGACAATGGTCTGGGTGAAGAAGGCGTCAGTCTCGTTCATTTTCGACGTAGTTTAGCGACCGGCTCCTGCGTGGCAGGGAGAGCCTCACCACCTCGCCAGGAATGTTGCTGCCATGAGCAGCCTGTCATGCTGCGGTGGGAGGCGCGAACGGCGTCCGCAGCGCCGGCAAGCCCTTCATGGGGTTGCGCTGTGCCAGATGATCCAGGTATTGCTGGATACCTTGGTCTTCCCGTTCCAGAAACCGCTCCACCGCTTCGGCGAAGGATGGGTGAGCCAACCAGTGCGCGCTGGTCGTCTTGACGGGAAGCAGGGCGCGCGCCATCTTGTGCTCACCCTGTGCGCCACCTTCGAAACGGGTGTAGCCGTGCGAGATGCACCAGTCCAGTGGCTGGTAGTAGCACGCTTCAAAGTGCAGACAGTCCACGCGCTCCAGCGCGCCCCAGTAGCGCCCGTAGGCCACGCGCGCCTGCGGGTCGATGCCAATCAGGCTGCTGGCCAGGGGGTTGCCGTCTCGCTCGGCAATGAACAGCAACCAGTGCTCCGGCATGGTCTGCGCCATGCGCTGAAAAAAATCTCGGTTCAGGTAGGGTGCGTTGCCATGCTCACGGTAGGTGCGTTCGTAGCAGCGGTAGAAAAAGTCCCAGTCCACTGCACCTATGGCGGTACCCAGCGACCAGCGAAATACCACCCCCGCCTCAGCCACTTTGCGTCGCTCTTGCCGGATCTTCTTGCGCTTTTCTTGTTGCAGGCTGGCCAGAAAATGCTCGAAATCCTGAAACTTCTGCGGCTCTGGGCCCGCCAGGCCAGCCCCCTCGGTGGACAGCGAACCCCTTGCGGCATCGGCCAAGGCAGATGCCGGGGCGGTGGCGAGTGTCGGGGCCACATTCTTCCAGTGAAACTGCACCGTGTGGCGCAGCATCATGCCTGCGGCTTCGCAGGCCGTCACGTCTTGTGGCTGGGCAAACAACAGGTGCAAGGACGACAGGTCGTCCTCGCGTGCGAGGGCCAGCAGCGCCTGAACCAACGCGGTTCGTGCCCCCGTGTTTCGGGCCAGCAGGCGTGCACCCGGGACGGGGGTGAATGGCACTGCCACGAGGGCTTTGGGGTAGTAATCCAACCCGTGTTGGGCGTAGGCATTGGCCCAGGCCCAGTCAAACACGTATTCGCCGTACGAATGGTTCTTCAAGTACAGGGGGCAGGCCGCGTGCAGGTCGGCCCCTTGCCACAGGGTGACGAACCGGGCTTGCCAGCCAGCCGGGTGCTGTGCACAGCCGCTGGCATGCAGCGCGGCCAGGTAGGCGTGGGCCATAAAAGGGCTCGGGTCCGTCTCCAGGGACAGCAGGTGGTTCCAGGCGCCGGCCGGGATGTCCAGCGGTGAAGAAAAGACCTGGGTGACATAATCGTGCGAGCTCACATTTCAGCCCTCAAATGCCTGCCCGCAAGGGCTGTGTGCAGGCGGGCGGAGAGCCGGTTCTGTTGCCTGATCCAATGCCCGATTCCGTTCTACTTCCAGACTGCATGACACTTCCAATTTGCGTGGCCCAGCTCAATTTTGTGGTGGGCGACATGGCGGGCAATGCCCAAAAAATCGTTGTCGCTGCGCATCAGGCCCACGCGCGCGGCGCACGGGTCTTGCTCACGCCGGAACTGGCCCTCTGCGGTTACGCGGCTGAGGACCTTTTTTTGCGGCCTGCGTTCATCGACGCCTGCGATGATGCCTTGAAAAACATCGCCCTTCAGACCGCAGGACTCAAAGGGTTGCACATTGTGGTCGGGCACCCTGCGCGGGTGCCGGAGCCGGGTTCTGAGGTTCGGCGCGAGCGCAGTGTGTCGGTGGCGACCTTGCACAACGCCGCGAGCGTGTTGCTGGACGGGGCCGTGACCCACACCTACGCCAAGCGCGAGTTGCCCAACTACCAGGTGTTTGACGAGCGGCGCTACTTTGTGCCAGGCCAGGACACCTGCGTATTTGAAGTGAATACCGCCGAGGGGGCTCCGGTGCGGGTGGGGGTGCTGATTTGTGAAGACGCCTGGTTTGACGAGCCCGCCGCTGATGCCCAGGTCGCCGGGGCAGAGGTACTTGTGGTCATCAACGCTTCGCCGTTCCACACCGGCAAGGGCGGTGAGCGCGAGGCGGCCATGCGTGGGCGTGCGCGGACCACAGGCCTTCCGCTGGTTTACGCGCACCTGGTGGGCGGGCAGGATGAGGTGGTCTTTGAGGGCCGCAGTTTCGTGATGTCGGCAGACGGTTCGCTGGCCGGTCGTGCGGTGAGTTTTGAAGAAACCCTGTTTGACTGCACGTTGCACCGCCAAGGCGCTGGCTGGACAATTGAAGCCAGCACCGATCGCGACCACAGCGCCGATGCCGACCTGTGGCATGCCCTGGTGCTGGGCGTGCGCGACTACATCGGGAAAAACGGTTTTCCCGCGGCACTGCTGGGTCTGTCGGGTGGCATCGACTCGGCGCTGGTGCTGGCGATCGCGGTGGATGCGCTGGGCAAAGACCGGGTGCGTACGGTGATGATGCCGTCACCCTACACGGCCGACATTTCATGGATTGATGCGCGCGACATGGCTGAACGCCTGGGCGTGCGTTACGACGAGATCGACATTGCGCCGCAGTTTGAAGCCTTCAAGGCCAGCCTGGCGGGCGAGTTTGCCGGACTGGCCGAAGACACCACCGAAGAAAACCTGCAGGCCCGCATCCGCGGCACCTTGCTCATGGCCCTGTCCAACAAGTTTGGCGGCATCGTGCTGACCACGGGCAACAAGAGCGAAATGGCCACCGGTTACTGCACGCTGTATGGCGATATGGCGGGCGGTTTTGCCGTGATCAAAGACGTGACCAAGACGGCGGTGTTTCGCCTGGCGCGCTGGCGCAACGCGCACGACCCCTACGGCACCGGTGCCAACCCGATTCCCGAACGCATCATCACCCGCCCCCCCAGCGCAGAGTTGCGGGCCGACCAGAAAGACCAGGACAGCCTGCCTGAGTACGATGTGCTTGATGCAATCATTGAGCGCTACATGGAAAACGACCAGAGCCCGGCCCAGATCGTGGCCGAGGGCTACAGCGCAGCCGATGTGGAGAAGGTGGTTCGTCTGATCCGCATCAACGAATACAAGCGCCGTCAGGCACCGGTGGGCGTGCGGGTGACGCACCGCAGTTTTGGCAAAGACTGGCGTTATCCGATCACCAGCAAATACCGTGCTTGAACACGCGGCCTGGCGACACGCGTTGGGCACCTCAAGGGCGGTGTACCCGGGCACCGTCTGCCAGCTCCCGTGGCGGGTGGATCACCAGGCTGTCCCCTTCGGACAAGCCTTCCAGAATTTCAATGTCGCCGTCGCCCTGCAGGCCCGTGGTCACCGCTGTGAGGCGGGCTTTACCCCCGTCCATGCGAAACGCCTGCGCCTCGCCGTTGTGGCGAAACACGGCGCTGCTGGGCGCTCGCAACGTGTCGGCCACTTCGCGCAGCACAAAGCGCGAGTGCACGCGGTAAGCCTCCCCCAGGCGTGCCCATTGTTCGTGAGGGCTGGAGATGTCGATCACCACCCACACACGTTGCTCTTCCACGCCCAGCGCCGACGTTTTGGTGAAGGCGCCTGGCTCCACACGGCGCACGCGGCCTTGCAACGCAGGGCCATCGCCCCAGCGCAGCAGCGTCACCGCCATGCCGGACTGAATTTGTACGGCGTCGGACGACAGCACATCCACTGCCACCTCCAGTGCCGCAGGGTCGCCAATCTCCATCAACGCATCGCCAGGCATGACGGGACGGGCACTCTCCACGGGCCGGCGCAGTACCACCCCGTCCACCGGGGATGTGATCTGCAGGGCAGCTGCAGACAGTGCGCCAGGGCCGCCCACGGCCAGGGCGGCGCGGGCAGCCTCCAGTTGGTGGGCTGCAGTGGCTTGCCGAAAGTGGGCGCTCTGCGCCTCCAGTTCGCTGCGCCGCCAAGCGGTTTCGGCTGCCAGCAACCCCTGTGCCGAAACCATGCCCTGTGCCGCCAGCGGACGCAGCCGTTCGGCTTCAACCTGGGCCTGTGCTGCAATGGCCTGGGCCGAGCGGGCTTCGGCCTGCGCCGATTGCAGTTGCGCTTGCGCAGCGGCCAGCCGGGACGTGGCTTCGGCGCGGCTGCGAGCGTCCAGCGTGGGAGCGGCCACCGGATCCAGCATCACCAAGACCTGCCCGGCGCGCACCGGATCTCCGGGCGCCAGCGTGATGCGGCGGGCCATGGCCGCCACCGGTGCGGTAATGGCATAGGGATCGCGAAGACGGGTGAGGCCTTCAGCTTCGAGCGTCTGGGTCACCGTGCCGCGTTCCACCTTGGCACTATCCACCTTCAGGCTGCCCGGCCACAAGGCCATCACGGTCAGCGCCAGCGCCACCAGCAACAACAGCGCGTAACGGAACCATCGGGCGGTGGGGTCGTTTGTCATGTTCATTCCCGTGTCTTCAAAACGGCCACCAGGTCGAGTTGATCCAGTCGGCGCAACACCAGCCAGGCTGAAAGGCCTGCGGCCACCAGCAACACCGCTCCTGCCATGGCGAACCCGGACGGAAGCAGCACCAGGGGAATGCGGTACAGGTCCGACTGCATGCCCCAGACCAGCAGGGCGCTCATGCCGTACCCCATGGCAAAACCGGGCACCAGCGCCAGCAGGGTAAGCGTGCCCAGTTCGCCCAGCAGCAGGGCCCGAACTTCGCGCCGCGTGTAGCCCAAAATGCGCAGGCTGGCCAGGTCGCGTGAACGCTCGGCCAGGGTGATGCGGGCCGCGTTGTACACCACCCCGGCGGCCATGCTCGCAGCCATGAGGGTGGCGATGAGCGTGAAGGTCAAAATGTTTTCGGCCATGGTGTCGCGAAAGCTGGCGATGCTGGCGTTGCGGTCGCTCACCGCCACGATCCGTGGGCGCTCTCGCAAGGCCGAAACCACCGCCGGGCGTGATTCAGCCGGCACCTTGAGCCAGGCACCCGACACCAGGTCGCCGTCTTGGCGCAGCCGGTTGAGCCACCTGCGATCGGTATAGGCGCCCACACCCAGGTATTCGGTGACGGTGGCCGCCAGCGGCAATTGCAGCGTTTCGCGGCGGCCATCCAGAAATTCCACGTCCAGCAGGTCACCTGGCCGAACGGCCAGCAATTCGGCCAGGTAGTCCGTCAGCAACAGACCCTCGGCGGGGACGCGCACAGGCTGAAGCGAAGCGTCGAGCACGCGTTTGAGATCGGCGGATTCGCTCAGTCCTTGCAACGCGGTGCTGTAGCTGCGGTGCCCATTGCGCAACTTCACGGCGCTGGCCCTGAAGCCTTCGACGGATTGCACGCCTGGAATGGACCGCAGTTCGTTGATGGCGCGCGCGCTGGCGGGCTCGGCCAAGGTCACGGTGAGGTCGTCGCGCTGGGCCAGGCCAAATTGCACGGCAATCATTTCTTCAATCGCGTCTCGCTGCAGGTTGGACATCACCAGAATGCCGCAGGCCATGCCCATGCCCACAATGGACATCAGCGAGCGCAGCGGGCGCCGCTCCAGGTTGCGCACCACCATGCGGGCGGCGGCGTCCAGCAACTGGCCAGCGCCCATGCGCTCGGTGAGCGTGCGGCGGTACACCGCAGGCGCTTCGGGGCGCATGGCCTCGGCCGGTGAGAGTCGAAACGCCCGCAGCAGGCCCTGGGCCGTACCCAGCCCGGCCGCCGCCACTGCAAAGCCCACCGCCATCGCCCACACCATCGGCTCCACCGACCACTCCAGAAAGGGAAATCGGTAAAAACGCATGTACAGGTCGGCCATGCCGCGACCCATCCAGGCGCCCAAAGCCAAGCCCGGCAACACGCCCACGCCCACCATCAGCAGCACCAACTGCGCGTAGTGCAGTCCCACCTCCCAGCGGCTGTAGCCAAACGCCTTGAGCACCGCGATTTGCTCGCGCTGGGTACCGATCAGACGGCTGATCACGACGCTGAGCAGAAAGGCCGAGACACCCAGAAAGATGCCGCTGAAGAGCCGGGCCATGGTGTTGAGCTGCTTGAGTTCCTCGTCCAGGAATCGGTGCGACATTTGCAGGTCGCGGTCGT
This sequence comes from Hydrogenophaga sp., assembly GCA_018333605.1. GTDB lineage: Bacteria > Pseudomonadota > Gammaproteobacteria > Burkholderiales > Burkholderiaceae_C > Hydrogenophaga. The sequence goes on along the minus strand of JAGXSV010000043.1, from coordinate 51,272 downwards.
GGGCGCCCAGGCCGCCGTAAGGCTTTAGCAGCCGGTCCAGCGGATCTATCACCTGGTGTGCAGGCGCGTCGGGCTGCAGGCGAATGCTCAGCTGGTTGAAGGCGCCGTCCAGATCGAAGACGCTGGCCAGTGCCTCGCGCTGCATCCACACAATGGCGAAGCGCTCGAAGTCGGGAAACACGTCACCGGCGCGTATCTGGTAGATGAATTCGGGCGACAAGCCCACACCGCTCAGGGTGAGCCGCTGACGGCGTCCATTCACGATAGCGGTGAGGCCATCGCCAGGGTGCAGGCCATGGGCCTGGGCAAAGGCTTCACCCACCACCACCTCCCAGGCACGCTCGGGCAGCCGGCCTTCACGCAAATAGATCTGGTTCAAGTCGTCGTCGCCCGGTTCCGGCAATGACACCACCTGCGCTGTGACCGCCTGGTCGTAGCCGTCCACCTCCAGGTTCACGCCCGCCACAATGCGGGCCTGCACCTGCGCCACACCGGGCAGGGTGCGCACCTCGTGCAGCAGTGGCAACGGTGCACGCTTGAGTTGTGCGAACACATCGGCAAAGCGGTAGGTCTCGTAAAATCGCGCCCGGGTGTCCGACAGCGCCTGGTGGTTGGTGACGGCCATCACCATGGTGGCGATACCGCCAACGACCACCAGCGCAATGGCCAGTGACTGGCCGCGCAGTTGCCAAAAGTCGCGCCAGAGTTTGTGGTGCAAGGCTTTCACCAGTGCAACTCCGCCGCTGGCCTGGGCTGCGCATGGCGCTCTTCGCGGGCGATCGCGCCGTCGCTCAGGTAAATCACCCGGTTGGCCATGGCCGCGATGCCCACGTTGTGGGTGATGATGACCGTGAGCGCGCCGGTTTCCCGGTGAATGTGCTCCAGCGCCTGCAACACCAGCACACCGGTGGCCGAGTCCAGGGCACCCGTGGGCTCGTCGCACAGCAGCACGGCGGGGCGTTTGGCGATGGCGCGTGCGATGGCCACGCGCTGCTGTTCGCCGCCCGAGAGCTGGGCCGGAAAATGATGCCGGCGGTCTGCCAGCCCCACCAGCGCCAGTGCATCCAGTGCGGGCATAGGGTCCTCGGCAATGTCGGTGACCAGCTCCACGTTTTCCAGCGCCGTCAGGCTGGGTATGAGGTTGTAGAACTGAAAAACGAAGCCCACAGAGGCGCGGCGAAACCGGGTCAAGGCATCCTCGTTGGCGCCGGTCAGTTCGTGGCCCTGGCAAACCACCCGGCCTTGGGTGGGCGCATCCAGACCACCCAGGATGTTGAGCAGGGTGGACTTGCCGCTGCCCGAAGCGCCCAGCAAGACCACAAATTCGCCCGCGTAAAGATCCAAGTCGACACCCCGCAGCGCCTGCACGGTGACCTCACCCATGGTGTAGGTTTTGGTCAGGCCGCGCGCATGAAAGACTGGCACAGCCTGAATTTGAGGCATTGACTCCATCGCGGCAGTTTAAGTTGGGTGGGTCGTGCTGCGGTTGATCTCAGACAAGTCATGTCCACAGACCCCGGGTTGAACGCGCCGGTGCGGTGTGCGTGATACATTTTTAGGATCACCGTTACCACGCACCCTGGAGCTGTTCGCATGAAGCAAATCACCGCCATCATCAAACCATTCAAACTGGAAGAGGTGCGCGAGGCGCTGGCCGAGCAGGGCGTGACAGGCCTCACCGTGACCGAGGTGAAAGGCTTTGGCCGTCAAAAGGGCCACACCGAGCTCTATCGGGGTGCCGAATACGTGGTGGACTTTCTGCCCAAGGTGAAGCTTGAAGTTGTGGTGAAGTCGGACGACGTGGACCGCTGTGTCGACGCCATCATTCGCGCAGCGCACACCGGAAAAATCGGCGATGGCAAAATTTTCGTCACCTCGGTCGAGCGCGTGGTCCGCATTCGCACCGGGGAAGAAGACGAAACGGCGGTTTGAACGCCCGAACCGTCAGATGGTTTCCAGCCGGGGGGCGGGTGACAAGCCCGCCTCCTGCACCAGTTCTGGCAACAACTGCGCTGCCCTGATGCCCACCCGAATCAGATCCATCTGCCATGGGCTCATGAACTGCTGCTCGATCCCGGCGTGCAGAAAGGCCAGCAAGCTGTCGTAGTAACCGGCTTCGTTGAGCAGGCCGATGGGCTTGTCGTGGTAGCCCAGTTGGCGCCAGGTCCACACCTCGAAAAATTCCTCGAAGGTTCCGATGCCGCCAGGCAGCGCCAGGAAGGCGTCCGCGCGCTCGGCCATCATGCGCTTGCGCTCATGCATGGTGTCCACCACATGCAGTTCGGTGCAGTTGGTCTTGGCCCACTCTTTCTCCACCAGCGCTTTGGGAATGATGCCCACCACGCGACCACCCGCGTCCAGGGTAGCCTGGGCGGTGATGCCCATCAGGCCGTTGCTGCCGCCGCCGTAAACCAGCTGCCCGCCATGGCTGCCGATCCAGTGCCCGACAACACGAGCGGTGTCGGCAAACGCGGGCTGGACACCCGGACGGGAGCCACAATAGACACAAATTGAAAAGTTCGGGGTGCTCATGGGGCGCTCATGGGGCGATGCAGTTGGTGGGGCATGTCAGAAAAATCGGGCCCAGAGCGCTGCGGCCCAAACGCCTGCACACAAGACCAGGCTCAGCAGCACTGCGGCACTGCCCATGTCCTTCGCCCGTTTGGACAGGCTGTGCCAATCGGGGCCGATACGGTCGATGGCGGCCTCGACACTGGAGTTGAGCAGCTCAACGATCAGCACGATCAGCACCGCGCCGGCCAGCAGCACAACCTCGACCCAGCTTTGCCCGACCCACAGGGCGAGTGGCAACATCACAACCGACACCGTGGCCTCTTGCCGGAATGCGGTTTCCTTCCAGCCCGCGCGCAAGCCAGCCAGCGAATATCCGAACGCGTGCCACACACGACCGAGCCCGCGGCGATGCTTCTGCGCGTCGGTCGCTTCCTGCGGGGGGGTGTGTTTTAGGGGCGGACGACTGTGCATGTCAGCGCTGCCAGAACTTGCGCCCCTTGGCCGGTTGGGCAGGCTTGTGGTGCACCAGGCGCGTGCCTGCCAGCGCGTCATGCAGAAACTGCCGCTGCGGATGAAAGCGCGCCAGCAGTGCCCAGACCACGACCCAGCCCAGCAAGATCACCGTCAGCTCGCCGCCCGGCAATCTGAAGTAACCACCCGCTGCCAGTGGCGGAAGGAACCACATCCAGGACCACACGTAGCGCACCAACGCTTTGGACCGTGAGAGGCCATGCCCCTGCCGATCCACCACCCGGATGTGCCAAGTCTTCATGGCCAGTGTCTGTCCTTTGGACCAGAACCAGGTGAAGTAAAGCGCCAGCAACAAAAAGACGTAGGCCTGCAGGGCATACCGGTTGTTGACTGCGTCCTGCACCGGCGCCAGAGAAGGCACAAGGTGGCCGACGGCAAAAACCAACCCGAAAAGAAAAAGCCCCGTTCCAAAGATCACCCCAAACAGGAGTGCGCCTTCGTACATCCAGCAGGCCATGCGGCGTACCAGCGGGGGCGCCATTGGCAGTCCCTGGGGAGCCTCGTCCGGGGCAGATGTGGGCGTGTTGCGCGCAGCGGGGGAGGTGGTCATGGTTGCAATGGGGATGCGTGAAGTTTGCCAGCTGAACCTGAAGCGAGGCTGAAGCCTGAAGCCCGGTAGGGTTGCGAAAAATCAAAGTGGATTGTCGCATTGCAACAAAATCGCCGATTTTTCGGGCTGGGGCGCTGGACGAGCCCGGAAAACGACCTTGCTGCAGTGCGATAATGCGCGCTGCAATTCAAAACACGGCAAACGGGTCAGGGTCCGGCGGGGTATGTGTCCGCTCATGTCCATTGGCCTCAAGTCTCAACACCGCTTCACAAGAGCTGGCGTAGAGGCACCCAAGGTTTTTCGTCAGAGAAATTCTCGAAAGGTTCATCATGGAAATCAACAAGGCCGAACTGGCCTCAGCCGCTGCTGCCACCCCTGCTGGCGCAGCCACCCAAGAACTCCGCGGCGCAGAAATTCTCGTCAAGGCTCTCCAGGCCGAAGGCGTGAAGTACATCTGGGGTTACCCCGGGGGTGCTGTGCTGCACATCTACGACGCTTTTTACAAGCAAGACACCATCCAGCACGTGTTGGTGCGGCATGAGCAAGCCGCCGTGCACGCCGCCGACGGCTATGCCCGTGCCACGGGTGAGGTGGGTGTGTCGCTGGTCACATCAGGCCCTGGCCTGACCAATGCTGTCACCGGTATTGCCACGGCCTACATGGACAGCATTCCCATGGTCATCATCAGTGGCCAGGTGCCCACGGCCGCCATTGGCCTGGATGCCTTCCAGGAGTGTGACACCGTCGGCATCACACGCCCCATCGTCAAGCACAACTTCCTGGTGAAGGACGTGCGCGACATGGCCATGATCATGAAGAAGGCGTTTCACATTGCCCGCACCGGCCGCCCTGGCCCCGTGGTTGTTGACGTTCCAAAGGATGTGTCCTTCAACAAGACGGCCTACGCCGGTTACCCCGAGTCGGTCGAAATGCGCTCGTACAACCCGGTGCGCAAAGGCCACGGCGGTCAGATCCGCAAGGCCTTGCAGTTGCTGCTTTCAGCCAAGCGACCCTACATTTACACCGGTGGTGGTGTGCTGCTGGGCAATGCGGTGCAGGAACTGCGCACCTTGGTTGACCTGCTGGGCTACCCCGTCACCAACACGCTGATGGGCTTGGGCGCTTATCCCGCGTCTGACAGGAAGTTTCTGGGCATGCTGGGCATGCACGGCACCATTGAAGCCAACAACGCCATGCAAAACTGCGATGTGCTGTTGGCCGTGGGCGCGCGTTTTGACGACCGCGTGATTGGCAACCCCAAGCATTTCGCGTCGGTGGATCGCAAGATCATTCACATCGACATCGATCCGTCGAGTATTTCCAAGCGCGTCAAGGTGGATGTGCCGATCGTGGGCGACGTGAAAGACGTCTTGACCGAGCTGATCAACATGGTTCGCGAGACCTCCACCCGTGTCGAGCCCGCAACGCTGTCTTCCTGGTGGGACACCATTGAGGGATGGCGCTCGAAGGATTGCCTGAAATACGACCGTGGCAACACCGAGGTGATCAAGCCGCAGTATGTGGTTGAAACCCTCTGGAACATGACCAAGGACGCAGACGCTTACGTCACGTCCGACGTGGGTCAGCACCAGATGTGGGCCGCCCAGTACTACCGCTTTGACGAGCCGCGCCGCTGGATCAACTCAGGCGGCCTGGGCACCATGGGCGTGGGCATTCCCTATGCCATGGGCATCAAGCTGGCGAAGCCTGAAAGTGAGGTGTTCTGTGTGACCGGTGAGGGTTCGGTGCAGATGTGCATCCAGGAACTCTCTACCTGCCTGCAGTACAACACCCCGATCAAGATCATGGCGTTGAACAACCGCTACCTGGGCATGGTTCGTCAGTGGCAGGAAATTGACTACGAAGGCCGCTACAGCCACAGCTACATGGACGCGTTGCCCAACTTCGTGAAGCTGGCCGAGGCCTATGGCCATGTGGGCATGCTGATCGAGCTGCCGCAGGACGTGGAGCCCGCGCTGCGCGAAGCCCGCAAGCTCAAGGACCGTACCGTGTTCATGGACTTCCGCACCGACCCCACCGAGAACGTGTTCCCGATGGTCAAGGCCGGCAAGGGCATCACGGAAATGCTATTGGGCTCAGAGGACCTCTGACCCACTTACCCTGTTGCGGACCCCTTTGGGTCTGCGGCAGCCCCTGACGAATCTATTTGCAGCCAAGCCTGCGCATTACCGTGCGCAGGGGAGGGCTCAGAAAAGAGGAATCCATTCATGAAACACATCATCGCTGTCTTGCTCGAAAACGAACCGGGCGCTTTGTCCCGCGTCGTGGGGCTGTTCTCCGCCCGCGGCTACAACATCGAGTCGCTCACGGTGGCTCCCACGGAAGACCCCAGCCTCTCACGCATGACGATCCAGACGGCCGGGTCGGACGACGTGATTGAGCAGATCACCAAGCACCTGAACCGCCTGATTGAAGTGGTCAAGGTGGTCGATCTGACCGAAGGCGCCTACACCGAGCGCGAGCTCATGATGGTGAAGGTTCGCGCGGTGGGCAAAGAGCGCGAAGAGATGAAGCGTATGGCAGACATCTTCCGGGGTCGCATCATTGATGTGACCGAGAAAAGTTACACCATTGAGCTCACGGGTGACCTGAGCAAAAACGACGCGTTCCTGGAAGCCATCGACCGCTCGGCCATTCTGGAGACGGTGCGTACCGGCGCCAGCGGTATCGGCCGAGGTGAGAGAATCCTGCGCGTTTGAGTTTTTCAGGGCTCAGCCATTTGCCCGTTCGGGCTGAGCCTGTCGAAGCCCCTGTGTGTGTCTGGCACCCACCGGGGTCCCGAGAGCCCTTCGACAGGCTCGCGAAGAACGGCACTAACCCAAAACCATCCACTGGAGCAAAAGATGAAAGTTTTCTACGACAAAGACTGTGACCTGTCCCTGATCAAAGGCAAGACGGTCGCGATCCTCGGTTATGGCAGCCAGGGCCACGCCCACGCACAAAACCTGAACGACAGCGGCGTCAAAGTCGTGGTCGGTCTGCGAAAAGGTGGCGCATCCTGGGACAAGGTCGGCAAGGCTGGCCTGACTGTCATGGAAGTCGATGAAGCCGTCAAGGCCGCGGATGTGGTCATGATCCTGTTGCCCGACGAGATGATTGCTGAGGTCTACAACAACAACGTTGCTCCCAACATCAAGCAGGGCGCTTCGCTGGCCTTCGCACACGGTTTCAACGTCCATTACAACCAGGTGGTGCCCCGTGCTGATCTGGATGTGTGGATGGTCGCCCCCAAGGCGCCTGGTCACACCGTGCGCAACACCTACACACAGGGTGGCGGTGTGCCCCACTTGGTGGCCGTGCACCAGGACAAGAGTGGCAAGGCCCGCGAACTTGCCCTCAGCTACGCCATGGCCAACGGTGGCGGCAAGGCCGGCATCATCGAAACCAACTTCAAAGAAGAGACCGAGACCGACCTGTTTGGCGAACAGGCCGTGTTGTGCGGCGGTGCCGTCGAGTTGATCAAGATGGGTTATGAGACCCTGGTTGAAGCCGGCTACGCGCCCGAAATGGCTTATTTCGAGTGCCTGCACGAGCTCAAGCTGATCGTCGACCTGATCTACGAAGGTGGCATCGCCAACATGAACTACTCGATCTCCAACAACGCGGAGTTCGGTGAGTACGTGACCGGCCCCGAGGTGATCAACGAAGAGTCGCGCAAGGCCATGCGCAACGCCTTGAAGCGCATCCAGAACGGTGACTACGCCAAGATGTTCATCCAGGAAGGCCGCCTGAACTACCCGAGCATGACCGCCCGCCGCCGCAACACCGCCGATCACCAGATCGAAGTGGTGGGTGCCCAACTCCGCGCGATGATGCCCTGGATCGCCAAGAACAAGCTGGTTGACCAGACCCGCAACTGATCGCTTCGGCGGTCCACGCAAAGGCCACTTCGGTGGCTTTTTTTGTGCGCCCGGCACGGACATACTGGTTCGGGTCCAAGTTCGGCCTCCCGCCGCAGGTCGAACACCGAGAAGAAAATGAAAAGCAGCGGCATGAGAGCGCGCATTTCCAGCATTTCCAAGATGATGGCTGTCCCACCATGCCGATCACTGGCGATAGTCCCAACAAGAGTCCAGCTGTCCACGCCGACACAGCCCAGTGGGTCAAGTTTTCCGATCTGACCCACTGCTGGTGAGATCCCGAAAGCGAATTCCCCCCCCTGCATCAGATCAACCTACTGCGGTTGGTCTGGATCGAAGGCCTTGCCAGTCTGGCTGGCAAGAGCGTGTTCGATGTGGGCTGTGCTGGGGGCATTCTGTCGGACCCCATGGCTTGCACAGGCGCCCTGGTCTCAGGGTATCGACCTGTCCACCCATCAGCGCCCAGGGTGGCCCGGTTGCAGGCCCTGGAGGCCGGAACGGCGAACGTCAACTACCGGGAAACCAGCCCCGAAGCGCCTGCCCAAGAGCAACCGGCCAGCTTCGACCTGGTGACCTGTGTGGAGATGCTGGAGCCTGTCCCTGATGCCGCATCGGAGATGCGGGCCATTTCAGCACCCATCAAGCCTGGGTGGTGGGTATTCTTTCCCACCATCAACCGCAACCCCAAGTCGTTACATTTCGCCATCGTCGGTGCCGAATATGTTCTGCAGATGCGCCCCCAACGGCACGCACGAATGCGCCAAGCTGATCCGCCGCAGCGAGCTGGCCAGTGAATGCCGTGATGCTGGCGGGGCTGCCCGAACTGGCTGCAGCGGGAATCGTGGTCCGGGGTGACCCCACGCCCTGGCCCAAGCCACATTCTGAACCCCTGCGCCTGGCGGCAAGCCGACTGGGTATCAGACCGGACGCCTGCATCTGGGTGGGCGTCGACGAGCGCGACATCGTGGCGGGACGCGCGGCTGGGATGTTCACCGTGGCCGCGCGCTGAGGCCACCAGGGCGCGGTTGGTGAAACCTCGCGCCGGGGTGCCGCCGGTGCAGAAGTTCTTTCTCCCCTGCAGGTCTTGACGTTGCTCCAACAGCCTTGAACCGATAGGATCGATTGGGGTTTGGAGGGCGGGCGTATGGGGCGGCGAGACCGTTTTGTCTGGTCACGGATTGCACGCGTCGCACCGCTGGGGATCGGCGAACAGGGCATCGGTGCGCTCGCGGGTCGCGCGATGGGTGCACCGCACGCAGCCGTACACGTCGGCCCGGGGCTGGCGGGTCGGTGCGCCGCAGTCGCGGCACGGCAAACCGGCGACGCGCTCGACGGGCCAGAAGCCGGGGGCTGCGCAGGACGGGCAACGCGACAGAATACGGGCAACGAGGTCGTGTGCGGCGAGCTGGATCATGTCCATGCGGGTGGGATTGGCGTGCGCCCGCAGGTCGGTCTCCAGGAACACCCGACCGCCTTCCGCCTCAGATTGCGCCCAGTGGAAGGCCGTTTCCAGGTCCGCCCAGTCGGCGATCCCTTTGCGGTGGCGGGGGTCGCTCTCACCCTCGGGTCGCACGACGAGCTGGTGGGCGGGAAACCCCGCCTGCCGGGCGAAGGCCGCAGCCGCGGTCCAGGCGCAAGTCAGGAGGTGTGCGTGGCTCGCTCGGCCTTGGGCAAGACCGACGATCTCGATCCCTGATTCGTGGTCGAGGAAGACGAGAAGCTCGACGTTCCAAGGCATCGCGCCGAGCATCGGGTCGGGACCGAAGGCGCCCTCGCTGGCCAGTCCGAGTGGCAGACCAGCCAGTTCCATGCCGATGCGGGCCTTCTTGCGCGCGGCCTCCAACTGTGTCCCTGTTCGGGGAATGTTGCGCGTGAAGGTGCCAAGCTGATCGGTGTCGTAGCCACTGACCCGTTCCACCAGGCAGCCCAAGGCCGCTTCGATCACCGGCGCGATCACCCGTTCTTTGCCGTGCTGGGTGAGCAGGGCGACGCGTCTGCCCAGGTAGGGGCTGCCGACTGTCGGGTCATCCGTCACCGTGCGTTCACCCCAAAATGGCACGCAGACGCGGTGAAGCCTCTCGGGAACGTGCGCGGGGCATCGCGAATGGACATGAAAAAAAGACGTTCAAACTCATGCCCCTGTCGGTGGAAACCTGCGGTACCAAGCCCCGTAGGCCCAGCAGGCCGCGCAGAACGACAGGGCCCACTCCGCTGTGGAGAAGATGATCAACGCGATGCTGGGCACGACCCAGAGGTCGCTGCCCGCCGCGTAGAGGCCCAAAGAAACCGAACTGGCGAAGAACAGCACCTTGTTGGCGAACATCTTGGCGCCCGCATCTTCCAGCCTCCCGGCAACGCCGAAGCGCCCGAGCACGGTCTTCCACAGCAGGTGCGATGGGCAGCGGTGGTGCCCGATGAAGCCGCGAATGGCCCCCTGCAGGACCAGCAGCCCCAGCAGCCACGGCGATACGACCAGAGCCAGGATGCAGACGAGGGTGGTGCCCAGGGCCTCGAAACGAATGACGTTGGACCAGACGCGCGGGATGTCGAAGCGAAGCATGGGGGCCACCTGATGATGGAAACAACCTGGATTTTCCAGCAAAAAACGCACTGGTAAAGTCGATTATTCCTGATCGATGATCCGAAAAAATCGTCACATTGACGCCATTTCCAAGTCAGCGGCAAGGCCGATCCATCAAACGGGCGCTGACCATGGCGCGAAGCCTCTGTCTTGCCATCTGGCACCCAGGGGAAGCTTGTCTATCGGCCTTGGATCTCGCCATGGAAAAAAGCAGACCTGAAACATCGTCTACTGGGGCATCGCCCTGGTGCTGCTCATCAGCCCGCAAGACATCGGGCCGTCGGCGGCCCAGGTTGAGGTGGTTCCCTGCAGCGAGTTCGAGAAAGCGCTCGAGGAAGACCGCATCACCGGTCAGTTGAAGCAGACCGAGGGCCGCAAGACCACGCTGGTGGCTAACCGGGTGGAGCCCGATCTGGCCGAACGGATCGACCGGCCCGAGCACCACGGCGTGCCATTCAGCCGCGTCGTCGAGAGCACGCTGCTGCGCGACCTGTTGTCGTGGGTGATCCCGGCGCTGGTCTTCTTCGGCCTGTGGATCTTTCTCATGCGCCGCTTCACCGATAAGCAGGGCACGGGGAGCTTCATGGCCATCGGCAAGAGCAAGGCCAAGGTCCACATCCAGACCGACACCGGCGTCGACGAGGCGCGCCAGGAACGCGAGAATGTGGTCGACTTCCTGCGCCATCCGCAGGCGTACGGGCGCCCGGGCGCGCACATTCCCAAGGGCGTTCTGCTGGTCGGCCCGCCGGGCACCGGCAAGACCTTGCTCGCGAAGTTGGTGGCCAGCGGCGCCAAGGTTCCGTTTTTTCGATTTCGGACAGCGAGTTCGTCGAGCTGTCCGCGGGCGCAGCCGGTGACCAGGCCAAGGCCAGCGACATCGCGCGCGACTTGGTCAGTCGTTACGGCATGGACAGAGGCCTGGGCTCTGCCGCGCTCAAGGCGCAGCGCTCGACCCTGCCCGACCTGTCGGCCGCGTTCGGCCAGAGCGACCCGACTCTCTCGGAAGACACGCGCCGGCGCATCGATTAGGCGATCCGTGCCCTCGTGATGGACGCCTTCGCTCGCGCCACCGCGATCCTCGAGCTGACCACGGACCTGAAGACGGCCTGACCCGTGCATTGGGCAGCGTCGATCGTGATCGGCCCATCATGGCGCACCTGACGCAGATCTTGCTGTTCCTGGCGGTGGCGGTCGTGCTGGCCTGCCAGCGCCTGCAGGTCCCCCCAGCCTGGGCTACCTGCTGGTGGGCGTCATCCTTGGGCCGTACACCGTGGGTCCGCCCATTCCTGTGCCGGCGTTCGAGGCGCTGGCCGGGTTCGGCGTGCCGCACCCCGAACTGCCGTTGCCGGGGGTTGCCGACGTGACGGCACCGGTCGTGATCGGCGGCTAAGGCCGCGTCGGGCACACGGTGGCGGTGCTGCTGCAGGCCAGCGGCGTGCCCTTCATCGCTTTCGACACCGACCCCAAGTGGGTCGTGCAGGGTCGAGCCGACGGGTACACGGTGGTCTATGGCGAGATCGCCGCCCCGGCGCTGCTGGCGGCGATCCACGTCGAGTGCGCGGCGCGGGTTTCGTGCGCCGCCTCGCTCTGGGAACGACCTCCGGCGGCTGCTGCGCACGACGCGCCGACCGCTGCTCGTCGTCAAGCAAGAGGCGCGCGAGCCCTGTACCTGCGTGCTCGTTCCGGTGGACTTTTCCCCATCGTCGGCGCAGGCACTGGTGCTGGCGATCATCGAGCAGGAGCAGGAGTCCGACGGCGACCTGATCGTCATCGGCAAGCACGGTCAGAGCGTCGTCGAGGACTGCCTGCCCGGCAGTGTGACCACACGTGTGCTCGCCGAGTCGGTTGGCGACGTGCTGGTGTCCACCGCGCGCGCGGCATGACGGTTGTGTCCGGTCCGGTAGCATGCACACCTTGCGCGCCGGGCCTGCTGGTGCGAGCCGGCGCAATACGGTCGGCACCCGCGCGAGGCTGGAGCGTTGGTGATAATCAAGCGGTGGGTTGCCGATCATTCGGGGATCGTGGGAACGATCCCGTCGGGAGTGCCTCCGAATGACGTCTTTGATGCGCTGGCCCCGCTATTGCCCGTTCCCATCGACTTCGCGGGGTTGACACCCGCATGCCACCTGGAGTCCACGTGCCAACCGAACAGAAAAAACAGGTCATCGCCATGTCGCGCACCACCACCGCTGCCACGCCTCGCGGCGGCGACCGGATCGTTGCCCCTGGCAGCTCACGCCTCGCCGACGGCATGGCGTTCCTGCGTGAATTCTTGTCGCGCCCGCTGGCTGTCGCCTCCGTCGCGCCGAGTTCCGTCTTCCTCGAGCAGCGCGTGGTGCAGGCGGCCGCTCTGAGCGATGCGCGCGTGGTGGTCGAACTCGGTCCCGGCACCGGTGGTACGACGCGCGCCTTGCTGCGGGCCATGGCGCCACAGGCGCGGCTGCTGGCGATCGACTTGAATCCACGCTTTTGCGAACGGCTGCGGCAGCGCATCGCTGACCCGCGACTCGTCGTGCAGGAGGGCAGTGCTGTGGATCTGGCGCTGCACCTCAAACACTGGCAGCTGTCGGCGCCGGATGTGGTCGTCTCGGGCATCCCGTTCTCGACACTGCCGGTCGACGCCGTGCAAGCTGTCGTTGCGTCCATCAAGGACTGCCTGGCACCGGAAGGCCGCTTCGTCGCCTACCAGTTACGCGCCCACGTGGCCGACTATACCGAGCCGCACCTGGGTGTGCCCCAGGTCGACTGGGAGTGGCGCAACCTGCCGCCGATGCGCGTCTTCCGCTGGGTCAAGCCCGCTGCTTGAATCCGATGGAAACGACGCCGTGCGAGCAATGGTCGGACCGCACGGCGTTTGTGCTGGCTGCGGTCGCCTGCGCGGCCGGCCTCGGCAAACCCCGGGCGCTGTCCGCATCGGTCAGCCCGGCGGGGGAGCGGTGCATGGCTTCCCCGTCGCTGAGAGACTGAGAATCTTCCGCTCATGCCGAGCCACCGCTTCTCCCCTTGGTGGCCGATGCTCGTGTTGGGCGTTTTGGCCGTGACAGGCCTGGCCGCCCAGGCGTTCGATGTCGTGGATCTCCGTGTGTGGCTCGAATGGGCGCGCAGCCTGACGGTTCACTGGTGGTTCGTCGCCGTGCTGCTGCTGCTGCAGGTGCTTTTCTTCACCTTCGCGCTGCCCGGCTCGGCTCTGCTCTGGCTGGTCGCCCCGCTCTACGCACCGGGCCCGGCGACGGTGATCCTGACCGTGGGAGGCTGCGTCGGCGCGCTGGGTGCGTACGGGTTCGCGCGCCAGCTCACCGGCGCGGCGCTGGCGCAAATCCAGGGCAGCCGTGGGTTTCACCTGATGCAGCGCGAAGGCGGCTTCCTGCTGCAATGCGCACTCCGTCTGGCGCCCGGATTCCCGCACTCGGTGATCAACTACACCGCTGGCACGCTGCGGCTGCCGTTGGCGCCCTTCCTGGCCTCGGCGGTGATCGGCTTTGCCCTCAAGTCCGGGCTGTACAGCCAGACCATCCACGCCGCCCTGGCCGCCGACAAACCGGCCGATCTGCTGAACCTGCAGACCCTGTGGCCGCTGCTCGCCGCCGTTACCGTCGTGCTGGCCGCTCGCGCCTGGGCCGGGCGGCGGCGGCGCTGAGGGCAGGGCCGTGCGTGCCGCTGTCCCTGCAGGCACGGCCTTGATTGAGCCAGCGCATCCAGGCGTCGACCTGATCGCCGCTGCCCCCGGTGCCGTCGGAACCATTGTTGCGAAAAGGTCTCCCATATGCAGAATAGGTGGAAGGGTCGATTCTGTGGCGCCTGCGGCATTGCATGCGGGTCCTGCATCGATGTCGGCTGCGTTGCCGGTTCAACCAGGAGAAAACAAATGAAGATCGGTGACGACTGCGACGGCCATGCCGCCTTGCGCAAGATTCGGGTGGTCACGCAGGCCGCGACCGTGGGTGCCCTGCGCGGCGCGGTCGCGCTGCCCGCCCGCACGGCGCCGCCTGCGCAGGGCCAGAGCGGTCACTACCGGGCCTACAAGCCGCGGCCCTTCCCGCGCGAGGAACGCGACAGCGTCACCCTGCTCTTCGGCGGTCTGCACTGGCGCGCCGAGCACCTGATGCAGGCCGCCATGGAAAATCTGGGCTACCGCGTCCAGGTGCTGCCAACGGCCACGCGTGCCGACCTGCTTACCGGTCGCGAAGTCGCCGACATCGGCCAGTGCTGCCCGACCAGCTTCACCACCGGCAACCTGGCCAACTTCCTGCGCGAGCAGACCGCGCGCATCGGCGCGCAGCGCGTGGCGCAGGAGTACATCTACGTCACCGCCGGCGCCTGCGGGGCCTGCCGCTTCGGGCAGTACCACCAGAGCTACGAACTGGCGCTGCGCAATGTCGGACTCGATTCGCTGCGCATGTTCCTGCTGGCGCAGAACGAACTCGATCAGGGCGCGGCCCAGGGAGGTGGCCTGGAGCTGAACCTGCCCTTCACGCTGGGCGCGGTGTGGGCGGTGCTGCTCGCCGACGTGATACAGGACCTGGAGTACCAGAGCCGACCCTACGAAAAAATTCCCGGCCAGACCGAGCTCGTGACGCAGGAGGCGGTGGCCTATCTGTGCGAGGTCTTGCGCGCGCGGCCCGGGCGCGGCGCGCGTTGGGGCGCGCAGTGGGGCGCCGCCGCCTGGCACCTGTCGACCGGCTACTTCGTGCGCGCGCTGCGCGAGGTGCGCCGCCGCTACGACACCATCGAACTCGACCGCCTGCGCGTCAAGCCGGTGGTGAAGCTCACCGGCGAGTTCTACCTGCAGACCGTGGAGGGGGACCCGAACTACAACATCCACCGCTGGCTCGAGGCCGAGGGCGCCGAGGTCTACCCGGCCGCGGTAGCGGTGTGGCTGGACTACCTGCTGCGCTTCGCGGGGCAGGAGTTCGAGGAACGCATCGGCATCGAGCGCGGTGCGCGCCTGAAGTACGCCGGCATCCGCGTCGGCCAAGGGCTGCTGCGCTGGACCTACGGGCGCATGCGCCGCGCGCTGGCCGACGTGCCGCGCGAACTGCCCGAGCAGGCCGAGCTGAGTCGGCTCGCTGCGCCGTACTTCAACGCCCGCATGAGTGGCGGCGAAGGCGACATGCTGATCGGCAAGGCGCTGTGGGCGCACCTGGGCAAGAAAGCGCACATGACCTGCGAGCTGTCGCCCTACGCCTGCATGCCCAACACGATGAGCATCGGCGCGATGGCGGCGGTGCTGGGCAAGCATCCCGATCTGCTGTACGCGCCGATCGAGATCAAGGGCGACGCCGAGGTGCATGCGCTGTCGCGCTGCCAGATGATCCTGACCGAAGCCAAGAAGCGCGCCCAGCACGAGTACGCGTCGGTGCTGGAGCGCATCGGCATGACGCACGACGAGGTCGCCGCCGCCGTCGCGGCCCGGCCCGAGCTCTCGCGCGCCACCTACCGCGTGCCGCACCACGGCGTCGTCGGCACCGCGGCCAACCTGGCGCTGCACGTGGCGAAGGAGCGGCAATGACAATGAAATTCGTCGGTCTGGACATCGGATCCACCACCGTCAAGGCCCTTGCCGACGAGGGCGGCGTGGTGCGCTGGCGCGACTACCGGCGCCACGACACCCGGCAGGCCGAGACGGTGCTCGACTTCCTGCGCCGCATGGAGGACGAATGCGGCCTCACACCTGGTCGCGACCGCATCTTCATCACCGGATCGGGCGGCGGGCTGATCGCGCCGCTGGTCGGTGGCCGGTTCGTGCAGGAGGTGGTGGCGGTGGCCGCGGCGGTGGAAAAACTGCACCCCGAGGTCGGCTTCGTCTCCGAGATCGGCGGCGAGGACATGAAGACGCTGTTCTTCACGTCCGGCGGCGACGGCAAGTCCAAGCAGGTCTACATGCAGTCGGCGTGCAGCGGCGGCACCGGCACCTTCATCGAAAAAACGGCGCGCAAGCTGCAGATCGCGCCCGAGCGGCTGGCGGCGATGGACTACAGCGGCCGCACGCTGCACAAGATCAGTTCCAAGTGCGGCATCTTCGCCGAGGCCGACGCGAACACGCTGGTCAAGAGCGGCGTGCCGGTCGAAGAGATCATCGCCAGCCTGTTCGAGGCCGTGGTCTACCAGAACCTGGCCACGCTGACCAAGGGCAACACGCCGATGCCGCAGGTGCTGCTGCTGGGCGGGCCGAACCTGTTCTTCAAGGGCTTGCAGCAGGCGTGGCGGCACCACCTCGCGCGGCTGTGGCGCGAGCGCCATGTCGAACTGCCCGCAGGGGCGAGCCCCGAGTCGCTGATCGTGGTGCCCGGCGACGCGCTGTACTACGCCTGCATCGGCTGCGTCGAGATCGGCCACGGCGAGGCGCCGCAGGTGGGTGTCTATACCGGCACCGAGCGGCTGCGCTGGTGGATCGAAGAGGGGCAGCACGAGCACAAGGCGCGCGAGGGCGCCAAGGGGCTGGTCGCCGACGCACAAGAACTCGCCAGCTTCATGCACAGCTACGGCACGCCGCGGGCCAGCCTGCCCGCTGTCGCGCCGACGCAGCTCGGCGCACCGGTGGCGGTCGGTTGCGACTTCGGCAGCACAACGGCCAAGGCGGTGGTGCTGTCGCTCGCCGGTGACTTGCTGGCGAGTTGCTACGCACCCTCACACGGCAACCCGATTGAGGACGCCAAGGCGCTCATGCGCGAGGTGCGCGGCGCCGGCTTCGAGCGTATCGCCGCGCTCGGCGTCACCGGCTACGGCAAGGACCTGCTGAAGGACATCGTCGGCGCCGACGTCGCGGTGGTCGAGACGGTGGCGCACGCGACCTCGGCGCTGCGCTGCTTCCCCGATGCCGACGTGATCTGCGACGTCGGCGGCTGCGACGTGAAGATCATGCTGCTGCGCCAGGGCACGGTGGCCGACTTCCGGCTGAACTCGCAGTGCTCGTCGGGCAACGGCGCCTTCCTGCAGGGCGTGGCCGAGCGCTACCGGGTGCCGCTCGACGAGTACGCCGAGCGCGCCTTCGAGGCGCGCTCGGTGCCGGCACTGGCCATGGGCTGCGGCGTGTTCCTGCAGTCCGACATCGTCAACCAGCAGCGCAAAGGCTGGTCGCGCGAGGAGATCATGGCCGGGCTGGCTGCGGTGCTGCCGCTCAACGTCTGGGTCTACGCGGGGCAGATCCAGAACCTGGCCGCCGCCGGGCGCAAGTTCGTGCTGCAGGGCGGCACCCACCGCAACCTGGCGGTGGTCAAGGCGCAGATCGACTTCATCCGCAGCAAGGTGCCGGACGCCGAGGTCGTCGTGCACCCCCACGCGGGCGAGGCCGGCGCGATCGGCGCCGCGCTGTGCGCGATCGACTGGGCGAAGTCCGGCGCGCCGACGCGCTTTCGCGGCTACGCGCTGATCGAGTCGCTCGAGTACACCGCCACCACCAACGAGCACACCACCTGCCACTGGTGCACCGTCAACTGTCGGCGCACCTTCATCGACGTGCGCATCCCCGGCGCCGCCGGGCGCCCCTGGAGCCTGGTGCCGCTCGATGCGGGGTGGGAGCGTGTCATCAGTGGCCACACCTGCCCCAAGGGCCTGCTCGAGGACCTAAACGAGATGAAAGTGGCGAAAGCCCAATTGGAGGAAGCCCGCCGTGCCCACCCGAACATTGCTGAACTGGTTCGAGACGCCGCCTTCAAGCCCACCCGCGTCGAGCTCCACAGCGCTGACTGAGAAGCCTGCGCCTGCCGCGGCGGCGCCCAAGGACCGCGGGCTGCTGCGCGTGGGCATTCCGCGCGTGCTCAACATGTGGTCGACGCACCAGTTCTGGATCGGCTTTCTGAGCGCTCTGGGCATCGATCCGCGGCGCATCGAGTTCTCGTCCGACACCTCGGAGGAGCAGGGGCGCAGCCACGCCATGGGGCGCGGCACGGTGGACTGCTGCTACCCGGTCAAGTGCATGTCCGGGCATTACGGCGAGCTGCTGGCGCGCAGCAAGCGCAAGATCGACATCCTGTTCGTGCCCATGATCTACACGCTGCCGTCCTTCCTGGGCACTCACGTCACCGCCTCGCTTTCGTGCCCGCGCGTGATGGCGGGGCCGGAGAACATCAAGGCCGGCTTCCTCAAGGAGCGCGACGCCTTCGCCGAGGCCGGCGTGCGCTACGTCGCGCCCTTCGTCTCGCTGGCCGACCCGCCGGTGCTGCCCAAGCAGCTGCACGCCGGCTTCAAGGACGCGATGCCCGGGCTGACGCTGGAGGAAACCCGGCGCGCGGTGGACGCCGGCTTTCGCGCGCTCGAGGCCTGGGACCGGCGCCTGCGCGCCCGATCCCGCGAGCTCCTCGAGCAGTGCGCGCGCGCGCAGCGCCCCTGCATCCTGGTGCTGGCGCGGCCCTACCACATGGACCCGGGCATCGGCCACGAGATCGAGACCGATCTGCAGGCCCGCGGTTACCCGGTGCTGTGGGCGCAGCACCTGCCCACCGACGACGATCTGCTGCACTGGATGTTCGACGCCGACATCGCTGCGGGCCACATCCGCTCGCCGCTGGACATCCACGACGTCTGGCCGTCCTCGTACAGCGCCAACACCAACGAGATCCTGTGGGGCGCAAAGTTCGCGGCGCGCATGCCGTGGATCGCCTGCGTGGTGCGGCTGGCGAGCTACGAATGCGGCATGGACCAGCCGACCTACTCGCCGGTGCAGGCCATCGTCGAGCGCTCGGGCACGCTGTTCTTCTCGTTTCAGGACCTGGATGCGACCAAGCCAGCCGGCTCGGTGAAGATACGCGTCGAGACGATTGCGCACTACCTGGGCACGCGGGCCCCGGACATCATCGCGAAGAAACTCGCCGTGAACCCGAGCGCGTGTCCGCTGATCGAGCCGCCATGACCGGGCGCGGACCGCATGTGTCGATAATCCCGGGATGATCCTGGACACGGCAGTTGACCGCGCTCTTTATGCTGAAAAGGCCCACGAACATGGACGATGTTGACCACGGTGGCGCTCACCTAGCGGGTGACGGCGCTACAGACCCGATTGAGCCGCCAGGCAGTGCGCTGGCCGCGTTGCTCCTTCTTGCTGGCAGTAGCCAGCGGCGTCGTCGCGCCTTGCCAGCACACCCCCTGACAGCCCACTCGGGCCTGTCCAACTGCCGTTTCTAGGATGATTCAAAATCCTGTGCGCCGTCAGGTCCTGCTGGCCGCGGTCATCATTGCACTGGCGGCCTTGCTGTGGGCTTCGGCGTCGCTGCATGCGACCTTCATCGACGCGCTGCAGTTCAGCAAGGACTACGTCGAGAGCCAGCCGCTGGTCAGCCGACTGGCTTTTGTTGTGCTGGCGGCGCTCTCGGCGATGCTGGTGCTGTTCTCCAGCATCGCGGTGGTGCCGGTGGCGGTGTACGCCTGGGGCCAGGGCGAGACGCTGCTGCTGCTCACGGGCGGCTGGTTCTTGGGTGCCAACCTGGCCTACCTGATTGGCCATCTTTTCGGTCGCCGCGCCACCCTGTTCTTCGTCCCCGCAGAGACGCTGGACCACTACGCCGAACTGCTGTCGGTGCGCATGAGCGTGGCCGAGGTCGCGCTGCTGAAACTGGCCCTGCCGTCGGAGATGCCGAGTTTCGCGTTGGGCATCATGCGCTACCCGCTGACGAAGTTCTGGCCGGTGCTGCTGGCCTCCGAATTGCCGTTTGCGCTGTGGGCGGTGTACCTGAGTGCGGCGCTGATCGAAAACCGCTTCGCGGCTTTCGTGGCCGTGCTGCTGGCGGGGCTCGCCGTGGCCGCCGTCATCGGTCGGCGCCTGTTGCGCCGACGCTGACAGGGCAGCGACGGACCTTTGTCACCGCCTGGGGGCGCTTTCAGGCCCCGGGTCGAGGGGGGTGGTGGCCCGTGTCGGTTGCCCATTCGCGCCACAGCGCGAGCAAGATGGCCAGGATCACCGGTCCGACGAACAGCCCGATCAACCCGAATGCCGCGAGGCCGCCGAGCACGCCGAACAGCACCAGCAGGAACGGGATGTTGGACACGCCGCTGATGACCCAGGGGCGCACCAGATTATCGATCCAGCTCACCGCCAGCGCCCCCCACAGCAGCAGGCCGACGCCCGCGGCGGTGTCGCCGCGCGCCAGCAGCCAGACGCCGAGCGAACCCCAAATCAGCGGCGCGCCGAACGGAATCAGCGCCACCAGCGCGGTTGTCGCACCCCAGAACACCGGTGCCGTCACCCCGGCCACCCAGTAGCCCAGACCGGCCATGACACCCTGCACGACCGCAGCCAGCAGCAGGCCGTAGACCACCGCTCGCGTGGTGTCACCGATGGCTTCGAGGTAGCCGTCCACGCGCGTGCCAAGCAGGTCCAGCAGCACGCGCCGCGTTTCGGCCAGCAGACGTTCGCCGTCGCGAAAGAGAAAGAAGGCGGTGAGCAGCGCCACGGTGAAGCGCAGCGCGTTGAGACCGAGGTCGCCGAGCAGGCCCATGACCTGCGCGCCGATCCGTTCGCCCCACTGCTCGCCCCATTCGGCGAGCTGACGTCCCCAGGCGGCCGGGTCGCCACCGAGTTCGACCAGGCGCTCCTGCAACCACGGGCCGAGCCAGGGGATGCCGACGAGCGCTTCGGGCAGATCCACGCCGTTGCGCAGCAAGGCGGCAATTTCACGCACCGCCACCAGGCCCTCGCGTTGCAGCAGCAAGGTGAGCCACAGCAGCGTTGCACCGAACACCAGCGCGAACAGCAAGGTCATCGCCAGCGCCGACCAGAAGCGTCGCCCACCCAGGCTTGCGAGCAGCCGCAGGTGCAGCGGCCAGGAGACGTAGACCAGGATCGCCGCCCAGGCCACCGCGGTCAGGAAGGGCCGCAGGATGACGAAGCCAACGATCAGCAGGCCGCCGAGCAGGGCGGCGACGATGGTGCGTCTGAGCCAGGTGGGTGTGCCGGACGGGTTCATGGGGGCACTGGGGTGGTGTTGAGCGGTTGCGGACGTTGGCGCGCAGGATCAGCCCGGTGCCACCGGTGCGAACCGGAATGGCGCTGCCAGCGCCCGCACGATGGGCGCGTCGCGCCCGTAAAGGTCGGGTCGGAATTCGGGGCTGCCGTCCTCCCCGGCGCGCGCCGTGTGGTACAGCAGCAGAAGCGGCACGCGCCGACGCAGAGGCAAGGTCTGGGTGCGCCCGCCGTCGATCGCCTCGGCGATCCGCTGCGCGCTCCAGCGCTGGGCATCGTCGAGCAGCAGCACGGCCAGCTCCTGTGCGCGCTCGACGCGGATGCAGCCCGAGCTGAAGGCGCGCACCGGGCGCTCGAACAACTCGCGCGCCGGCGTGTCGTGCAGGAACACCAGGTGCTCGTTAGGGGCCATGAAACGGATGCGGCCAAGCGCGTTGTCCGGGCCGCTGGACTGCACGACGCGGTAGGGGAAGGCGCCGGGGCGCTGGCGCACGGCGTCCCAGTCGACGCTGGCCGGGTCGACGACGCGGCCATTGCGGTCCACCAGCCGCATGCGCTGGCGCTCGAGGTAGCTGGGGTCGCGCAGCACGCGCGGCAGCACGTCGTTGCGCAGGATGGTCGGCGGCACGCCCCACTCGGGGTTGAGCACCATGTATTCCAACGTCGAGCGGAATTCGGGCGTGCGCCGGTACGGCCGGCCGACGACCACGCGCGAACGCCAGACCTCGCGGCCGTCGAGCCACAGCCCGGCTTCGAAGCCGGCGATGTCGACCAGCAGGTAGTCGCCCACGAGGTCGCGGGCCACCCAGCGCAGGCGCTCGAGGTTGGCCCGAACCTGGTCGATGCGCGCGGCCACCGGCACGTTCAGCGCTGCCATCGTGTCGCGGCCCACGACGCCGTCGGCCGCGAGCCCGTGGCGCGCCTGGAAGCGCCGCACCGCTTCGGCCAGGGCGGCGTCGAACGGCTCTGCCGGCGTGGCATTCGAAGGCGCCGGCGCTGCCGCACCGGTGCCGGGAGCGGCCAGATCGCCGCTTTCTGCCAGGCGCTTGCGCAGCGCGGTCAGGCGGGGGTCGTCGCTGCGCCCGCTCATCCCGGGCTCGAGCTTTGGCCCGGCCGGCACGGGTGTCCAGCCGCCGCGGCCTTCGGTCTCGCGCAGCACGGCCAGTGCGCGCCGCAGGTTGGCGTACGCCGGCAAGGACGGTGCCAGGCGTTCGAGCGCGGCGGCCGGATCGGGCGCGCTGGCCAGCTGGGCCAGCGCGGCGGCCGGGTCGACACCGCCGAGCGTGCGCGCGAAGTTCCAGCTCGGTTGCAGCGAGCGCGGGTCGGTCTTGCCAAAGTGCAGGTGGTAGGCCAGGCGGATCAGGGCGTCGGTCAGCAGCAGTTCGCGCTGCGCGAGGGCACGTCCGTCGGCGGGCGCCTGTGCAGGGGCCAGCGCGGCAGCGTGGTAGTCGCTCGGGTCCAGGCCGTGCGTGAGGCTGGCGTCGACGGCGCGGCGCAGCGACGCCACGCGGCCCGCATCGGCCCACAGCGGCTCGAAGCCTCGCGCTTCGTACAGGCCGGCGACGAGCGCACGCGCCGCCCTGTGTGCCTCGCCGCCCGGGCTGCTGTCGCTGCGCAGCGCTTCGACGCGTTCGCGCAGCGCCTCCCGGGACGGTGCCGCGCCGGCGGAAGCCGCCAGGCTGGCGGCCGGCAGGGCGCCGGCCAGGACCAGGCAGGCCGCCAGCGCAAGCCTGAGAACGCTGGTGAACAAAGGGTGCGTTGTTGCGCTTGCGATTGGGTTCATTGGGTGCGGTCGGTCAGGTTATCGGACAGATTGCCGCGCTCGGCGGCCGCGATGCCGCGCGCGACGTCAACGCGGGCCAGCAGCAGCAGGCCCATCACGAAAAACAGACCGGTGGAGATGATCGCGATCCGGTGCTCGCCGCCGGTCAGCCAGGTGATCAGGCCATAGGTCATCGGCCCCAGGATGGCGGCCAGCCGGATCGAGATCGTCCACAGCCCGTAGAACTCGGCGCGCTGCGCCTGCGGCGACAGCACGCCGACCAGCGCGCGGCCCGCCGACTGGCTGGAGCCCATGCACAGGCCGGCCACCGTGGCCGCGACCCAGAACAGCGCCGGACCGGTGGCCAGTGCCGCCAGCAGCGTCATCAGGATCCAGCCCGCGAGCGTGATACCCAGGGCGGGGCGGTGGCCGATCAGGTCCTGCACGTAGCCCCAAGCGAAGGCGCCCACCGCGGCGGCGATGTTGACGATGAAGATCAGCATCATCGTTTCGGTCTTCTCGAAGCCCAGCGCCTGATCGGCGTACACCGCAGACAGCGTGACGACGACCGAGATCCCCGCCTGGTAGGCGACCGAGCAGACCAGCAGGGCGGCGAAATCGCGGTACTGCTGCGCCTGCGTCCAGGTGCCGTGCAGCCGGGCCAGCGAGGCGCGCAGCCCGCTGCCGCCGGCCGTGGCCGCCCGCTGCGGCTGCGCGCGCTCGCGCAGCAACATGAACGTGACCGACGCGGCGAGGGCGAAGATGGCGGCGGTCACCAGCATCGTCACCGGCACGAAGTGGCTCGCCGGCAGGTCCTGCCCCTGCGCCCAGAGCACGTAGGCCAGGCACAGCCCGAGCGTGAGCATGCCGCCGAAGTAGCCGAAGCTCCAGCCCCAGCCCGAGACACGCCCCAGGCTGTCGGGGCGCGCCAGTTCGGGCAGGAAGGCGGCCACCAGCGACTCGCCGTAGGTGAAAAAGACATTGGACAGCACCACGAAAACCACCGCCCAGACGATATCGCCAGGGCCCGCACCAGCCAGAGCGGCGGTGGCCAGCACGCAGCCGCTGGTGGACAGCAATAGCAGCCGCTTCTTGGCCGCCCGCAGGTCGGCGTAGGCGCCGATGGCCGGCATGGTCATCATCACCAGCAGGCTGGAAAAAGCCAGCGCGCTGCTCCAGGCCAGCGTGGCCCAGTCCTGCCCGTCGGCGACGCTGCCGACGAAGTAGGCGCTGAACACGGCGGTCAGCACGACGGTGGTGTAGCCCGAGTTGGCAAAGTCGTACATCGACCAGCCAAACACCTCGCGCTTGCGCACACCGGGGTTCAGTGCGTCCTGGGGAAAAAGTGGCATCGTCTGTTCCTGTGTTGGGTCATGCGTTGGCGTGATGTTCAAGATCACTGCGGGTGGTCAAGCACCGGCTCGCGCAGCTCGGCCGCCAGCGCCGCGCGCACCTCGTCGCGTGCGGCGAGCGCGGCGTCCCAGCCCGTGCCCGACGGGCGCACCGGCGCGAGCAAGCGCAAACCGACCGGGCCGCGCTCGGGCAGCCAGGCACCCGCGCGCAGCAGCGAGCGCGTGCCCTGCAAAGCCGCCGGCACCAGCGGCACGCCCGCTTCGGCGGCAGTGACAAAGGCTCCCAGCTTGAACGGCAGCAGCCCCGTGGCGCGGCGGAAGGTGCCCTCGGGAAAGACGACGAAGGACTCGCCGGCGCGCACCCGCGCCAGCATCGACTGCGCGTCTTCGACACCGCGCGCGGCGTCGAAGCGCTCGACGAAGGCGACGCCCAGCCGCCGCAGCGCCGCGCCGATGAAAGGCGCGGTTTCGAGTTCGCGCTTGGCCACGAAGGCGAAGCGCGGCGGCAGCAGCGCACCCAGCAGCAAGGAATCGAGGTAGCTGGCGTGGTTGGCGACGACGATACAGGGCCCGTGGGCCGGCAGCTGCGTCAGGCCCTGCACCTGCACCGGCAGCCCGATCAGCCGCAGCACCGCGCGCGAGAAGGCGCGCGCGGTGCTGCGGCGCTGCTCGAGCTGCGGGCCGAGCATGATCAGGCACCAGGCCACGCTGCCCAGCGCCAGCAGCACGGCCCAGGCCCACAGGCCCCAGGCGCGGCGGGCCAGCGTCTGCCAGGCGAAGCGCGCGCGAGACAGCGCCGCCGAGGCGGCCAGCGACAGCCACTGCCGCCACGGCGCGCGCTGCGTCGTGCCCAGCCGCCCCTGTTCGTACAGTTCGCGGCAGGCGGCGCGGCGGATCTTGCCGCTGGAGGTCTTGAGCACCGAGTGCGGCGGCGCCAGCACCACGTCGTCGGCCGGCGCGCCCAGCAGCGTGGCAGACAGCGCCATGATCTCGCGCACCAGTTGCGCGCGCCGCGCGGCGTCGGTGGTGCGCGTTTCGGCCAGCACCACCAGCCGCTCGGTGGCGTGGCGCGGGTCGCTGGCCGGGAACACCGCCACACCGCCCTTGCGGATGCCGGGCAGCGCCGCCACCGCCGACTCCAGTTCGTGCGGGTGGATGTTGAAGCCGCCGCGGATGACGATGTCTTTCTCGCGACCGGTGAGAAACAGCTCGCCGCGCAGCGCAAAGCCGAGGTCGCCGGTGTTCAGCCAGTCACCGTCGAACAGGCGCGCGTTGGCCTGCGGGTTGGCCAGGTAGCCCTGGGTGCTTGAGGGGCCTCGGAACTGCACCCGGCCCTGCTGGCGCTCGGGCAGCTCGCGCCCGGAGGCATCGACGACGCGGATCTCGTGTCCCGGCAGCGGCAGGCCGCAGGACACGATGCGCAGCGCCGCCGTGTCGCCGTCGCGCGCCGGTCGGGCCACGCCCTCGTGCGCCAGCGCGCTGCGGTCCACGGGTTCGATCCATGGCCCGCGCCCCAGCGGCGGGAAGGCCAGCCCGACCGAGCTCTCGGCCAGGCCATAGACCGGCGTGAGGGCCGCGCTCTTGAAGCCGCAGCGCGCAAAGCGCTCGGCAAACCGCTCCAGCGTCTCGGGGTTCACCGGCTCGGCGCCGTTGAACGCCAGCCGCCAGCTCGACAGGTCCAGCCGTTCGATCTCGGCGTCGCTGACCTTGGCCAGGCACAGCTCGTAGGCGAAGTTGGGCGCCGCCGACAGCGTGCCGCGGTGGCGCTCGATCATCTCCAGCCAGCGCAGCGGCCGTGCCAGAAAGGCCAGCGGCGACATCAGCACCAGGTGAAAGCCGACCACCAGGGCGCCCAGGCAGGCGCCGATCAGGCCCATGTCGTGGTACAGCGGCAGCCACGAGACGAAGGTGTCGCGCCCGTTCGTGCCCGAGGCGTGCCACATCGCACGCAGGTTGGCCAGCAGGTTGGCGTGCGTCAGCACCACGCCCTTGGGCTCGCCGGTGCTGCCCGAGGTGTATTGCAGGAAGGCGACGTCGCTGGCGCTGATGTGGTGCGTGGTGGGCACGCTGCCGGGCAGGGCGACGTCCGCCACGGTGGCCACGGCCTGCAGCGACGGCACCTCGGCGCGCAGCAGGTGCGCCAGCGGCTTGGCGCGCTCGACGGTGAGCAGCTCGCGCGCCTTGGAGTTGCGCAGGATGCCGGCGATGCGGCGCAGGTGGTCCTCGAGCTGCGAGGGCCGCGCCGGCGGGTACACCGGCACCGGCACACCGCCGGCACGAAGAATGCCGAAGAAGGCGGCGAAAAACTCGCGGCCGGTGGGCAGCATGATGGCCACCGCCTCGCCGCGCGCCAGCCCGCGCGCCTGCAGGCCCGCCGCGACGGCCTGGGCGTCGGCGTGCAGTGCCGCGTAACTGAGCTCGGCGCTGTGGTCGCCAGATTCGTACAGGGTGATCAGCACCTGGTCGGGATGCTGTTGCAGGTGCCAGTCGAACACCTCCAGCAAGGTCGTGGCGGTGTCGGGGGTGGCGGCGGGGGCTTCCTCAGGCAGCGTGGCCGCCGTTGCCGGGGCGGCGCTGCGCGGCGCCGACGCGACGCGGTCCGTCATCGCCGCGGGTGGCGCCTGATGCACCAGCCGCAGCAGGTCGCGCGGCGTCTCGGCGAGGGTGAGGGCGTTTTCGTCCAGCTGCACGCCAAACACCTGACCAACGCGGGTGATGAGCTCCACGCGCGCCAGGCTGTCCAGCCCCCAGTCGCGCTCGAGCGAGTCGTCCAGGCCCAGAGCGGGCGTGCGCGGCGGCGCCTGCCGCAGCTCGGCAGCGACGGCGGCCACGGCGCTCAGCAGGCGCTGCGCCGTGTCGTCCTGCGTGGCGGGTGCGCCCTCTCCAGGGGCTTGCGTCGGGTGTGCGGGGGATGTGGATTCGGTGACCATGGGCACATTGCAGCACAGATCGGCCGCACCGCCGTGACCCGGCGTCAATTTGGCGCCGCAGATGGTTGGAAATCGGTCGGCCTGGGCGCCTGCAGCGGGTGGGGCCCTGGGGCCCAAGGTACGGAGCGGTGTTGGGCGCCCTGCGCCAGTTGCGCGAACAGCATGCCGGTGGTGATCGCCAGCGCGGGACGCACCGCGACACCGGCATCGCGCAACCGTCTTGCGACCCAGACATTGCAGGTCGCGAAGAGGTGGAAGCGCTCGACCGAGGCGTAGAAACGCCCCTGGCCGTACAGGGACGGTCCGAAGGCGATCGGCTGCCCCTGCGCGTCGCGTTCGTGGCTCCCGCTGATCGCGGCCACCAGGCGCCGCGCACCCTCGCGCGAAATCTCAAGGGTGGCGATGGGCGCGCCCGCGACGTGCTGCGCCGGTGCACCCCGCAGGGCAACGATGTGCAGCACGCCGGGGCTGGGCCACAACAGCGCACGCAGACCGAGCCACAGACCCGGATCGCTCGCCTGGTAGTAGGCCCGGTCGCCCCAGCCGACTTCGAAATAATCCGCATCGGGAAACGCTCGCCGGGCAGGCCAGGCGTCGGCGTCGATCACGGCCGCCGGAATCACCAGGCCGCTGTGCCAGCCATGGGCGACCACGTGAACCGTGACGGTATCGGGCGCGGTTTCGGCGGCCCTGACCGCAGGCGTGAACACCGCCAGGCCGACCAGCGCCAGCGCGGGCAGCACCCAGCGGCCCCACTTCGGGGAGCGGGACGTGGGAGGGGCTCGGGGCCGGACGGTGGAGGGAGACGCAGCGGTGGACATCACAGCGCGATTCTGAACCGCCAACGTGTCAGCTGGGCTACGATTCGCACGCCGGGTGACGCAGGTCAAGCGGCGACCCGATGGGTCTTCGTGCACGGGAACGCCCATCCGCCCAGACCCTCGCACCACAGCAGTTTGTCGCTCTCACACCCAGACACCAGGAGACCGCCCTGAACTCCGCCGCCGCCATCTACGACCTGAAGCCCTGGCTCGAACACTACGGCACGAACATCCCGCGCGAGCTGGGCCCGCTGCGGCACGCCCACCTGCCCGCCTTGCTGCGCGCAACGGCCGAGCGCTACGCGGCACAGGTCGCGTTCACCACCTGCATGCCCAACGGCATGCACGGCTCGCTCACGTTTGGGCAGGTCGACGCCCTGTCCGACGACTTCGCGGTCTACCTGCGCCAGGTGCTCGGTCTGGCGCCGGGCGCCCGGGTCGCGATCCAGACGCCCAACTGCCTGGCCTATCCGGTGGTGGCCTTCGGCATCCTGAAGGCCGACTGCGTGCTGGTGAACATCAACCCGCTGTACACACCAGCGGAAATGGAGCACCAGTTCGCGGACAGCGGCGCCGAGGCGCTGGTGATCGTGGACATGTTCGCCAACAAGCTCGAAGGCATTCTGAAGCGCACGGCCATCAGGCGGGTGATCGTCGCCGAGGTGTCGCAGTTTTTCTCGCCGGTGCCGCGCGCGGTGATCCGCGGTGTGATGAAGATGTGGAACCAGGTGCTGCCGAAGATCACGGTCGGGCATGTGCGGCTGGCTGCGGCGCTGGCCGAAGGCGCGGCGGCCCGGCAGCGCGAGCGGGTCGATGTCGCCGCCTACTTGCAAGCGGTGAATCACGCCGCGCTGGCCGTGCTGCAGTACACCGGCGGCACCACCGGTGTGGGCAAGGGGGCGATGCTCACCCACGGCAACCTGCTGCACAACATCGAGCAGGCGCTGGCGATGGGGCGCAGCCACGTCGATGAGGGCAAAGAGGTGGTGCTGACCGCGCTGCCGCTTTACCACATCTTCGCCTTCACCTTCAACCTGCTGTGCTTCTACGCGGTGGGCGCGCACAACGTGCTGGTACCCAACCCGCGCCCGATCCAGAACCTGCAGCGCGCCTTCGACAACTATCCCGTCACCTGGGTCAGCGGTGTCAACACGCTGTTCAACGCGCTGCTGAACGAGGAGTGGTTCACCGCCTTCCCGCCCGAGCACCTGAAGGCGGCGGTGGCCGGCGGCACCTCGCTGCAGCACGCGGTGGCGGATCGCTGGCAGCAGATCACCGGCACGCCCATCGCCGAAGGCTACGGCCTGACCGAGACCTCGCCGGTGGTGAGCTTCAACCCCATCGGCGGCACGCGCAAACCCGACTCGATCGGCATTCCAGCGCCCGGCACCGAGGTGCGCCTGGTGGACGACCAGGGTGTGCCGGTGGCGCTGGGCGAGCCGGGCGAACTGATCGTGCGCGGCCCGCAGGTGATGGCCGGCTACTGGCAGCGGCCGGACGAGACGGCCAAGGCGATACGCGACGGCTGGCTGTACACCGGCGACGTGGCGGTGATGGACAAGGACGGCTACTTCCGCATTGTCGACCGGAAGAAGGACATGATTCTGGTGTCGGGTTTCAACGTCTATCCGAACGAGGTCGAGGACGCCATCGCGCTGATGGACGAGGTGCTGGAAGTCGGCGTGATCGGCGTGCCCGACAGCCACAGCGGCGAAGCGGTGCGCGCCTACATCGTGGCGCAGCAGGACGGCCTCACCGAGGAGCGGGTGCGCGCCCACTGCAAGACGCTGCTCACCGACTACAAGCGGCCCAAGAGCATCGAGTTCCGCAAGGAGCTGCCCAAGACACCGGTGGGCAAGATCCTGCGCAAGGATCTGAAAGCCGACTACCAGCGGCAGACCCAGACCCAGACGCAGGGCAAGCCCGCCTGAGCCTCGCAACAAAGGACACCCACCATGCTCAGCGAATTCGAAACCCAACTGCTCGGCGTCATGATGATGCTCATCATGCTGGGCATGGGCGCCTCGCTCACCTTCAAGGACTTCCGCATCGCCTTCCGCAAACCCAAGGGCATCCTGATCGGCCTGGTCTGCCAGTACGGCATCATGCCCTTCGTGGCCTACACCCTGGCCCTGCTGCTGGGGCTGGCGCCGGCGCTGGCGATCGGCCTGATCCTGATGGGCTGCATGCCGGGCGGCACGACCTCGAACATCTTCGCCTACTTCAGCAAGGGCACCCTGGCGCTATCGATCATGATGACGATCTGCTCAACGCTGGTCGCGGTGGCCGTGGTGCCGCTGCTGCTGGCGTTCTACTCGGGCCTGAAGGACCTGCCGGCCGAGTTCACGGTGCCGGCCGGCAACGTCGCCCAGGTGCTGGTGGTGCTGATCGTGCCCACCCTCATCGGCATCGTGTTGCGCAAGTGGAAACCCAATGTCGGCGCCACCATCGAACTGATCGGCGGACTGCTCGGGGTCTTCGTCATCCTGTTCCTGATCGTCACCTGGGTGCCGCGCAACCACATGCTGCTGGCGACCACGCCGAGGGAGGTGTACGTCGCGGCGGTCGGGCTGGGCATCGTCGGTATGCTGCTGGGCTTCGGCCTGTCCCGCCTGTTCAGGCAGGACCCGGTGCGCAGCCGCACCATCGCGCTGGAGACCGGCATCCAGAACGGCCCGCTGGCCGTGCTGATCGTGCTGCTGACCTTCGCGGGCGAGAAGCAACAGCAGGTGCTGCTGATCCCGGTGCTGTATTCGCTGTTCATCGTGCTGACCTCCAGCGCGGTGACGGTCTGGTTCCGCCGCCTCAGCACGCGCGAGGAACTGGCGCGCGACCAGGCCAAGGTGGTGACCGGGCTGGCACGCCCGGTTGCCTGAGAGACGAGGCAGCGCGCTGGCGGCGCGTTCGTTGGCCGATGTCAAACGGCGTTCGCTTCCTTGTTCGCCTCCTGCATGGAGAATGCGCGCATCTCCCAGTTCAACACCCTTTCAACAGGGCAGGATGTTTCCATGACAATGAAGACGAGAGCGGCGGTGTTCGTCGAACCCGGTTGCGTCGGAATCGACAACAAGCCGATTCCCGACGTGGGTTTGCTGGAGGCGCCACCGCGCGCTGCGACGCGTCCCCTGCGGATGGCGCTGGCTGTGCTGCTGAGCGCATCGGTGGGTGGCTGTGCGTCGCTGCTGCCGCGCGGCTCGAGTGAACAACCCTCGGGCTTCGACAGTTTTGAAGCGGCACAGCAGGCGCTCGAGCGGGTGGTGCCATTTCAAACGACCGTTGTCGAGCTCGCGGGGCTGGGCTTCGATCCGGAGGGTGGTCGCAACGTCACGCGGGTGCCGTACCCGGATGTCGTGACGCTGCTCGCGCCGCATCCCGGCGTGCCACTGGAGGCGCTGGACGCGGGTGCGCGCGCCTGCGTGGCCGCGCAGTCGCAATGCCGGGCCTATGTGTTCCATTTGGGCGGGCAGACACAGCGCCGCGAGGGCTCGTTCTGGCTCGACTTCTTCAACTTCCGGCGCACCACGACCGTCGGTGGCTGGCGTTTTAACGGGCTGGTGGTCGTGCGCGGCGACCTCGTCGTGTTTCGCAACTTCGGTGGCGAGGCACGCATCGACCGCACCGAGCGGCAGGTCAATCCGCTCGGGCCGCTGCAGCGTGCCGGCGACGCTGTCGGCGCAAGCATCCTGAATTGAACCGGAAACGTCGGTTGACCGCGCCTTTCCGCTGGAAATGTCCCGTCAAACCTCCGAACGCGTCGCGCTCAGTGAGGGCGCCAGAGCCTGGCGTCGCCGGATCCAGTCGGTGCTGACGAGCGGGCGCTGAAAAGGGCGCGCCGCGCTACGCCGACACGATCAACAGCGCGACCATGGCCGCGCCGAGAAGGGCCAGCGCGAGGCCGGCGCCCCCGGCCAGCGCCGATTCGGCGCGGGCCAGCCCGGGCCATGACGGCACGGTGGATTGCGCCACCTCCTCTGTGCCGTGCTCGGCGTGCCCTGCCGTCGGCACCTGCTGGTGCCGCTTCGACCCGGCGACGGCTCTGGCCAGCGCCAGCAGCGGCACCAGAAGGTCCCCCGGCGGCACCGTGAACCCATCGGCGCCCACACGCCTGCGGCGCCACGCCCAGACCAGCAGCGCCAGGATCGCGCCCAGCACGATCGGCCAGATCGCGGCCGCCCAGTCGCTGGTCGTGGCGGGCAGCAGGTCGCGCGCATCTCCGATCATGAACCAGCCGGCCGCGCTGGCGGCCACCAGCAGCGCCCAGCCGGCCCACATGGCGGGGTTCGGCGGGTGCGCGGCGTGGCTTCCGGCGTCGCGCTTCAGCAGCCAGAGCGTGCGCAGCAGCACCAGCGTGGTGCCGGCAGCGGCCAGGCTCAATGCCATGCCGAGCCAGGCCCAGGTCTCGGGCAGCGCGGCCTTGAGCGCCGCCTTGGCGGCAAAGCCGCTGGTCAGCGGCGCGCCGACCAGGGCCAGGGCCGGCAGCGCCAGACCCAGTAGCCACAGTGCCCGGGGGCCGGGCGTTGCCGCGCCCCCCAGGCTCACGCCCAGGAACAGCGCCGCCTTGGCAAAGGCGTGATGGAAGGCGTAGAGGGTGGCCGCGGCCACCGCCGCCGGGGCGGCGGCGGGCGCGGCCAGCGCGATGCCCACGGCTACGGTGACCAAGCCCATCTGGCTGATGCTCGAATAGGCCAGCGCCGCTTTGGCCTGGCGCTGTGTGGCGCCGACCAGCGCGGCGGCAAACGCCGCCACGAGGCCCAGCACCACCAGCGCCTCGCCCCAGGCCGGCGCGCCAGCGGCCCCCAGCGGCAGCAACCGCAGCCAGCCCAGCAGGCCGGCCTTGATCATCGCGCCCGACAGCACGGCGCTGGCCGGCGTTGGCGCCACCGGGTGCGCCAGCGGCAGCCACACGTGCAGCGGCAGCGCGCCGACCTTGATGCCGAAGCCCAGCAGCGTGAGCGCGATCACCGCATCGCGCCAGGGCGACGCGGCGAGCGCCGGTCCGATGTCGGCGAAGTTCAGGCTGCCCGCGGCCTGCCAGGCCAGCGCGATGGCGGCGAACAGCGCCAGCTCGCCCAGCACCACCAGCGCCAGGTAGATGCGGCCCGCGTGCAGCGCCTCGGGTGTGCGCGAGTGCACCACCAGCCCGTAGGCGGCGAAGCTCATGAGGGCGAAGAAGACGTAGAAGCTCGCCGCGTCCTGCGCCAGCACCAGGCCGAGATTGCCCGCCATCGCCGCACACCAGAACAGCCAGAAGCTGTTGCTTCGCGGGTCGTCGTGCAGATAGCCCAGCGCATGCACACCGCCGGCCAGCCACAGCGCCGCGGTGAAGAGCAGGAAGACGCGCCCGGTGTCGTCCAGCCCGAAGCGCGCACCGAGGAACAGCCACGGCAGGTCGACGCTGCCCGGCGGCGCGAACAGCGCCACGCCCAGGGCGGGCAGCGCCGCCAGCGGCAGCAGCAGGCGCAGGCGGTGCAGCCGGCGCAGCCCTGGCAGCAGGAGCAGCATGGCGACCAGCGGCACGAGCGCCGGGGCCAGCCAGGTCAGGGCGCCGCTCGCTTCAGCCACCCACATACTCCTTGCGCATGATCAGGTGCGCCCATTCGAGCGGGCTCCACGGCATCGTCGCCAGCACGCCCACGCCGAGCGAGAACAGCGCCGTCAGCAGCACCGGCAGCAGCAGCATCGGCTTGGCGTCGCGGCCGCGGCCGTCCTCGTGCGGCCAGGGGCCGTTCTGCGGGCGGAACCAGGCGCGGTGCAGCACCGGCAGGAAGTACATCGCGTTGAGCAGGCTGGACGCAGCGAGCACGCCAATCGCCCACCACTGCCCGGCCTGCGCCGCGCCGGCGCCGAGGTAGAGTTTGCTGACGAAGCCCGCCACCGGCGGCACGCCGATCATGCCCAGCGCGCCGACCGTGAAGGCGGCGGTGGTCCAGGGCATGCGCCGGCCGATGCCGTCCATTTCGCTGACATGGTGCACGCCCAGCGTCTCGGCGTAGTTGCCGGCGCTGAAGAACAGGGTGATCTTCATCAGACCCTGGTGCACCAGGTGCACCAGCGCGCCGATGGTGGCGATCGGGCCGAGCAGCGCTGTGCCGAGCACAATGTACGAGACCTGGCTCACGGTGGAGTAGGCCAGGCGCTTCTTCAGCTCGTCCTGCATCAGTGCGCGCAGCGAACCGTAGAGAATGGTCACCGAGGCCACCACGGCCAGCGGCGTGAGCACGCCCAGCGTGGCGGCGAATTCGACGCCGAACACCTCGTAGACCACGCGCACGATGGCGAAGGCCCCGGCCTTGACCACCGCCACCGCGTGCAGCAGCGCCGACACCGGCGCCGGCGCCACCATCGCCAGCGGCAGCCAGCCGTGCAGCGGTACCAGCGCGGCCTTGACGCCGAAACCGGCGATCAGCGCCACGAACAGCAGCACCAGGGTCGTGGCGTGCTCTTCGGCGAAGGGCTTGAGGTAGCCCGCGCCGACGAAGTCCTGCGGACCGGTCAGCACCTGGCTGGCGACCACCGCCAGCAGCAGCAGCGCGCCGGCCGGCACGGTGTAGAAGAGGTAGGTGCGCCCGGCGGCCAAGGCGGCCGGTGTGCCGCGGTGGATGACCAGCGGATATGTCACCAGCGTGAGGATCTCGTAGAACACAAACAGCGTGAACAGGTTGCCCGCCAGCGCGATGCCCGCAGTGGCCGAGACGCACAGGCTGAAGAAGCCGAAGAAGCGGCTGCGGTGCGGCGAATCTTCGAGGTAGCCGATGGCGTAGACCGTGGTCAGCAGCCACAGCAGCGCCGACAGGCTCATGAAGAGCAGGCTCAGCTCGTCGGCACGCAGCACCAGGTCCAGCCCGGGCAGCACCGTCATGCGCGCCTCGTAGTCCTGGAAACGGCCGACGTTCCAGAGCATCAGCCCGACCAGCGCCAGCTTGGCGAACGCGCCCGCGAGGTTCAGCGTCGCGCGCAGCCCGCGCCGGTCTTCGGGCAGCAGAAAGATGATCAGACCCGGCAGCAGCGAACTCGCCACCACCGCCAGCGGCACCCAGGCCTGCGCGCTCAATTTGCCGCCCCCGCCGCGAGCAGGTGGCGCAGCGGCTCACCCGCAGCGACCAGGGCCACGGCCAGCAGCGCCAGCGCCAGCGCGACCAGTTGCGGGGCCCTCGCCACCCTGGCCGACGCCGTGTCGGCGGGCGCTTCGACGAAGGCGCGCGACAGCGCGTGGAACAGGAACGCGGCCGCCAGCAGGCTGCCGAGCAGCACCACCGCCACCGCCCACCAGGCGTCGGCGCGCACCGCCGCTTCCACCAGCGCGAACTTGCCCACGAAGCCACCGGTGGGCGGCAGGCCGACCAGGCTGATCGCGGCCAGCGCGAAGGCGGTGGCGGTGATCGGCAGCCGCGTGCCAAAGCCCGTCAGCGCGTCGATGCGGTCGTGCCCGTAGGCTGCGAGCAGCGAGCCGGCACACATGAACATCGAGGCCTTGGCCGCCGCGTGGCTGGCCGCCAGCAGCACGGCGGCGTGCATCGCACCGTCTGTGACCCTGCCCGCCAGTGGCAGCGCGATCATCAGGTAGCCCAACTGGGCCACGGTGGAGTAGGCGATCATCGCCTTCAGGCGCGTCTGGCGCAGCGCCTGCACGCCGCCCCAGAGCACCGCGCCCGCGCCCAGCGCGCCGAGCAGCAAAGGCGCCACCGAAGCGCCCGGCAGGCTGCCGAACAGGTCCAGCCACAGCCGAGCCAGCAGGTAGAAGCCGGCCTTGACGACCAGTGCCGACAGCGCCGCCGACACCGGCGCGGGCGCCGAGCCGTGAGCGGGTGGCAACCAGACGTGCAACGGGAAGATGGCGGTCTTGACCAGCAGCCCGGTGCTCATCAGCGCCGCGGCCAGCCAGACCGACACGCCGGGCTGCAGGCGCTCGCGCAGTTGCAGCAGGTCCAGCGTCTGGTGCGCTGCGTACAGCAGCTCGACGCCCAGGATGTAGAGCATCGAGCCCAGCAGCGCGAACAGCAGGTAGCGCAGCGCGGCGGCGGCCGCACCCGCGCCGGCCAGCGCCACCAGCGCCACCGCAGCCAGCCCCAGCAGCTCCAGCGTGACGTAAAGGTTGAACAGGTCGCCCGACAGGTACAGCGCGTTGAGCGCCCCCCAGGCCAGCAGCCACACCGGCCAGAACAGCCACTGGGTCGAGCCTGACCCGGACGGGCCCACCGGGTGAACGTGTCGGTCGTGGTGGTCATCGGCGCCGAAGTAGCGCCAGGCGTAGACCGAAATGCCCGCACCGATCACCGCCGTCATCAGCAGCATGGCCGTGGCCAGGCCGTCGGCGCGCAATTCCATGCCCAGCGGAACCGCCCAGCCGCCGACCGCAACGCGCTGCAGGCCGCCAGCGAACACGTGCGCCGCCAGCGCGAACGCCGCCACCACGCCGAGCGCGCTGGTCAGCAAGCCGACGACCGCAGCGCCGCGCCGACCGACCAGCAGCGCCGCCGCCGCACCGGCCAGCGGCACGGCGAGCACCGTCACGAGCGCCGCGCTGCCGGTCATGGGGAAGGGCCGTCCGAAGCGTCGTCGCGGTCTTCGGGCAGGCGCGGGCTGCCGTCGTGCGCATGCATGCGGCGCAGCAGCGCCAGCGCCAGCGCGGTGGCGCTGACGGCGACGACGATGCCGGTGAGCACCATGGCGTGCGGCACCGGGTCGGGGCGTCCCGCGCTGTCGCTGGCGCGCGAGGCCAGGGCGACCAGCATCATGAATACGCCCGAGCCCAGCACGTTCAGGCCGAGCAGGCGGCGCAGCACATGGCGCGCCGCCAGCGCCGCATACAGCCCCATGGCCACCAGCGCGATGCCGGCCAGACCGTACAGCAGCGCCAGGCTCACGGTGCCGCCCCCGTGTCCTGAGTGCCGGTGGTGTCGGCGGCTTGCGGGTCTGTCGCCGGGCGCTGGCGGCCAACGAACAGCGCCACCATGATGAGCGCGATCGACAGCATGGCGGCGGCTTCGATCACCAGGATGATGGCGCCGGCGTGTTCAGGTGGAAAGGTCAGCAAGCCGCCGCCGAGCAGGGCCGCCGCCACACCGACCGCCAGAAAGACTGCGAAGCCGAACACGACGACCGCCCGCACCGCCCGGCTTGGACCGAGCGAGAGCGGCCGCGCCAGGTGCCACAGCACGCCGCCGGCCGCCAGCAGTGCCCCGCCCTGGAAGGCGCCACCGGGTGCGTGCGCGCCGACCCACAACAGGTAGCCGGCCACGATCACCGTCAGCGGCAGCAGCACGCGCAACAGCAGCCCGAGCATCGGGTCGGGGGCAGGGCGGGGCAGCGCCGGTTCGGCATCGAGGATCCACACGCCCAGCACGGCCAGCATCAGCACGCCGATCTCCAGCAGGGTGTCCCAGGCGCGGTAGTTGAGCAGCGTGGCCGTCACCGGGTTGCTGACACCGCTGGCCGAGAGTTGCTGCAATGCCGGTTCGACCAGGCCTGGCCAGCGCGCGGGCAGGGCCAGCACCGAGGCCACCAGCAGCACGGCCAGGCCGATCACGGCCAGCGCGATGCCAACGCGCGCAGGCGTCAGGGCCAGCGGCCGCGCTTCGTCGGCGGCGCCGCTGGGGCCCATGCGCGCCAGCGTGTCGAGCAGCAGCGCGCCCGCCAGACCGGCGCCGATCGCGGCCTCGGCCAGCGCGACATCGGGCGCGCCCAGCCGCACCCAGGTCAGCGACAGCAGCAGCCCGAAGACGATGAACTGCACCACGGCCTTGAACAGGTCGGCGCTGGCCAGCGCGCGCCAGCCCAGCCAGAGCAGCAGAACCGCGAGGACGGCGTCGAAGACCTGAACTTCAGCGGTCATTGGCGCCTCCGGCGGCCAGCTCGCCTGGGGGCGGCGGCTGTGTCGGCTGTATTGGCGCGCCGTCGTCCGCCCGCACCACCGCGGCCGTGGCCGAGCGCGCGACCAGGTAGCAGGCCACCGAGCTGGCGAACAACACCAGCAGCCAGACCAGCAGCAGCTTGAGCACCTCCTGCACGTTGGCAGCCTGCAGCATCAGACCGGCCACCACCAGACCCAGGCCGAGGTTGTCGGCCTTGGTCAAGGCGTGCAGCCGCGACAGCAGGTCGGGCAGCCGCAACACGCCGACGCTGCCGGCCAGGAAGAACAGCACGCCAACACCAATCAGCACCAGCGACAGCCCTTCGCGCCAGGGGATGCCGGTCATGCTCGGGTCCCCTGCGCCGTATCTTTGTCGGGGGCTGGGTCGGTGCCGGTTGAAGCCGCAGGCGGCGACTGCGGCAGCGACACACCGATGCGCAGCACGAACACCGCGTTGGCCACGCTGGCGAGCAGCGCCAGCACCAGGGCCACGTCCAGCAGGGCGGGGGTGTGGGTTGCGCGCGCCAGCAGCAGCAGCACCGCCACCGCGCCGGTGCCCAGCAACTGCGCGGCCAGCATGCGGTCGCCGTTGGACGGACCACGCTCGATGCGCACGAGGCCCAGGGCGATGGTCGCCAGCACCAGCGTGGCGACGATCCCCAGCGCCGTGTCCATCCACTCAGCCATGGCCGGGCTCTGGCGCTGACAACTCGAGCGAGAACAAGCCGGCGACCCGCTGCTCGAGGGCTGCCAGATCGTCACCGACCGGCGCACCCATGTCGAGAGCGTGGATCAGGAGTGCCTGCTCGCTGACATTCGCCACCAGGGTGCCCGGCAGCAGGCTGGCACACAGCGCGAAGAGCGCCCGGGCCGGGCTGCCGCTGGGCAGCCGCCAGTGGTAGTGCAAGAGGCCGGGTGCAATGCGGGGTCGTGGCGCACTGACACGCCGCGCCACGTCCAGTCCGCCGCGCAGCGACTCGCGCAGGAAAAACGTGGTGAAGCGCAGCGCACCCGGCAGGCTCAGGCGCCAGCCCGCATCGGGTGCGGGGCGCGCGAGCAGCGCAGCGGCTGCGATCGCCGGAATGCCGACGATCCAGGACGACGCCGTGCCGCCGGCCACAACCCACCACAGCAGCGCCAACACACCAACGCGAGCGAGTAGCTGGCTCGGACGCAGGGGAGGCGCGGCGGGCAGGGTGGTCACCGACGGTTCGGCGCTGGGGATCGATGGCTCGTGCATGTCTTGTTGTTGAATCCGGCTGGGGCCCATGCATCTTCCCTCGGGATCGGTCGATCCGTGCATCAGGGGCGCTGGTTTGTGAAGCCAGAGCAAGGCGGTGAAAAGGCGCATGAAAATGCTGTAATGCATCCTAGCACGGTGGCATGGCGCTGCCCTGTGCATGCGGTGTGCATGGACGCACGCCGGACCGGATATTAGCACTCAACAGCGGCAGAATGCAGCCACCATGGAACGTTTGCCGACCCCTGCAGAGACCAGCCGCACACTGCGCCGCCCCGATGGCCAGACGATCAGGTTCCGCGTGATGCCCGCGTCCGGCCCGACACGCGACCATCCGGTCGTTCTTCTGCATGGGCTGGCCAGCAACCTGACGCGCTGGTCCGAGTTCGTCGAGTACAGCGCGCTGCGCGACCGGCACGATCTGATCCGCATCGACCTGCGCGGCCACGGCGGCTCGGACGCCGGTGGCCCGATCGGCATGGAGGTCTGGGCCGACGATCTGGCCGCCTTGCTGGACCAGGAAGGCCACGCGCAGGCGATCCTCGTCGGCCACAGCCTGGGCGCGCAGCTGGCGCTGCATTTCGCGCGCCGCCACGCGCACCGCGCGAGCGCGCTGGTGCTGATCGACCCGGTGTTCCGTGAAGCGCTCACCGGTCGGCGTCGGCTGCTGGCGCTCGGCGCGCCGGTGCTGCGGGGGCTGGCGCTGCTGGTCCGCGCACTCAACGCGCTGGGTTTGCGGCGGCGCCGTCTGACGCCCCTGGATTTGCGCGAACTCGACGAACAGGCCCGCCAGGCGCTGCGCTCGGCCGAGGCCGAGGCCGCCTTCGTGCGCCGCTACAGCTCGGTGCGGGCCGATCTGCGCAGCACGCGCAGCGCCACCTACCTGTCGGCTCTGGCCGAAATGTTCCGAGCGTCGCCCGACCCGGCGACGCTCGCGATGCCGGTGCTGGCGCTGCTGTCCGGGGGGGCGACTTTCGCCGACCCGGCGGTCATGCGCCACCGGCTGGCACGCGCGCCGTCCCTGACCCTCGCGACGATCGAATGCCAGCACTGGCCGCTGACGGAGCGACCGGTCGAGGTGCGCTCGGTGATCGAGCGCTGGGTCAACGGGCTGGCGCACTGATCAGGTTTGCCGCGCCCCGGGTGCTCAGCGACGCAACTCCCGGCGCCGCCGCCAGGCCTTTTCCGCGCCGACGATCAGGTAGATCAGCAGGCCCACCAGGGTGATGTGCAGCCAGTCGGTCCAGCCGATGGGCGCGGTGTGGAACAGCAGGTTCATTGCTGGCAGGTAGGTGAACAGCAGCTGCACGGTCATCATGGCGCCGATGCCGACCCAGATCCACGGGTTGCTGAGCACGCCCAGCTTGAACATCGACAGCCGCAGCGAGCGGCAGTTGAGCAGGTAGAAGGACTGCCCGACGGCGAACACGTTGACCGCGATCGTGCGTGCCTGGGCCTCACTGGACCCGCGGTGCAGCGCCCACTCGAACAGCGCGAAGCTGCCGACGAGCAGCAAGGTGCCGACCAGCGCGATGCGCAGCAGCAGCTCAGTGCTGATGATCGGGGTATCGGGCTGGCGCGGCGGTCGCTGCATGATGCCCGGCTCGCGGGGTTCGAAGGCCAGTGCCAGCCCCAGCAGCACGGCCGTGGTCATGTTGATCCACAGCGCTTGTACTGGCAGCAGCGGCAGCGGCTGCGCCAGCATCACCGCGACGATGAGGACCAGGCCCTGGCCGGCGTTGGTGGGCAGGATCCAGGTGATGAACTTGACCAGGTTGTCGAACACGCCGCGGCCTTCCTCCACCGCCGCGGCGATGGTGGCGAAGTTGTCGTCGGTGAGCACCATGTCGGCAGCTTCCTTGGACACTTCGGTGCCGTTGATGCCCATCGCCACGCCGATGTCGGCACGGCGCAGGGCCGGCGCGTCGTTGACGCCGTCGCCGGTCATGGCCACGACCTCGCCGCGCGCCTGCAGCGCCTGCACCAGTCGCAGCTTCTGCTCGGGCGTGACGCGGGCGAACACGGCGGTGTCGGCAGCGGCGGCCTGAAGTTGTTCATCGGACAGGCCTTCGAGTTCGCGGCCGGACAAGGCGCTGGCCCGCCGCCCCGTGGGCGTGTCTTCACCCAGCCCGATCTGGCTGGCGATGGCGGCAGCGGTGGCCGCGTGGTCGCCGGTGATCATCTTGACCCGGATGCCGGCGCTGCGGCAGGCCTGGACGGCGCGCACGGCTTCCTCTCGCGGCGGGTCGATCATGCCCTGCAGGCCGAGGAATTGAAGGCCGTTGGCTACGTCGGCGTGGTCGATGCTGCGCTGGTCCGGTGCCACGGTGGCGCGGGCGAAGGCCAGCACGCGCAGCCCCTGGCCGGCCATGGCTTCGACCTGCGCATGAACCGCAGCCAGGTCGAGTGGGATGTTGTGGCCATCGGCGTCCAGCAGACCGGTGCAACGTGCCAGCACCTGCTCGACCGCACCCTTGAGGTAGACCACCCGCGGACTGCCCTCATGCAGCGTGGCCATGTACTGGTGCTCGGACTCGAAGGGAATGGCGTCGAGCCGGGGCTGCACGGCCTGGGTCGGTGCGATCTCCAGCCCGGCCTTGTGCGCCGCCACCAGCAGCGCGCCTTCGGTCGGGTCGCCCTCGATTTTCCAGCCCTCGGCACCCTGCTTGAGCACGGCGTCGTTGCACAGCAGCCCAGCCAGCAGCAGTTCGCGCAGGGTGGCGTTCGCGGTCGCGTCGAACGCCTGCCCGTCGCGCAGCAGCCGGCCCTGCGGCGCGTAGCCGACACCGTCCACGGTGACGTCCAGGCCGGCCACCCAGAGCTGGCGCACCGTCATCTCGTTGCGCGTCAGGGTGCCGGTTTTGTCCGAGCAGATCACCGTGGTGCTGCCCAGAGTCTCCACCGCCGGCAGGTGGCGGATGATGGCGTGGCGCCGCGCCATGCGCGTCACGCCGATGGCCAGCGTGATCGTCAGCACCGCGGGCAGGCCCTCCGGGATCATGGCCACGGCCAGCGCCACGGCGACCATGAACAGGTCGACCGGCGGATTGCCGTGCCACAGCCCGACGGCGAAGGTCAGGGCCGCCAACGCAAGGATG
Source organism: Hydrogenophaga sp. (assembly GCA_018333605.1). Taxonomy (GTDB): domain Bacteria; phylum Pseudomonadota; class Gammaproteobacteria; order Burkholderiales; family Burkholderiaceae_C; genus Hydrogenophaga. The sequence continues at coordinate 9,268 of JAGXSV010000043.1, read as the reverse complement.
GCGTACAGCAGCAAGCGGCTGAAACTGGCGATCTTGCGCGTCAGCGGTGTGGCCAGTGCCTCGGCGCTGGCGATGAGCTCGGAGATGCGCCCGATCTCGGTGTGCTCGCCGGTCGATGTGACGACGCCGGTGGCGGTGCCGTAGGTCACCAGAGTGGACGAGTAGCTCATGTTGGCGCGCTCGGCCAGCGCCGTGTCGAAGGCCTGCGCGCCGACGGCCTTCTCCACCGGCACCGACTCGCCGGTCAGCGCCGATTCGTCGATGCGCAGGTTGCGGCATTGCAGCAGGCGCAGGTCGGCCGGCACCTTGTCGCCTGAGGCCAGCAAGACGATGTCGCCGGGCACCAGATCGGTGGCGTCGATGCGCTGCTTCGCGCCCTCGCGCAGCACCGTGGCCTCGGTGGTCAGCGCGCGCGCCAGCGCGGCCAGCGCGCCCAGGGCCTTGCCTTCCTGGATGAAACCGATGATGGCGTTGAGCAGCACCACACCGAAGATCACACTGGCGTCGATCCAGGCGCCCAGCCCGGCCTTGACCGCTGCAGCGGCCAGCAGGATGTAGACCAGCGCCTGGTGGAACTGCAGCAGGAAGCGCAGCAGCGGACCGTGGCCCAGGCGCGGCGCCAGCAGGTTGCGACCGAAGCGTTGCTGCCGGTCCTGCACCTGCGCGGGGGTCAGCCCCTGCGCCTGGTCGGCTTCGAGCAGGCCGAGCAGATCGGGCTCGGGCAGGGCATGCCAGGGGGTCTTCGGTGCAGAGCTCATTGTTGGGTCACTCCTGGGGTCATCGTCGAGGTGTTGGTGAGGTTGCACCTGCACGCACGACCGCCCGCCAGGTGTCGCGCAAGACGGTCTGTTCGACATGGGCGTGCTCGCCGCTGGGGCAGGCGACGCGCGCGATCAGTATCGGCCGCATCGGGTCGGCGATGTCCCAGGTGACCTTGCTGCGCCCTGAAGGGTAGGCGATGAAGCTCTCGTCGGAGATCTTGCGGAAGTGCGCCAAGGCCGGGTCGCGCCCGTCGCCATTCGCCTGGTCGGCAGCAGCCCGTTCGGGAATTCAACCGTCTTGCCCGTGAGTGTACCGGCGCCATCTTGCTCCACCAGGGTGCTGGTAAACAGGTCGGCATCGACGATGCTGCCCCGGAAGAATTGGAACTCGATCAGATCGCCAGCCTTGAACCGCTGCACCCTGGTGCCGTAGATGTGGCCGAGCACGCACATCACCAGCTCCCTGCTGACGATCAGGAGAGCGGCCGCGACAGCCGCTAACGACAACGCGAAGCCGGCGATGGTCGCGGCCCAGACCCTGACGGTGGTCAGCAGCACCACGACCCAGATCCGGTTGCGCGCCCATGCCAGGTGCAGTCGGCGCTTCTCGGCCGATATCTCGCCGCGTGCCAGGCAGCGCAACCAGCGCTGGAACAACACCAGGCCAACGGCGATCAGGATCGCGGTCGCAATCAGCTTGTCCCCATGACCAGGAATGGCGGCAAGCACATGGTCGATCATGGGGTTTGATGGCGTGTTGCGGTGTCTTCGTGAGGGGGCAGCGCCTGGCTGCCCGCCAGCAGGTGCTGCCGACGCAGCAGCAGGGCGCGTTGCGAATTCTCCGTCATCGGGGGCGTCCGCCAGCGGACCTGGCTCCATCGGGCGCCAGCGCAGCCCGATCACGCGCCAGCACGTTGGCACTCGCCGCAAAGGCGCCGGTGGGTGTGCGCAGGCTACAGCGTCAGTGCGCCGACGCCCAGATAAACCAGCAGCACCGCGAACGCCGCGCCGCGCGCGCTGTCCCCTATGGGTTTCAGCACGGCAGCGGTGAGCACGGCATGGCCTTGGTGCGCGAACTCATCGACGACCGATCAGGACGCCAGCCAGCAGGCCAAAGCCGGCGGCCACCCCCAATCGAACGCAGCCTCGGATTCCCGATCACGGAGTCGTCGGCTCGCCGTCCCGCTGCATTGGCCTTGGCCACCGCTGCGTCCTGCACCTGGAGCCGTCCAGCGCGTGCACTTGCGAGGATGGCCTCCACCTTGGTGCACTTCTCGACCGCTTCGTAACGACCCGGTGGGCGGTGGCCCGCAGCAGTCCCTCGGCATTGGCGACGACCAGGCGCAGATAAAGTGTTCTTGATATGGGACAGCTTGAGGGTTCACCACAGCAAGCCCGTAAAGGCCCGGGCGTTGGCCAATGTGCAGAGGATCAAGTTGCTCTGCCTGCCCCGTTACAGCCCGGAGTTTAATTTACAGGACCAGAGGAGCGGCTAAACGCGGACCTCAAACAGGCGATCGGCTCCAGGGTGTCCATGCGAACGAAGGCCAAGCTCAGAGCTTATGCGACCGAATACGCGACGATGCTTGAGGCCGACCCCGAGCGGGTGAAAAAGTACTTCGGTGACCCGGAAGTCGCTTGCACCGTTTCATGAATAAATCTTGCCGGATCAAGGTTGTGCCCCAGACGCGCCGATGTTTGAAGCGTTGGTGCCTGGCCCACCGCTCACTCGTGCAGCCCGCGCTCATCCGGTTCATCGGTCGACGTACTGATCACGCTGGTTTGTCGCCCCTTGGCCTTGCGCCAGAAATACACCGCATAGCCTGACAAGCCGTACAGCACGAACAAAGCAAACAGGACCGTGGGCGGGTCGATATTGATCACGGCAATGCCCAAAGCCACCAGCACAATGGACGCGAACGGCACACTCCTCTTGAGGCTGAGATCTTTGAAGCTGTAAAAAGGCACGTTGGTGACCATGGTCAGGCCAGCGTAGAGGGTGATGCCAAACATGGGCCACACCAGTTCAGAACCCTTGAACCCGTATTCGGTGGCCAGCCAGATAAAGCCAGCCACCATCGCGGCGGCGGCGGGCGACGGCAGACCCTGAAAATAACGCTTGTCGACGACACCGGTGTTGACGTTGAAACGGGCCAGGCGCAAAGCCGCACAGGCGCAGTAAACAAAAGCGGCTATCCAGCCCCAACGTCCCAGACCACTCAGCGCCCAGATGTAGGCAATCAGAGCGGGCGCAGCACCAAACGACACCATGTCGGACAAGGAATCCATCTGCTCACCAAATGCACTCTGGGTGTTCGTCATGCGGGCCACGCGGCCGTCCAGGCTGTCCAGCACCATGGCCACGAAGATGGCCACGGTCGCCAAGTCGTAGCGCCCGTTCATGGCCATCACGATGGCGTAAAACCCCCCGAAGAGCGCTGCCAGCGTGATCATGTTGGGCAGCATATAGATGCCCTTGCGCCGTTTGCGCATCTCTTCGTTCTGAGGCATGAGTGGGTCGGATCCGTCGTGCATGTATTTCTCTGAAAAAGCCGAGGCAAGTGAACGCGCCAATGACCGGCCCTGCGCCCAACAAACAAAACACCAGTGTAAGGCAGCAACAAGCTGACGCCACGAGTAGAAACGGCCACCCAAGTGCCCTTTGCTGGCCGTGACGGGCCTTTTCAAGGTATCGCTGGTGCTTTTGCTCGCAAGGAAATCAGTTGCGGGTCTGGTCTGCCAGCTTGTTCATGGCGATCCAGGGCATCATCGCGCGCAGTCTCCAAACAATCCGTTATTTGAACTTGTAATGGTCTCGATTGAGCACCGCCGCCACATCACTCACCTCTTCGGGAAACAGGCCCAGGTTCATGCTGGTGTTGCACATCTCCACCATACCGCGCAACAGGCCGGCGGTGTTGATCTTGCCCAGCGGCTTGTACATGGCGCTGCCGTCGCCGCCCACTTTGCTGGCGTGGCAGGCCACGCACTTGTGTTCGGCAATGAGCTTTTCACCGAGCGCGAGGTTGGCGTCTTTGAAGATTTCGGCGCCCTGGGCTCGTGTGGCGGTGCTGAAAAACACCAACGAGCCGCCCAGCAGCAAGGCGGTGGCGGCCCAGCGCAGCCGGCTGGAAACGGGGGGTAGAGCGCGAACGCGTGTTTGCATGGAAAATTCTCCGGGCAGTGAAACCGAGATCGCCCATTCGGCGCACCTTTGGTGCTGTTGTGGTGCTGTTGTGGTGCTGGCGGTGCCGTTGCGGCCATTTTTGCCGATCTTCGGCGGTCATGACACTAGCCATGGCCTGCGCAGTCGGGACAAAACGGACTCGCAACAGCATCCACCAGCCGACGCAACCCGAATGGTTCCTCTCGGTTGAAAACCTCACTTTATAGCGGCCCGGCCCAACACCCCACGGGGTAATCCATAACTCCCGAAAAAGCAGCATGACTATTCACACCATCCTGAAAATGGGCGACCCGCGCCTGCTGCGTGTGGCGCAGCCTGTGGGCACTTTCAACACGCTTGAGCTGCACCGCCTGGTGACGGACATGATGGAGACCATGGCGGCGGCCAACGGTGCGGGACTGGCGGCGCCGCAGATCGGGGTGGACCTGCAGGTGGTGATTTTTGGCACCGACGCGCCCAACTCGCGCTACCCAGAAGCCCCGGTGGTGCCGCGCACGGTGTTGGTCAACCCGGTGATCATGCCGCTGGGCGACGAAGAAGAAGGCTGGGAGGGTTGTTTGTCGGTGCCCGGCCTGCGCGGCGTGGTGCCGCGTTTCAAGCGCATCCGCTACCAGGGGTTTGACGCGTTGGGCCAGGCGATTGACCGCGAGGCCGAGGGCTTTCACGCCCGGGTGGTGCAGCATGAGTGCGACCACCTCTGGGGCAAGCTGTACCCCATGCGGGTGCGCGACTTCACGCGCTTTGGCTTTACCGAGGTGCTGTTTCCCGGGCTGGACGCGGGCGATGATGGCTGACCAGAACTCAGACGCCCGTCGCCCCGGCCCTCTCCCGCAAGAGGGAGAGGGAGTGAAGACAAAACCGGGCTGAATCAACAGCAAGGTGGAAGGGCTCAGCCCGCCAGCGCCTCCAGCAGTTCGGTCTCGATCTCGATCTGCCGTTTGTTCACCTGCAACTGTGGACCGCTGATGAGAAAAGTGTCTTCCACGCGTTCACCCAGTGTGGTGATCTTGGCGAGTTGCACGTTGATGTCGTTGCGCGCCAGCACCCGTGAAATGCAGTACAGCAAGCCGGCGCGGTCACTGGCCGACACGCTGAGCAGCCAGCGTTGCGCTTTCTCATCGGGGCGCAGGTCCACGCGTGGGGTCACGGGGAAGTTCTTCACCCGGCGGGACAGGCGGCCTTTGCTGGGAGCAGGGAGCGGTCCGCGTTCGTCAATGGTCTGGGTCAGGTCGTTTTCCACCATGGCGATGAGTTCGCGGTAGTGTTCTGACAGCGTGGGCGCCACCACCTGAAAGGTGTCCAGCGCATGGCCGTTCTGGGTGGTGTGAATGCGCGCATCCAGAATGCTGAAGCCCGAAGTGTCGAAGTAGCCACAAATGCGTGCAAACAGGTCGTGCTGGTCGGGTGCGTACACCAGCACCTGCAGGCCTTCGCCCTCGGGGGAAAGGCGGGCGCGCACGATGGCGTGTTGCAGTGACTCCGCTGCTGCGTTGGCCGCAGCGGCTGGTCTGGCCGGTCGCTTGGCGGCAGCGCGGGCCTGTTGCGTGGCCAGTTGTGTGCTGGTTTGCGCAGCGGTCAGGGCCAGCTGCTTGGTCAGTACCCGGGTGTGCCACGCAATTTCGTCCGCCTGGTGGCGCATGAAGTAACTCACGTCCAGCGTGTCCCACAGTGCCTTGTGCGCCAGGTGGGGCAGGGCGTGCAGCGCCAGCAGCGCCAGGGCTTCGCGTTTGCGGGCTTCCACCACTGCGCCGGGGTCAGGTGCGCGCCCGCCGAGCGCGCGCAGCGTGTAGCGGTACAGGTCCTCCAGCAGCTTGCCCTTCCAGGCGTTCCATACCTTGGGACTGGTGCCGCGAATGTCGGCCACCGTGAGCAGGTAAAGCGCGGTCAGGTAGCGCTCGTTGCCCACGCGTTGGGCGAAGGCGTTGATCACGTCCGGGTCGCTCAGGTCTTCCTTTTGCGCCATGCGGCTCATGGTCAGGTGTTCGGACACCAGAAACGCCATCAGCTGGCTGTCTTCGCGGGCAATGCCGTGCTGACGGCAAAAGGTGCGCACATCGCGCGCGCCCAGCTCGGAGTGGTCACCGCCACGGCCTTTGGCGATGTCGTGAAACAGCGCGGCAATGTAGAGAATCCACGGCTTGTCCCAGCCCGCGGCCAGCTGCGAACAAAATGGATACTCATGGGAATGCTCGGCAATGAAGAAGCGCCGCATGTTGCGCAACACCATCAAAATGTGCTGGTCCACGGTGTAGACGTGAAACAGGTCATGCTGCATCTGCCCGACGATATTGCGGAACACCCAGAGGTAGCGCCCGAGCACCGAGGTCTGGTTCATCAAACGCATGGCGTGGGTGATGCCATCGGGCTGTTTCAGGATGCTCAGAAACGTTGCTCGGTTGACCGGGTCGGCACGAAACTGGGCATTCATCACCGGCCGCGCGTTGTAGAGTGCCCGCAGGGTGCGCGCCGACAAGCCCTTGATGCCCACCGTGGTCTGGTAAATCAGAAAAGTTTCCAATATGGCCTGCGGCTGCTGCTCATACAGGTTGTCGTGCGCCACCTCCAGCATGCCTCCCTTGTCGAAAAAGCGCTCGTTGATCGGGCGCCGCCGGTCCCTGCCGGCGTCGTCACTGCTCAGGCGCTCTTCAATGTTCAGCAGCAAAATCTGGTTGAGCTGGGTCACGGCCTTGGCCGCCCAGTAATAGCGCTTCATCAGTGCTTCACTGGCGCGGCGGGTGCTGCGCGTGTTGGGCGCTGCGTGGGGCCCCGGGACGCTCGGGGCGACGATGGCAGCAGGCGCCTGGGCCTTGAAACCGAACGACTCGGCCACGGCTGTCTGCAGATCAAACACCAGCCGGTCTTCGCGGCGGTTGGCCAGCAGGTGCAGCCGCGCCCTGATCAGGCCGAGCAGGGCTTCGTTGGCCTTGATCTGCCGAATCTCCAGCGGTGTGGCAAGGCCTTTGCGGGCCAGTTCGTCCCAGCTGCGTCCCAGACCAGCGGCCTTGGCCACCCACAAAATAATTTGCAAGTCGCGCAGGCCACCTGGCGATTCTTTGCAGTTCGGCTCCAGAGAATACGGCGTGTTCTCAAACTTGTTGTGGCGCTGGCGCATCTCCAGTGTCTTGGCCACAAAAAAGACCTTGGGATCCATGGCCTCGTTCAACTGGCCCACCAAGGCATTGAACTGCGCCTTGCTGCCGCAGATCAGGCGGCATTCCAGGAGCGAGGTCTGCACCGTCACATCTTTGGCGGCTTCCTGCAAACAATCGGCGGCGGTGCGCACGCTGGAGCCAATTTCAAGGCCCACATCCCAGCAAGAGCCGATGAAACCTTCCAGCCCCGACTTGAGGGCTTCGTCCTGCTCGGGGTGACTGCTGTCGGGCAGCAGCACCAGCACGTCCACATCTGAAAACGGAAACAGCTCGCCGCGGCCGTAACCGCCCACCGCCAGGAGACTGAAGTCGGGGCCGAAGCCGGCGTGCTTCCAGAGTTCACGCAAGGTCTGGTCAGTCAGGCGTGCCAGGCGGTGCAAGGCGCTGCGCACGCCCCGGGACGACGAGCCTTGCACGCCCAGCTGCTCCAGCAGCGCCGATTTGTCGTGGCGGTACTGGAGGCGAAGCGCCCCAATGTCACCCGTGGGCTCGCTCATGGCGTTCTCCTGGTGGCCGGTTGCCCCGTCAGACGGTGGCAGGGGCCTGGTTCACAAAAGCGGGCACCGGTGGGCTGCCAGCCGAGAGTGTGAGCACCTCGTAGCCCGTGGGCGTGACCAGAATGGTGTGTTCCCATTGGGCCGAGAGTGAGCGGTCTTTGGTCACGATGGTCCAGCCGTCGCCCATTTCCTTGATGTCGCGCTTACCCGCGTTGATCATGGGTTCGATGGTGAAGGTCATGCCGGGTTTCAGCTCCTCCAGCGTGCCGGGACGACCGTAGTGCAACACCTGCGGGTCTTCGTGAAAGCGCTGACCAATGCCGTGGCCGCAAAACTCACGCACCACCGAAAAGCCGTTGCCCTCGGCAAAGGTCTGAATGGCGTGACCAATGTCGCCCAGGCGCACGCCCGGTTTGACCATGGCAATACCCTTCCACATGGCTTCAAAGGTGACGTGGCACAGCCGTCGGGCCTGGATGCTGCAGGCCGCTTCGCCACCGATGAGGAACATGCGGCTGTTGTCGCCGTACCAGCCTTCGGGCGTGATCACGGTGACGTCGATGTTCAGGATGTCACCTTTTTTCAGCGGCTTTTCATTGGGAATGCCGTGGCACACCACCTGGTTGATGGACGTGCACAGGTGGCCGGGGTAGGGCGGGTAGCCGCTGGGCTGGTAACCGATGGTGGCCGAACGCGTGCCCTGCTGTTTCATGTACTCGGCCGCCAGGCGGTCGATTTCCAGCGTGGTCATGCCGGGCTGGATCAGCGGTGTCAGGTGGTCCAGCACCTCTGAGGCCAGTCGGCCGGCCACGCGCATGCCCGCAATGCCGGCTTCGTCTTTATAGGTGATGCTCATAGCGCCGGATTATCCCACCGGGCCTGGTCGTGGTTGGCAGGGGTGGCCGGGTTGCCCGGGTAAAATCGCGGGTTTCCACCCACCCTCTGGGTTCACGCACCCCAGGCTCCCACCGTGTCCCTGCACCTGCGCTTTTTTGATGGCGGCAATGCCATCAGCGACTTCAAAGTCCAGCAAATGCTGCCCCGCCTCGTGGGCATTTCCGACAAGATCACCGGCCTGACGGCGCGCTTTGTACACCTGGCGTCGTTTGACGCCGAGCCCGATGCCGCCACCGTGGAGCGCCTGGGACAGCTGCTGACCTACGGCGAGCCTTGCACCGCAGCGCACCAGAAACTGACCGAGAGCGGTGCCCCGGCCCTGCTGATCATGCCGCGGCTGGGCACCGTGTCGCCCTGGGCGTCCAAAGCCACCGACATTGCCCACAACTGCGGCCTGGCGCTGCACCGGGTGGAACGCCTGGTGGAATTCCGGCTGCAGCTCAAAAGCGGCCTGCTGGGCAAAGCCAGCCTGAGTGCCGAGCAACTGCAGGCCGTGGCCGACAGCCTGCACGACCGCATGACCGAAAACGTGTCGCTCGACCGCAGCCAGGCCAGCGCCTTGTTCACCGAACTGCACGCTGCACCCATGGCGCATGTGGACGTGCTGGCGGGTGGCCGCAGGGCCCTGGCGGAAGCCAACACCGCCTGGGGACTGGCCCTGGCCGACGACGAGATCGACTACCTGGTGAACGCGTTCACCGGCTTGCAGCGCAACCCCACCGACGTGGAGCTGATGATGTTTGCGCAGGCCAACAGCGAGCACTGCCGCCACAA
>JAGXSV010000042.1 GCA_018333605.1 Hydrogenophaga sp. | reverse complement strand
CCAGCCGGGTCAACTCGGCTCGCTCTTCGTCGGTCAACACAATCTCGGGGGCAACTCGCACTGGCTCTCTCCGTTTGCTCGTAGTAGAGCATTGGAAATGCACTCGTAATATAAGTTCCATCAAGAATCAAACACTACACTAGATCCCCGTGTGCGCCGCGCTGTCTGCCTAAGGCTGATTGCTCTGCCGCCCGGCTCACAACACTGAGCGACAACTAGCTTACGTAGTCGGTCCTGATTTATTCTTTTTCAGGCAGTCGCCGGTCGCGGTGCTGGCCCCCTGAATGCGATGGAGGCGACATCGCGCAGCATCCGGCGCCAGTTCGGCCGCATGCCCGCCACCTCACACAGGCGCAAATAAAGGCGCCGCAAGAAGGCCACCCCCCTCCTGGCGATCATGCGCAGCAGCCAGCGGATGTTGTAGCCCGCCGCACACAGCACCGCATGCAACCGGTCACCCTGCGCCCCTTTGAGGTGACAGCGCTCCATGCCGTGGTCTTCCTTCAAGTGCCCGATGATCGGTTCGATCGCCTGGCGCCGTTTGAGCAGCTTCTTCTCCTGGGGCGTCAATGACTTGGCCTTGCCCCGATGGTTGATGTCAACACCGGGGTTGTCCCCGTCCACGCCCCGGTACCCCAGGTCCACATACGCCGTGGTCGGCTTGATGCCGGTGTCCTGCATCAGGATGCCCGCCTGCTCCAGTTGCTCCCTCAAGGTGTGGCCATCAAACGGGTTGCCCTCGAACGCCCTGGCCCCCACGATCAGGTTGTGCTGCAGCGTCATGGCAATGCCCACCTTGGCGCCGAACTCGTATGGCGTGCGGCTCTTGCCCTTGTCCATGCACACCACCTCGGGGGCGTGCCAGGCGTAGAGCTTGGAAACACCTGCCTCGTTCTTGCGCTGGCCCGACTGCGCCACGATCTGCGCGGCCTTGGCCAGCGCTTGTTTTGTGCGCTCACCGAGCACATGACCAGCAGCCTGGGCCTTGCGTGGGATCTCCCGGCCCAGGCTGGCGACGATGGTGCGCTGGCGCTTGATGATCTTGCGCAGCCGCTTGAACTGGCGCGCGTGCGCGTAGCGCCCCGCCTTGAAACGCAGGGCCTTGCCTTCCTTGGCAAAGCTTTGTTTGAACCTAAAAACGGCAGTTCACGCCTGCGGCATGTGAAGAAATCCAGTGCTGGCGCGGGGTTGCGCTGATTTGGCAAACGCACCCGATGGGTGAATCCAAACGCAAGCCAAAAGGGGCCCTGGTCCAGGGTGATGTGCACGGTGCTGAGCCACAAGTGGTGGATACGCTGGGCGAACGCATGCCTGTGCGCTGGGACAGCGGTGCGGCGGCCACGCCGCACGGCCAGCTGGTCTTCTTCGCCGAGCTCCTGGCGGCCACCCGGGTCTTCGATCGCTGGGTGGCGGACTGCCCGCTGACCTACAGCAGCGGCAACGCACCCACCCAGCGCGACGTGCTCGGCACACTGATGCTGGGGCTGCTGGCCGGGCACCGGCGCTACGCCCACATCACCGCGCTGCGTGGCGACGTGGTGGCCGCGCAGGCCCTGGGGCTCAACAGAATCGTCAGCGAAGACGCGCTGCGCCGGGCGCTCGAGCGTATCGACGAGCCAGCCAGCACGGCGTGGATGCGCCCAGCCCTGCTGCACTCGGTGCGCGAGGCGCTGGACAAGCCCTGAGGGTCTTCACGTGCGGCAAGGTTTCCGCCAGCAACGCGGCCACGGCGCGCGCTGAATCTGTGGTCTCGCTGCCCTGCATCAGCAGCACCGGCATCTTCAGCGCACGGAATGCGACCAGCGGGGTGGGATCTTTGAGCAGCGCATACAACCAGCCCTGCACGTGAACGATCGCGTCTTCAATGGCGATCCGCTGCGCCTCGGGCTTGGCTACATAGGCACCTTCACCCATCCAGTAGTCGATGAACATCGTGGCGGCAGCGCGCCGGTCACCAGCTGCCAAGGCTGCTGCTGCGCGACCTACAGTTTCACGGATGCCGTCGGCCAAGTTCGGCTGCGGCGATGCGGCATCGATCAATGTGAAGAGCGTGGGTTCATAGAGCACCAGCGCGCTGACGCGGTCAGGCCGTCGCAGCGCGGCCAGAAGCGCAACCGCACCGCCATACGAGTGACCGACCAAGGCGACCGGTTCGCCAGCGTGCCGGAAAAGCGGCTCGAGCAGATCGACCTCGTCGCTCAGGCTCAGCTTTCGGGCAGCCGGCCAGGCCGGCCCCCGGCCGGCGCCATGCGTGTCGGGCGCCAGCACGAGGTGGCGCGGCGCCAGCTGGTCCATCAGCGGCCGCCATTGCGCCGAGCTGCTGGCGTTGCAGTGGATGCAGACCACAGCAGGCCCGGCGCCGGTTGATCGGTGGTAAGGCAGGGCCGGTTGGCTGTCGATGGGTTGGTTGGGCATGGCTCTCAGCGGCGATGGACTATCACTTCAATGTACTCGCTGGGCACGACGAGCGAGTCGCTGCCCGCGCGGTTCATGCGCGTCAGCAACTCGGTCAGGTCGCTTTCAAGCGCCAGTGCGCCATCGGCGGGCAGTGCGGCGAATGCCTTGTGGATGGGGCCATACAAGTTGCGGAAAACCTCAATGAAGTGCGCGGCCGAGCGGTAGCGAAAGTGGAAGAGCCTCGGCGTCACCGTGATCGCGTTGGCGGTATCGGCAAACAGCGTCTGAAGATGGGCTTCGACCCCCCAGCGCGACGGCGGTTGGACGCCGGGCGGCGGCGACAGGTGGCGCCCCAGCGTCTTGAACACCTGACCGATGAAGCCCTCAGGCGTCCAGTTCGCCAGGCCGATGCGCCCGCCCGGACGGCACACACGCGCCAGTTCGGCGGCAGCCTGTGGCTGGTCGGGCGAGAACATCACGCCGAAGGTGGACAGCACGGCGTCGAAACTGGCGTCGTCAAAAGGCAGAGCTTCGGCGTCGGCGACACGGAACGTTGCCTGCAGGCCTTCGGCGCGGGCCCGCTCGGCGCCGCGGTCCAAAAGGCTCCCGACATAGTCGGTGGACGTCACGCTGCAGCCCCGGCGCGCCGCCGCGAGCGTGGCATTGCCGTTGCCCGCGGCGACATCGAGCACCCGTTCGTCGGTGCGTAAATCGCAGGCTTCGGCGAGCTGCTCGCCGACGATCTGCAGCGTGGTGCCAATCACAGCGTAGTCGCCGCTGGCCCAAGCGGATTGCTGGCGGGTCTTCAGGGCGTTTAGGTCGGTAGGTGCGTTCATGAGGAAACCTCGTTGGATGAAAGTGGTTGGATCTGGTCGATGGAAGTGGATGTTGTTCATCCGTCAGCTGCGTGCTTTGCGCAACAACCTCGCAGGCGTTTGCGGGATTCAAGCAACCTGGTTCAGCGATAAGGCACTCACCGGTCAGGAACAAGGTGGACCGGTCCAAGCCCCTTACATGTGATAGTTGGTCTGTACCTGCGGAGGGGACTGCAGCGTGCTCAAGACGACGCAGCAGCGTTCCGCCGCCATCCGCAGTTTCTCCAGCATCTCGGGCGGCGTGCCATCTTTGGCCTGCAGGTGCACATCACAGGTGATGGACTGGAAACCCACTGGCACGTCTTTCTGTACGCCCAGTGCACCGCGCACATCGACCTTGCCCTGGACGTGCACATCCAGCGCAGTCAACTCGATGCCCATATTGGCTGCGACCAGGCGGATCGACGAGTCCTGGCAGGCGGCGAGTGCGGCGCACAGTAGGTCGCCAGGGCAGGGAGCGTCGTAGGGGCCACCCACGGCGATGTGGACGCCGACGGGCCATGCGGGGTTGTCGCCGCCTTTGGGGATGACCAGCGAATGGAACGGATCGGCCACTTTGGTGCTGCTGCGAGTGCTGGCTCGGTCCGTCACCATGGCCTGAGCCGGGTTTGCCTTGTACTGCGAGCGCAGAGTGGCTTGAGCTTCATGGATGCTGTGTGTCATTTCGGTTCTCCAGATGGAAGGGCAGTGTCAAGGTGCTGGTTTCAAACCATCGAGCAGTACGCTGCGCGATTTTTATGAAATGCCTTGCCGGTAGTCTGCGCAGAGGCCGCCAATGCCGGGAACGCTGCGCTCGATCACGAACTTGGGCATGAGAATCTCCTTCAGGTGGTTGGGGTGACTCCACGGTATCGACCTGCTCTTCAGAAGACCTTTAAAGTCCCTAAAAATCGGCTAAAAAGCAGCGAGGCCACCAGCCTTGGGGAAAATACATGCAGGATCGATTTCAGTTTGACCGCTTCGAGGTGCGCCCGACCGAGCGACTTTTGTTGCTCGACGGACAAGCGGCCGAGGTGGGCGCGCGCGCATTCGACCTGCTGCTGTGCCTGCTGAAGCACCGCGATCGGGTGGTGTCCAAAGGCGAGATCCTGGACTTGGTCTGGCCTGGCCTGGTGGTGGAGGAGAACAACCTGTCGGTGCAGGTGTCTGCGCTTCGCAAAGTGCTGGGGTCGCAGGCCATTGCCACCATCCCCGGACGCGGCTACCGATTTGCGCTTGATCTCGTGCCATGCGCTGGATCGCCGCAGCAGGATGGACTCGACCCGCATGCCGCTAATGCAGCGCGCCCCACCATTGCGGTGTTGCCGTTCAGCGTGCTGTCGGACAGCCCGCAGGTGACCTTTCTGGCCGACGGCCTGGTGGAGGACGTGATTGCGCTGCTGGCCCGCGTGCCGGGCTTCATGCTCATTTCCCGTGCATCGTCTTTCGCCTTCCGGGGCCATGAGGTGACGGTGCCTGAGGTGGCACGGCAACTGGGTGTGCGCTTTGTGGTGGATGGCAGCGTGCGTCTCGTGGGCGACGCGCTGCGGGTGTCCACCCAACTGATCGAGGCAGCCACTGGGCTTGTGCTGTGGAGCGGCCGTTTCGATCGCTGCCGCGACGAGGCCGTCGATCTGCAGGAGGACATTGCGCGCGGCGTCATGTCCGAGTTGGAGCCTGAATTGACCCGGGCCGAGATTGCCCACATCCGTCGCCAGCGTCCGGAAAACCAGGACGCCTGGGCCCACTACCACCAAGCTGTGGGTTCGCTGGCGCTGCAGGGCTGGAGCCGCGACGCGATGGCCGAAGCCCGGCTGCACCTGCAGACCAGCGTGGCGCTGGACCCTGCGTTTGGCCTCGGCCATGCGCACTATGCGCTGTTGACCGGTTTGTCAATGAACATTGGAGCGCTGCCCAACGATCCAGACCTTGTGCAAGAGGCATTGGGCGCCGCGCGGCAAGCCATGGCACTGGACGATGGCAGCTCCGAAGTGCTGGGTTACGCCGGTTGTGCGCTGTGCGACCTGGGTCACCACGAGCAGGGTTTAGACGTGTTGCACCGGGCTTTGGGGATCGACCCCAGCAATGCCCAGGCGCATGTGGCGCTGGGCGCATCGTGGGTACTGAGTGGCCAACTTGACGCTGGCATAGAGAAGTTGCGCTACGGCATGAAGATCAGTCCACGCGACCGCCGCCTGGGCTTCTGGGGCTGGGCGTTGGGCACCTTTTTGCTGCGGGCTGACCGATTGGACGAGGCGCTTTTGGAAGCAAGCGCATCGAGCCGCCGAGATCCGAAATTTCCCCTGCCCCGTGTTTTGGAGGCAGCCATCCTGGACCGCCAGGGTCAGCCCGGAGCAGCTCGGGCGGCGTTGGCGCGGGCCCGCCAGATGAGTTTGACATTGAGCCTGGACACCATCGCCCTGACCCACGGCCGCCACGTAGGCAAGCGCTTGGCCTTGTTGTGGAATCGTGCGGATTAGCGATCGTGCCCCGAAAAATGCTGCTGGAGCTGTTCATTTTCTTCCGTACTTTTGGCCGGCATGGCGGTATGTGGTGTGAATTCGCCTTGAGGCTACCGCCACCGACAGCAATCGCTGCTGAGCTGTCACCCACCGCCATCCGCTACTTTGGACAATAACTTCAACAGCATAAATAAAAGCCCGCTATCCATTTCACGCTTCACGTACTTTTGTCGAGTTACTCAGTTCCGCTCGGCGAGCTTACTTGTTGGTCTTCATCTGGTAGGTGCTCCATGAGCTCGTCGACGCGGCAGCCAAAGTAGGCACACAGCTGGTCGATGGTGTCAGTGCCTGTTCCATAGCCCTTTTGATTAAGGATCTTGGACAAGGTCATCCCTTCAGCTCTTTCTTAGTCAGCACAAGTGGCCTGATCCGAAGCTGTTACCTGCTTGTAACTGGTTTCGCAGATAATTGAAACCAAATTACATACCCGTTCCCATCCTCATACAGGAGACCGCTTCCATGCCGCAACGCGCCACCAAAATCGTCGCCACCCTGGGCCCCGCTTCCAGTGATCCTGCCCTGCTGGAGGAGATGATCCGCGCAGGGGTGAACGTGGTCCGGCTCAATTTCTCGCATGGCACGGCGCAAGACCACATCGATCGCGCAAGCGTGGTGCGTGCTGCGGCGCAGCGCGCCGGGCGAGAGGTGGGCATCATGGCCGACTTGCAAGGACCCAAGATCCGGGTGGGCAAATTTGCCGATGGCAAGGTGATGCTGGAGCCGGGTCAGCCCTTTGTTCTGGACGCTTCGCGCACCGAACCGGGCGACATGGGCGGCGTGGGCCTGGACTACAAGGAGTTGCCACGCGATGTAAGGGCCGGCGACACCCTGTTGCTCAACGACGGCCTGCTCGTGATGACGGTGGATAAAGTGGTTGGACCAGCGGTGCACACCACCGTCAAGCTCGGCGGTGAGCTCTCCAACAACAAGGGCATCAACAAACAGGGTGGTGGCTTGACGGCGCCTGCGCTGACCGCCAAGGACATGGACGACATCAAGACGGCCATGAGCCTGAGGGCCGACTACGTGGCGATCAGCTTTCCCAAAAATGCGACGGACATGGAGCTGGCACGCCAGCTGTGCAACGTGGCGGGCGAGGCTTTTGGCCACAAGCCTGCGCTGATTGCCAAAATTGAACGCGCCGAGGCGATCCCCGAGCTGGCCAACATCCTGAAGGTGTCCGACGGCATCATGGTGGCCCGCGGTGACCTCGCTGTGGAGGTGGGCAACGCTGCCGTGCCCGGCCTGCAAAAGCACATGATCAAGATGGCCCGCGAGATGGACAAGGTGGTTATCACCGCCACGCAAATGATGGAATCCATGATCGTCAACCCGGTGCCCACGCGCGCCGAGGTCAGCGACGTGGCCAACGCTGTGCTGGATGGCACCGACGCCGTGATGCTGAGTGCCGAAACTGCCGCCGGCAAGTACCCCCTGGAAACCGTCATTCAGATGGCCAATATCTGCCAGGAAGCCGAAAAGACCGATTACGACCCGCTGGAAGACGACTTTGTGGACGCTCATTTCACCCGGATCGATCAGGCTATTGCGATGGGTGCGCTGTTCGCCGCACACCACCTCAAAGCCAAGGCCATTGTGGCTTTGACCGAATCGGGCTCCACCGCGTTGTGGATGAGTCGGCACAGCGTGCGCATGCCGATCTACGCCGTTACCTCCAGCTTGACGGCACAGCGCAAGATGACGCTGTACCGCAACGTGCGCCCGCTGCTCATGGACACCAGCGCCGACCGTGACACCGCCCTGGCCGACGCCGAAGCGCACTTGAAAAACCGCGGTATTGTGAACAGCGGTGACGTGTACGCCATCACCGTGGGGGAGCCCATGGGCTCACCGGGTGGTACGAACACCTTGAAAATCTGTCGCGCTTCTTGAGCGTTTGCGTGTCGCCTGGCGGTGCGTCCAGGCGCTGGGTGGGTGTCTTACTCACTGGGTTTTTGAGCGTTGGGATCGGCCAGGAAGCGCCGAGCCAGGCCCAGGCGTTCGCTCAGGGTGAGCGCCAACCAGCCGCTGACGGCGCCCAGCAGCAAACCCGTGCCCATGTCTGACGGGAAATGCAGGCCCAGGTAGACCCGGCTCCATGCGATGCACACCGCCACCGGAACGGCCACGCCCATCCAAGCCCAGCGCCACCGGGGCGCCGCAAACCAGCACAGCCCGCCGGCCCAGGCCGCGGCCATGGTGGCGTGCATGCTGGGAAAGCCGGCGCTGGCCGAATGCGGCATGCCCTGGTAGCCCAGACCCAGCATAAAAGGCCGCACCGAGGGAATGGTTTCGCGCATGCCCCGCGCCGCCAGCCAGGCCAGCGCCATGGCCAGCAACACGCCGCACACCTGCCAGCGAGCGCGCCGCCCAAGAAAGGCCAGTGGCAGCAGAGCCAGCAGGGCCAAGGTCGACAGGTGCTGGCTGGCCATGCGCGCTGCCGCCAGCAGCCAGGCCGGGGAGCTGGCCGAGGCGTTGAGCAGCAGAAACAGTTCAATAGCCAGAGGGTTCATGCGGTTGAGGCGGCGCAGGGGCGGCTCGGTGGCTTGTTGGTCGGTCGCAGCGGTTTTGATCTGGGCGAATTTTGCATGGGCGCGGTCACCGCCATCCGGACGCAAGCACCTGGGCGCTAAAATTCGAACGAGTTACAACCCGGTTACCAACTGCTTTTAGGGGATTTCATGGCTCTCGTTTCCATGCGCGAACTGCTCGACCACGCTGCTGCCAACGGCTACGGCATCCCGGCGTTCAACGTTAACAACCTTGAACAGGTGCAGGCCGTCATGGCCGCAGCCGACGAGGTGGGTGCACCAGTCATCTTGCAGGCCAGTGCGGGCGCCCGCAAATACGCTGGCGAGCCCTTCATCAAGCACCTGATTCAAGCCGCTGCCGAGATGTATCCGCACATTCCGCTGGTGATGCACCAGGACCACGGCACCAGCGTCAAGGTGTGCCAGGGTGCGATCGACCTGGGCTTTGGCTCGGTCATGATGGACGGTTCGCTGATGGAAGACGGCAAGACACCCGCCAGCTTTGAGTACAACGTGGACGTGACGCGCAAGGTGGTCGACATGGCGCACAAATATGGTGTGACCGTGGAAGGCGAGTTGGGCTGCCTGGGCAACCTGGAAACCGGCGAAGCCGGAGAAGAAGACGGCATTGGCGCCGAGGGCAAGCTCGACCACAGCCAGATGCTGACCGACCCCGAAGAAGCTGCCACGTTTGTGAAGGCCACCCAGCTCGACGCGCTGGCCATCGCCATCGGCACCAGCCACGGCGCCTACAAATTCAGCCGCAAGCCCACGGGCGACATTCTGGCCATCAGCCGCGTGAAGGAAATCCACGCCCGCATCCCGAACACCCACCTGGTGATGCACGGATCTTCCAGCGTGCCGCAAGACCTCCTGGACATCATCAACCAGTATGGCGGCAAGATGAAGCAGACCTATGGGGTGCCGGTGGAAGAGATCCAGGAAGCCATCAAGCACGGCGTGCGCAAGATCAACATCGACACCGACATCCGCATGGCTATGACCGGCGCGGTGCGCAAGTTCCTGGCTGAAAACCCTGAAAAATTTGACGCTCGCGAATGGCTCAAGCCTGCCCGCGAAGCCGCCAAAGCGGTGTGCAAGGCGCGTTACCTCGAATTTGGCTGCGAAGGCCAGGGCGCCAAGATCAAGGGGGACAACCTGACCGTGATGGCCGCCCGTTATGCCAAGGGCGAGCTGGCCCAGCTGGTGAAATAAGGCGCCAGCCTTGGGCGCCGACCCGTGAGATTCGGTGCCTGCGCTTCTTGCGATAATCCGCAGGAATGGGTTAAAGCCCGTTGACTGTTCAGCGGGCTTTTTTCTTGGCGTTTTCTTTGGCTTTCTCCCTTGACGTTTTTTTCCTGGCGCTTTTCACCGCGCATCGAACATGACCTCTGCCCTGCACACCTCCGCTCTCACGTCTTTGCCTTTGCTCGCGCGCGGCAAGGTGCGCGATAACTACGCCGTGGGCGACGACCGCATTTTGATGGTGGCTTCGGACCGCATCAGCGCGTTTGACGTGATCATGGGCGAGCCCATTCCCGGCAAAGGCCAGCTGCTCACACAGCTCAGCCTGTTCTGGTTCGACCAGCTCGGTCCCAAAGGCCTGAACATCTGCCCGATCCACCTCACCGGTGACGCGCCCGAGAGCGTGGTGTCCGCCGAGGAAGCGCCGCAGGTCACGGGCCGTTCCATGCTGGTGCAGCGCTTGAAGCCGATTCCCGTGGAGGCGGTGGTGCGCGGCTACCTGGCCGGTAGCGGCTGGAAAGAATACCAGGACAACCAGGCGGTGTGTGGCGTGCAGCTGCCCGCCGGCTTGCAAAACGCGTCCAAGCTGCCCGAGCCCATTTACACCCCGGCGGCCAAGGCCGAAATGGGTGAGCACGACGTAAACATCACCTTCGAGCAAACCGTGGCCATGATCGGCCCCGAGCTCGCCGCGCAGATCCGCGACATCTCCATTGCCCTGTACAAAGCGGCGGCCGAGATTGCGTTGAAGAAGGGCATCATCATTGCGGACACCAAGTTCGAATTTGGCCTGGACAAGGCGGGCAAGCTGGTGCTGATGGACGAGGTGCTGACACCCGACAGCTCGCGCTACTGGCCGCTGGAGAGCTACGTGGTGGGCCAGAACCCACCCAGCTACGACAAACAGTTTTTGCGCGACTGGCTGGAAACCGCCAAGGTCAGCGGCAAGCCTTGGGACAAAACGCCGCCCGCGCCGCGCCTGCCCAAAGAGGTGATTGAAAAGACGGCGGCCAAATACCAGGAAGCGCTGGCGCGCCTGCTGGGCTGAAGTTGTCGAGCGCGCTCAGTCAGCACCGTGGCGGTCGTTGACTCTGGCGCTCAGCGCTCCACTGAAAACCCAGGCGCCAGCGCCTCGCGCAGGTGTGCCACAAACGCCGTCACCGCGCGCGGCACATGGGCCGAATACGGGCGTATGGCGTAAAGCTGTTCGGCAAATGCGCCCACCGGTTTCCAGCCGGGCAACACCTGCACCAGCTTGCCTGCCAGCAGGCTGGCCTGGGCCGTGAAGTCGGGCAACAGCGCAATGCCCAGCCCACCCAGCGCTGCGTCGCGCAGGGCCTCGCTGTTGTTGGCGGCCAGCGAGCCCGACACCTGAACCGTCACCCGCTCCTTTCCCTTGCCCTGCGCCAAGGGTTCCAGCGTCCAGGCGGGCGTGTCTTGCGAGCGCGGGTAGTGCAGGCAGTTGTGTGGCGCCAGGTCGGCGGGCACCTGCGGCGTGCCGTGGCGGCGCAGGTAGGCGCGGCTGGCCACCAGCACCGAGCGGGTGGCGCACAGCGTCCAGGCCACGTGCGTGTCGGGTGGGTTTGCCGTGTGGCGAATGGCGAGGTCGAAGCCCTCGGTGGTCAATGACGACAGCCGGTCCGCCAGGTCCAGTTCCAGCCGCACTTCGGGGTACTGGCGCAAAAAATCGGGCAGGCGGGGCACCAGCTGCTGGCGGGCAAAAGCCACCGGCGCGGTCACGCGCAGCAACCCCCGTGGCGCGCCCGCCGCGTCGCGCACCTGGGCAAAACACTGCGCAATGTGTTCAAACGAAGCCCGCGTGTCGTCCACCAGCCGCTGGCCGGCTTCGGTCAGGCGCACGCTGCGGGTGGTGCGCTGCACCAGCGCCACGCCCGCCATGCGCTCCAACTCGGCCATGCGCTGGCTCACCGCCGCTTTGCTGACCCCCAGGCGGGCCGCCGCAGCGGTGTAGCTGCCCTGCTGCGCCAGCACATTGAGCCAATGAAAGTGGCCCCAGAGTTCCTGGTTTCGGTCGTGCAGTTTTGGCTCGTTCATGGGTCTATTGTTCACGAAAATGAACAATCAATTCAGCGTTTTGGCCTTGTTATGTGCAGCTGCAGTTTCTACACTGTTCACACATTTCAAATTCCAACCCCACGGGACACCCCATGACCACTTCCATTGCCCATTACATCGGCGGCGCTGTAGCCGCTGGCTCGTCTGCCCGAGTGCAAGAGGTGTTCAACCCCGCCACCGGCGCCGTGACCGGTCGCGTGGCGCTGGCCAACACCGCTGACGTGGCCGCCGCCGTGGCCGCCGCACAAGCCGCATTCCCGGCCTGGTCTGACACCCCGCCCATCCGCCGTGCCCGCGTGATATTCAAGTTTCTGGAGCTCGTGAACCAGCACAAGGACGAACTGGCCCACCTGATCACCGCCGAGCACGGCAAGGTGTTCACCGACGCGCAGGGCGAAGTGGCCCGGGGCATTGACATCATTGAATTTTCTTGCGGCGTTCCGCAGTTGCTCAAAGGCGACTTCACCGACCAGGTGTCCACCGGCATGGACAACTGGACGCTGCGCCAGCCGCTCGGCGTGGTGGCCGGCATCACGCCGTTCAACTTTCCCGTCATGGTGCCCATGTGGATGTTCCCGGTGGCCATTGCCGCCGGCAACACCTTCGTGCTCAAGCCCAGCCCCACCGACCCGAGCGCCAGCCTGTTCATGGCCGATCTGATGAAGCAAGCCGGCTTGCCCGACGGCGTGTTCAACGTGGTGCAGGGCGACAAGGAAGCCGTGGACGCGTTGCTGGTGCACCCCGACGTGAAGGCCATCAGCTTTGTGGGTTCCACGCCCATTGCGAATTACATCTACGAGACCGGCGCGCACCACGGCAAGCGCGTGCAAGCCCTGGGCGGCGCCAAAAACCACATGGTCGTGATGCCCGACGCCGACCTGGACCAGGCGGTGGATGCGTTGATTGGCGCGGCCTACGGCTCGGCCGGCGAGCGCTGCATGGCCATTTCGGTGGCGGTGCTGGTGGGCGATGTGGCCGGGAAAATCATGCCCAAGCTGATCGAGCGCACCCGGGCGCTGAAGGTGCTCAACGGTACCAACCTGGCCGCCGAGATGGGCCCCATCGTCACCGCCGCTGCGCACCAGCGCATCACCGGCTACATCGAAGCCGGACAGAAAGAGGGCGCGCAGATGCTGGTGGACGGCCGCCGTTTTGACGCCAAGCAAACCGGTGAAGGCTGCGAAGGGGGTTTCTGGATGGGCGGCACGCTGTTTGACCATGTGACGACCGACATGAAGATCTACAAGGAAGAGATTTTTGGCCCCGTGTTGTCTTGTGTGCGCGTGCCCGACTTTGCGCAGGCGGTGCAGATCATCAACGACCACGAATTTGGCAATGGCGTGAGCTGTTTCACCCGCGACGGCAACGTGGCCCGCGAGTTTGCGCGCCGCATCCAGGTGGGCATGGTCGGCATCAACGTGCCGATTCCGGTGCCCATGGCCTGGCACGGTTTTGGCGGCTGGAAGAAGAGCCTGTTCGGCGACATGCACGCCTATGGCGAAGAGGGCGTGCGCTTCTACACGAAGCAGAAGTCCATCATGCAGCGGTGGCCTGAAAGCATTGCCAAGGGCGCCGAATTCGTGATGCCGACCGCGAAATAACGGCGTTTTATGTGCGGCGTATGCCGCCTGGCGGAGCCCTGTTGCCCGGTCGGCTGCAGGGCTTTTTGCCTGGCGCGCCCGGTATGGGCAGCCCACCGGCAGGAACACGTTGGCACTGGCGAGCGGATCCCGGCGCGTGAAGCGCAGCGCAGCGGGAACAAGGCGATCGGGCGCGCGACCGGGAAACCGTTCCCGTTACAGTTGGGCCATGCCTGCCGTCGACGACGACCTGTCTCCCATCGCGCCCCTGCGCCAGCCGGTCTTTCGCATGTTGTGGATCACCTGGCTCATGGCCAACGTGTGCATGTGGATGAGCGACGTGGCTGCGGCCTGGATGATGACCTCGCTCACAACGACGCCGCTCTGGGTCGCGCTGGTTCAGACGGCGTCCACCCTGCCGGTGTTTCTGCTGGGCCTGCCCAGCGGCGCGCTGGCAGACAGCCTTGACCGCAAGCGCTACTTCCTGATCACCCAGCTTTGGGTCGCGGTGGTGGCGGCGATCCTGAGCGCCTTCATCTTCCTCGGCGTGATGTCGCCGGCCCTGCTGCTGGCGCTGACCTTCGCCAACGGCGTCGGTCTGGCCATGCGCTGGCCGGTGTTTTCGGCCATCGTGCCCGAGCTCGTGCCACGGCCCCAACTGCCGGCGGCCCTGGCGCTCAACGGCGTGTCGATGAACGCTTCGCGCATCATCGGCCCGCTGCTGGCCGGCGCGCTGATTGCAAGCGCCGGCAGCGCCTGGGTGTTCCTGCTCAACGCGGTCCTGTCGCTGGGGGCTGCGGTCATCATCAGCCGCTGGAAGCGGGAGCACAAGCCGCACCCGCTGGGACGCGAGCGCCTGGGCACCGCGATGCGCGTGGGCCTGCAGTATGTAGCCCAGTCCTACCACCTGAAGGGCGTGCTGCTGCGCATCTCGATCTTCTTCTTCCATTCGACCGCGCTGCTGGCGCTGCTGGCCCTGCTGGCGCGCGGCATGCAGGGCGGCGGTGCCGGCACTTTTACGCTGTTTCTGGCGGCCATGGGCGCGGGTGCCATCGTTTCCACGGCCTTCCTGCCGGTGTTGCGCCGGCGCTTCGCCCGCGATGGCCTCATCCTGCGCGGCGCGGCCCTGCAGGCGGGTGCCATGGCAACCATGGCGTGGACCGATCAGGTCTGGGTGGCGGTGCCCGCGATGTTGCTGGGCGGCGCGGCCTGGATCACCACCGCCAACACGCTCAGTGTCTCGATCCAGATGGGCCTGCCCGACTGGGTGCGCGCGCGCGGCATGTCGATTTACCAGATGGCCATCATGGGCGCCAGTGCCCTGGGGGCCGCGGTCTGGGGGCAGGTGGCTACCTGGACTAGCGTGCCGGTCAGCCTGGGCATTGCCTCGGTGACGGGGTTGATCGCCATGTTCCTGGCCACTCGTTGGGTTCCCGACGCCGGGCTGGAAGACGACCTGACCCCCAAGCGCATTTTTCCGGCGCCACAGATCCAGGCGCCACCGCCCCAGGGGCATGTGATGGTGATGATCGAATACCGCGTGGATCCGGGGCGGGCGGCCGACTTCCGTGACCTGATGCTGGGCGAGGGACGCCGAAGTCGCCTGCGCCACGGGGCCTTGTCGTGGGAACTGCTGCATGACATCCACGAACCAAGCCGCTTCGTGGAGGTCATCGTCGATGAGTCCTGGACCGACCACCTGCGGCGCTTTGACCGTGTCACGGTCGCTGACGTGGCGCTGCGCGACCGCAAGCTGGCCTTTCACCTGGGCGAGGCGCCGCCGCGAGTCACCCGGTGCCTGATGCAGACCACGACAAAATCCACATGAGAGACGTCCGGCCCCCAGAGCAGGTCTGGCGGGCATGCGCTGCTTCTTGAGCTGGTCTGCTGGCTACAGGTGTTTTCCGGGCCGGTTGCCTGGTGTCAGAGCGGTTCGGCAGGGGGTGCCAGGTCAGGGAGAGTCCCTCGCGAGAACGGCTCACCAGACCCCAGATGAACCCACTTTTCCGCGCGCCGATCCGTTCGAGGCGGGTCGGTGGATTCCATCCGGGAGGGTCCAACGGCCGTTTTTCGCGGTAGGAGGGCGTTAAAACGCCAATTCCTGTGTAGAATAACGGGTTTCGCGGCTGTAGCTCAGTTGGATAGAGTACTTGGCTACGAACCAAGGGGTCGTGGGTTCAATTCCTGCCAGCCGCACCAAAAAAGAAAGCCCGCAACTTGAGAAAGCTGCGGGCTTTTCTCTTTTAAGTTTTTCGCTTGCCTGTGCCTGTGCCTGTGCCTGTGCCTGTGCCTGTGCCTCGGGTTTGCGGTGCGGATGCGTGTCAGGCCCGTCGCGCGGTATCGTCTTGTGGGTGGCTTGGCGCATGGGTTCCCACATCACATCGGTTGACCGGGCCCGCGTCATTTCAGATCAGGACCGCTTGCCACAGTGCCAGGCCGCCACCGGCTCATGTCCTTTTCTCGCCGTTCTTTCACCGGGTCATCGGCCGGGTTCTTTTTTAGCTTCATGACGCTTTCGCTCCACGGCACCCTCGGTATTGATTTCGGCACCTCCAACTCGGCCATGGCCTGGGCCGATGAGCAGGGCGATGCCCACCTGATTCCGCTGGAGGGGGAGGCGGTATCGATACCCACCGCCGTGTTTTACAACGCCGAAGACCACCGGACCCATTTCGGACGCGACGCGGTGGCGCAGTACCTGAGCGGCACCGAGGGGCGGCTGATGCGCTCGCTCAAGAGTTTGCTGGGCAGTCCGCTGCTGATGGAAAAGACCGAGGTGAATCTCCAGCAGGTGAGTTTTCTGGACATCGTGGCCACTTTTCTGGAGGCGCTGCGCGAACGTGCCGCCCACGCGCTGGGCGAAGCGCCGACCCGGGTGGTGATGGGGCGGCCGGTGCATTTTGTGGACGATGACCCCGAGCGCGACGCGCTGGCGCAGGCTTCGCTGCTGCAGGCGGCGCAGGCGGTCGGGTTTGACGAGGTGTCGTTCCAGCTGGAGCCGATAGCGGCCGCGCTGGACTATGAGCGCCGCCTGACGCGCGAGAGCCTGGTGCTGGTGGTCGACTTGGGCGGCGGCACCTCGGACTTCACTGTGGTGCGCCTGGGCCCGCAACGCATGGCGCTGGCCAACCGCGCCAGCGACGTGCTGGCCACCACTGGCGTGCACATTGGCGGGACCGACTTTGACCAGAAGCTCAGCCTGGAGCGGGTGATGCCCTTGCTGGGCTACCGGCACCTGGGGCCGCAGCAGCGCGAGGTGCCCAGCCGCACATTTTTTGACTTGTCCACCTGGCACCTGATCCAGTGGCTGTACCTGCCGCGCGCGCTGAGCCAGGCCCAGGGGCTGCGCGTGAACTATGCCGACCCGCGTTTGCACGAGCGGCTGATGACGGTGCTGAAGGAGCGGGCCGGGCACCACGTGGCACATGAAGTGGAGCAGGCCAAGATACGCTGTTCTCAGACCGACGGCACCACGCAGATCGACCTCTCGTGTGTGGAGCCGGGCCTGCTGGCTTCGCTGAACACGGCCGACATGCGCGAGCACCTGGGCGGGCTGCTGGCCCGCACCGTGGCGTGTGCCCGGGCCTGTGTGCAGCGCGCGGGCCTGACCGATGGCGCGCTCGATGCGATCTACCTCACCGGCGGCTCGTCGGCCCTGCTGACGTTTCAACGCGCCTTGCAGGCCGAATTCCCCAGCGTGCCGCTGGTTGAAGGCGATCTGTTTGGCGGTGTGGCATCGGGCCTGGCTTACACCCGGGTGTGAGGCCGCTGCGGTGTGGCAACCTCGGCCGCTCACTGCGCGTCTGTTTTTTTACCCGTTTCCTGCACGGCTTCGTTCAGCGCTTCTTTCTCGGCGGCCTTGTCGGGCGCTTTGGCTGTGTCTTTGGGATGAAGAAACGCCTGCCGCACCTGCGCCAGCCTGGCCAGCCCGGTCGCCACGCGGCCATTGACCGAATCGGCATCGGTCCACTGGCCCTGAGCGTCCGTCTCGCCGGCATCGACACCGGTGAGCAGCGTCAGGGCTTCGTCCACTGTGTGCACCGGCCAGACATTGAAGCGCCCGGCGCGCACCGCGTCCACCACGTCCTGACGCAGCATGAGGTGGCACGCGTTGCTGGCCGGCAGCAGCACGCCCTGCGCGCCCGTGAGGCCGCGCGCTGCGCAGATGTCAAAGAAGCCCTCAACCTTTTCGTTCACGCCGCCCACGGCCTGTACTTGGCCAAACTGGTTCACCGAACCGGTCACGCCCAGCGCCTGCTTCAAAGGCATTTCCGCCAGCGCCGACAGCAGGGCAATCAGTTCGGCCAATGAAGCGCTGTCGCCCTCCACCCCGCCATACGACTGCTCGAACACCAGGCTGGCTTTAAGCGACAGCGGTGTCTGGCGGCCAAACCGCGACGAGACGAAGGCCGAGAGGATGAGCACCCCCTTGGAGTGGATCGGTCCGCCCAGCTTCACTTCACGCTCAATGTCCACCACCTCGCCATCGCCGACCCGGGCGGTGGCGGTGATGCGCACCGGGTGGGCAAAAGTGCTGTCGCCCAGGGGCACCACGGCCAGCCCGTTCACCTGGCCCACATGGGCACCATCGGTGTCCACCAGCCACTGGCCGCGCAAAATTTCTTCGCGGTAGCGCGTTTGGATGCGCTCGTGGCGATGCTGACGGGCGTCAATGGCCGTCTGCACATGGGTACGCTCAATCACCGACGCCTGGGCGCGGGCGGCGAAGTGGTTGGCCTCGCGCATCAGGTCGTCCATGGGCTGGGTCTGGGGGGTCAGGCGCTGGGCGTCACTGGACAGGCGTGAGGCGTGTTCGATGAGCCGCGCGACCGCATCGGCCGACAGCGGGCGCAGCTGGTCGCGCCGGGCCAGCGTGGCGATCAGGCGCGCATAGGCGGCCGTGTTTTCAGGGTTTCGGGGAATCTCGCTCTCCATGTCGGCGTTGATCTTGAACAGCGAGACAAACTCCGGGTCGTGCTGGCTGAGCAGGTAATACACCACCCGTTCGCCGATCAGCACGATCTTCAGGTCCAGCGGCATCGGCATGGGTTCAAGTTGCACGGTGCTGCTCAGGCCGATCAGGTCGGACAGCGACTCGATGCGTATCAGCCCCGCCTTGAGGCAGCGCTTGAGCCCTTCCCAGGCATAGGGCTGCGACAACACTTTCACCGCATCGAGCACCAGAAAACCGCCATTCGCCCGGTGCAGCGCGCCCGCGCGAATCAGGGTGAAGTTGCTCATCAGCGTGCCCATGTGCACGTAATGCTCGATGCGCCCCACCAGGTTTTGCAGGGTGGGATGGTCTTCGAAGACCACCGGCTGCTGGCCGTCAGCCGGGTTTTCCACGAGCAGGTTCACCAGGTAGCGCTGCACGGAAATTGTGCCCGACAGCGTGGTGGTTTCGGTCTCGCCCTCGGCGTGTGACGTCTCGTGCAGCGATTCGCCGGATTCGATGATGTCCTGCAGCACCGCGTCCAGGTAGCTGCTCACATTGGGCAGGTCGGCGTAGCGCGGACGCAGGTCGTCCACCAGGTGGGTCACGGTCTCGCGCAAGGCCTCACTGCCCGCTTGCCTGAGCCGGTTTTGCGTTTCGCGGCGCCAGCGCGGGAACGTGTCGAACAGCTGGTGCAGTGCCTCACGCAGCGTCTTGATGTGCTCGGCCAGCTCATCCTGGCGTGCTTTGGGCAGCTTCTCCACGTCCTCGGGGGTCATGGTGTTTTCGGCGTCTTTCATGGGCACAAACGCAAAGCCGGCCGCGGTGCGCATCAGGGCCACACCCAGCTTGTTGGCCTCGTCGCCCAGGTTTTGCAGGGCACTCACCTCGCGCCGTTTTTCTTCCTCCTGCATCGCTTCCACGCGGCTGCGGTATTCGTCGCCTTGAAAGACCGTGTTGATGGCCGGCGTGAGCTCTTGCACAAAGTGCTGCATGTCGTCGCGCAGCGTGGCCCCGCGTCCGCAGGGCAGGTGCAGCAGGTTGGGGCGGCTCGGGTTGTCGACGTTGTAGACGTAGCACCAGTCGCTGGGCGGCGGGCCTTCGCGGCGCTGGGCCTGAAGCAGCTGCTGCACGATGGCGTGGCGCCCGCTGCCCGTTTCGCCCAGCACAAACAGGTTGTAGCCGTGGTGGCGGATGTCCATGCCCAGGTGCAGGGCTTCCAGGGCGCGGGCGTGTATCTGCGCCGCGTCAAGTTCCGTCAACTCGCTGGTGTCGGCAAAACCCAGCGCGGACGGGTCGCAGATGTTGTAGAGCTGGCTCGGTGACAGAGGGGCGGAATGTTGCATGGGCCTGTCGGGAGGTGGTGGCAAAACGGAGCGGCCTGTTCACGCCCACACGGTAACGGCACCGCGTGCCATCCGGGCGCTTGTTGTGTGAAGACTGCCCCTCGATTGCGCGAGATCAATCGGTGGGGGAGACTGCACGGAAAAATCACAGTTCGGGGCTGGCTGAGATGGCCTTTTGACCCCAGGAGCGAGTTCAACATGACAGCACCGACCCTGTTCTCCCGTGAAACCGATCTGGATGATGGCGCTGGCAGCACAGGCGCGGGCGGGATACCGGTGGAGTCGGTCAACCTGCAGGGACCGTCCCTGCCGGGCGACTTGTCGGTGCCCCCCAACGCCAAGGGACTGGTGATGTTTGTCCACGGCAGTGGCAGCAGCCGGCTCAGCACGCGCAACCGCTGGGTGGCGCGCGCGCTGCACCAGCGCGGGCTGGGCACGCTGTTGTTCGACCTGCTGACCCTGCGCGAAGCCGAAGACCGGCGCCTGGTGTTTGACATTCCCCTGCTGGGGCGGCGTGTGGTGGAAGCGGTTCACTGGGTGGACCAGCGGCCCGATCTGGCGGGCTTGCCCCTGGGCCTGTTTGGCGCCAGCACGGGTGCAGCGGCGGCGCTGCTGGCCGCGGCCGAGATGCCGGGTCGCGTGGCGGCCGTGGTGTCGCGCGGCGGTCGCCCCGATCTGGTGATGGACCGCCTGCCCGGGGTGCAGGCGCCCACCTTGCTGATCGTGGGGGGACTTGACCAGGAAGTGCTCGAACTCAACCGCCAGGCCTTTCGCCGCCTCAATGCCCCCAAGCGGCTGGAGGTGGTGCCGGGTGCCACGCACCTGTTTGGCGAGCCGGGTGCGCTGGGCAGTGTGGCGGCTTTTGCGGGCAGCTGGTTCGAGCAGCATTTTTCGGTGAGCCAGCGGGCTTGATGGTGGGTGCGGTCCTGGCACTCAGTCATCGGGTTGCAGGGCCATGCGGAGGTCGTTCTTGCCCAGTTGGTGTTCCAGGCCAAAACGGATCAGGGCCGCCGTGCTGTCCAGCTGCAGCTTCTCCAGAATGCGGCGCTTGTGTGTGCTCACGGTCTTGATGGACAGGTGCAAGGACGCCGCAATGTCGATCGGCCGCTGTCCGGACACGATGCGCTGCAGGATCTCCAGTTCGCGGTTGGACAGCACATTGATGCGTGGCGCCATGCGCTGTCCATTGAGCTGTTGCACCACCCGTTCGGCCAATTGGGCCGATACAAACACCCCCCCCAGGGCCACTTTGCGCACCGCCGCCACCAGCTCGGCCGACGCACTGTCTTTGGTGACGTAACCCTTGGCGCCCGCCTGAAAGGCGCGCATGGCGTATTGCTCCTCTCCATGCATGGTGAGCACCAGCACCGCCACCGAAGGGAACTCGGCTTTGATGCGGGCAATCAGGTCCATGCCGCTCATGCCCGGCATGGACAGGTCGACGATGGCCAGGTCAAAAGGCTGTCGGCGCAGGGATTCCAGCGCCTGAAAACCGGTGCCCGCCTCGGTGATGTGCCATTGCCGGGCTTGCGGGTCGAGCAAGCGCTTGAGCCCTTCGCGCACCACCGTGTGGTCGTCCACCAGCAGCAGGCGCAGCGACGGTTGCAGCAGGTCGTTGCTCATGCCAGTGCGTCCGTGTGTTGCGCCCGACCCTGCTCGTTGAGCGCGATCGGCAGCGACAGATACAGGCTTTGCCAGCCCGAGCCGTCGCGCGCCGCAGCGATCATCAGCCGCCCGCCCATCAGGCGCGCCCGGTGCTGGAGCAACTGGCCGTCGTGGGTTTGCCGGTCGCTGCCGGCTGACAGCGGCCCAACGGTGCCGCGCGCCTGCATCACCAGCTTGAGGGCATCGGGCTGGCGCTGCATCTCCAGGTGCACATCGGTGCTGTCGGCGTGGTGCAACAGGTGGGACAGCGCCGCCTGCACAAAGCGGTACACCGCCAGCGCGGTGGCCGGTGCCAGCGGCGGTATTTCAGGCCCCAGCGCCAGGCTGTGCTGCAGGCCCATGCGTTGCGAGGTGTCGTGTGCCAGCCAGTCAATGGCAGCGTTCAGGCCCAGGTCGTCCAGCATCGGCGGGTGCAGCTCGGCGGTGATGCGACGCACCGTGGACACGGCGGCGTCCAGCGCGGTCAGCATGGCACGGGCGGCCTGGCGGCAGGCCGCCGATTCACTCACATGGACCAGGTGGGTCACGTCCAGCTTCAGCCCGCTCAGGGTCTGCCCCAGGTTTTCGTGCAGTTCCAGCGCGACGCGGCGACGCTCGTCCTCGCGCGCATCGTTGTCCAGTGCCGCCATGCGGCGATCCATGTCGGCCCGCATGCGCCCGGTGATGTCGGTCAGCGTCACGCGCAGCGTGATCGCACCATCGTCGGCCAACGTGCGCAGGCTGTCAATCTGGCCGTACCCGAAGCGGCTGTCGTGGGCGGCAATGGCCACATCCAGCCGCTGCAGGCCATCGGTGGCCAGCGCGTGCTGCAGGTGCCGCTGCCAGCGGTCGCTGTCGCCCGCCAGCACGAAGCGCCCCAGGCCATGGCCTCTCAGTGTGAGAGGGGCCATGCCCAGCAGGGTGGCGCCGGTGCGGTTCACGTCCAGGATGCGCCCATCCGCGTCCAGCGTGAAGTAACCCACCGGCGCAAAGTCGTACAGGTCTCTGTAGCGGTCGCGAGCGGCGGCCAGTTCGCTCTGGGCGCGGTGCAGTTCGTCGTTCTGCTGTACCAGCTCCTCCTGGTGCCGATGCAGTGCCTGCGCCAAGACGTGTGTGGCGTGTTCCGCAGGGCCGCTGGCAGGGTCGTGGTTTTGCATGGCTCAGCTCCAAAGCGCGTGCGGTCCGGCGTCCAGATCGTCCAGATCGTCCAGAACCGACGGCTCATGTTCGCCTGGCTGCGGGACCGGGTCAAGCCGGCAGGCCGCCAGCAGGGGCAGTCGCACCACCAGCCGGGCGCCGCCCGATGGCGCGTTTTTCAAGGTGAACTGGCCGCCCAGCATGTGTACCCGCTCGCGTATGCCGATCAGTCCGAACGAACCTCGCGGCGGCGGTGCCGGGTCTTTCGGGAAGCCCTGGCCATCGTCCTCCACCGTCAGCAACAGGTACCGAGCCCTGGTTTCAATGGACAGAACGGCCTGCGACGCATGGGCATGGCGCGCCATGTTGGTCAAGGCCTCTTGCACGATACGGTAGACCGCGGTGGCGATGTTCTGCGGAATGGATTCGGGTCTGGTCACCAGGCGCAGCGTGATCTTGATGCCCGAGCGCCGCTCGAAGTCGTGGGTCAACCATTCGATGGCCGCACTCAGGCCCAGGTCGTCCAGCATGGGCGGGCGCAGATCCATCGCAATGCGGCGCACCGCGCTCACCGTTTCATCCACCATGTCCATCATGGCTTGCGTGCGCTCGGCCAGTTCACCGGTGCGGCCATCTTGTTGCTGCGCGGCCAACTCCAGTTTCAGGGCGGTGAGCCGTTGGCCCAGTTCGTCGTGCAGTTCGCGTGCGATGCGCCGGCGCTCTTCCTCGCGGGCCGCCACCAGGCTCGCCGAGAGCTCGCGCAGGGTACGCCGGGAATGCAGCAGGGCGCGTTTTTCCTGCAGGCGCGCCGTCACATCGGTGATCACCATCTGCACGAAGGTGCGCTCCTGGTCGGGCAGGGGCGCCACCACGATCTCGACCTCGCGCAGGCGGCCATCGTGACGCACAATTTCGCCGTGCAGGGTGGTTGCCTCGCGCTCACTCACCAGTGCCTGAGCCACCTTGTGGCGCAGCCCGGGGTGTGCCTCCGGGCTGAGCAGGTCGTAGATGGACCGGCCGATCAGGTCATCGCGGCTGTTCACGTCCAGCAGCCTGGCACAGGCGTGGTTGGCAAACACCACCTGTTCCCCGTCGGTGATCCAGATCGCCACCGGCGCGCGGTCGAACAGCGCACGGATGCGCTGGTTCAGCTGCTCGATCACCGCGGTGAGTTTGTGCTCTTCGCTCAGGTCGCGCAGCAGCGCGGTGTAGTGGTGCTGAAGGCCGCCTGTGTGCGCCAGGTCCACCTTGCAGATGGCCGCCTCCAGCGGAAATTCTTCGCCGTTGGCCCGCACGCCCACCAACTGGCCGCGTTGCCCCATGGGGCGCTCGATCAGGTTGGAAAGGGAGAATTGCCGCATATGCGCGGCATGGATGCTGCGCAGCCGCGCGGGCAGCAGCATGGACAGGT
The DNA here is from genome assembly GCA_018333605.1 of Hydrogenophaga sp. GTDB lineage: Bacteria > Pseudomonadota > Gammaproteobacteria > Burkholderiales > Burkholderiaceae_C > Hydrogenophaga. The sequence continues at coordinate 17,820 of JAGXSV010000042.1, read as the reverse complement.
TGCGCCCCAGCGCCTCCGATGCCGTGAGGCCAAACATGCGTTGCGCCGCCGGGTTGATCATCACGATGCGCATGGCCGCGTCGACCGTGATGATGCCCTCCAACGCTGCGTGAACGGCGCGGAACTCGGCCTGCAAGGCCAGATCCTGCGGGGTAGGAAGGGCAAAAATGGCGTTCATGCAGGTGCGTCAGGTGCGGGGTGTTGCAGCTACTGGCGGTCGGTCACCACGCGCTGCGGGGAGGCGACGGATCGTGACAGCGTCGCCACCGCCTCCGGTCGAATCTGGCCGCTGCGCCGGGCCAAAAACCGCTTTTCATCATAGATCGGCCAGCCAGGCATCGGGTGGTTCGTCTTCTGGAATGGCGCTATCTTCATTCAAAAGTCTGCAGCAAGCCTTGCCCACCGGGTCGAAGCCGTGGTCTTCTCAGATTTTTCCGAACCCCTGTCAGGCAATTTTCTGACCCGATGCCGATGGATGCTCCGATGGCAAGCGGGTGACGTTTCACACATGCTCGCAAATGAAACGAGGCCATCGATGCAAACCCAGGGGAGACACGCCATGACAAACAGTTCGCAGAACAGCACCAAATGCAGCACGGGTGGAGGGGCGCTGAGTTGCCCGCCTTTGAAGACCCATCCCAGCAGTTTTGCGGACGTGCTTCAGCTGTTGGGTGCCGAGGGGGTCGACCTCACCGCGGCGTCGCAAATTCCCATGGTGTTGCGCCGGGTGCATGCCGGGGAGAGTCTGGCCCACGAGGGCACGCCGGCAGACGCCCTGTTTTTCGTCTGCGCTGGCACATTCAAGATTTTTCGCACCAACGAAGACGGCTACGAACAGGTGCTGGCCTTTGCCATTCGGGGCGAGGTGCTGGGTTTTGATGCTCTGTGCATGGACAGTTACCCCACGGCGGTGTCGGCGCTGGAAGAGTCCAGCGTGTATGTGGTGCTCAAGCGCGATGTGTTTGCCCTTTCGCAGCTCATCCCCTCGTTCGGGGTGGCGTTGCAGCGGGCTGGCAGCATGACGCTCACCCGCAGCCGCGAACTCGTTGAGTTGCTGGCGGCGGTGGCGTCTGAAGTGAAGCTGGCCCGTTTTCTGATCCAGCTGTCGCGCCGCATGGCCGGTTGCGGTCAGTCGCCACGCCGGTTTCACCTGCGCATGGGTCGCCGTGAAATTGCCAGCTTGCTGGGTGTGGCGCATGAGACGGTGAGTCGCGCATTCAGCGCCCTGGCCGCGATGGGCATGGTGGATGTGTCGGATCGCGAGGTTGAAATTCTGGACATGGACGGGCTCAAGAACTTTGCCCGCAGCACGCGCCGTCACCTGAATGAATCTTCGGAATCCCGCATGCCCCGACCCATGGTCCAACGCAGCGACAGCGGGCGCCGCACCATGGCGCGCTCGCTCGCGGCCTGAAACGCTCCGTCGGTGGCTTGGGCCCTTCGTCCGCTTCAGGGTGGGGCGAGCGGCAGTTGGGCGCTGCCCATGGGCGGGCCGCTCCAGCTGGGGGCGGCCCGCAGCGCGTCGGCTTCGGTGCGGTACAGGTGCAGCATGGGTCCGTCCGTCAGGTGTCCGGCCGTGCGCAGCGCGGTTTCGACCGGCAGCTTGATCCCCACCAGGTGCAGGGTTACGCCCTGCTCATGCAGCACCGACTGCAGCCGCCCAAACCCTTCGACACCGGTGGCGTCGATCCAGTTGATCGGGTGCGCAATCAGCACCACATGCTGCGTGCCGGGGTGCGCGCTGAGGTAGCGGGTCACCGCGTTTTCAAAGGCGCTGGCGGTGGCAAAGTCGAGCGCGGCGTCCATGCGCAGGGCGTAGGTGGCCGGCGCCAGGGGGGCCAGGTGCCACAGGTGGCGATCGCGCAGGCTGCCGTCCGGGTGCAGACCCACTTCAACGATGCGTGGGTGCAGCCGCAGGTACAAAAAATGGCTCAACGCCATCAGCACGCCGGCCAGCACGCCCCAGTAAAGCTGCGGCGCGGTGAGCACCGTGATCACAAAGGTGGTGCCCGCGATCACCGCTTCAACCCTGGAAAGGGTCCACAGCCGCACAAAAGCCACCGGCTGAATCAGGCCCATGACGGCCACAACCACCACCGCGGCCAGCACGGCCAAGGGCACGTATTTGAGCAGCGGCGTCAGCAGCACCAGCGCCAGGCCCACCAAGGCCACCGAAAACACGGTGGCCCAGCCAGTTTGTGCGCCGCTGTGCAGCAGCAGCGCCGAGCGGGAAAACGACGCGCTGGTGGGAAACGCGCCCGAAAACCCCGAAACCAGTTTGGCCAGCCCCTGACCGATCAGGTCCTGGTCCTGGTCCCAGCGCTGGCCGCGCCGGCTGCTGTCCACCTTGGCGCTGGACGCGGTTTCCAGAAAACTCACCAGACTGATCACCAGCGTGGGCAGCAGCAGCTGGCCCAGCGTGGCCCAGCCGGGCCAGGCCGGCATGTAAAAGCTGGGCAGGCCCTGCGGCAGCTGACCAATGACCGCGCCCCCGCGGGCCTCAAACCCGACCCAGGCGCTGACCCCCGCCGACGCCACCACCAGCAGCAACACCGACGGAAACGTGGCCCGCCAGCGCCGCGCCAGCAGCAGAAAAATCACCGAGCCCAGCCCGAAGGCGATAGCCGGCAGGTGCATTGGTTGCGGGTTGGCCAGCGCGCCCCAGCCGCCCGAGAGCCCCAGCAAGGCCGGCAACTGCGACGCAATGATGAGCACCGCCGCGCCCTGGGTAAAGGCCATCAGCACCGGTGCGTTCACCAGGTTGAGCAGCCAGCCAAAGCGCACAAAGCCCAGCACCACCTGCACCAGGCCCGACAGCAAGGCCAGCCACACCGCCAGCTCAATCCACTGGGCGCTGCCCGGCTCGGCCATGCCCGTGAGCGAGGCGCTGACCAGCAGGCAGGTGATGGCTGTGGGCCCGACCGACAGCCGCATGGACCCGCTGAACAGCACCGCGATCAGGGCTGGCAGCATGGAGGCATAAATGCCGGTGATCAGCGGCATGCCGGCCAGGGCTGCGTAGGCCACGCCCTGAGGAATCACCATCAACCCGACCGTGATGCCGGCGATGGCATCGCCGCGCAACACGGCCCCGCTGGGGCGGGGCCAGGCGAGAAACGGCAGAAAACGGCGCAGTCGGTTCATGGGCTGATCGTAGCGTTCCTGCACCGACGGTTCAGCGGTTGAGCGAAAGACGCCTTCTGTCTCAACGCTGCGGCATGTGCTGGGTGGAATAGCCCAGGCTCACGGTGGCGTCGTCCGGAATGGGCGGCATGGTGGCGTTCCAGGCCAGCCACTGGGCCCGCATGCGGGCCAGTCGCTCGGGCTCGCGCTGGGCCCGGTTGGCGCGTTCGCGCTCGTCGGCGGGGATGTTGAACAGGTATTCGTGGCCGTCCACCATGAGGTACTTCCAGTCGCCGTCGCGCAGGGCGCGCTGCCCTCGGTGGTTCATGCGCCAGTACATCGGGCGCTCAAAGCGGTGCGCCGGATCGCGCAGCAGCGGCACCACGGAAACACCATCCAGCGGGTAGTCGGGGTGGGGCTGGCCACCGCCGAGCTCCAGCATCGTGGCGGACCAGTCCATGGTCAGGCAGTGCTGTTCGCTCACCGAGCCGGCCGGAATCACGGCCGGCCAGTGCGCGATCCACGGCACGCGAATGCCGCCTTCGGTCAGGTCCATCTTGCCGCCCACCAGCGGCCAGTTGTCGGAAAAGCGCTCACCGCCGTTGTCGCTGGTGAAGACCACCAGCGTGTTGTCGTCCAGCCCGTGTTCGCGCAGGGCGGCCATGATCCAGCCAATGCCCTCGTCCATGTGGTGGATCATCTTGCGGTAGCTGTTCACGCTGCCGCCATCCAGGTGAAACAGGTTTTTGGCGACCTCGGGCGCCACATGGGCGTCGTCCCGCGTTTCCCAGGGCCAGTGCGGTGCGGTGTAGTGCAGGCTCAGGAAAAACGGTTGCCCCGCCTGCGCGTCGGCGGCGCGCTGGTGGATATGCTCCACCGCGCGCTTCGAGAACACGTCGGTCAGGTAGCCCACTTCCTTGTGGGTGCTCTCGTCGATGTAGAGGTCGTGGTCGCCGCTGCTGCTGCAGTGGGTGAAGTAGTCCACGCCGCCGGCCATGATGCCGAAGAACTCATCGTAGCCCGAGCGCAGCGGGCCGAAATGCGGCGGGTAACCCAGGTGCCATTTGCCAATCAGCGCGGTGCGGTAGCCGGCCTCCTTCAGCAGCGAGGGCAGGGTGGGTATTCCGGGCGGCAGGCCCAGCGTGTCGCTGCCCTTGCTGCGGCTGTTGATCGGCTCTTCCAGCGCGCCACGCAGGCGGTACTGGTAGCGCATGGTGGCCAGGGCAAAGCGCGTGGGCGAGCACACCGGTGAGTTGGCATAACCTTCGGTGAGCTTCAGACCGCCAGCGGCGAGCGCGTCGATGTGGGGCGACACGGCGCCGAAGTCGGCCTGGCGGCCACCGTAGCAGCCGAGGTCGGCGTAGCCCAAGTCGTCGCTGACGATGTAGATGATGTTGGGGCGGCTCGTGCTCATCTCAATCGGCTTTCATGCTGGTCGCGCGCACGATCTGGCCGTAGCGTGCGCTCATGTCGGTCAGGCGCTTGGCCGCCGCGGCACCGGTCTGGCCTTCATAAAACAGGTCCAGGCTCTTCAGGCGCTCCTTCACGTCGGTGCGCTGCAGCGCGTCGGTGATGCCCTTGGCCAGGGTCTGCACCACGGCGTCGGGCGTGGCAGCGGGCACCATCACCAGGTACAGCACCTCCTGCTCCAGGCTCTTGAGGCCCAGTTCGGCCACGGTGGGCAGCTGCGGTGCCAGCTGCGAGCGCTGGGCGCTGGTCACCGCCAGGGCCGTGATCTTGCCGCTTTGCACGTGGGGCAGCATGCCCGGTGTGGCCAGGATGCCGCCGTCCACCTCGCCGCTGAGCACGGCCGTCACCGCCGGCGTGTTGCCGCGGTAGGGAATGTGCGTGGTCTTTATCGGCGTGCTGTTGCCCAGCATGGCGGCCGCCAGGTGGCCCGGGCTGCCGTTGCCGGCGGAGCTGAAATTCAGGTTCCTGGCACGCCCCTGGCTCAGCAGATCGCCAAAAGTCTTGATGCCGGTGGCCGGATTCACGCCCAGCAGCAGGCCGGACGAAGCCATGATCAGCACCGGCTTGAGATCGCCGGGCTTGAACGGCATGGCCGGGTACAGGTGCGGGTTGATGGTGAAGGTGGTGTCGATACCGAACAGCACCGTGTGGCCATCGGCCGGTGCCTTGGCCACCGCCGCGGCGCCCACATTGCCGCCCGCGCCGGGTTTGTTGTCCACCACGAAAGGCTGCTTGAGCGTCTCCTGCAGCACGGCGCCGACCGAGCGCGCCAGGATGTCCGCCGGCCCGCCGGGCGGAAAATTGGTGACGAGGGTCACCGGCTTGGCCGGGTACGCGGGCTGGGCCAGGGCGGTGGTGCCCAGGACCGAGAGGGCGGTGCAGGCGAGGGCGGCGAGGGTGTGGCGACGGATGAGATTCATGGGGTCACGCGGTTGTCAAGGGTAAAGAGAGGATCTGTCAGTCCAGCTGCAAGCCGGTCGCCTTGATCGGGGCCTCCCAGCGTTGCAGGTCGGTTTTCTGGATGGCGGCCAGTTCGGCCGGCGTGGAGCCCACCGGCTCGTAACCCTGCTCGATCAGCTTGGCACGCAGCGCGGGCGTGCGCACCGCCCTGGCCACGGCGGCGCTCAACATGTCGCGCACTTCGGGTTTCAGGCCGGCCGGTCCGTACATGGCAAACCAGGCCGTGGCCACCATGTCCACACCCTGCTCCTTGAGCGTGGGCACATCGGGCACCTGCGGGTCGCGCTGGGCGCCGGTCACCCCGATGATGCGCACTTTGCCCGCCCGGTGCAGTTCGGCGGTTTCGGTCACGACGTCGAACTTGTAGTCGATGTGGCCACCCAGCAGCGCGGTGTTGGCCGGGCCGCCGCCCTGGAACGGCACATGCGTCAACTCGGCACCGGCCCGCTGGCCGAACAGCACGCCCATGAAGTGCGGCAGCGTGCCCTGGCCGGGTGTGCCGTAGGTGCTCTTGCCGGGTTCGGCCTTGGCGCGCGCGATCATGTCTTTCACGTTTTTCACCGGCACGCCCGCACCGGCCACCACGCTGAACTGAAAGTGCGCCAGCAGCGAGATTGGGGTGAAGTCGGTCACCGCGTCGTAGTCCAGCTTCTTGTAGACATGCGGGAACAGCACCATCGGTCCGCTCGGCAGGATGATCACGGTCTGACCGTCGGCTGGGGCGCGCTTGACCTGACCCAGCGCGATGCGGCCACCCGCACCGGCCTTGTTTTCCACGATCACCTGCGAAAAATCGTTCTTCAGACCCTCGGCCATCAGCCGGGCCAGCAGATCGGCGGAGCCGCCGGGGGGAAAGCCCACCACGATCTTCAGCGGCGGTTTTTCCTGTGCCAGGCCGGGCAGGGCGACGGCGCAGGTGGCCAGGGTCAAGGCGGTGGTCAAAATGCTTCTTCTGTGCATGGGGCTGGTCTCCAGTGGGTTTTCAAACGGGTATTTCCCCCGTGCAAACCCCCATGCTAGGGAATGACAATCAATTGCAGAAATCAATTGTTCCCGGTGTTTTCCCTATCCACCCCGCGCCACCCGCAGCCGGAACGCGTAAAACCTCCCCATGTCGCGCATCGAAAACCCCATGGCCCAGGACGAACTCCTGCTCTACCGCCTTTACCGCATCCATGCCACCGCCGCGCCGCTGGTGGTTCGCATGTGCGAGCAGGAATACGGCATCACCCGGCGCGAGTGGCGCATCCTGTCGTCGCTGGTGAACCGCGAAGGCGTCCTCTCGTCCGAACTGGCCGGCATCGCCATGCTCGATCGCGCCCGAACGTCGCGCAACCTCACCCGCCTCGCTCAGAAAAACCTGGTGCGTCGCGTGCCCAAGCCCTCAGACCGGCGCGAGGTCCACATCTACCTCACCGACGAGGGGAGGCGCCTGCACAGCGACGTGTTTCCCCGGATTGTGGCGATCCAGCGCGAACTGCTCTCGGGCATGACCGGGGCCCAGCGCGAACAGCTCTCTGATTTGCTGGCCCTGCTGCAAGCACAGGCCTCGACGCTGGTGGCAGCGGCGTCTGGTGCCGCTCTGCCGCCGCGGGATTGATGCACCGCTTCAGCCGCGCGCGGCCTCAAACACCTGCACCGCGGCGGCCAGGTCTTCCAGCGCGGTGCCCACCGACTTGAATACCGTGCGTTCGGTCGGCGTCTTGCGCCCGGTTGCCATGCCTTTGCACAGCGTGGTCAGGGTGCCGCGCACGTCGTCGGCGCGCAGCACCCCGCGCGACAGCGGGCCGATCAGGTCACCGCTTTTCTGCAGCGCTTCTTCGGTGTCCACAAACACGCGCGCGTCTTCAAAGCATACGTCGTCGGCCTCGCGCATGGCTGGTGTGAAGCTGCCGATCAGGTCCAGGTGCGAGCCCGGAGCGAGCCAGGCGCCGCGCACCACGGGTTCCGTGGCCAGGGTCGCGCAGCTCACCACATCGGCCTCGCCGCAGGCCGCGGGCAAATCGGTGGTGGCGCTGGCGTCAAAGCCCTGCTGACGCCAGCGCTCGGCCAGCGCCAGAGCTTCCTCGGCGCGGCGTGCCCACACCGTCACGCGTTCAATGGGGCGCACCGTGCGGTAGGCCTCGGGCAGCAGGGCCGCCACGGCGCCCGCACCCACCACCAGCAGGTGCCGGGCATCGGCGCGGGCCAGATACGAGGCCGCCAGGGCCGACGCCGCCACGGTGCGGCGCGTGGTGATCTGGTCGCCGTCAATCTGCGCCAGCGGTACGCCGGTGCGTGCGTCAAACAGCAGGTAAGCCGAATGCAGGCCTGGCAGACCCACGGCGGCATTGCCCGGTGCAATGTTCACGATCTTCACGCCGTAGTACCGGCCCGGCAGCCAGGCCGGCATGATGAGCGAGGTTATCTTGCCGCCGCCGGGGCTGGCAATGTCGTGCACATGGCGCAGTGGCACCTCGCAGGTGCTGGTGAAGTGTTCCCGCAGTGTGGCGATCAGGCGGTCAAAAGGCAGGGCCGCCTGGGCGGCCTCAGAGTTCATGGTGAGCATGGCTTGATGGTAGCCGCCGGCGACAGCACCTCGATGGCCCGGGGTTTTGGCCTGCGCTGGGCCGGCCGCTGGCCGCGGCCACCCTGCTCAGGCGGGTGCGTGCAATCCCGGGCTCAGGGGGGTCTGTTACCGGCACCGCCCTCGGCCGGTGCGGTTGGCGGCAGCGATCACGTGGTGCGGGAGCAGCGCCCGTGGTCCATGCGGTCCTTCCGGTCATGGGGCGTTGCCATCAAGCGCTTCCGGAGTGTTTCTGGGTCCCTGTTGCGTGAAATCTTCGGCGCGCCGCTCACGTGGTTCTCGCCTGGGTTCTCAGCTCAGCACCACGCTGGACAGCCGCCGACGGTAGGTGGCCACCGTGGGGTCTTCGGGGGGCACCTGGCCTTCGGCCACCTTGGGCTTGGGCGGCTCGATGATGTCCAGGATGGCGATGAAAGTCTTGCGGGCCAGATCTTCGCTCCAGGTTTTGTCGCGCATCAAAATCTCCAGCAGCTCGTCCATGGCGGGCACAAACTGGCTGTGGGCCATCAGCAGCTGGGCGAGGGCAAAGCGGCTGGCAAAGTCGCGCTTGTTGGCGGCAATCCTGGCCTGTAGATCGGCTGCGTAGGCCTCGGGGTCCACCACCATGTCTTGCGCGTCGCGCGCTTTCATCCAGCGGTTGAGCGAGTCAAGCCGGCGCACCGCCATGGACTTGGCGATCACCGGCGCAAACGCCACCTTGGCTTCGTCGTCGCGCTCCAGTTCCAGCAGCAGCTTCACCAGGTCAAAGCGGGCGTCGTCGTTTTCGGGGTCGGTTTGCACGGCGTGCTGCAGCTTGGCCAGCGCGCCTTCCACGTCGCCCGCCGCCAGGGCTTGCAGCGCATCGGCTTCTTCTTCGGCCGCTTCCAGCACCTCGGCTGCGGGCAGGTGCTTGTCCAGAAATTCCTTGATCTGGCCTTCGGGCAGCGCGCCCATGAAGCCGTCCACGGGCTGGCCGTTCATCATCAACACGCAGGTCGGAATGCTCTTGATGCCAAAGGCGCCGGCCAGTTGCTGTTCCTGTTCGGTGTCGATCTTCACCAGCTTGAAGCGGCCAGCGTAGGCGGCTTCAATTTTCTCCAGCAAAGGGCCAATGACCTTGCAGGGGCCGCACCAGGGCGCCCAGAAATCCACCAGCACAGGGGTGTGTTGCGAAGCCTCGATGACTTCGGTTTCAAAATTGGCAAAGGTGACATCGATCATGGCGGTGCTCTGGATGGGGGCGCCGCAGCCGCCTGAGGCGGCGCAAGGGCGCGAAACGTAAAATCGACACTTTACCGGAGACGGGCCGCTTTCCAGGCCGGTCTTCATGCGCCCGGCCATGGATTGGCCGGGCAAAAGGCACTCACATGAACCCCATCCAAGTGGGCGTGGTCATGGGCTCCAGCAGCGACTGGGACACCATGCAGCACGCCGTGCAGATTCTCAAAGACTTCGGTATCACGCACGAGGCGCGCGTGGTGTCGGCCCACCGCATGCCCGACGACATGTTTGCCTACGCGGAAGCCGCCGTGGGCCGCGGGCTCAAGGCCATCATTGCGGGCGCGGGCGGTGCCGCCCATTTGCCGGGCATGATCGCGGCCAAAACCGTGGTGCCGGTGCTGGGTGTGCCGGTGGCCAGCAAGCACCTGAGCGGTGTGGATTCGCTGCACAGCATTGTGCAAATGCCCAAGGGTGTGCCGGTGGCCACCTTTGCCATTGGCCAGGCGGGTGCAGCCAACGCGGCGCTGTTTGCGGTGGCCTTGCTGGCCAGCGAAAACCCGGCCCTGCGCGACCGGCTGGAAGCCTTTCGCGCCGCGCAGACCGAAGCCGCACGCGGCATGACTTTGCCCCTGTGACCCGAAACCTATCCGGTGCTTGCGCGTGGCGCAGCGCCACCCGCCCTTCTTTTTGAGCGTTTGCCATGAGCTTCAAGCCCCTTCTCCCCGGCAGCACCTCGGCCAGTGGCCAGCAAATCACGCTGGGCGTCATGGGCGGCGGGCAGCTCGGCCGCATGTTTGTGCAGGCGGCCCAGGCCATGGGTTATTTCACGGCGGTGCTTGACCCCGACCCAGCCAGCCCGGCCGGGCTGATCAGCCACTTCCACATTCAAACCCCCTACGATGACGAGCAGGGCCTGGCGCAGCTGATGCAGCGCTGCGAAGCCATCACCACCGAATTTGAAAACGTGCCGGCGCCCGCGCTGGTGACGCTCGGCGCCCACCGCCCGGTGGCGCCGTCGGCCGCCTGCGTGGCGGTGGCGCAAGACCGCGTCAAGGAAAAATCGCACTTCGTGCAGTGCGCGCCCATCAGCGGCGTGTACCCCGCGCCTTACGCCGCCATCACCAGCGCCGAGCTGCTGGCCGCCGTGCCGGCCGATTTGTTGCCCGGCATTTTGAAAACCGCCCGCATGGGCTACGACGGCAAGGGCCAGGTGCGCGTGCGCACCCCCGAAGAGCTTGCCGCTGCCTGGGCGCAGCTGGGCAGCGTGCCCTGCGTGCTTGAAAAACTCATGCCGCTGCAGGCCGAGTGTTCGGTGATCGTGGCGCGCGGCTCTGACGGCCAGAGCGTGAGCTTCCCGGTGCAGGCCAACACCCACCGCGACGGCATTTTGGCGCTGACCGCCGTGTTCGACGGCGCGGTGCCCGCTGCGCTGGCCGAGCGTGCGCGCGCCAGCACCGTGGCCATTGCCAACCACCTGAACTACGTGGGCGTGCTGTGCGTTGAATACTTTTTGGTGGACGACGGCCAGGGCGGGCTCGACCTGATCGTCAACGAAATGGCGCCGCGCCCGCACAACAGCGGCCACTACACGCAAAACGCCTGCGACCTGTCGCAGTTTGAAGCCCAGGTGCGGGCCCTGGCTGGCCTGCCGCTGCCCACGCCGCGCCAGCACAGCCCGGCCATCATGGTCAACCTGCTGGGCGACCTGTGGTTCGGCGCCAACGGGGTGCGCGCCCAACCCAGCGAACAACCCGTGTCGCCGCCATGGGCGCAGGTGCTGGCGCTGCCCGGCACCCACCTGCACCTGTACGGCAAACTCAGCGCCCGCCCAGGCCGCAAGATGGGCCACCTCAACATCACCGCGCCCACCGTGGAGCAGGTGCGCGAGACCGCTGCGAAGGTGCTGGCATTGCTCGGCCTGCCCTCGCTGGATGCGGCTTGAGCGCCTGAGCACCCGAGCGTCTTGCCCATGCCTGTGCTGCTGAGCGCCACCGACCCCGCCGCTGTGGAAGCCGCTGCGCAGCGGCTGGCCGCGGGCTCGCTGGTGGGCATGCCCACCGAAACCGTGTATGGCTTGGCGGCCGACGCCGACAACGCCAACGCGGTGCACCGCATTTTTGAAGCCAAAGGCCGGCCCAGCGACCACCCGCTCATCGTGCACCTGGCGCCCGGTGACGGTGCACAAGGCTGGCGCGCCGGGGTGGACCACTACGCCCGCGAAGTGCCCGCCTTTGCCCAGGCGCTCATGCAGGCCTTTTGGCCGGGCCCGCTCACGCTGATCTTGCCGCGCCGCGAAGGCGTAGCCGCTGTGTCAGCCGGCGGGCAAGACTCGGTGGGCCTGCGCTGCCCGTCGCACCCGGTGGCACAGGCGCTGTTGGCGGCCGCCCGGGCACACGGCGTGTTCGGTGTGGCCGCTCCCAGCGCCAACCGCTTCGGCCGCGTCAGCCCCACCACCGCTGCGCACGTGGCCGAAGAATTCAAGCAGCTGCCCGACGCAGCGCTGTTGATTTTGGACGGCGGCGCCTGCCCGGTGGGCATTGAGTCCACCATCGTCGATTGCACCCGCGGCCACCCGGTGTTGCTGCGCCCCGGCATGGTCACCACCGCGCAGCTGGAAGCGGCTTGCGGCCAGCCGCTGCGCGGGCGCGACGATGCAGCCCCGAGGGCTTCCGGCACGCTCGAATCGCACTACGCGCCCAACGCCAAAGTGCGGCTCATGGCCGCCCAGCCGCTGCAGTCGGCGCTGGATCTGCTGGGACCCGATGCCCGCCACATCGCGGTGTACGCCCGCGCACCGCTTGCGGTGGCCCGGGGTGTGAGCCTGCGCCGCATGCCCGACGACGCCGCGCAAGCCGCCCAAGCCCTGTTCGCCACGCTGCGCGAACTCGACGCCACAGGCGTGAAACTCATCTGGGTAGAAACCCCGCCCGCCAGCCCCGAGTGGGACGGCGTGCGGGACCGGTTGCAGCGCGCTGCGGCTTGAACCACGCCGCGCTGCCTTGAAGCGGCGCCCGCAACCCGTGCGGGCGGCATACTCAGAAGCTGTGGCGTATGCCCAGTGCCAGCGACGTCGCGTCGCGGCCCGCCGTGGCGGTGACACCACCGAGGTAACCGTTGCCACCGGGCGCTGCTTGCGCGTTCGCGCTGTTGTTGAAACGGGTGAGCACCGCGTTCAGGTTGGTGCGCTTGGACAGCGGGTAGGTGTAGGCCACGCCATACGAGCTGATGTCGGCGTTGGACGCGCGTTTGTCGTTGAGCTGGTTGTAAGCCACCGTGACGTGGCCGGCGCTGCCCATGTTGTAGCGTGCGCCCACATGGATCAGGTTGGCATCTTGTTTGAGCCGGTCCAGCACCGTGCTGATCAACGGTGCCGGTACACCGGCCAACGTGAGGCCCGCGCTCAGCTCAGGTCCTGCTGACGGGTTGGGCTCCTGAATGCGGGCGAACATGCCCGAAACGATCCAGTCGCCTCTGGCCGTCGAAGCGCCCAGCACGGTGGTTTTGAGCGCCTGCTGCCCGGCCGAGTTTTTCTTGCTGTTGAGGCCAACACCCACGTTGAAGGCGCCACCCTTGTAGAGGGTGTTGATCCCCAGAAGCCGGTTGTTTGCGCTGCGGTTGCCCTCGCCAAAGCCATACATGAGCGCCGCATTCCAGGGGCCTTGCACGATGCGGTATTGCAAGGTGTTGTTGTAGCGAATGTCGAGTCCGGCCGGAATTGACGCCACCTGGGCGGCCGACAGAGCACTCTGCGTGTTCATGCTGTCGAATGTTGCAAAGGTCTCAAACGCTGGCGTGTATTGACGGCCCATCAAAAAACCGCCCACGGGCGTGACCAGACCCACCCAGGCCTGCCGGTCAAAGGCGGTGTTGTTGAGGTTGACGCCCAGCGTAGGCCCAATGGCAACGTTGGTCAGGGCCGCAGCCACAGCGGGCGGCAGTCCGGCGGTCAGGCGGTCAGGCAGTTGGTTGCCCGACGTGGGCCGGTTGCCCAGCCCACCGGTGTCGAGCTCGACGCGGCTTTCCAGGGTGAACAGGGCTTTGTAGCCTCCGCCCATGTCTTCTTCCCCCTTGATGCCCCAGCGCGAGCCTTCCATGTGGCCGCTGGACAGGCTGGTGACGCTGCCTTGGGCATAGCCGCTGACGTGGGTGATACTGACGTCCGCCAGACCGTACAGCGTGACCTGTGACCAGGCGCCTGCACAGGCCAGCGTGGCGGCGGTGGCGATGAATGTTTTTTTCATGTTGTGGTGATCTGTATGTGGATGGAGAAGGTTATGACCCGGGGCTTAAAACTGGGCGAAATAGCCGCGCGCCGCTGCGTTGCAGAAGGGTGGAACCAGCGTTCCGTGATAGGCCTGCAGCACCGCTGCGGCATCGCCTGCGGCGGCTTTGGCTTGTGCAAATCCGCCCTTGGCCAAGCGGAAGGGATCGGTGCTGCTCGTCGGCGCGCTGTCCACATCCAGCACCGTCACAGCCTGGTCTGGCACGCCCTTGCCCGTGAAATACGCCTTGGCGGTGTTGGTGTTGGCGCTGAAAAACACGGTCGGGTCGGCGTTGCCGCCGCACAGCAGCATGGGCTGGGCAGGTGTCCAGTTCTGGGTCAGCAGGTCGTTCTTGTAGGCAGCCACGCGCAGCGGGTGCCGGGGCGCGGTCGGGTTGACCAAGGCATCTGCAAGCACCGCATTGCGGTAGCTGGTTTTGATCAGGTTCGGCGTGCCAAAAAAGAGCTCGAACCCGGCCGGTTTGGGCAGGCTGTCTGCCGCAAACAGCGCGGTGGCCGGCAGCTTGCCGGTGGTGAGCAGCGTGTTCAGCGGCGTGGTGCTGGGCAGCAGCGTTTCGATGCCTGTGGCGAACGTGTCCTCGTACATTTCGCTTGGGGTAGCGTAGATGTTGCCGTAGGTACGCTGGAAGCTGGTGTTGAGCAGTGGGCTGAAGAGGGTTGCGCCCAGGTTCACCCGGCCGCTGTAGACAATGTCCCCAAAATAGCCCAGGTTGTAAGGGCCAGACAGGTGCGCGCCGGCCGTCACCGGGGTGCCAGCCAATTGCAGCCTGCGCTGGGCGGCCATGGACACGAAGCCACCCTGTGAATAACCGCTCACGAAGAGCTTGCTGTTGGCCGTGGCGTTGATGGCGGCAAATCCTTTTCGGGCAGCGGTCAGCGCATCCACCACGTCCTGGGCTTGCTGCTCCAGGTTCAGGTAAGGGTGGTAAGGCAGCGGCGAAGATTCGTAGCCTGCGTAGTTCGGGGCCACCACGATGTAACCCTGTGCGGCGTACATGGCGGCGACCAACGCAGCTTCACCGTCTTGCGGGCTGGCCATGTTCTTGTTTTTGTCGGTGCTGGTGCCGTGCGCGTACAGCAGCACCGGGCGTGGCCCGGTGCAGGCCGGGTCAGCGCCGCCGGGCACCATGATGCCGCCGGATGCCGACGTTTTTTCGCCCGCACCACCCACGGTGCCGTACTGGAAGTAGTTGAAGGTGATGTCGCACTTGGGTGCACCGGTGACCTGCAACAGGCTGGCGGCCCCAGCTTGGGTCAAGGCTGCCGTGAAGGCCGCAGGCGTGAGTGTGGTCAGTGCTGTGGGACTCGCGATCAGGCTGCCGGGTGCGCCGCTCAAGTCAAAACTGCTGCCCTCGTCGGGGCTGTCGCCACCACCGCAGGCGGCCAAAACGGTGATGGCTGCGGTTGAAATCGCCGCCCATTTCAAAAACTTCATGCGTGTCTCCTGCTGGTGTGTAACGAAATCTGACCAATAAAAAGAACGGTCGTTCTATTTGTCAGAAGGCGATGTTAGAGCCAGCACACAATTGGAAACAGAGGGTTACTACCAGCGCAGGGGCTTTCGTTTTCAGTCCGGCCAAGGCCTTGAGGCGCACAGGCGGTGGTGGCGCCTAACCGCTGTGGCGCGCGTTTTTGGGTTGTCGTGCCTTGGGCCGTGCCGGACGCGGAGTGCTCGCGGCGAAGGCATTTGGCTGCTGGGCGGCGGGCAAGCGGTTTCGGTTGGCAAGACCTGCCCGAAGTCGATTCGCCTTGATTTCCCGTCAAGTCTGTAATGGCTACAGCGCGGGAAGCCGAGGCTTAGTCAGTCCGGCTGCGCCGCCGTCCACTCCACCAAAGCTTCCAGCGCGGGCCGGGCGGCGGGTGCGTTGGGGTGGTTGATGAAACCCACCACGGCGTAGCGTGAGCCGTTGGCGGCGTTCACGTAGCCGGCGATGCCGGTCACGTCGCGCAGGGTGCCGGTTTTCAGCCAGGCGTTGCCGCGTGCGGCGCTGTTGGCGCCGCGGGCCATGCGGGCGGTGGTGCCGTTGACGCCGGCGATGGACAGGGACTGCACGAATTGCTCGCCTTTGGGGTGCACGGCTGCGTGGCGCAGCAGGCCCACCAGGGCTTCGGGGGTGATGCGTTCAATGCGGGACAGGCCGGCGCCGTTGTCCATCACGGGGGCAGCGTAGCGCAGGCCAAAGGTGCGCTTCCACCAGCTCGCCACCACCTCGCGCGAGCGCTCAAAGCGGGCGGTGCGCACGGGCGCGAGGCGGTCGGCCAGGCTGCTTTCGGTGAGCACGCGCGTGGGTGACAGCTGGCCGAGTGTGAGGAACACCTGCTGCGCCATCACGTTGTTGCTCCACTGGTTCACGTCGGTGATGATGTTTGAGAGTGGCAGCGAGCGGGCTTCGTGCAGCAGGCGCGCGCCGGGCGGCGTGAGGCCCGCGCGCACCGCGCCGGTGATGGCGCCGCCGGTGGCGCGCCACAGGCCTTCGAGTGAGCGGG
This sequence comes from Hydrogenophaga sp., assembly GCA_018333605.1. Classification (GTDB taxonomy): domain Bacteria; phylum Pseudomonadota; class Gammaproteobacteria; order Burkholderiales; family Burkholderiaceae_C; genus Hydrogenophaga. The sequence continues at coordinate 1,732 of JAGXSV010000042.1, read as the reverse complement.
CGGCGTAGCTGGCCGGGTCCTGGTAGGCCACGGGCCACACCCGTTCGCCGCAGCTGCCGGGGTAGCGGCCTTCAAAGCGGATGCTGTTGGCGTCGTTGAAGCGGGCTTGCAGGCTGCCGCGCCAATCGCCGCAGCCGGTGCGCGACAAGGGCACGGTGGCGTCGATGTTCAGGCCGGCCATGGGCGGCTCGCTGGTCACGCGGGCCACGCCGGCGGCGGGGTCGGGCTGGAAGGTCAGCACCACCGACTTGAAGTTGACGAGCAGGGCGTCGGGTGATGCGTTGTAGGGGCGCAGGGCTTCGCCGTCAAAGGCGCCGGGGTCGATGGCGGGCAGCTCAAACGCGCTGTGGTCCAGCACCAGGTCGCCCAGAATCACGCGCACGCCCTGGTCTTGCAGGTTCATGAAGGCCGCCTGGATGCGCTCAAGCACCAGTTTCGGGTCGCCGCCACCGCGCACATACAGGTTGCCGCGCAACACCCCCTGGCTCACCACGCCGTCGCTGTAAAAGCGGGTGTTCCAGGTGAAGTCGGGCCCCAGCAGGTCGATGGCTGCGTAAGTGGTCACCAACTTCATCACCGAGGCCGGGTTGACCGGGGCGCTGGCGCGGTAGCTGAGCCGCACGTGGGCGCTGGTGTCCAGCGGCACAACCAGCGCCGAAAACGCGCTGGCCGGCACGCCCGCGCGCGCCAGCGCAGCCGACACGCCCGGCGGCAGCGCACCCGCATCGGCCGCAGGCTGCGCACCCACATCGGCCGCAGGCTGCGCACCCACCGGCAAGGCCAGGCCAGCCAGGGCGGCAAGCAGCAGCGGCAGCGTCAAAAAGGAGCGGGAAACAAATGAAAACATGGTGTTTTCATTATGTGGCCGTGATCGGGATCCCCTGCACCCCGGCCGTGTAAAGGGTGGAATTTGTGGACGGGCGGGGCTGGGGCGGCGACGGCGCACCCCCGTCAACAGGCGCTTGGGTGGCCGATAATGTCTGGATGACCGTTGCCGCCCCCGATTTGTCTGCCAAGCTCCCGGCCGCCCTGCGCCTGCTGGCCCTTGAAACCAGCACCGACACCTTGTCGGTGGCGCTGGGCAGTGGTGTGCGCGGCGCCCCGCTGTGGCAACACACCGGCCCGGGTGGCGCCCAGGCGTCGGCCACGCTGCTGCCGCTGGTGCAAACACTGTTGACCCAGGCCGGCTGGACGCTGCACAGTCTGGACGCCGTGGTGTTTGGCCGCGGCCCGGGCTCGTTCACGGGGCTGCGCACCGCCTGCGCCGTGGCGCAAGGCCTGGCCTACGGTGTGCAAAACCCCAGCCAGCCCGATGGCTTGCCGGTGCTGGCGGTGGACACGCTGCTGGCGTTGGCCGAATCCGCGCGCCAGGCGCTGCAAGAGGCGCCGCAACAGGCGGGCAAGCCGGTGGCGGGTGTGATCGTGGCCTTGCTCGATGCCCGCATGGACGAGCTGTATGTGGCGCCCTACGCCCACACCGCTCAGGGCCTGGGCCCGCTGGCGCCGCCGCGCCTGTGTGCGCCGCAAGACCTGGGCGCTTACCTGGCGCAGTGCCTGCCGGCCGATGCGGGTCTGGCCGAAGGGCGATGCCTGCTGGCGGGCAATGTGTTTGCGGCTTATGCCGATCGACTGGCCCATGTGCCTGGCCAGCGCCTGCCGGCCTTGCCCAGCGCCAGTGCGCTGCTGCGGCTGGCGCCCGGCTTGCTGGCTGCCGGGGCCGCCACGGCGGCCC
>JAGXSV010000041.1 GCA_018333605.1 Hydrogenophaga sp. | reverse complement strand
GGGCCACGGCGGCTGCCGACAACGGCGGCAAGCCGTGTTTGCGGCAGGTGTGGGCCACAAATACGGCGGTGGCCTGGCGGGTGTCGTCGGTGGCCGCGAAGCTTTCTGCAAAGTCCACCTTGACGCGAAAGCGCCGGGCCAGTTCCGGGTCGCCTTCTTGCAGCGCGTAGTAGTGTTCCACCGAGCCGATCAGGATGAGTTTGACCTCGGCGTCTACCGCCTCGGGCTGCAGCGACACGGCCGCCATTGGCATCAGCGCTGCGCCCGGTTCTTCAATTTGCACCCGCCCGCAGCGCAGGTAGCGGCGCATCTTTTCCCAGGCTTGCGGGTCTGTGAGCAGGTCGCGCAGGTGCAGCAGCAAAAAGCCACCGTGGGCTTTCAGCAGGCTGCCGGCGCGCACGCGCGAAAAGTCGGTCATCAACACGTCTTCTTCGGCCTGGTATTCGATGCAGCCAAACAGCGCGTGCGTGACCGGGTTGTCTTCCACGATCACCGGCGCACCGCCCAGGCTGCTGTTGTCCACCACCACATTCACCTGATAGCGCATCAGCAGTTGCTCCAGCGCGGCCAGGCGCTGTTCGTCGTCTTCGTCCTGCACGATGAAGAGTTCAATGTGCTCCAGCACGTCGTGCAGCACGCGGTCAAGGTAGTGGCCGAGCTTCACCGAGTCCTTGATCTGCTTTTTCAGACTGACCCGAATCTCCTGCAACTCGTGGTCCAGCAAGGGTTTGGTCACCTGGCGGCGCAGGGCGGCGAGGCCTTCGTTCATCACGCGGGCCATGGGCCGGGTTTTTTCCAGAAACTGCGCAATCTGTTCGCGCAGCTCGGCTTCGGCCTGGTCCACCTCGGCCCTGCGTTCGCGTGAAAGGCTGTGGGCTTCTGCGGCGGTGAGCGCGCTGCCGCTGTCGCCCATGAGGGTGAACACCAGGTGTCCTTCTTCGCGAAACAGGTGAAAGCGGCGGGCCTCGGCAAACGCCTCCAGCGCGGCAAAGGCCCGGGACTCTTCGCTCTTGTAGGTGTTTTCAATCCGATCGCTGTCGGCCTTGAAGTCTTCGCTGTCCAGGCGCAGGGGCACCTCGCGCTGCAGGGTTTTGCACAGCTTGTGCATCAGCTGACGCAGTTGGCGCCCCTGGCCGGGTGGCATGCGCAGGGCGCGCGGGCGTTCGGGGGCGTCGAAGTTGTGCAGGTAACACAGGTCGGGCGGAACCGGCCGGGTAGCAGCCACGCTGTGCGCCAGCTCGCGCAGCAGGGTCGAGCGGCCACTGCCCACCTCACCCAGCACAAACAGGTGGTAGTCGGGCTGGTCCATCGCCATGCCAAAGCGTGCGGCCTTTTCGGCGCGCGCCTGGCCGATCCAGGGCACCGGTTGTTCCAGCAGTTCGGCGGTGTCTTGAAAACCCAGCGACGTCGGGTCGATGGTGAGGCGGAGCTGTTGGGGCTGGAGCGGGGTGGTAGGCATGTGGACCTTTCTACCGCTGGGGCGAGCCACTGCGGTTGATGTGCATCAAAGCAGGCGCGCGGCAGCCAGGCCGCTGCGCACGGCGCCTTCAAGCGTAGCGGGGTAAGGCCCGTTCACATAGTCGCCCGCCGCCCACAAGCCCGGCGCAATGGCCTGGGCGGGCCGCTGCAGGCCCGGTGTGCAGGCAAAGGTGGCGCGTTTGTCCACCACCGTTTGCAAGGCTTGCAGGTTGGAAAGACCCAGCTGCTGAGCCGCCTGTTGCAGCACGCGGGCCTGCAACCCGTCGCGCTCGCCTTCGCTGGCGCTGATCACAAAGGCCAGCACGCCCTGGGCCGTGGCGTCGTGTGGGGCAAGCTGGCCGCGGTCAAACACAAACTGGGCCGGCGCAGCCTGTGCGTCGGGCTCGGCGCGCAAGGCCAGCATGGGGGACGCCAGGCGCACGCCGGTTGCCCAGGCGTACACCGTGGTGATGGCGGTGAAGGCCAGCGCGTCGGCGCTGTCGGCCCAATGCCTCAGGGCATCGGTCCGGTCGAACTCTTCGGCCTGCGCGCTGGCGGCGGCCTCGCGCATGGCCTGGGCTGCCGGGCTGGCGGCGGTGGCCCACACCACGCGGTCAAAGCCTTCCTGCCAACCGCTGCCCTGCAACTGCCACCCGCCAGCTTGCGGCTCCAGTCCCAGCACCCGGGTGCCCAGCCGCAGCCGTGTGCGGCCGCTGTGGTGCGCTTGCAGCCACTGCGCGGCGGCGTTGGGCAGCAGGGCGCTCAGGTCGTTGCGGGGCAGCAGCAGGCTGGACGCGGCCCAGCCGCCAAACCCGGCGCCAAACAGCGCGTCGCGCATGACGCGCAGAAACACCTGGGCGCTGGCTTGCGCGGCCGGCAGGTTGAGCGCAGAAACACACAGCGGCTCAATCAGTTCGTCCATCACCCGCTGGGGCAGCGCCGCACACAGGCGGGCCACGGTGAGCTGCGGCGCGCAGGCAAACCCGGCGCGCTGCCAGGCCAGCGAAGCGCGAATCAGCGCCCAGCGCTCGCGCCAGCGCCAGCCCTTGGCCGTGGCAATGGCGGCCACCGCGTCCAGCGGCGCGGGCCAGCGGGCCGCCCAGCGGGGCGTTTGTAGGCCGGTGCCATCGGGGTAGGGGAGGGCCAGGGGCAGGCACAGCAGCGCGCTGGCGGGTGCCACACCCACGCGCTGCATCAGCGCCAGCGCCTCGGTGTAGGCACCAATCAGGATGTGCTGGCCATTGTCCAGCGTGAGCGCCACGCCGTCGGGCCGCTGCGCGGGCAGCGCACGGGCGCGCCCGCCCAGCGTGCGGGTGGCTTCAAAGAGTGTCACGTCCCAGCCCGCGTCTGCGGCCTCGACTGCCGCGGCGACACCGGCCCAACCTGCTCCGACGATGGCCAGTTTCATTGAGATCAAAGGCGCCCCAGCGCCTGCACCTTCCAGGCCAGCCAGAACTTGCGCAGCGGTGTCAGGCTCACGCGCTGGGTCAGTACCAGCAGCGGGTCGGTGGCAATTTCCTGCAGCAGCGTGCGGTAAATGCTGGCCATCATCAGGCCGGGTTTCTGGCTGCGGCGATCGGCTTCGGGCAGCAGGGCCAGGGCCTCTTCGTAGGTGCGCAGGGCGCGCTCACACTGAAACTGCATCAGCGCAGTGAAGCGGCGCTGAAAGTCGGCCGCGTCGGTGGCGGGGGCTTTCCCGCGCTTAAGCAGTTCGTGGGCCTTCACATCAAAGCGCTGCAACTCGCTCACCGGCAGGTACACCCGCCCGCGGGTGGCGTCTTCGCCCACGTCGCGGATGATGTTGGTGAGCTGAAACGCCAGGCCCAACCGGTGGGCGAACGCGGTCGTCTCGGGCTGGGTCTGGCCAAAAATGCGTGCTGCTACCTCGCCCACCACGCCGGCCACCAGATGGCAGTATTGCTGCAGGTTGGCAAAGTCGAAATAGCGGTTCTGGTCCAGGTCCATCTGGCAGCCGTCAATGACGGCCAGCAGGTGCCGCGCTTCGATAGCGAAGGGAGCGGTGTGCGGCATCAGGGCTTGCATCACCGGGTGGCTGGACTCGCCGGCAAAGGCTTGCGCCACCTCGCGCCGCCACCAGGCCAGCGTGGTCTGGGCCACGCCGGGGTCGCTCACTTCGTCCACCACGTCGTCCACCTCGCGGCAGAAGGCGTAAAACGCAGTGATCGCCGCACGCCGCTCGGGTGGCAAAAACAGGAAGGCGTAATAAAAGCTGCTGCCCGAGGCGGCGGCTTTTTGCTGGACGTAGTCTTGTGGATTCATGGGCGCTCTGAGTGTAATCAGCCCAACCCTGCCGCTGCCTCGCGGGTGGCTTTGGCCCCCTTGCGCGGCCGCATGAATGCCAGATACAGCAATGGCACCACAAACAAGGTGAGCACGGTCGAAAACGCCAGGCCCCAGACGATGCTGGCGGCCACCGGCCCCCACAGCAGGCTTTGGCCACCGATGCCAAAGGCCAGCGAAAACAGGCCACCGATGGTGGTGGTCGTGGTGATCAGAATGGGCACCACGCGCCGGCGTGATGCCTGGATGATGGCGTGGATGGTGCTTCTGCCGCGCTGCAGGCGGTCGTTGGCCGCGTCAATGAGCACGATGGCCGAGTTGACCGCGATGCCGGTGAGCGCAATCACGCCGTACAGCGTGTAGAGCGACAGCGGGTTGTTGGAAATGGCCAGGCCAAAGGCGACGCCAGTGAAGGCCAGCGGCACGGTGACCAGGATCATCATGGGTTGCCAGTAGCTCTTGAACTGCGCGGCGAGGATCAGGTAGATGATCCCCACACCCAGCAGAAAGAGCTGTTGCATGGCCGCCAGGCTTTCTTCGATGTCTTCCAGCTCGCCTGAAAAATCCAGGTCCACGCCCGGGTGCTGCGCGCGGATGCTTTCCCAGCCGGCCTTGATCAGGTCGTTGGCCACTTTCGTGTCGGTGATTTCTTTGTCCAGATTGGCTTCCACCGTGGTGGTGCGGCGCAGGTTGTGGTGGCGGATGAAGCCACGCCCGGGTGCTGCTTCGGCTTGCACCAGAGCGCCTAGGCGGGTGGTTTGGCCGTTGGGCAGTGCAATCGGTTCGTCCAGCAGGCTGGCCGGGTCCACGCGCAGCTGGTCGGGGCCGCGCAGGGCCTGGTCGGAGCGCACACGCAGCTCGATCTTGTCGCCCTCGTCGCGGGTGAAAGCGACCACCTCGCCGTCCACCGCCAGACGCACCAGGCGCGCCACTTGCGCGGCGCTCAGGCCAGCGTCGAGCAGGGCGTCGCGGTCCAGCCGCAGTTGCAACTGGGCGCGCCCGGGCAGGTTGTCGTCTTGCACGTCTTTGGCACCGGGCACCGCGGCCACGATGGTCTTGAGTGCGTCGGCAGCGGCCTGAATCTGGTCGAATTCGTCGCCGCGCACCTTCACGCTGATGGCTTTACCCGCGGGTGGCCCACCCGACAGCACGGTGAAGCTCTTGCGGCCTGGGCCGCTCAGGCTTTCAATGCCTTGGCGCATGTCTTCCACCACCTGTTGCACTCCGCGCGAATCGCCGGTGCGGGGGTTGAGCGACACGAACACCTGGCCATACAAATCGCCGTACACCGGTTCGGTTTCGGTGAATTTCAAGCCGGCGGTGGAGGTGACCGCACGGGCTTCACCGTCCAGGCCGACGCCGTGCAGTTGCTCGCGCACAGCCGCTTCCACGCGCTGGGTTTCGGTCAGCGTGTCTTCCAGTGATGCGGTTTGCGGCATGTCCACATTGACGTAGAAAGCGCGGATGGGATCGAAGGCAAAGAACTGCACCCGGATCACGCCGGTGACCAGCAGCGCCGCCGCGACCGCCACCGCCAGGCTGCTGACCAGCGCGGAGCGCTTGGGCCGGCGCAGCACATAGCCCAGCGCCTGGCCGTAGCGCAGGCGAATGCCGCGGTTGAAGCGCTCGCGCCAGGCTTGCACCTTCGATGGGCGGTCAAAACGCACGCCAATGGCGCTCACGTGCACCGGCATCATCCAGAACGCTTCAATGAGCGAGATGGCGAGCGCCAGCGTGACCACAAAGGGGATCACGAACATGAACTTGCCGATGATGCCGGGCAGCAGCATGAGCGGCAAAAACGCGGCCATGGTGGTGGCCACCGAGGCCAGCACCGGTTTCCACACCTCGGCGATGGCGTCCAGGCTGGCGGCCAGCGCCTCTTGTCCGCGCTGCATGCGGTAGTAAATGGATTCGACCACCACCACCGCGTCGTCCACCAGCATGCCCAGCGCGATCACCACACCCAGCAGCACCGACACGTTGATGGTGTAGCCCATGGCCGAGAGCACGGCAAAGGTGCCGAGCAAAGAAAACGGAATGCCCAGCGTGACCAGCAGCCCGATGCGCCAGCCCAGAAACGCCCAGCACACCGCCAGCACCATGAGCATGCCCACCAGGGCGTTGCTTTGCATCACGTTGATGGCGTCGCGGGTGGGCACGGTCTGGTCGTCGGTCAGCACCAGTTGCAGGCCGGAGGCAGCGAGCACGCTGTTTTGGCTGGCCAGAAAGGCGTTGAGGCGGTCCACCAGTTCCAGGGTGTTGGCGCCCGACTTTTTGGTCACAGCCAACGACACGGCAGGCTGGCCGTTGGAGGCCGCGTATTGCGAGGCCGGGGCGCGGGCGCGCTCAATGCGCGCCACCTCACCCAGCCGGGCCGACACGCCCGGGCGCAGGCTGGATGCCACCGGCAGGCCTTCGAGCGCCTGCGGGTCGGTGAGCACCCCTTTGACGCTGATGGACCAGGCGCCGTTTTGGGTTTTCAGGGTGCCGCCCGAGGTGTCGCGCCACCAGGCCGACACGGTGTCGGCCACGTCGGACGCCAGCAGCCCGCGCGCGGCCAGAGCCTGGGCGTTGGGACTGATCAAAATTTCGGGCTCGCGCAGGCCCGAGGCGTACACCTGGTCCACGCCGCCCATGCGCTCCAGGTCGTCTTTGATGCGCCGCGCGTTCAGGCGCAGGGTTTCGTCGTCGGCCTGGCCCAGCAGCATCAGGGACGCGGTGGGAAAGCCGTTGCTGGTGGTGATCTCCAGAATCAGCGGGTCGCGCGCTTCCCGGGGCAGCTCGCTGGCGGCTTTGTTCTGGATTTCGCGGCGCAGGTCGGCCATGCGCTTGTCAAAGGTGCGTTCGTTGATTTCGCGGAACCGCACCAGCAGGCTGGCCACGTTTTCACGCGAATTGCTGATGACAAAGCGCACGTCGGCCACGCCCTTGATGCCGTCCTCCAGCGGGTTGGTGATGAGGCGTTCCACCTCTTCGGCGCTGGCCCCGGGCAGCACGGCGGTGACGCTGACCCAGTTGAAGTTGACCTCTGGGTCTTGCTCGCGGGGCATGCTGTTGTAGCTGACCAGCCCGAGCAGCAGCACCACCACAAAGGCGATGTTAGCCAACGGGTGGTTGGTGAGCAGGGCGCGCATGAATGTCATGGGAGCTCCGCCTCACTGGCCTGCGGCCTGCGCGTCAATGGCTTGCCCGTGTTGCAGCGCCGCCTGGCCACGCACGATCACCCGCGTGTCGGCCGGCAAGGCCACGGCGCTGGCGCGGCCTTCTTGCGCGCCGGGCAGGGGCACAAAGCGCGCCGCGGCCTGGGTGCCACTGCCTTGCTGCACAAACACACCGAGCACGTTTTGGCGCTGCACCATGAGGCTGGGGGGCAAGTGCGGGGCATTTGTCGTCCAACGAAGGGTACCGCTGGTGCCGGCCGTGGGCGCGGTGGCGGGTTCGGTGAACGCCAGGCGAGCGGCCTGGGTGCGGGCGGGCGCGGTGACGGTGGGCGCCACGCGCAGCAGGCGCACGGCGTGGCTGGCGCTGGGCGTTTCAAAGCGCGCGGTGCGGGCGGCGCGCAGACCGGCCACGTCGGCTGGGCTCAGGGTGGTGGCCAGCTCGGCCGGGCCGCTGTCGGTCAACACATACAACACGCTGCCGGGGGCCACGGCTTCGCCACTTTGCGCCAGGCGCTCGGTCACGCTGCCGTCAAACGGCGCGCGCAGCGTGGTCTTGTCCAACTGGCGCTGGGCGGTGGCCAGCTGGGCCCGGTTGGCGCTGGCTTCGGTTTGCAACAGCGCGACCTCGGTTTCGCGCTGCGCCAGCGCTTCTTGCGAAAAAAAGCCTTGCGCCACCAGCTCGCGCGAACGTTTCAACTGCGCTTGCGCCAGCTTCAGGCGCGCGGCGCTGGCGTCCAGCGCGGCCTGGGCACGCTGGACGCCCAGCTCGGCGTCGCGCGGGTCGATCTGTGCCAGCACCTCGCCACGTTTCACGGCGGCGCCCACATCAGCGGTCCAGCGCAGCAGGGTGCCTGCCGCTTCGGCCGACAGGCGCGACACGTTGCGGGCCACCACGTTGGCCGGGGCCTCGCGTTCGGGCTGTACCCAGACGCTGTCGAGCCGGGCCACGCCCACGCTGGCGCGCGCCGGGCTGCTGACCACTGGCGCGGCGGTGGTGGCGGTGGCTTGCGCCCAGGCGCTGCTCAGGCCCGGCAGCAGGCTGAGTGTGAGCGCGCTCCATAGGGCGGGCTGACGCACACGGGCGCTGAAGGGGCGGGTTGGCTGTGTGGTCATGGGGCTTTCCGGGGGGGGCAGTTTGTTTGTGCGAGTGCGGTGGTTGGGCGGTGTGCTGTGTCACATCCACAGCGCACGCCAGAGCAGGCGCGGCACATCGGTCTTGCTCAGCGTGGGGCGGGTTTGCCAGGTGCGGTGCTCGGCGGCGGCGATGGCGTCCAGTATGCGCAGACCGCCTTGCACCACCAGGCGCAGTTCCCAGCCAGCGCGGCCAGGCACACGGCTCGCCAAGGGGGCGCCCATCTGCATCAGGCCGCGGGCGTGGGCACATAGCGCGGTCACCACCGCTTGTTGGGCGCTGGGTGTGCCCTGCGGTGGTTGCACGGTGGCGTGCAAAAAGTCGTCCACCTGCACGCCGTGGCGCTGCAAGGCGTCGGTGGGCAGGTAGATGCGTCCACGCGGCAGATCCACGCTGATGTCCTGCCAGAAATTGATGAGCTGCAGCGCGCTGCAGATATGGTCGCTTTGCTGCAGTGACAACGCGTCGTGCACGCCGTACAGGTGCAGCAGCAGGCGGCCCACCGGGTTGGCAGACAGGCGGCAATAGTCCAGCAGCTCGGCGGTGCTTGCATAACGGTGGCCGCTGGCGGTGTACCGCACGTCTTGTTCAAAGGCGCTCAGCAGGTCGTGCAGCAGTGGGGCGGGCAGGGCGTGTCGCGCAAGCGCCTGGCCCAGTGGGGCAAAAACGCCGGCCCAGCGCCCTTGGGGTTCGACCCCAGCCAGGCAGGCACTCAGGGCTTCGCGGTAGGCGGCCAGTTCGGCCAGGCGTTGGTCTGGGGTCGCATCGCCTTCGTCGGCAAGGTCGTCGGCCGTGCGGGCGAAATGGTAGATCGCCATGATGGCCGGGCGCAGGTGCTTGGGGCAGAGCCAGGACGCCACCGGAAAATTCTCGTAATGCGCCACGGGGGCCGACAAGGGAGCATCGACCCCATGCGGGGTTGGCGGCATGCCGGGTGGCGAGGGCTGCGGTGCGGCGGGCATGTGGGGCTTGCTGTGCGGTGTGAAAGGCGTGGCTGCCGAGTTTGACAGGGCTTTGTGGCGGCGCAGCGTCTGCGGGTGTCAAGCTGCGCACGCCTGGCTGGCTGCTTTTGCGGTCAATTGCACTACAATTTTAATTACTAACCGGCTGGTCATTAATTTAACGGGGGCCCTGCCAAGGGCTTGTCAGCGCGGTCGGTTTGTGGGCACCACCAGCGCCGACCACCCACGACGGTTTTGACCACCCCATTTCACCACCGCTCGTTCGTCATGCCCATGAAAACACCGCAATTTGTTGTCCTCCTGGCCGCCGCGCTCGCGCTGGCTGCCTGCTCACGTCCAGAGGCGCCGCAGGAGCCGATCCGTTCCGTCAAACTGCTCACGGTGAGCGCCGGGGCGCTGGGTGCCCAGAGCGAATACGCCGGCGAGGTGCGCGCCCGCAACGAATCGCGGCTGGGCTTTCGGGTGGGTGGCAAGCTGGTGCAGCGCCCCGCCGAGGTGGGGCAGCGCGTGGTGGCGGGCCAGTTGCTGGCCCAATTGGACGCGCAAGACTTCGCCCTGGCCAACCAGGCGGCCCAGGCGCAGGTGAGCGCGGCACAAACCCAGCGCGACCTGACCGCGGCCGACCTGAAGCGGTTTACCGACCTGAAGGCGCAGGGGTTTGTGAGCGGTGCTGAAATTGAACGCCGCCAAGCCACGCTGCAGGCGGCTGAGGCCACGCTGAAGCAAGCGCAGGCCCAGGGTGCGTTGCAGGGCAACCAGGCCAGCTACACCCGCTTGCTGGCCGACGCCGCGGGCGTGGTGCTGGCGGTGGAGGCTGAGGTGGGCCAGGTGGTGGCTGCGGGCACGCCGGTGGTGCGCATTGCGCGCGACGGTGCGCGCGACGTGGTGGTGGCGGTGCCCGAAGACCGGCTGGCGCAGTTGCGCACCGGGCAGGCCGCACAAGTGCGGCTGTGGGCGGGTGCGGGTGTGCCCGTGGACGCCGCACCGCTGCAGGCCCGCGTGCGGGAAGTGGCGGCCAGTGCCGACCCGGTGACACGCACCTTCCAGGTCAAGCTGGCCTTGCCCGAAGGCGCACAGGTGCCGCTGGGTGCCACGGCTTACGTGGCGTTTGCATGGGCTGGGACTTCGCCGCCGGCGGTTGTGAAGCTGCCCACCAGCGCGCTGATGCGCTCGGAGGCAGGCGCTCCGTCCAGCACCTCGGTGTGGGTGTTCGACGCGGCCACCAGCACGGTGCAGCCGCGCCCGGTGGTGGTGGCAGGCGCTGACGGCAACGACATGGTGATTGCCAGCGGCTTGCAGCCCGGCGAAGAGGTGGTGGCCGCGGGCGTGCATGTGTTGCAGCCGGGCCAGAAGGTGACACGCTTTGCTGGCGCAGCCACGCAGTGAGGCCCGGCATGAACCTGACCACGCCACCGGCCACCGCAGCCCCGTCGACCTGGGTGTCGCGCTTTAACCTCTCGCAATGGGCGCTGGACCACCAGGCCCTGACCCGTTACCTGATGATCGTGCTGATGCTGCTGGGCGTGGCCGCCTACTTTCAGCTCGGCCAGGACGAAGACCCGCCGTTCACCTTCCGCGCCATGGTGGTGCAGGCCTATTGGCCCGGTGCCACCGCCCAGCAGATGGCCGAGCAGGTGGCCGACCGGATTGAAAAGACGCTGCAGGAAGTGCCTTATGCCGACAAGATTCGCAGCTATTCCAAGCCCGGTGAAGCGCTCATCATCTTTCAGTTGAAGGACAACGCGCCCGCCAGCGACGTGCCGCAGACCTGGTACACCGTGCGCAAAAAAATCGGCGACATGCGTGGCACGCTGCCACCGGGCGTGGTGGGGCCGTTTTACAACGACGAGTTTGGGGATGTGTATGGCGTGATCTACGCCTTGCAGGGCGAAGGCTTTTCGCCGGCCGACAAAAAGCAGGTGGCCGACGACGTGCGGCAGCGGCTGCTGCGCGTGAAAGACGTGAACAAGGTCGAGCTGTTTGGCGTGCAGGCCGAGAAGCTCTATATCGAAGTTTCGATGAAACGCCTGGCCACCCTGGGGCTCGACCTGCCGCAGGTGCTGGCTGCACTGGGACAGCAAAACTCGGTGGAGTTCGCCGGTGCCGTGCAGACGCCACAAGACGTGGTACAGGTGCGCGTGGCGGGTGCCTTCACCTCGGTGGAGCAATTGCGCGCCATGCCTATTCGGGCGGCCAATGGCCGGCAGCTGCGCCTGGGCGACATCGCGCAGATCGGGCTGGGCTACGCCGATCCGCCGCAGGTGATGGTGCGGCACAACGGCAAAGACAGCATCGCCCTGGGTATTTCCATGGCCAAGGGTGGCGACATCATTGCGCTGGGCAAGGCTCTGAAAACCACGGTGACCGAGATCGAAGCCGCCTTGCCCGCCGGCATGGCGCTGGTGCAGGTGCAAGACCAGCCCGCCGCCGTGACACGCTCGGTCAACGAGTTCGTGAAGGTGCTCATCGAAGCGGTGGTGATCGTGCTGGCGGTGAGCTTTTTGGCGCTGGGCCTGCACAAGCGCGAGGGCGGGCGGGGCTTGCGCCGCTACACGCTGGACATGCGACCCGGCCTGGTGGTGTTCATCACCATACCGCTGGTGCTGGCCATCACCTTTCTGGCCATGCAGTACTGGGGCATTGGCCTGCACAAGATTTCGCTCGGCTCGCTCATCATTGCGCTGGGCTTGCTGGTGGACGACGCCATCATTGCGGTGGAGATGATGGTGCGCAAGCTGGAAGAGGGCTACACCATGACGCGCGCAGCCACCTTCACCTGGGAGGCCACGGCCATGCCCATGCTGACCGGTACGCTCATCACCGCAGCAGGCTTCTTGCCCATCGGCATGGCCAATTCCACCGTGGGCGAGTACACCTTTGCCATTTTTGCCGTGACGGTCATCGCGTTGGTGCTGTCCTGGATCGTGGCGGTGTTTTTCGTGCCCTACCTGGGCGTGAAGCTGCTCAAGGTCAAGCCCCACGTGGGCCCGGCCGAAGAGGTGTTTGACGGCCCGTTTTACGACCGCTTCCGGGCCACGGTGGACTGGTGCGTGCAGCACCGCTGGATCACCATTGGCCTGACGATCGGCACCTTTGTGCTGGGCATCGTCGGCATGGGCCAGGTGCAGCAGCAGTTTTTCCCGGACTCCAGCCGCCCCGAGATCATGGTGGACGTGTGGTTGCCCGAGGGCAGCAGCATGGCCGCCAACGACGAAGTGACCCGCCGGGTGGAAGCCCGCCTGGCGGCAGAGCCGGGCGTGACCAGCGTGAGCACCTGGGTCGGTTCGGGCGTGCCGCGTTTCTATTTGCCGCTGGACCAGATTTTTCCGCAGACCAACGTGTCGCAGATGATCGTGCTGCCGCAAGACCTGAAAACCCGCGAGCGCCTGCGCAAGGCCCTGCCCGAGCTGCTGGCCACCGAATTCCCCGAGGTGCGCGGGCGCGTGAAGCTGCTGCCCAACGGCCCGCCGGTGCCGTACCCGGTGCAGTTCCGCGTGGTGGGCACCGACCCGGCCGTGCTGCGCGGCCTGGCCGACGAGGTGAAAGCCGCCGTGCGTGCCAGTCCCAACATGCGCGGCGTGAACGACAACTGGAACGAGTCGGTGAAGGTGCTGCGCCTGGAAGTGGACCAGGCCAAGGCGCGCGCCCTGGGCGTGTCCAGCCAGTCCATTGCCCAGGCGGGGCGCACCTTGCTCAGCGGCAGCACCGTGGGCCAGTACCGCGACGGCGACAAGCTGATCGACATTGTGTTGCGCCAGCCGCTCAACGAGCGCGACGCCATTTCGAGCCTGGCCAACGCCTACCTGCCCACCGCCAGCGGACAGAGTATTCCGCTGCTGCAAATTGCGCGCCCGGTGTTCGATTGGGAACCCGGTGTGATCTGGCGCGAGAACCGCGACTACGCCATTACGGTGCAGGGCGATGTGGTGGAGGGCCTGCAAGGTGCGACCGTCACCGCCGAGTTGTTGCCGGCGCTCAAGGCCATCGAAAGCGGCTGGGCACAGCGCGGCCTGGGCGCCTACAGGGTGCAGGTGGCCGGCGCCGTGGAAGAAAGCAGCAAGGGCTCGTCGTCCATAGCGGCGGGCATTCCCATCATGCTGTTCATCACCTTCACGCTGCTCATGCTGCAGTTGCAAAGCTTCAGCCGCTCGCTGCTGGTGTTCATCACCGGCCCGCTGGGCTTGGCGGGTGTGGCCGGTGCGCTGTTGTTGCTGAACCGCCCGTTTGGCTTCGTGGCACTGCTGGGCGTGATCGCGCTCATGGGCATGATCCAGCGCAATTCGGTCATCTTGATCGACCAGATTGAGCAAGACCGCAGCCGCGGTGTACCGGCTTGGGATGCGGTGGTGGGCGCCACCGTGCGCCGCATGCGCCCCATTGTGCTCACCGCAGCAGCCGCCGTGCTGGCCATGATTCCGCTTTCACGCAGCGTGTTCTGGGGGCCGATGGCTGTAGCCATCATGGGCGGTCTGGTGGTGGCCACCGTGCTCACGCTGCTGGCGCTGCCCGCCATGTACGCGGCCTGGTTCCGTGTGAAGCGCGAGCCGCAACCGGCCTGACCGGGCGGCCGCCGGTGAATCCCGCCAGCCTGTCGTATGCGACCGGCTGGCGGGCTTTTTCAGGGGTGCATTTTTTGGGTGGGCGCATTCAAGCCCCAAGTGCAACGGGGTTGATGATAGTGGACCAGTAGGCCTGAAAGTCAAACGAACCCACCGGGAGAAACTGCTCGGCCGGGGACTTCCAGCCCAGGGACTTTCGGGGCTTGGCGTTGTGGTGAAAGGCAATGGCATCGAGCTGCTCCTGGGTGTAGATGCTCAGGTCTGAGCCCTTGGGCAAAACACGGCGCAGCAGCCCATTGGTGTTCTCGTTGATGCCGCGCTCCCACGGGCTGTAGGGGTGAGCGAAGTAGACCTTGATGCCGGTCGCATCCGAG
>JAGXSV010000040.1 GCA_018333605.1 Hydrogenophaga sp. | reverse complement strand
GCGCGGCGATGTCTTTGTTCTGCAAGGCCTCAGCGGCCAGCAGCACGATGCGTGCACGCTGCACCAGTCTCACGCTGGTGAGCTTGGAGCGAGCCAGCCGGGTCAACTCGGCTCGCTCTTCGTCGGTCAACACAATCTCGGGGGCAACTCGCACTGGCTCTCTCCGTTTGCTCGTAGTAGAGCATTGGAAATGCACTCGTAATATAAGTTCCATCAAGAATCAAACACTACACTAGCGATTCTCCCGACCCATCCCATCGCACCGGAGGTTCTTTGAAACTGCCTACCAGCCTGCTATTGGGCCTGGTCGCCACCCTGCCTTCATGGGCCAGCGCCGACAACGGCCCGGACCGGCCTGTGGGCGTTGAAACCGCGCAGCGCGCGCCGTTGGTCCAGACCATCGAGGTGCGGGGCAGTGTTACCGCGCCCCGCACCGCGCGCCTGTCGACCGCCGTGGCCGGGTTGGTGCAGCGCATCGGTGTGGAAGAAGGTGACCGGGTGCGCGCGGGTCAGACCATGGCCGTGCTCGACAGTGGTATCGGCCGCATCGACCTGGACGTGGCCACCGCCGCCACATCGGAAGCCCAGGTCGGACTGACCGAGGCGCAGCGCCGCCTGACTGCCGCGCGGGACATCGGACCCGGTTTCTTCCCGGCCGACGAGATCCGTGGCCGCGAAAGCGCGGTGCAGGTGGCGCAGGCCGCGCTGGCCCGGCGCCAGGCCGAGCAGGCCCGGCTGTCTGAAACCCTGGCCCGCCACACCATCCGCGCGCCCTTTGGCGGCGTGGTGGGCAGCCGTCAGGTGCAGGTGGGTGAGTGGGTGGCGCCCGGCACGACGATGCTGGAGCTGATCGATCTGGACAGCCTGAGGCTGCAGTTCGCGTTGCCGCAAGAGCTGTATGGGCGGGTGGGCACCCAGACCGCGCTGGAGGTGGAGCTGGATCGCGATCCAGGCAAACGCTTGCCGGCCAAGGTGCTGGCGATGGTGCCGGTCAGCGACCCGGCAGCCCGCACATTCATGGTGCGAGCCGCCCTGAACCGGGCCGTTTCCCTGACCCCCGGCATGTCGGCCCGGGGCGTTTTGCGGCTTGCATCGGGCCAGGAGGGCGTGCCGATTTCCCGCGATGCCATCAACCGGCGCGAAGACGGCCGGTTCACCGTGTGGGTGCTGGCCAACGAGGCCGGCGCCATCCGCGAGCAGGCGGTCAAGCTGGGCGCGGCCCAAGGCGGGCAACTGGTGCTTACCGAAGGTTTGCGCGGCGCCGAGCGCGTGGTGGTGCGCGGCAATGAAGCGCTGCGCGCGGGCCAGGGCGTGGTGGTTCAGCCATGAGCGCAGCGCCGGGCCGTTCCCAAGACAGCTCGCACCGCAGCCCGCAGGGCGAAGGTACCCCAGTGAGCGCTCCCATCAACCCGCAACCTGAGGCGACCACCGGATACGCCGCCGTGGTGCGCCACGGCACGCTGGTGGCTGTGGTGTCTTTGCTGCTGGCGGTGCTGGGCATACTGGCCTTGGCCTTGGCCTTGGCCTTGGCCTTGGCCCTGGCGCGGCTGCGGGTGCAGATGATTCCCGACCTGGAGACTCGTGTGGTCGAGGTGCAGACCTCCTGGCCCGGTGCCACGCCGCAGGACATGGAAAAAGACATCTTGCTGGCGCAAGAAGAGGTGTTGCGCAACGTCGCCGGCTTGCGCCGCATGAGCGCCACCGCTGGCACCGGCTGGGCCACCATCGAACTCGAATTCCCCTTCGACATCGACCTCACCGAGACCCAGATCCGCATCCGCAATGCGCTGTCGCGGGCCGGCAGCTACCCCGAGAACGTCGGCCAGCCGCGCGTGGTCACCTCGGCTTCCGCGGCCGAGCCCTTTTTGCGCTATGGCATATCGCCCTTGCCAGGCAATCCACAGGGCGTCAACCTGACGCTGATGCGCGACTTCGTCGAGGACAACGTGCGCCCGCGCATGGAATCGGTGCCCGGGGTGTCTGAAGTCAGCATCGGCGGCGGCGCCGAGCGGCAGATCCAGCTCTGGATCGATCCCCAGCAACTGGCCGCGTATGGGCTGTCGGTGCAGGACGTGCGCCAGGCCTTGCGCGCGCAACCGCGATGTGTCAGGCGGCGTTCTGGAAGAAGGCAGGCGGCGCTACCTGCTGCGCACGGTGGGCCGGTTCGAGAGCGTGGACGAACTGCGCGAGCTGGTGTTGGTGCGCCGTGGCGACAGCCTGGTGCGGCTGCGCGATGTGGCCCAGGTGGTGTCGCACCACCAGCCGCTGACCTCCATCAGCCGCTTCAACGGCGAGTCGGTGCTGGGCGTGGCGGTGCGGCGCGAGAACGGCGCCAATGTGATCGCCATCAAGCAGGCCATGACCACTGAAGTCGAGCAGATCAACGCGGACATGCTGACGTCCATGGGCCTGCGCCTGGGCCTCACATCGGACGATGTGCGCTATGTGGAGGCGTCGGTCCGCAACGTGTGGAACAACCTCGCCATCGGCGCGGTGCTGGCGTCGCTGGCGCTGCTGGTGTTTCTGCGTTTCTGGCGCGCCACGATGACCGGTGTGGTCGGCATTCCACTGTGCACGCTGGCCGCTTTTCTGGGGCTGATGCTTGCCGGGCGCACGGTCAATGTGATCTCGCTGGCGGGCATTGCGTTTGCCATCGGCATGACGGTGGACAACAGCATCGTGGTGCTGGAGAACATCGAGCGCCTGCGCCGCCGCGGGCTGGACCGCTGGGCCGCTGCCGTGGCCGGTGCGCGCGAAGTGGGCCCGGCGGTGCTGGCCTCCACCCTGACCACGGTGCTGGTGACGCTGTTCTTTCTGCCGTCCCTTCTGACCGTTTGCATGAAGTTCGCGGAGCGCAAGGGGTTGGCTGGTCCGGCCTTTGGCGACCGGCAGGATCTGACCCGTGTGGGTGCCTGAATTTCCCCGTCCAGCGCCCTGCACTCCCAAGCGCGCAGACCACGCTCTAACCCCCCCCCAGCTTTCATGTTTAGACTTCATGTTTTCCGAAAAAAGGCGCCTTGCCGCCTGAGTGGGCGCTAAGTGTCAAACGGTACCTTTCCCGCCGGGTTGTCCCCGGTTCCCATGGTGTTGGCCGGGCCGATGCTGCGCCAATGTACCCCGACCCGGATGGTTTGCTGGATGGTGGTTCGCGAGCCGGTGCGTCTGCGTATTCAGGTGCGGCCCGACATGGGTGCGCTGCGCGAACAGGTGTTGGCTCCCGGTGAACCCGGTTACCGATTGTTGTCGGCGGGTACCCACTTGCACTACGCGCTGATCGATCTCCAGTTTGACCCCTGCTTGCCCACAGATGCCTGGATTGACTACACGGTGGCATTGCAAGCGCTGACGGACACGGATGGCCCATGGACGGACTGGACGCAATGGGCGCCCGAACTGTGTTACCCCGGCAAATCGTCTCCTGGGTTTGTCCTGCCGTCGCGCGTTCACAGCTTGCTGCATGGATCCTGCCGCAAACCACACCACGCCGGGGCTGACGGCCTGGTCGAGGCCGACCGCCTGTTGAAACGGTTGATGGCGCAGGACGCGCTGGACGTGGGGCCGTGCCCGGCTGCGGATGCGCCCGATGACTTGCCACACTGGCCTTCCGCGCTGGTGCTGACGGGGGATCAGGTGTATGCCGACGATGTGGCCGGACCCATGTTGCATGCGATTCACCAGGTGATCGCGCGGCTGGGCCTGCCCGACGAGCCGCTGGCTGGTGGCGACATGTTTGGATTGGACAGTGCGCAGGCGCTGTATCGCCACCCGGCGGGTTTCTATCGCCGCGAGACCCTGCTGCCCCGGCAGGCGCGCAACGCGGCCCTGATTGAAGTGTTGTTCGGCGGTGTCGAAAAACCGGTGTTCACCACCGACAGTGCCCACAACCACTTGATCACGTTGGGCGAGGTGCTGGCGATGTACCTGCTGGTGTGGTCTCCGGCGCTGTGGCCGCTGATCAATCTGGACCCGCCCGCCGGGCTGGATGCTGCCTCTGCCGCGCTGTACCAGACCGAGCGTGCGGCGCTGGAAGATTTTGTGGTTGGACTGCCGGCGGTGCGGCGCTTGTTCGCTCATCTGCCCACAGCGATGATCTTTGATGACCACGACATCACCGACGACTGGAATCTGAGCCGCGAGTGGGAGGAGGTGGCCTATGGACACCCATTTTCCCGGCGCGTCATTGGAAACGCCCTGGTTGGCTACCTGATCAACCAGGGCTGGGGCAACGCGCCAGACGCGTTTGGCGCCGCGTTGATGGAGCAGGTTCAGGCTGGCGTCCATGCTCCAGGGCACGAGGCGCACAATGGACTCATTGACGGACTGCTCAATTTTGGCCGATGGCACTACACCTGGCCTACGCAGCCACCTTTGGTGGTGATCGACAGCCGGACGCACCGCTGGCGCTCAGAGTCGGCGGCCCGCAAGCCGTCGGGTCTGATGGACTGGGAGGCCCTGACCGATCTGCAGCAGGCGCTCAAAGGGCTTCCGGCCGTGTTGCTGGTTTCCTCGGCGCCCATTTTTGGCGTGAAGTTGATTGAGGCCATTCAGCGGGCGTTCACCTGGTTGGGCCACCCTTTGATGGTCGACGCCGAAAACTGGATGGCGCACCCGGGGGCAGGGCATGCCATGCTCAACGTTTTTCGCCACCCCAAGACACCGCAGCATTTTGTGGTGCTGTCAGGCGATGTTCACTATTCGTTTGTGTACGACGTGGAGTTGCGCGGTCAGGTGCGTGGACCCGATATCTGGCAGATCTGCAGCAGCGGGCTGCGCAACGCCTTTCCGCCCCGCCTGCTCGACGTGCTGGATCTGGCCAACCGGTGGCTGTACGCGCCCCGATCCCCGCTGAACTGGTTCACCCGCCGGCGCAGCATGCAGGTGATTCCCCGCAAGCCCGAGGGCACTGCGCACGGGCGGCGTCTGCTCAATGGCAGCGGCGTTGGCCTGGTCGAGCTTGACGCACAGGGTGTGCCCTGGCGCATTCGGCAAATCCTGCGCGAGGGCCGGTTCGTCGGCTTCTCCCGGCGAGATACCGAGTCGCGCTGGGACTGATCCAAGCCTGGCGAGTTTCAGCGCCGGTGCTGGTGGCAGATCCCGGGCGGGCGTGAGACTGCAGGCGTCTGGTGCGCCAGCCCATCGAAAAACCTCGTGGCATGAGCGGTAAACACCGCCCACCCCAGGCGGCTGGAGCTGCTTACGCCGTGTGGTTTTTGGGTTGGCGCAGCCACACCACCACCAGCGTAACGACGGTCAGCGGGATCACAAAACCGATCATCGTGGCAGAAAAGGCTGGCAGGGCTTCGTGCTGTTGAGCGGCCAGCAGCAGGTAGCCTACGTAGGCCACGTAATAGCCCAGAAACACGGCACCTTCCCAGCGTGCGATTTCACGCCCGGTGACGAAAATGGGCAAACAGGCCAGCGCGACAGCCAGCATGACCCAGATGTCAAAGTTGAGCACCGATGACGCCACCGCCAGGCCGTCGCTGCCAGCCACCAGTCCGCTCAGGCCCACCACGCCGAGAATGTTGAACGTGTTGCTGCCGACGACGTTGCCCACGGCAATGTCGCGCTCGCCCTTGAGGGCCGCGGTCAGCGAGGTGGCCACCTCGGGCATGGAGGTGCCTGCCGCGACGATGGTCAGGCCGATAACCAGATCACTCACACCAAAGGACTTTGCAAAAGCCACGGACGAGCTCACCAGCCAGTCGGAGCCGACGACCAGCAGCGCGAGCCCTGCGACGATCAAGCCGATCTGGGCAGCCCAGTGCGCATCCCAGGCGCCCGGCTGGGCAGGACGCACTTCGTCATTGAATTCCGTCGCCTGTTGAGCGCTTTCCTTTCGCGACTGGATGACCAGAAATGCGGTGTATGCAACCAACAAGACCAGCAAGAGCAGGCCCTCCCAGACCTGGATGTTGCCGTCCAGCGCCAGCACCAGTAGCAGCAGCGAAGCCCCCAGCATGATCGGAATTTCTTGCCGAATCAGCTGGATGTGGACCACCAGCGGCACGATCAGCGCGCTGATGCCGAGAATGAACAGCACGTTGAAGATGTTGCTGCCGACCACGTTGCCAATGGCGATATCGCCTTTGCCTTCAAGCACGGCACCGGTCGAGACGGCCATTTCTGGGGCGCTGGTGCCAAATGCCACGATGGTCAGCCCGACCACCAGTGGCGAGAGCCCAAACGACAGCGCCAACTTGGACGCTCCTCGAACGAGCGAACTGGCGCCAGCGACCAGGGCGACCAAGCCCGCTGCAAACCACAAAGACTGTATCCAGAGCATATTGACCAACCAAAAAGGCGCCCCAAGGGCTGCGGGTGAAACTTAGATGTGCTGTAAAACGAGTTTATTGGAACCGAAATCTTCCTAGAAGAAATTTGCAGGTTGGAAGAAGCTATCTCAGCTTTTGGCTGATACTTCCCTCCACGAATGTGTGGTACCGAGATGAGGCCGAGGTGGCATGGTTGCTGGCCAAACCACGACCGTTCCCGCCAAAAATGCGCCTGTTGGCTGTCTGTCAACATGGCAAAACCGGTGACTTGACCAGCGTTTGCACGGCTCAGAGTCAACCCATAAAACAACATGAAATCTTTGGATAACCATCCGGATGATCCGGCCCGGGGGAAACCATTGTCGCAGGTTCTGGCGGGTCTGGCCCATCAGGGCAACAGCGAGCGCATTCGCGTCAAAGACCTGTTGGATGCTCTTGGGAATCGGGCCATTGGTGCGCTGATGTTTGTGTTTGCTGTGCCCAGCATCTTTCCGGTTCCACCCGGCGTGTCAACCATCCTGGGCACGCCGCTGATCTTTCTGTCGGTTCAGTTGATGCTGGGTTTGCGTCCCTGGCTGCCGGCGATCATCAGCCAACGCTCGCTCAGCCGTGGCGACTTCCAGGCGTTGATCCGCCGGGTTCTGCCCTGGCTGGCCAGGGCCGAGCGCCTGTTGCGCCCGCGGCTCGCTGTGCTGGCGGCACCGCCCCTTGAGTACGTGATTGGGCTGCTGTGTCTGCTGTTGTCGGTTGCGCTGGCGCTGCCCATTCCGTTGGGCAACACATTGCCTGCCTTGGCCATCGGCATTTTGGCTCTCGGTGTGCTGGAAAAAGACGGTCTCTGGGTTTTAGCCGGCTTCGTGGCTGCAGCGCTTGCCGCCACGGTGGTGTCTGGCGTGGTGTTCGCCATGCTCCAGGCGGCTGTCTTCCTTGTTGGTCAGTTGTTTCATTGATGCGCCCGGTTGTGTTCCATTTTTTTCGTGAGCGGTGGCGAGGCAAGACGCCGTTGCCGCGTTTGTTCTGGATCGACTTGCTCGCGACAGCGACCGTGTTGAACTTGCTCTTTGGATTTGTCTCACTGCTGATGCTGGCAAAACGGGTGGACTGGGCATGGGTGTTTGCTGTGCATGCGTTGGTCATCCCTTACAACGCGTTTTTGGTGGTGTCGATATGGCGCCATGCGAAAACACCACCTTGGATGAGGGCTGCATCCGCTGTCTGGTTGCTGGTGGCTTTTGCTATCTGAGTCCCGTCTCAGGGCTGTACCTGCGAGTGTTCAGGTGCTTTGTGGGTGGACATTGCGCTGGCCCAAAAAACATGTACGTCAAGGGTGGAAAATGAGCCGATATGTCTATTTCAACGTTTGACTCGACGTTCGAGCGGTTGGCGCTGTTGATCCCAGGTCATTGGGACAAGGTCATCGTCTCGGTGATCCTCATCGGCCTCGCGCTGCTTTTTTCTCAAATTTGGGCCCGGTATCTGGCCCGCGGGCAGATTTCTGCGCAGAAACGCAGGCTGCACCTGGTGTGGGCGCGCAACATTATTTGGTTCGCTGCCTTGCTCGCGATCATTTCGCTGTGGGCTTCCACGATCGCGGGTTTTGCGCTTTCGCTGGCCGCCGTGGCGGGTGCGCTGTTGATTGTGAGCAAAGAGTTGGTGATGTGCGTGCACGGCTACCTCTATGTCACCTTGGTTCAGCCGTTCAAGGTGGGTGATGTCATCGAATTTGGCGCCCTCAAGGGCCGGGTGATCGACATCGACATGTTCGCCACCACGCTGACCGAATTTGACGCGGCCGGCCAGGCGACCGGGAACGTGGCAGAGTTTCCCAATGGCCTGCTGCTCACCACGCCGCTCAGGAACATGTCGCCAACGGGCACATTCTCCCTGCACCATGTCCGGATTCCCGTTCCCGAGGCGTTTGTCCACGATCTTGACCGGATTGAAATCGCGTCCATGGCTGCAGCCGAGCGCGTGACCGGTCCATGGCGTGACGAGGCCATTGCGCATTTCAGAAAGGTTTCTGAACAGCAGTTCATTCATTTCCCCTCTGGCAAGAACAAGGTGTCCTGGGATTTTTCTAATCCGGAACACCTGGTCCTGGTGGTGAGGGTGGCCTGTCCGAGCGATGAGCGCTCGGGCGTGGAACAGGCCGTTTTTCGAGAAACGTGGAAAGCGATGGTTCCACAAACTTCGCCGCCAGGCGGTGACTGAAGGTACGGACCCGCGATGAACAGCCCGACCTGGCTGTTGACGAAGACGGAGAACGCCGCACACTGAGCGGTCAGCGGCAGCGCAGAGCGCACCCCCTGAAAGCTCAATCGGGCCTGTAACGCCGTCACCCGGACGGTGAGCGCCGCGGTGGTCAAAGGCGTCCGTGTTCATGGGCCTTTTCAGTGGAAAGAGCGCGGTCAACGGCCGTTTCTAGGTTCAATGATGCGTTGCGACAGTGCCACCGGTCGCGGTACCCTCAAGGCTCATGGAAGGGCCAACCCGTCCAGCGACGTCTGGTCGCTGTTCGGCACCCGGCGCTCTCGATCGGGATGGGCGTCGCCGGTCTGTTCCGTGTGAAAAGAAGTGACCATGTTTCAAGGGTCCAGATCGCTGCGATGCACAGCGGTAAAAGTCTGTACAAGGTTTCTCGGAAGTCATTGGCGAAACGTCAGGGTTGTTGCCCTTTGGCGCTCTTCAGTCCTTGGGGCGCACAACAAAAAAGCCCCTGCGCGCAAGCGAGGGGCTTTGTTCTGAGTGGACGCTCACTTCCAGGTGGCGCACGATTTTCTGGCCGGGTTGGCCAGGCTCCGCAACCTGCGGCGCTGGGCATGCCGGTTGTCTCGGCCCGCCCCGCGTTACAGGCCGGCAGCGGCGCGCAGGGCGGCGGCTTTGTCGGTGCGTTCCCAGGTGAACTCGGGCTCTTCGCGGCCAAAGTGGCCGTAGGCGGCAGTCTTTTGGTAGATCGGGCGCAGCAGGTCCAGCATCTGGATGATGCCTTTGGGCCGCAGGTCAAAGTGCGCGTTCACCAGGGCGGCAATTTGCTCGTCCGGGATCACGCCGGTTCCCTCGGTGTACACCGTCACGTTCATCGGCCTGGCCACGCCAATGGCGTAGGCCACCTGGATCTGGCACTGCTTGGCCAGCCCGGCGGCCACAATGTTTTTGGCCACGTAGCGCGCGGCGTAGGCGGCCGAGCGGTCGACTTTGCTGGGGTCTTTGCCGCTGAAAGCGCCGCCGCCGTGCGGGCAGGCGCCGCCGTAAGTGTCCACAATGATCTTGCGCCCGGTCAGGCCGCAGTCACCCTGCGGACCGCCGATGACGAAACGGCCGGTCGGGTTGATCAGGTAGCGGGTGTTGTGCAGCCACGCTTTGGGCAGCACCGGCTTGATGATTTCTTCAATGATGGCCTCGATGAAGCTGTCCTTCATCTTGGTCGGGGTTTCCGACTGGTCGGGGCTGTGCTGGGTGGACAGCACCACGGTGTCGATGCTGTGGGGTTTGCCGTCCACGTAGCGCATCGTCACCTGGCTCTTGGCGTCGGGCCGCAAGAAGGGCAGGCGGCCGTCTTTGCGCAGCTGGGCCTGGCGTTCCACCAGGCGGTGGGCGTAGTAAATGGGCGCGGGCATCAGCTCGGGCGTTTCGTCGCAGGCGTAGCCAAACATCAGGCCCTGGTCGCCCGCACCAATGTTCAGGTGGTCGTCCGAAGCGTGGTCCACGCCCTGGGCAATGTCGTTGCTTTGCTTGTCGTAAGCCACCAGCACCGCACAGCCTTTGTAGTCAATGCCGTATTCGGTGTTGTCGTAGCCAATGCGCTTGATGGTGTCGCGTGCCACCTGGATGTAGTCGACGTGCGCGTTGGTGGTGATTTCGCCGGCGAGCACCACCAGACCGGTGTTGGTCAGTGTTTCGGCGGCCACGCGGCTACGGGGGTCTTGCGCAAAGATCGCGTCAAGGATCGCGTCAGAGATCTGGTCAGCCACCTTGTCGGGGTGGCCTTCAGAGACGGATTCGGAAGTGAAGAGAAAGTCGTTCGCCATATAAACTCCAAAGGTTGCGGATCGGCGTTGCCGGTCTGCAAGAGTTCGGCGAACGCTTTAGCGGAATTTATGAATCGCCCCGCAATTAGTTCAGTAACTCGGCGATGGTGGGATTTTAGATCAAGCTTTTGACGCCAGCCTTCTTGGTTGCTCCAAGGCACCGCACCTGTGGGGCCATGTTTTGTTTGTACTGTGGACGCCTTCATTCGTTTGATTTTTGTGTTGTTGAGCAAGCTGCCGCTGCCGCTGTTGCACGCCGGGGGCTGGTTGCTGGGCTGGCTGAGTTTTTTGTTTTCGGGAAGCTACCGCCGCCGTTTGCTGGGCAACGTTCGCCAGGGCGGCTTCTCCATGGGGGTGGCCTTGGCTTCGGTGGGCGAGGCCGGCAAGATGGTGGCCGAGCTGCCTCGCCTGTGGCTGGGCCGCCCGGTACGGGTGGGCTGGGAAGGCGCCGCGCACATCGAGGCTGCGCAGGCGCATGGCGTGGGGGTGTTGTATCTGACGCCGCACCTGGGTTGCTTTGAAATCACGGCGCAGGCGCTGGCCGAGCGGTTCGGTGAACGCATGCCCATCACGGTGCTGTACCGCCCGGCGCGCCAGCCGTGGCTGCGCGAGTTGGTGGCCAGTGCCCGCAACCGACCCGGCTTGCACACCGCGCCCACCACGCTTGCCGGCGTCAAGCAGCTCATCAAAGCCCTCAAGTCGGGGCAGTCGGTGGGGCTGCTCCCCGACCAGGTGCCGCCCGAGGGGCAAGGTGTGTGGGCGCCCTTTTTCGGTCGGGATGCCTACACCATGACGCTGTCTGCCCGCCTGGTGCACAGCGCCAAGGCGCAGCCCGTGTTGATCTGGGGCGAGCGTCTGAGCTGGGGGCGCGGTTTCCTGGTCCATGTGCGCCCGTTTGACCCCACCCACGCAGCGCCCATGGCCACCGACGCCGCGCAGTCTGCGCAACAGATCAACCGCGCCATGGAAGCCCTGGTGCGCGAATGTCCGCAGCAATACCTGTGGTCTTATGCCCGCTACAAAAAACCCGCTGGCCCCGACAGCGCTGAGGCGGGTACCGCAACGGTAGCCAACGGACGCTGACTGTGCACCGCAAACCATCCTTTATGCCGACTTCTTCCCCAATGCCCGCCGAACCACCAACCCCCGTGGGCTGGGCCAACCGCCTGGGCCTTGGCCTCATGAGCCTGCTGGCGCACCTGCCTTTGCCTTGGATTCGCGCGCTGGGCTGGCTGGGCGGCCGGGTCTTGCATGGTGTGGCAGG
>JAGXSV010000039.1 GCA_018333605.1 Hydrogenophaga sp. | reverse complement strand
ATCGATGAGTACGTCGCTCATCACAACACCAACCCCAAGCCGTTCATCTGGACCAAGAGCGCTCGCGATATCCTGCAGAAGGTCATTCGCGCCAATCGTCACTTAAGTTCCAAACAGAATGGAACACTGCACTAGGGACACGAGATGCTGTTTGACGCCCATACCCACCCGGGGGCACATCTGCTACGACTGGCAGCACTACATCGCGCTGATCCAGCGCATGCCCTGGGCGCTGAGAAACGGCGCACCCTTTGCCGACATGCCGGCGCCCTTGCAGCGCCTGCGCCAGGGGCTGATGCGCCATGCGGAGGGCGACAGGACCATGGCACAGGTGCTCAACTGTGTGGCCAGCCACGGGCTGGAGCGGTGCTGGTGGCGGTGGATCTGGTGATCGAGTCGGGGGCGCTGAGCACCGTGCACGTGCTCAATGGGCTGGCGCGCCTGAGAGCGCCGCCACCACCGCCGGATGTGCAAATCAGCCTGGCGCTCAAGGAAGCGCCGATCGCCAACACCGGGCGCTATGACAGCCTGTGTGGCGACGCCTTGGAGGGCGTGAGCCATGCGTGATAGTGCCGCCGAACTCAAGAACTGCGCCTGGGCGGCATGTCCGCATGCCTGCGGCCGAGTTGACGACGCCGAAAGGGGGCTCAAGCGATGTGGGCGTACAAACCTCGCGCTGGTTGATCGAGCACCTGCTGCAGGCTGAACATGCGCACCGGGCCTTTGCTTCGGTGCGCCACCAGATGAAGGCCGCCAGGTTTCCGCTGAATCGGGACCTTGCCGGCTTTGACTTCGAGGCCTCCACGTTGGATCAAAAGCTGGTACGGCAACTGAGCACGCTGGCGTTCACCGATGCAGCACAGAACGCGGTACTCATTGGCGGTCCGGGCACGGGCAAGACGGACCTGGCGACTGCCATTGGCGTTGCCGGCATTGCGCCCAAGGGCAGCGGGTGCGTTTCTATTGCACGGTCGATCTGGTCAACGAGCTGGAGCGCGAAAAGCGTGAGGGTAAGGCCGGGCGCATCCCACTGGCGCTGACGCGTCTGGACCTGGTCATTCTGGACGAGTTGGGCTAAGTGCCCTTCAGCCAGGCAGGCGGTGCTTTGCTTTTCCACCCAATGAAATCCGGACCATTTACACAAAATCTCGGACATGCCTCGTCAACGATGCAGGGAAAACCACGAGGGAAAACCCCCTCATTATTTGTATGATGATCATATGACTAGACATCAAACGACCTTCCTCCAGGCATGAGCGACGCCCTGCAGGCGCCTGAGCGCCTCACCGACAAACTCGCCGGCCTGCTCTTGCAGCGCATCGAGTCGGGGGAGTTGGCGCCCGACGAGCGCCTGCCCACAGAACAGCGTCTGTCCGAGCTGTTCGGTGTGTCGCGCACCGTTGTGCGCGAAGCGGTGAGCCGGCTCAAGTCCATCGGACTTCTCACCTCGCGTCAGGGCTCCGGTGTGTTTGTGGCGCCCCGGCACCAGGCACGCGCCCTGGCCTTTGACCCCATGGTGGTCACTTCCATGGAAAGCGTGCTGCAGGTGGTGGAAGTTCGTCGCGGGCTCGAAGCCGACGTGGCAGCACTCGCCGCGCAACGAATGACCTCCGAGAAGGCGCTGTCCATTTCGCAGGCGCTGGCCCACTTGGAGGCCTGCCCGCCCCAGGGGGCAGAAGGCGTGGAAGCCGACCTCGCTTTTCACCGCACCATTGCACGCGCCACCGAGAACCCGCACTACGAGCGTCTGCTGGGCTTCCTGGAGCAGTACCAGCGCGAGGCCATGAACGTGACGCGCACCAACGAAGCGCTCGACAGCGGCTACATGGTGGAGGTGCGCGAAGAACACCGCGCTATCGCCGAAGCCGTGATGCGCGGTGACGCCACCGCCGCGCGCGAGGCTGCCATGCGCCACATGAACAACGCGGTCCACCGCCTGCACAACGCTGCCCCTCCCATACGCCGCGCCCTCGGGGCGATGCTTGCTCCCTCTTCACCCGGTTCTTCTTCATGAGCAACGATTCCACCAAAACACTCGGCGTCGTCGGCCTGGGCTCCATGGGCATGGGTG
Organism: Hydrogenophaga sp.; assembly: GCA_018333605.1. GTDB lineage: Bacteria > Pseudomonadota > Gammaproteobacteria > Burkholderiales > Burkholderiaceae_C > Hydrogenophaga. The sequence goes on along the minus strand of JAGXSV010000039.1, from coordinate 10,256 downwards.
CCGCGCTCTCGGCCTTGCGCCAGGGCGTGACCACCTGGGGTTGCGACCCGCGCGCCGAAGCCCGCGCAGCTTTTGAACGAGCGGGCGGCCGCGCCACCGCCAGCGTGGCCGAACTGGCCGGCCACTGCGACGTGGTTCTGGTGCTGGTGGTCAACGCGGCGCAGACCGAAGACGTGCTGTTCGGCGCGCAAGGCGTGGCCTCGACCCTGAAGCAAGGCGGCGTGGTGGTGTGCTCGGCCACCGTCGACCCTGCCCTGCCCCCGGTGTGGGAACAGCGCCTGCTGGCCACCGGCCACTGGCTGATCGACGGCCCGGTGTCGGGTGGTGCGAAAAAAGCCGCGGCTGGGCAGATGACGGTGATGGCCTCGGGTCAGCCCGAAGCCTTCGCCGCCGCCGGCAGCGTGCTCGAGGCCTTTGCCGGCAAGGTCTACCGCCTGGGCGACAAGGCCGGCGTGGGCTCCACCGTGAAGATGGTCAACCAGCACCTGGCGGGTGTGCACATTGCCACCGCCTGCGAAGCCATGGCCCTGGGCATGCGCGCCGGTGCCGAGCCGCGCCAACTGTACGAGGTGATCTGCAATTCCGCCGGCATGAGCTGGATGTTCGAGAACCGCGTGCCGCACATCCTCGACGGCGACTACACGCCGCTCTCGGCGGTGAACATCTTCATCAAGGACCTGGGCATCGTGCTCGACGCCGCGCGCCAGCTCAAGTTTCCGCTGCCGCTGGCCGCCGCCGCGCACCAGCTCTACCTGTCCACCGCGGCCATGGGCCTGGGCGCTGAAGACGACTCGGCCGTGGTGAAGTACTACGCCCAACTGGCTGGCATCGAGCTGCCTTCGCCCGCACCCACGGCACAGGCGCCGGCATGATCCTCGGCGTCATCGCAGACGACTTCACCGGCGCCACCGACGTGGCCAGCATGCTGGTGCGCGCCGGCATGCACACGGTGCAGGTGCTCGGCGTGCCCCACGACGGCTTGCCGCAGGCCGACGCGGTGGTGGTCGCGCTCAAGACGCGCACCGTGGCCCCGGCCGACGCGGTGGCGCAGAGCCTCACCGCGCTGGCCGCCTTGCGCGCCGCGGGCGCGCGGCAGACCTATTTCAAATACTGCTCCACCTTCGATTCCACGCCGCAGGGCAACATCGGCCCGGTCACCGCCGCGCTCATGGCCGCGCTCGGCACCGACTTCACGATCGCCTGCCCCGCGTTTCCGGAGAACGGCCGCACCGTGTTCCGCGGCCACCTGTTTGTGGGCGATGCGCTGCTGAGTGATTCGGGCATGCGCAACCACCCTCTCACACCCATGACCGACGCGAACCTGGTGCGCGTGCTGCAGGCGCAGACGAGCCACACGGTGGGCCTGCTGCGCCACGACACACTCGACGGCGGCGGGCCCGCCACGCAGGCGCGCATGGCCCGGCTGCGGGCCGACGGCGTGGCGATCGCGGTGGCCGATGCCCTGAGCAACGAGCACCTGCTCACACTGGCCGAGGCCTGCGCCGAGCTGCCCCTGATCACCGCCGGGTCGGGCGTGGCGCTGGGCCTGCCGCCCGCGTATGCGCGGCGCGGCTGGTTCATGCCCAAGGCCAACGCCGCCGATCTGGACACTCTGCAAGGCCCCGGCGCGGTGGTTTCGGGCTCGTGTTCAGAAGCCACCAACGCGCAGGTCGCGCAGTGGCTGGCCGCTGGCCGCAGCGCCTTGCAGATCGATCCGCTGGCACTTCACCAGGGCGGGCAAAGCGCCGACACGGTGCTGGCCCAGGCCACGCAGGCGCTGGCGCAAGGCCCGGTGCTGGTCTACGCTACCGCCGCACCCGAGAGCGTGCGCGCGGTGCAGCAAGCGCTGGGTGTGCAGGCCGCTGGCGAGCTGGTTGAAAACGCGCTGGCCCGCATTGCCCAAGGCCTGGTGCAGGCCGGCGTGCGCCGCCTGGTGGTGGCCGGGGGCGAAACCTCGGGCGCGGTGGTGCAGGCCCTGGGCGTGCAGCAGCTGCGCATCGGCGCGCCCATCTGCCCGGGCGTGCCCTGGACACAGGCCACCCTGGCCGGCAGCAGCGAGGCGGTGCAACTGGCGCTCAAGTCGGGCAACTTCGGCGGTGTCGATTTCTTCGCCCAGGCGCTGCAGCAAGCGGGGGTGGCGCTGTGAGCCAGCCAGCACCCACCGCGCAAGACACCGTGCGGGCCGAGGTGGCCCGCGTGGGCGCCAGCCTGTTCCAGCGCGGTCTGGTGCACTCCACCGCCGGCAACATCAGCGTGCGCCTCACGGCCGAGCAAGGCGGCGGCTTCCTCATCACCCCCACCGACGCCTGCCTGGGTTTTCTCGACCCCGCACAACTGGCCTGGGTGGGCCAAGACGGCAGCGCCCTGGGCGGTGAGCGCGCCAGCAAGACGCTCACCCTGCACCGCCGCATCTACGCCACCGCACCGGCTGCGCACTGCGTGCTGCACACGCACTCCACGCATCTTGTGGCGCTCACTCTGCAAGGCGTATGGCGCCATGACGACATCTTGCCGCCGCTCACGCCGTATCAACTCATGAAGGTGGGCCATGTACCCCTGGTGCCCTACCGCGTGCCGGGCGACGCCAGCGTGGCCGACGATGTGGCCGCGCTCATCGCCAAGGCGCATCGGCCTCTGCGCGCGGTGATGCTGGAGCGCCTGGGCCCCACCGTGTGGCACGACAGCCCGGCCAGCGCCATGGCGTTAATCGAAGAACTCGAAGAAACCGCGCGCCTGTGGCTGATGACCGAGCGCCGCACCGAACCCCTGACCCAAGCGCAGATCAGCGAACTTCAGGCCCGATTCAACACCCCCTGGTGACACGGAACACCGCCACAGCATGCCCCGCTTCGCCGCCAACCTGACCATGATGTACACCGAGGTGCCGTTCCTCGACCGCTTTGCTGCGGCCGCGCGCGACGGCTTCGACGCGGTGGAGTACCTCTTTCCCTACGAACACGCGCCGGGCGAGATCACCGCGCGCCTGAAAGACCACGGCCTCACACAAGCCCTGTTCAACCTGCCGCCGGGTGACTGGGCCGCCGGTGAACGCGGCATGGCCTGCCACCCCGGGCGGGAGACCGAGTTCGCCGCCGCGCTGGACCATGCCCTGCCCTGGATCGAAGCCACCGGCTGTCGCCGCGTGCACGCCATGGCCGGCCTGGTGCCCGCAAGCAGCGGTGCCGCCGCCTGCCACGCCACGTATGTGAACAACCTGCGCCACGCCGCCGCCAGCCTGGCGCCGCTGGGCGTGAGTCTGATGATCGAGCCGATCAACAGCCGCGACATGCCGGGCTATTTCCTGAGCCTGCAGCAACACGCGCACGACGTGCTCGCCGAGGTCGGCGCGCCAAACCTGAAAGTGCAGATGGACTTCTACCACTGCCAGATCATGGAAGGCGACCTGAGCAAGCGCCTGCAGAAGCACCTTGACGGCGTGGGCCATGTGCAGATCGCGGGTGTGCCCGACCGCCACGAGCCCGATGGGGGCGAAGTGAACTTTCCCCACCTGTTCGACCTGCTGGACACGCTCGGCTACGGTGGGTTCGTGGGCTGCGAATACCGCCCCAAGGCCGGCACCAGCGAAGGCCTGGACTGGCTACACCTTTACCAGGCCTCCCGGAAATCACACGCATGAACATCCTCATCACCGGCGGCGCCGGCTTCCTCGGCGACCGACTCGCCCGCACCCTGCTGCAGCAAGGCACGCTGCGCGGCCAACCCATCCACCAACTGATGCTGGCCGACCTGGTGCCTCCGCGCGACACAGCGCTGCTGGCCGACGCCAGCGTGCGCCACCACACCGGTGACCTGCTGGCGCAAATTCCCGCCCTCATGGCGCAACGCTGGGACGCGGTGTTCCACCTGGCCTCCGCCGTGTCCGGCGAATGCGAGGCCAACTTCGACCTCGGCCTGCACGCCAACCTGGACACCACGCGCCGCCTGCTTGACGCCTGCCGCGCACAAACGCTCGCCGGTCATCCGCCGCCCCTGTTTTTCTTCTCCAGCTCGGTGGCGGTCTTCGGCAGCGACGCCGCCGTACCTCTGCCCGCCGTGGTGCGCGACGACACCCTGCCCACGCCGCAGTCCAGCTACGGCATCCACAAGTTTGTCTGCGAGCAGCTGGTGGCCGACTACACCCGAAAAGGCTTCATCGACGGGCGTGCCGCCCGGCTCATGACGGTCTCGGTGCGCCCGGGTCGGCCCAATGGCGCGGCCTCCAGCTTTCTCTCCGGCCTGTTCCGCGAGCCGCTGGCCGGCCAGCCCAGCGTGTGCCCGGTGGACCGGGACACCGAAGTGGCCCTTTCCTCGCCGGCCAACACCATCGCCGGCATCCTGACCGTGGCCGAGGCCAGCCGGGATGCCTTTGGTGGCCGCACCGCCATCAACCTGCCGGCGCTCACGGTCAGCGTGCGCCAGATGCTGCAGGCGTTGCAGGACCTGGTCGGCCCCGAGGTGCTGTCGCTGATTCGGGATGAGCCCGATGCGGCGGTGAAAAAAATTGTGCAGGCTTGGCCTTCCCGCTTCGAGAGCCCGCGTGCCGCCGCGCTGGGCCTGTCCCCTGATCCCGATTTCGGCAGCGTGTTGCGCCAGTACGTGCAACACCACACCGAAGCCGTGACCCACCCAGCCGCGCGCCAGCGGCTCGGTCTTTGAGTGTTCCGTTCCCGTTCCGTCATCAAAACCACCTAGGAGACCTGAGATGAAAGCTCTGTTGAAACCCCTCGCCCTGGCCGCCGTGCTGGCCGCTGCCGCCACCGGCGCACAGGCCCAAACCATCCTGAAGATCGGCTACGCCACCTCGGCCACCTCGCACTACGGCGTGGGCTCCACCGTGTTCTGCGAAGAAATGGAAAAGGGCACCCAGGGCCGCTTCAAGTGCCAGCAATTCCCGTCGTCGGCACTCGGCGGTGAGCGCGAGCAGATCGAAGCGGTGCAACTGGGCACGCAAGACTTGGTGAACACCTCCACCGGCCCGCTGGGCAACTTCGTGCCTGAAGTTCGCATCGTGGACATTCCCTTCCTGTTCCGCGACTACGACCACGCGCGCAAGGTTATGGACGGCCCGATTGGCCAAGACCTGCAGAAGAAGATGGCCGCCAAAGGCCTGATCAACCTGGCCTGGACCGAAAACGGCTTCCGCCACATGACGAACAACAAACGGCCGCTGAACAACGCCGAAGACGCTGCGGGCCTGAAGATGCGCACCATGGAAAACAAGGTGCACATGGATGGCTACAAGACGTTTGGCATCCTGCCAACCCCGATGCCCTTCCCCGAGCTGTTCACCGCGCTGCAGCAAGGCACCGTCGATGGTCAGGAAAACCCGATTCCCGTGATCCTGGCCAGCAAGTTTTCTCAGGTGCAAAAACATCTGTCACTGACCGGCCACGTGTATTCGCCTGCCGCGCTCATCCTGTCGCCCGCGGTGTGGAACAAGCTGTCTGACGCCGACAAAGCCGTCTTCACCGCCGCTGCCAGGAAGGGTGCAGCGGCCCAGCGCAAAAAAGTGAACGACGACGAGGCCAGCGGCATCGCCCAGCTGCGCGCCGAAGGCATGCAGGTGATCGAGAAGGTCAACGGCGAGAGCTTCCGTCGGGCGGTCGCACCGGCCTACGCCAACTTCGCCAAAGAGTTCGGCGCCGACAAGATCGCTGCAATCCAGGCGGTCCGGTAAGTTCTTTCGCCGCGCTTGCGGCGAGCCCTCAGCACCCTGGGGGCACCACCGCGGGTTCGGCGCAGCCGGACCCGCGGTGGTGCTGGTTGAGTTTCCTTTTCAGGTAACGGCGTCGGTTGTTCACCGCTTGCCTGTTGTCGCCCCTTTCCACCGATCTGTGTTCGCCGCCATGAAACCCTTCATCCTCACGCTCGATCGCTGGATCACCGGCGCCTGCCTGCACGTCGCCTGTTTCTTGCTGGCGGTCATCGCCTGCCTGGGGCTGTGGCAGGTGGTCACGCGCTTCGTCTTTTCTCAGCCCTCGACCTTCACCGAAGAGGCCATGCGTCGGCTGCTGATCTGGACCGTGATGCTGGGCATGGCGGTGGCCGTGCGCAAGGGCGCGCTGGTCTCAGTGGACCTGATGCTGCGCCTGTCGCGGGGCGCCTGGCGGCGCATCGTGCGCCGAATCATCTCGGGCGTGAACATCGCTTTCTTCTCGACCGTGCTGTGGTTCGGTATCGACCTGGTCTGGCGCGTGCGCTTCCAAACCTTTGCCAGCATGGAGATCTCCATGTCGTGGGCCTACGCTGCGGTGCCGGTGGGCGCCCTGCTGGGCATTCTGGCCACGCTGGCCCACCACCTGGACCCGCAGAACCAGGAACTCGAAACGGCTCAGTGACCGCGCCCGCCCTCCGCACCACGTCGCTTCCCACTTTCTCCAGGACACGTTCATGCCCTTGACCCTTCTCATCACCATGATGGTGTGTTTTGCCTTCAGCATCTCGATCGCGGTGGCGATTGGCAGCTCGGCCGTGCTGGGCATTGCGCTGTTCGACCCGAACCAGCTGATCCTGGTGCCCAAGGAGATGTTCAGCGCCATCGACAAGTTTCCGCTGCTGGCCATCCCCTTCTTCATTCTGGCGGGCAACCTGATGGAGACCGGCGGCATCTCGCGTCGGCTGGTGGACTTTGCCAAGTCGCTGGTGGGCGGCGTGCAAGGCGGCCTGCCCATGACCTGCGTGCTCACCTGCATGATCTTCGCCGCCGTCTCGGGCAGCTCGGTGGCCACCACGTTTGCCATTGGCGCCATCCTGATCCCGGCCCTGGTCAAGCACGGCTACCCGGTGGGCTACGCGGCCTCGGTGCAGGCCACGTCGGCCGAGCTTGGGGTCATCATTCCGCCGTCCATCCCGCTGATTCTGTTTGGCGTGGCGGCCGAGGTGTCGATCGGCGAGCTGTTCATCGCCGGCTTCGGCCCTGGCTTGCTCATCGGCGTGACACTGATGATCTTTGTGCACCTGTGGTGCCGCTACAAGGGCCTGGGCAAAAACGACGGCGATGGTCGCCTGGGTGTCTGGCCCGCCACGCTCAACGCGGGCTGGGCCTTGCTGATGCCCGTCGTCATTCTGGGCGGTATTTACGGCGGCATCTTCACACCCACCGAGGCCTCGGTGATTGCGGTGTTTTATGCGCTGGTGGTGGGGCTGGTGATTCACCGCGAGCTCAAGCTGGTCGACATCGTGGTGGTGCTGCGCAAGTCGGTGATTTCCAGCGCGGTGATCATGTTCATCATCGCCAACGCCGGCCTGTTCGCCTTCCTCATCACCCGCGCCGGCATTCCCGACGCCATCGGCCAGTGGCTCACCGCGGTGCTGCAATCGCCCGGCATGTTCCTGCTGGGTGTGAACGTGGCGTTGTTCGTGATCGGCATGTTCATCGAGACCTCGGCCGCCATCATCGTGCTGGCGCCCATCCTGGTGCCCGTGGCCATTTACTTCGGTATCGATCCGGTGCACTTCGGCATCATCATGGTGGTGAACCTGGCGCTGGGCATGATCACGCCGCCGTTTGGCGTGAACCTGTTCGCCGCCTGCACCGTGGCGAGGATTTCGCTGGATCGCATCATCGGCCACCTGCTGCCGTTCGTGATGGTCATCATCGGCTGCCTGATGGTGATCACTTACGTCCCCTCCATCTCGCTGGCCCTGCGCGACGCGGTGTTCGACAAACCGCCTGTGGTGCAGCCGGTGATTGGCCCGGCCATCGGGCCGCAGTAACCGAGCCACAGGACCGAAGGCCATGGCGCTGCATTTCATTGCCAACACCGCCGCGCGCTCGACCAGCGGCCAGACGCTGCCGGTGATCGATCCCGCCAACGGCGAGACCTTCGACACCCTGGCGCGCGGCAACGCGACCGACATCGACGCGGCGGTGACCGCCGCACGCCACTGCCTGGACACAACCTGGGCCCGCTTCACCGCCGCCGAGCGCGGCCGCCTGCTGATGAAACTCAGCGCCAAAGTGGCCGAACACGCCGACGAACTCACCGCGCTGGAGCAGCGTGATTGCGGCAAGCCGGTGAAGCAGGCCAGAGCCGACGCGCTGGCGCTGGTGCGCTACTTCGAGTTCTACGCTGGCGCCGGCGACAAGCTGCACGGCGAAACGATTCCCTATCTGGATGGCTACAGCGTGCTCACCTGGCGCGAGCCGCATGGGGTTACCGGCCATGTGATTCCCTGGAATTACCCGATGCAGATCTTCGGCCGCAGCGTGGGCGGCGCGCTGGCGGCGGGCAATGTGTGTGTGGTCAAGCCGTCGGAAGACGCCTGCCTGTCGCTGCTGCGCGTGGCGGCGCTGGCGGCTGAGGTGGGTTTTCCAGCCGGCGCGATCAACATCGTCACCGGCTACGGCCACGAGGTGGGCGACGCGCTGGCGCGCCATCCCGGTATAGACCACATCAGCTTCACCGGTAGCCCGCGCGTGGGCACGCTGATTCAGCAGGCGGCGGCCGAACGCCATTGCCCGGTGACGCTGGAGCTGGGTGGCAAAGGGCCGCAGATCCTGTTTGACGACGCCGATGTGGACGCCGCCCTGCCCTTCATCGTCAACGCCATCGTGCAAAACAGCGGCCAGACCTGCAGCGCCGGTTCGCGTCTGCTGGTGCAGCGCGGCATCTACGAATCGGCGCTGCAGCGGGTGGGTGAAGCCTTCACCGCCCTGCGCGCCGGCCCGCCCGCGATGGACCTCGATCTGGGCCCGCTGATCCGCCAAAGCCAGCAGGATCGCGTGCGCGGTTTCCTCGACCAGGCGCGTGCCGACGGTATCGCCACGGTGGCGCAGGGACGCGTGGCGGACGAAGCCGCAGCCTCGGGCTTTTACGCCGCACCCACGCTGCTGCGCGACGTGCCGGTGGACCACCGGCTGGCGCAGGAGGAGGTGTTTGGCCCCGTGCTCTCGGGCATGGCCTTCGACGACGAAGACGACGCGGTGCAGCTCGCCAACGCCACGCCGTTTGGCCTGGTGGCCGGCGTGTGGACGCGCGACGGCGCGCGCCAGTTCCGCATGGCCCGACGCGTGCGCGCCGGCCAGGTGTTCGTCAACAACTACGGCGCGGGCGGTGGTGTGGAGTTGCCGTTTGGCGGCGTCAAGTCCTCTGGCCACGGACGCGAAAAAGGCTTCGAAGCCCTGTACGGCTTTACCACCCTTAAAACCGTGGCCTTCCGCCACGGCTGAACCTCACGAGGACACCACACCATGCGAGTCAAGAACCTATCCATCATCGTCACCGGCGCGGGCAGCGGCTTCGGCGAGGGCATCGCCCAACGACTGGCCGAAGAGGGTGCCCAGGTCATCGTGAACGACATCGACGTGGCCAACGGTCAACGCGTGGTCGCAAACATCGTGGCCGCCGGCGGGCAAGCCACGTTCGTCGCCGCCGATGTCACGAAGTCCGCCGACGTGAAGACGCTGGTGCAGACCACGCTGAACCTCCACGGCAAGCTCAACGTGATGGTCAACAACGCCGGCTGGACGCACCGCAACCAGCCGGCGCTGGACGTGAGCGAAGACGACTTCGACCGCTGCTACGCGGTCAACGTCAAGAGCATCTACCTGGCTGCCGTGCACGCCGTGCCGGCGCTGCGCGCCAATGGCGGTGGCAGTTTCATCAACATCGCCTCCACCGCCGGCGTGCGCCCCCGCCCGGGCCTCACCTGGTACAACGGCTCCAAGGGCGCCGTCATCACCACCAGCAAGTCGCTGGCGGCCGAGCTGGGGCCTGAGAACATCCGGGTGAACTGCATCAACCCGGTGATGAACCCGTTCACCACGCTGGGACCGTCGTTCGCTGGTGGCGAGCTCACCGAGGAGCGCTTGAACAAGTTCCGTTCCACCATCCCGTTGGGGCGCTTTTCGACGCCGCTCGATGTGGCCAACGCTGTGCTGTACCTAGCCAGCAGCGAGGCTGCCTTCATTTCAGGCGTCTGCTTGGAAGTGGATGGCGCGCGCTGCGTATGAAGTTTGCTCATGTCCAAACCGAAGTGATGCATTGACGGTGGAGCCCGCGCAACAGGCCACTGTTTGAGTTGTGTAACTCGATTTCCAGTTCATTAGATAAATAATATACATGTCACGATTTCTTCAAGGAGATGGACATGGCGAGAACTGCGAGGGGTGCGGACAACTTGGAGTGGGCGCGCGAAGTGTTGGCGCAAGCGCACACGATTGAGCAATTGCGACAGGCGCAAGCCGTGGTGCTGCCGCTGGATTACGGCTTGAGCATGGAGCAGACCGCGCGTGCGATTGGCCGCTCGGTGCC
>JAGXSV010000038.1 GCA_018333605.1 Hydrogenophaga sp. | reverse complement strand
CTCGGCTCGCTCTTCGTCGGTCAACACAATCTCGGGGGCAACTCGCACTGGCTCTCTCCGTTTGCTCGCAGTAGAGCATTGGAAATGCACCCGCTTCATAAGCTCCATCAAGAAGCGAACACCACACCAGTCTTACCAGACTTTCCACCAAGGATCGCTGGCGCTTTTGAAGCCCTTGCTCAGGTACTCGCTGTTGGGGAAGCTGGCCAGCATTACCCGGCGTGCGTCGTCGCGCAGCTGTGTCATGCCCAGTGCATCGTAAGACTGGATCAGGATGAACAGGGCTTCTTCCAACGCCGGCGCGTCAGTGTAGTCCACCAGGGCGGTCTGGGCGCGGCCAATGGCAGCCAGGTGGGCGCCGCGGCTGTGGTAATACCGGGCCACATGCACCTCGTACTGAGCAAGCGAATTGACGATGTAAGTCATGCGCGAGCGCGCGTCGGGGGCGTATCGCGAATCGGGAAAACGTGTGATCAGGTCGCGGAATGCCTCAAACGATTCTTTGGCCGCTTTCTGGTCGCGTTCTGAGAGGTCCTGGCGCGACAGTGAGCCAAACAGGCCCAGGTTGTCGTTGAAGGTGGCGAGGCCTTTCAGGTACAAAGCGTAATCAAGCGCTGGACTGGACGGGTGCAGCCGCATGAAACGGTTAATGGCCGCAAGGGCCTGGGCTGGCTCGCCCGCCTTGTAGTGGGTGTGCGCCTTGTCAAGTTGAGCTTGCTGTGCCAGTGGCGTGCCTGCGGCGCGACCTTCAAGCTTTTCAAACAGCGTGATGGCTTTTTCAAAGTTGCCGGCATCCCGTTCGTCGCGTGCTTCACTGTAGAGCTTGTTGGGGCTCCAGCCGGCGGTTTCGTCGACTGTTTTGGTGCTGCCGCATCCAGACAGCACAAAGGCGACCCCTATCAGACACAGTGACACAGCAGATAATCTGGACGGAAGCATCACTCGCATACCTTTACAACGGAACAACCAGGTTTTGGCCACTCAAATTATATCGACGGGGGCGTCACCGTTCACGCCAGCACTCGATGATGCACTGGATGAGCTGTCTGCGGTGGAAGAAGGGCGGGTTGAAGTCGAAGTTCGCTTGTGCGAGGTGCCCGCCGACATGCATGGTTGGCGCGTCGACCGTGTGTTGGCCCGCTTGATCCCCGAGTTCTCGCGATCCTACCTGCAGCAACTCATGGCCGACGGGGCAGTGCAGTTGCGCGGAGCTGTCGTGCTCAAGCAGGCTGCTCGCATTGCTGCAGGTGACCGGCTTCAGGTGGAACTTCGCGCCACCCAGCAGGCCATGGCCTTTGTGCCCCAGGCTATGAAGCTGGATGTGGTGTTTGAGGACGCCAACCTGCTGGTGATCAACAAACCCGCTGGATTGGTGGTACACCCCGCCGCAGGCAACTGGAGCGGCACACTGCTCAATGGCCTGCTGGCCCACCACGCCGGCGCGGCCAGCTTGCCGCGCGCGGGCATCGTTCACCGGCTGGACAAAGATACCTCGGGCCTGATGCTGGTGGGCAAAAGCCGCCAGGCGGTTGAAGCGTTGGTGCGTGCCATCGCCGCGCGCGAGGTCAATCGGCAGTACCTGGCGCTGGGGCATGGGCGTTGGACCGGGACAGTGGAACAGGGCGTGGACCAGCACATCGGGCGCGACATCCGAAACCGCCTGCGCATGGCTGTGGTGCTGCGAGACGGTGCCTCTGGCAAGCCAGCCCAGACCACTTTCAGATTGCTGGATAGCGGCGACCAGGCCTGTCTGGTCGCCTGTAAATTGCACACCGGCCGCACCCACCAGATTCGCGTGCACATGGCGTGGTTGGGTCACCCGTTGGTGGGCGACGCGCTGTACGGCGGTCGGACGTTGTGGGGCATGGGACGCCAGGCGCTGCATGCCGCGCGCTTGCGCCTGGTGCATCCGACAGGTGGGCAGCCCCTGGACTTTCAGTCGGCACCGCCCGATGATTTCAAGGATGCGCTGGAGCAAAGCGGGCTCCGGTACAATGAGGCATCGCTGGGTTGATACCAAGTGCCTCTGTTTTCAGGCCTTGGTGGGGCGCATGACATTGCAGCACCCCCTTTCCCCAGCATCCTGACGCTTGCCAGCGCTCCGCGCAGCCCAGTCTGCCGAGCTTTGCTGAAGTCTGATGAGTCGGACGTTTGCCGGGGTGTGGCCTTGATGGGTTCCACCCCCGCCCGGCGTTTGCATGGTGATTTCTTACCCCGCCCGAGCCGCCAGCCGGTTTTAGACAGCTACACACGATGAATACCGCGGATGCCAAGCGCGTCCTAGAGACCGCATTGATTTGCGCGCCACAGCCGCTGACCGTGCGGGATCTGGGCGTGCTGTTTGACATGGAAGTGTCGTCTGACACGCTCAAAACCCTCCTGGCTGACCTTCAGTCTGAATGGACCGGTCGTGGGGTTGAGCTGGTGCAGGTGGCCAGTGGCTGGCGCTTTCAGAGTCGTCCCGAATTGCGACCCTACCTTGACCGGCTGCACCCCGAGAAGCCGCCCAAATACACCCGTGCCACCATGGAAACGTTGGCCATCATTGCGTACCGCCAGCCCGTCACGCGTGGCGACATGGAAGACATCCGAGGTGTCACCATCAATTCCTTGATCCTCAAACAGTTGGAGGATCGGGGCTGGGTCGAGGTGATTGGCCATCGGGAGACAGTGGGTCGGCCCGCTTTGTTCGCCACCACGCGTCAGTTTCTTGACGACCTTGGCCTGGCTTCGCTCGATCAGCTGCCCCCGCTGGATGGCACTGAGGTGCAGGAGTCTGCGCTTGACCGCCTGGACTTTGAATCGCTGGCCTCAGGCTTTCAGCTTGACGCCGCCGATCTCCCCTTTGATGCGCCAGGCAGCAACCAACCGCCGCCCGGCGCCCCGGGTACCCTTTTCTCCGCCCCCGTATCCGACCCACTGATGTTGGAACCGTCCCCACAGGAACACCATGAACCCGGCACAAACCCCAAACAATCCGACTGACGCCACGCCAGAAACCGCGTCCGAGGCTTCGGCTGAGGTGGGTGCGTCCGCAGCCGCGTCGCAGCCTGCCGCCTCCAAAACCCCACCCCTCCAGCGCTCAGCGGAGGCCGAGGCGCTGCAGTTCGACGACGTGGTTAGTGGCGCGTTTGACGCCGAGCAGGCGCTGGATCTGCCACTGCCAACCAAGCGCGTGCTCGCGCCACAAGCCGAGTCGCCCAAGTTGCACAAGGTGCTGGCGCAGGCCGGCATGGGGTCGCGTCTTGAAATGGAGCAACTCATCCTGGAAGGCCGCATTTCGGTCAACGGCGAGCCCGCGCACGTCGGCCAGCGCATTCAGCTGGGTGATGTGATTCGGGTCAACGGCAAGCAGGTTCGGGTGCGCATGACGCCACCGCCACCGCGCGTCCTGGCCTACCACAAGCCCGCGGGCGAAGTGGTGTCGCATGACGACCCGCAAAACCGCCCGTCCGTGTTTCGCCGACTGCCGCGGCTTTACCAGAGCAAGTGGCAGTCGGTGGGCCGACTCGACCTGAACACCGAAGGCTTGCTGCTGTTGACCGACTCCGGCGAGTTGGCTAACCGCCTGATGCACCCGCGTTTTGGTCTGCAGCGCGAATATGCTGTGCGCGTGCTGGGTGCGCTGTCCAATGAGGAAAAGCAGCGGCTGCTGGACGGCGTGCGGCTTGATGACGGCATGGCCCAGTTCGCCAGCATTGAAGACGGCGGTGGCGAAGGGGCCAATTGCTGGTACCGCGTGACCATTGGTGAAGGCCGTAACCGCGAGGTGCGCCGCATGTTTGAAGCGGTGGGCCATGCGGTCAGCCGGCTCATCCGTATCCGCTACGGCGCGATGATGCTGCCGCGGGGTCTCAAGCGCGGCGTCTGGGTGGAGTTGGATCAGCAAGACATCGACCGACTTACGAAAGCCGCCGGCATGCCAGCGCCAGGTGCTGGCTCGGATCGAGCAGTCCGTCCGGCCGGGCGCCACCCAGGTGCCCGTGGCAAACAGGCACCCAAAACCGGTGGTCGCAACTATGGCAACCCCGCTGGAAGCCGGGGCGAAGCCCCCGCGGTGCGTCGTAGCAGCATGTTTGGCACCCCTGCGGCCAGTCCGAATGCGCCCAAAGGCCGCAGCGGCAAAGGGCAGGGTGGAGGGTCTTCGCAGCCCGATCCGATGAAAACTTCCTATGGCTACATCGGCCAGGACGCACTGCAGCGCCGGCGCGAGGAAGAGTCCAGCCGGCCGGCCGGTGGTCGACGCCGGGGTGGCGGCGGTGGTTCGGGTGGTGGGCGCTCCAGCAGCCGCTGACCCACAATCTTCGGGCTCTGTGTGCGGTGATTTGCGCAGGCTGCAGCCCAACCCGTGTCCCGGGAATTTCATGTGGGCAATGTAGAATCGTGGGCTTTGCGACTGAGCGAAAAACATCATCATTTATTTGTCAATTCAAGGAAAAACATGGCCATCGAACGCACCCTCTCCATCATCAAGCCCGACGCCGTTGCCAAAAACGTCATTGGCCAGATTTACGCCCGTTTCGAAGCGGCTGGCCTGAAGGTTGTGGCTGCCCGTATGGTCCATCTGTCGCGCGGTGAAGCCGAAGCGTTCTATGGTGTGCACAAAGAGCGCCCTTTCTTCAAGGACCTGGTGGACTTCATGATCTCCGGCCCCGTGATGATCCAGGCACTGGAAGGCGAAGGCGCGATTGCCAAAAATCGCGATCTGATGGGTGCCACCGATCCCAAGAAAGCCGCTGCGGGCACCATCCGCGCCGACTTTGCTGACAGCATCGATGCCAACGCCGTGCACGGTTCGGACGCGCCTGAGACGGCTGCCGCCGAAATCGCGTTCTTCTTTGCTGGCATGAACGTTTACTCGCGTTGAACATGGCCGGCACGCTCCACGTTGTGTCGCTGTCCGCCCGGCGGGTGTCGGCCAGCGGGAGGCGTGTGGGCGCCACGTGGCTCTCATGACGGCCAATCTGCTGGACTTCGATCTGGAAGGCCTGGCCGCCTTTTGCGAGCAGCTGGGCGAAAAGCGGTTTCGTGCCGTTCAGCTGTTTCGCTGGATTCATCAAAAGGGGGCGTCCCGTTTCGAAGAAATGACCGACCTCGCACGCAGCCTGCGCCAGAAGCTTCCCGCCGTGTGCCACATCACCGATCTGCCCGTGCTTTCGCGGCAGGATTCTGCGGATGGCACCATCAAATGGCTGTTTGACGTGGGCGGCGGGAACGCTGTTGAAACCGTCTTTATCCCCGAAGAGGATCGCGGCACCCTGTGCATTTCATCCCAAGCCGGCTGCGCTGTGGGATGCCGTTTTTGCTCCACTGGTCACCAAGGTTTTTCGCGCAACCTCACCACCGGTGAGATCGTGGCGCAGTTGTGGCATGCTGAACATTTCTTGCGCAATCACCAGGGCAAAACCGCCCGCGTGATTACCAATGTGGTGATGATGGGCATGGGCGAGCCCCTGCAAAACTACAGCGCCCTGGTGCCCGCGCTCCGCGTGATGCTGGACGACCACGGCTATGGCTTGTCCCGCCGGCGCGTCACGGTGTCCACTTCGGGCGTGGTGCCCATGATGGATCGCTTGGCCAAAGATTGTCCCGTGGCTTTGGCCGTGTCCCTACACGCGCCCAACGACGCCTTGCGCGATTCTCTGGTGCCGCTGAACCGCAAATACCCCATCGCTGAATTGCTGGACGCGTGCCTGCGTTATCTGCCAGCCGCGCCACGCGATTTCATCACGTTCGAATACTGCATGCTCGAGGGTGTGAACGACCAACCCGAGCACGCACAGCAACTGCTGGCCCTCGTCAAAGGTCACGGTGCACGCGGTGTGCCATGCAAGATCAACCTCATTCCCTTCAATCCATTTCCGGATTCTGGCCTCAAGTGTTCGCCCCGTGCCGTGGTGCTGCGGTTTGGTCACATCCTGAACGAAGGTGGTCTGGTGACGACAGTGCGCAAAACGCGCGGCGATGACATTGATGCCGCTTGCGGGCAACTCGCTGGCGATGTGCTGGACCGCACCAACGCAGCGCAGCGGCTGGCCCAGCGGCGCACGGTCGTCGAGCAGCCCATACAGTTCCATCCTTCCGCACGAGAAAGACAGACATGACACAAGCGATTCGCCCGGGGTCACGAACGCCAAACGGCTTCAGGCCGTATGGCGCTTTGCGCCGCGCGCTGAGCTGGCTGTTGCTTTTGATGCTGCTGGCCTGGGCTCAGTTGTCCCTCACCGGTTGCGCGGGTGGCGTGGGCGCCACGACCGCTTCCGCCGAGCCGGTAACCGATTTTGACGAGCCCGATGCCCGCAAGCGGGCGCGGCTGCGTCTGGAGTTGGCTTCTGGCTATTTCGAGCAGGGCCAGACCACCGTGGCCCTGGATGAAATCAAACAGTCGCTGGCTGCCGACCCGACTTATGGTCCGGCTTTTGTCTTGCGTGGGTTGGTGTACATGCGCCTGAACAACAGCCGCCTGGCCGAAGAGAGCTTTCAGCGCGCCTTGCAAATCAACCCACGCGACCCGGATGCCCTGCACAACTACGGCTGGTTTTCATGTCAGCAGGGTCGCAACGCGCAAGCGGTTGAACTTTTCACCCGTGCGCTGGCCAGCCCGGTCTACGCAGGTCAAGCCAAAACACACATGGCCAAAGGGATTTGCCAGACCCGCATGGGGCAGTTCGCAGAGGCCGAAGGCAGTTTTGCGCGCTCTTACGAGCTGGATGCCGGCAACCCGATCACCGGTTACAACCTGGCTTCGTTGTTGTTCCGCCGCGGTGATGACTCGCGAGCTCAGTTTTACATTCGGCGGTTGAACAATTCCGATCTCGCCAACGCCGAAACGCTGTGGCTGGGCATCAAGGTGGAGCGCCGGCTCGGCAACACCGAAGCCATGCAACAGTTGGCTCAGCAGTTGAGCCGCCGCTACCCGCAGTCGCGAGAGTGGACTTTTTACCAGCGTGGGGCGTTTGATGAGTGAATGGTCAGCTCAAGAGGCGATTGCCCGTGATGGGACGAACAGCGATGAGCCCCGTCCGGTGCTGCTGCGCCAGGCTCGGGAGGCGGCAGGGCTTCACATCGCGGCGCTGGCTGCGGCCTTGAAGGTTCCGGTCAAAAAACTGGAAGCGCTGGAAGCAGGGCGGTACAGCGAACTGCCCGACATGGTCTTTGCGCGCGGGCTGGCCTCCAGTGCCTGCCGACACCTCAAGGTGGACCCCGCGCCCATTCTTGAGCAAATTCCCGCCGGAGTCACGCGCCAGCTGGGCGACTCAGGCATGGCCATCAACACGCCCTTCAAGGCGGCTTCCGGTGGTGCATCGGCCAACCCGGTGGGTTGGCTTTCGCGCCCCGCGGTGCTGGTCGCCATTGCGCTGATGCTGGGCGCTCTGGTGTTGGTGTTTTTTCCCTACATGGCCACGGTTTCGGAGCCGGAAGCGAGCGCCCCTGCGGGCGACGTGGTCCCCGGCCCATCGGTTGCACCGATTTTTTCGGAACCCGCTGCGGGTGCTAACCCCGACGCGACTTCGCAGGCCCAGCCAGCGGCGGCTGATGCAGCAGGTGCAGGCGGGGCCATGGCGCCTGCACTGCTGGCCGGATTGCCCACTGCGACTGCCACTGTCGCGACCTCGGCCACGGCGTCGGCGGTGGCAGCGCCGGCCATCCCTTCTGCAACTGGCGCAACTGAAGCGGCAGACGCCAGCACATTGCTGATGATTCGCGCCACCGGGGATTCTTGGGTGGAAGTAACGAACGGTGCGGGCGTTGTCGTGATCCAGCGCATGCTCAAGTCGGGTGAGGTGTTGGATTTTTCGGCGGCTCCGCCTTACGCGGTGGTGATTGGTCGGGTGGATAACGCGGATGTGCTGGTGCGCGGACGCGCATTTGACGCCACGTCTTTCGCCCGCAACGGCGTGGCCCGCTTTGAGGTGAAATAACCATGGAACATGTCGAACGGGTTGATCTGGCCACTGCCACCTCGTCTGAAAATGCCGGGGCGCGGCCCATTCCCCTGAGCCGTGTGCTGCAGCGCAACACCCGTCCGGGCGTTGTGTCTTGGGGCGATCGGCACGTGACCGTGGGCGGTGGTGCACCGGTGCGGGTGCAATCCATGACCAACACCGACACTGCCGATGCGGTAGCTACCGCCATTCAGGTGAAGGAACTGGCCCTGGCTGGCTCCGAATTGGTGCGGATCACGGTCAACAACGACGAAGCAGCCAAGGCGGTGCCTTACATCCGGGAGCAACTGGACCGCATGGGTGTGGACGTGCCGCTGATCGGGGATTTTCATTACAACGGTCACCGTTTGCTGAGCGACCACCCCGCTTGTGCCGAGGCGCTGTCCAAGTACCGCATCAACCCGGGCAATGTCGGTCGCGGCGACAAGGGCGATCGCCAGTTTGGCCAAATGGTGGAAATCGCGGCGCGACACAACAAAGCGATTCGCGTTGGGGTGAACTGGGGCAGCCTGGACCAAGATCTGCTCGCCCGCCTGATGGACGTGAACGCCAAACGCAGCCAGCCTTGGGATGTGCGCCAGGTGATGTACGAGGCCTTGATCACTTCGGCGCTCGATTCAGCGGAAAAGGCCGAAGCCATAGGGTTGAGCGGTAACAACATCACGTTGTCGTGCAAGGTCAGCGGCGTGCAAGACCTGATTGCGGTTTACCAAGCGCTGGCGCTGCGATGCGACTACCCCCTGCACCTCGGTCTGACCGAAGCCGGCATGGGTACCAAAGGAGCCGTGGCTTCGGCTGCCGCATTGTCGGTGCTGCTGCAGCAGGGCATTGGCGACACCATTCGTGTGTCGCTCACGCCGCAGCCGGGTGAGTCGCGCACCCAAGAGGTGGTGATTGCGCTGGAAATATTGCAGGCGCTGGGCATGCGTGCGTTTGTGCCCAGCGTGACTGCTTGTCCCGGCTGCGGTCGCACCACCAGCACCACCTTTCAGGAGTTGGCGAAGCAGATTGACGACTTCCTGCGCGGCTCCATGCCGGTCTGGCGTGTGCGTTACCCCGGCGTGGAGAACCTCAAGCTCGCGGTGATGGGGTGTATCGTCAACGGACCCGGCGAAAGCAAGCACGCCGACATTGGCATCAGCCTTCCTGGAACCGGCGAGGCGCCCGCCGCGCCGGTCTATATTGACGGTGAAAAGGCGCTGACGCTGCGCGGTGACCGCATCGCGCACGAATTTCAGCAGATTGTTGAAAACTACATTGAAAAACGGTACGGCACCGCAGCCTGACTGAGCGGACCTTGAAGGTCCAGCGAGCCGCCCGGTGGCCCGCTCCAGCAGGGAGCCGTGCCTCACACGCAAGACTATCCATGGCAGAAAAACTGACCGCCGTCAAAGGCATGAACGACATTGCACCTCCGGCGTCCGCGCACTGGGAGTGGCTGGAAGACACGCTGCGTGCGCTGATGCGCCGCTATGGCTACCGCAATATGCGCACGCCCATCGTGGAGCCCACGGCGCTGTTCGTTCGCGGCCTGGGTGAGGTGACCGACATCGTCGAAAAGGAGATGTACTCCTTTGAAGACCGTCTGAACGGTGAGCAGCTCACCCTGCGGCCTGAAAACACCGCCGGTGTGGTGCGCGCCGTGGTGGAGGCGTCCATGCTGTACGATGGCGGCAAGCGTCTGTACTACATGGGCTCCATGTTTCGCCATGAGCGCCCGCAGCGTGGACGTTACCGCCAGTTTCACCAGTTTGGCGCTGAAGCCCTCGGTTTTGCCGGGCCAGATGTGGATGCCGAGCTCATCGTGCTCGCCTGCGATCTGTGGGCTGAACTGGGGTTGACCGGCATTGAGCTGGAAATCAACAGCCTGGGTCAGCCGGCCGAGCGCATGGCCCACCGCCAGGCGCTCATTGCTTACCTGGAAGGCCATGCCGACCAGCTTGACGAAGATGCCAAGCGGCGACTGCACAGCAACCCCTTGCGCATTCTGGACACCAAAAACCCGGCCATGCAAGATTTGGTCAATGGCGCGCCGCGGCTGATGGACTATCTGGGTGCCGAGTCGCTCGACCACTTCAGTCGGCTGCGTGGTTTGCTGGACGCTCACGGCCTTGCCTACCGTATCAACCCGCGCCTGGTGCGTGGCATGGACTACTACAACCTGTCGGTATTCGAGTTTGTGACCACACAGCTCGGTTCGCAGGGTACGGTGTGCGCGGGAGGCCGCTACGACGGCCTGTTTGAACAAATTGGCGGCAAGGCCGCGCCCGCGGTTGGCTGGGCACTGGGCATGGAGCGCATTCTGGAATTGCTCAAAGAGCAGGGCCTTTTGCCGGAACCACCCACGCCGGACGCCTACGCTGTGGTTCCCGATGCGGCCAGCGTGCCGCTGGTCATGCCGGTGCTGCGTGCGCTGCGCCAGGCTGGTGTGTCGGTGCAGATGCACGCTGGCGGTGCCGAGGGTATGGGCAGCATGAAATCTCAGTTCAAGAAGGCCGACGCCAGTGGCGCCCGTTTCGCCTTGATCTTTGGTGCGGACGAGTTGCAACAGGGCATGCTGGCTTTGAAGCCGTTGCGGACCCCAAGACCCGGTCAGGCCGGTACCGACCTTTCACCCCAGACCCTGCAGCCACTGGCCGATGTGGCGCAGTGGGCCAATCTCTTGCGCGGCGCTTGACCGCATTCACCCGTTGCGGGCCGCCGCCTACAATCCTCTGTCATTCACCCATAAGCACCCATGGCCAAACACCTCGACCTCGAAGAGCAGGAACAACTCGACCAGATCAAACACTTCTGGGCTCGGTACGGCAACCTCATCACTTGGGTGCTGATTGCTGTGTTTGGCTCATTGGCGGCCTGGAACGGTTGGAACTACTGGCAGCGCAGCCAAGCCACCAAGGCGGCTGCACTGTACGACGAAATGGAGCGGGCGGCTGTAGCCAGCGATGCCGAACGGATGGAACGCGCGCTGTCTGACATGAAAGAAAAGTTTGGCGGCACCACCTTTGCAGCACAGGGCGGGTTGCTGGCCGGCAAGACGCTGTTTGATGCTGGCAAGACCGATGGCGCGCGGGCTGCCCTGTCCTGGGTGGCTGAGAAAGCTTCGGACGATGCTTACAAGGCCGTGGCCCGCTTGCGCTTGGTGGCCTTGGACATCGAAGCCAAAGCTTTCGATCAGGCCCTCAAGACCCTGGAAGCGCCGGTGCCGAAGTCGTTTGAGCCTCTGGTGGCAGACCGCCGGGGCGACGTGTTCATGGCCCTGGGCAAAACCGAAGAGGCCAAGGCGCAGTACCAGGCTGCTTGGCTCGGTTTGAGCGACCGCGCGGAATACCGCCGACTGGTGGAAGTCAAGCTGGCTTCGCTGGGTGTTTCGGTGTCCAGTCTTGCCACCACGGCAGAGGTGGCACGATGAGCGCGCTGCGTGGGCTTCGTGGGCTTCGTGGGGTGCGCGGGGGGCTGAGCCGTTCGGCATGGGTTGTATCGGGTGCCGTGATCGCGTTGGTGCTCACGGCATGCTCATCAGGCCCGGAGAAACCCAAGCCCGCCCAGCTTGCACCCGTGGCCGCTCTCATGGGCACCACGTTGGCCTGGTCTGCGCAGGTGGGCGCGTCCCACGCCATGTTGGCGCCGCGCGCTGTGTCCGGTCGTGTGTTTGCTGCGGGCGGTTCCGGCACGGTGGTGGCGTTGGACGCCGCAACTGGCAAAGACGTCTGGCGTCTGAATCTGGCCCAACCGATCGCTGTCGGCGTGGGCTCAGACGGTGATTTGGCTGCGGTGATCACGCGAAGCAACGACCTTGTGACCATTCGTGAAGGCAAAGAAATTTGGCGTGTGCGCCTGCCTGCTCGCTCGTTTACAGCCCCACTGGTGGCTGGCAAGCGCGTGTTCGTGTTGACCGCAGACCGCACGGTACGGGCCTTTGATGGTCAGACCGGGGCACGGTTGTGGGTCCAGTCCCGCCCTGCCGAGCCGTTGGTGCTGAGCCAGGGTGGTGCCCTGATTGCCGTGGGCGATACCTTGGTGGCAGGTTTGGCCGGCCGCTTGGTCGGTCTGAATCCGCTCAATGGCTCGATTCGCTGGGACGCCCCGGTGGCCACGTCGCGCGGCACCAATGAGGTCGAGCGTCTGGTCGATGTGGTGGGCCCCGTCAGCCGGGTAGGCAACAGCGTTTGTGCCCGCGCCTATTCGGCCGCAGTGGCTTGTATTGACGCCGGTGGTGGCACGGTGGCTTGGGCGCGGCCCGCGCAGGGCACCACAGGCGTGCACGGTGACGACCGTTTGGTTTTCGGCACCGAATCCGATGGGCGTGTGTTGGCCTGGCAGCGCACCAGCGGCGAAAGCGGCTGGCAGGTAGACCGGTTGAAACACCGTGGCCTGACCGCACCCATGGCCGTTGGCCGCGTGGTGGCGCTCGGGGACAGTCTGGGTCTTGTGCACTTGCTGTCGCGTGAAGATGGGACCGAAATGACCCGCCTGACTGCCGACGGCTCTGCCATTTTGGTGGCGCCGGTGCTCGCAGGTGACGCCTTGGTGGTGCAGACGCGCAATGGCGGTGTCTTCGCCTGGCGTCCCCAATAACGAATTGACGATTGTGTGCGTGTTGCACATGGTGTCCTGAACGAAAGCCTTTTCCGTGAAACCCGTCATCGCCCTGGTGGGCCGCCCCAATGTGGGCAAGTCCACCCTGTTTAACCGCCTGACGAGTTCACGCGACGCCATCGTTGCCGACTTTGCCGGTCTGACCCGTGACCGCCACTATGGCAACGGTCGCATGGGTTCCAGCGAGTACATCGTCATCGACACCGGTGGCTTTGAGCCCGATGCGAGCGAAGGCATCTACCGCGAAATGGCCAAGCAGACCCGGCAGGCTGTGGCCGAGTCGGATGTGGTCATTTTTGTGGTGGATGCACGCGCGGGTATCAGTGCCCAGGACCACGAAATTGCGCAGTATCTGCGCCGCCTGGGCAAGCCCACGGTGCTGGTGGCCAACAAGGCCGAGGGCATGACCCAAGGCCTTCAACTCGTTGAGTTCTTCGAGTTGGGCCTGGGTGAAGTCATGCCCGTGTCGGGCGCCCACGGTCAGGGTATCCGATCCATGCTGGAGAAGGCACTGGAAAGCATCCCGGGCTTTTCGACCGAGGGTGAAGAAGAGGAGCCGGTAGACCCCACGGTGATTCGTCTGGCGGTTGCCGGGCGGCCCAACGTGGGCAAGTCCACCCTCATCAACGCCTGGCTCGGCGAAGAGCGACTGGTGGCTTTTGACATGCCGGGCACCACCCGGGACGCCATTTCTGTGCCGTTTGAGCGCAACGGGCAAAAGTTTGAACTGATCGACACGGCTGGCATTCGCCGCAAGGGCCGGGTGTTCGAAGCGATCGAGAAATTCTCCGTCGTCAAAACGCTGCAGGCGATCGAGAATGCCCACGTCGTGTTGCTGCTGCTGGATGCCACCCAGGGTGTGACCGACCAGGATGCACACATTGCCGGCTTCATTCTGGAGAGCGGCCGTGCGGTGGTCATCGCCATCAACAAATGGGATGCGGTGGACGCCTACCAGCGCGAACAGGTCGAGCGGCAAATTGAAACCCGTCTGGCTTTTCTAAAGTTTGCCTCACTGCACTTGATTTCGGCCCAGAAGCGGCAAGGCCTTGCCCCAGTGTGGAAGTCGATAGGCCTGGCACACGCCTCTGCCATGCGCAAGATGTCCACGCCCGTGCTGACGCGCCTGCTGCTGGAAGCGGTGGCGTTTCAGGCGCCGCAGCGCGGGGGCATGTTCCGGCCCAAGCTGCGCTACGCGCACCAAGGCGGCATGAACCCACCAGTGATCGTGATCCACGGCAACTCACTGGAACACGTGCCAGAGTCCTACAAACGGTTTCTGGAAGGGCGTTTCCGCAAGGCGTTTGACCTCGTGGGCACGCCGTTGCGCATCGAATTCAAAACTTCGACCAATCCCTTCAAGGACTGATGTGTGAACAGCGGAAAGCCTCCCGCTGTTCCGCAGTGTGGTAAGGTTCGATCCCTACTAACTTCATTTGAACACGGAGCATATCGTGAGCAATAACAAAGGCCAACTCTTGCAAGATCCCTTTCTGAACCAGCTTCGCCGAGAACATGTTCCTGTTTCGATCTACCTGGTCAACGGCATCAAGCTTCAGGGTCAGATTGAATCTTTTGACCAGTACGTGGTGTTGCTGCGCAACACGGTGACCCAGATGGTCTACAAGCACGCCATTTCCACCATCGTGCCTGGCCGCCCTGTGCAGTTTTCTGCAGCGGGATCAGACGAGCCTGCCGCGACTTGAATCGGTCCCTGATGTCGCCAGACCTCATGCTGCGTTCGGTTGCGGTCAGGCGCTGCGGCTGCATTCAGTTTGACTGATTTGAATTCCCCTTCCTCCATCTCTGCTGCGCCCTCGGTTATTCTGGTGGGTGTTGATTTCGGCATTCCGCACTTCGACGGCGAGCTTGAAGAACTCGGGTTGTTGGCCCAAACCGCGGGATACACCGTTGCCGATCGTGTCAGCTGCAAACGTAGGGCGCCCGACCCTGCATTGTTTGTGGGATCGGGCAAGGCCGACGAAATCAAGTTGCTGGCGCTGTCAACTGGAGCTTCCGAGGTCCTGTTTGACCAAGCCTTGAGCCCGGCGCAACAGCGCAACCTCGAGCGGCACCTGGGCATCCCCGTTAACGACCGGACACTCCTCATACTGGAAATTTTTGCGCAGCGTGCCCGCAGCCACGAAGGAAAGCTGCAGGTTGAGCTTGCCCGCCTGCAGTACCTGTCGACCCGGCTGGTGCGCCGCTGGTCTCACTTGGAACGCCAGAGCGGCGGTATCGGCATGCGCGGCGGCCCAGGCGAAAAGCAAATCGAGTTGGATCGCCGATTGATCAGTGAAGCCATCAAGCGCACCAAAGAGCGCCTGGGCAAGGTAAAGAAGCAGCGAGCAACCCAACGGCGCCAACGCGAACGCCGCGACGCGTTCAACATATCTCTGGTGGGCTACACCAACGCAGGCAAGTCGTCGCTGTTCAATGGGTTGGTGAAAGCGCGTGCCTATGCGGCAGACCAGTTGTTTGCCACGCTGGATACCACGACGCGCCAGCTCTACCTTGGTGAGGCGGGGCGCTCGGTGTCGTTGTCGGACACGGTGGGTTTCATTCGTGACCTGCCACACGGTCTGGTGGACGCTTTTGCTGCCACGCTCCAAGAGGCTGTAGACGCTGACCTGTTGCTGCATGTGGTGGATGCGTCCAACCCTGCGCACCCTGAACAAATCGCCTCGGTGATGGGCGTGCTGAAAGACATCGGCGCAGACCACGTCCCGCAGGTTTTGGTGTTCAACAAGCTGGACGCCATGGATCCTGCAACAATTCCGTCGGCTTTGGTGGATTTGATGGAACTGGACGGGCAATCGGTGCCTCGTATCTACGTGAGCGCTCGCAGTGGGCAGGGGCTCGCCGAGCTGCGCGGCATGCTGGCCGATCGGGTGCTCGCTCAGGCCGTTGACATGCTCCCGGATGGACAAGGGTCGTTGGACGGTATCGAAAATGCGTTGCCCTGATTGGGCACAATGTGGTGGTTTTGTTTCGTATAAAAGTTGGCAACACATGGACGTGAACCTGAATAATTCTTCGCGCGATTCGCGCAACAGCGGTGGCCTGCCGGGTTCTGGCCGTGGGGCCGCGCGTGCATTGCTCGGCATGTTCAATTTGAACGATCCCCGCTGGGGTCGTGGTGACGGTGATGGCGGTGCCCCCAAGGAGCCTGAAGCGGGGCGTGAAGACGAAGGGCGTCAACCTCCGCGCGAACAACGGCCGTCCAAGGCGCAGGGTTCCAACCAGGGGCCACCAGACCTGGACGAACTGTGGCGCGACTTCAACCGCAAGCTCGGCGGCCTGCTGGGTGGCAAGGGTGGCGGCAGTGGCTCTGGCGGCGGCGGTGGTGGTAGTGGCATGTCGGGTTTTAACCCCAGCCCCAAGAGCACGGGTATCGGCGTCGGCTTGGTGGCTGGTGTTGCTGCGCTGGTTTGGCTGGGCACGGGTTTCTTCATCGTGCAAGAAGGCCAGCAGGCTGTCATCACCCAGTTCGGCAAATACCACAGCTCGGTCGGCGCAGGTTTCAACTGGCGTTTGCCGTACCCGATCCAGCGCCATGAGACGGTTTTTGTAACCCAGATCCGCTCTGTTGATGTTGGGGGAGACACGGTGTTGCCGGCGACTGGCCTGCGCGACTCGGCGATGTTGACGATTGATCAAAACATTGTCGAGATCAAGTTTGCCGTGCAGTACCGCTTGAACGATGCCCGCGCCTTTTTGTTTGAAAGCCGCGACCCTGACGCATCGGTGGTGAAAGCTGCTGAGACGGCGGTTCGTGAAGTGATCGGCAAGATGAGAATGGATGCGGCACTTGCCGAGGAGCGAGACCAGATTGCCCCTCGCGTTCGGGTATTGATGCAGACCATTCTTGACCGCTACAAGGTCGGTATTGAGGTGGTTGGTATCAACCTTCAGCAGGGCGGTGTGCGCCCACCAGAGCAGGTACAGGCTTCGTTTGACGATGTGCTCAAGGCTGGGCAAGAGCGCGAACGCGCAAAGAATGAAGCTGAGGCCTACGCCAATGACGTGGTTCCGCGCGCTCGCGGTGCTGCATCGCGATTGACGGAGGAGGCCGAAGGCTACCGTGCCCGCATCGTGGCCCAGGCAGAAGGTGATTCGCAGCGTTTCCGTTCGGTACTGGTCGAGTACCAGAAAGCGCCACAGGTTACCCGCGAGCGCATGTACACGGACGCCATGCAGGAAATTTATTCCAACGTCACCAAGGTATTGGTGGATACCAAGGCGGGTTCCAACTTGCTGTACTTGCCGCTGGACAAGATCATGCAAATGACCGCCCAGACGTCACAACCCGTCACGGCCGCACCGACGTCATCCGTTCCGCTGACCACCAGCCCTGCATCGATTCCAAATACCACCGCTGCGCGCTCGCGCGAGCGTGAAAGTCGCTGAGTCAAGGCGTTAACCCAAGCGACAAGAGAGCAATCAACATGAACAAACTGGGTTTTTTCATCATTTCTGTGCTGGTGGCCTTGGCCATCGCCAGTTCCATGCTGTTTGTTGTGGATCAGCGCCAATTTGGCGTGGTATTCCAACTCGGGCAAATCAAGCAGGTCATCACCGAGCCAGGGCTCAACTTCAAGCTGCCGCCACCGTTTCAAAACGTGTCGTACATCGACAAGCGTTTGCTGACGCTGGAAAGTACCGATACCGAGCCATCGCTGACCGCTGAGAAGCAGCGCGTGGTGATCGACTGGTATGTGCGGTGGCGCATCAGTGACCCGCAAGCCTACATCCGCAATGTCGGTATCAATGAGAGTGCGGGCGCTTTGCAACTCAACCGGGTTGTGCGCAACTCGTTCCAGGAAGAAGTCAACAAGCGCACCCTGAATGAATTGCTTTCGACCCGTCGAGAGCAACTCATGGACGACGTCAAGCGAGAGGTGCTCAACGCCGTGAGCAGCCCAGACAAGCCTTGGGGCATGGACGTGGTCGATGTGCGTATCACGCGTGTGGATTACGCAGAAAGCATCACGGCATCGGTTTACCAGCGGATGGAAGCTGAGCGCAAGCGTGTCGCCAACGAACTGCGCTCGACCGGTTTTGCCGAAGGTGAAAAAATTCGCGCTGATGCCGATCGCCAGCGTGAAGTGATCGTGTCTGAGGCCTACCGCGCGGCCCAGCTCATCAAAGGTGAAGGCGACGCTAAAGCTGCGGCTGCCTTCTCGGATGCTTTCGGTCGCGATCCTGCGTTTGCTCAGTTTTACCGCAGTCTGGAAGCCTACAAGTCCAGCTTTGCCGGCAAGTCGGATCTGATGGTCATCGACTCATCATCTGAATTCTTCAAGGGCATGCGCAGCAGCAGTCAGGCCCGCTGATGGCTTGGCCACCGTCAGAGACGCTCTGGCTGGCGGTGGCGCTGGTGCTCATTTTTGAAGGATTGCTGCCCCTGGTAGCGCCGTCGTTCTGGCGCCGCACGTTCGGTGAACTGCTGAAGTTGCGAGACGGGCAGCTCCGGTTTTTCGGCCTGATGGCGCTCGGTAGCGGCCTGCTGCTCTGGTGGTCGATGGGCTGATCAAGCTCTCAAGCACCGAGGCATTCCCGCCTCACTTTCGTGATTTGCCATCGTCCACCCATGCTGCGCGGTGAAGCGCCTTGCGGGGCCGGTAAAATCACGGTTTTAACAGCTTCTGAACATGCCCATGTCTGCCTGGGTCCTCCCGGATCACATTGCCGATGTCTTGCCTTCCGAGGCCCGCCACATCGAAGAACTCCGCCGGGGTTTACTGGACACAGCGCGTGGCTACGGCTACGAGCTGGTCATGCCACCGCTGATTGAGCACCTGGAATCCCTGCTCACGGGGACCGGTGAAGCGCTTGATTTGCAAACCTTCAAACTGGTTGACCAGTTGTCGGGTCGTACCCTCGGTTTGCGCGCCGACAGCACCCCGCAAGTCGCACGTATCGATGCTCACCTGCTCAACCGCCAAGGGGTCGCGCGGTTGAGCTATTGCGGACCGGTGGTGCACACGCGTCTTGAGAGTCCGCTTGCGAGCCGGGAACCATTGCAGTTTGGTGCTGAGATCTATGGCCATGCGGGTCTTGAGGCCGATCTCGAGATCATCGAATTGGCGCAGGCCTGCTTGCTTGCGGCCGGTGTGGGTCATTTGCACTTGGATATGGCCGATGTCCGGGTGATCGATGCGGTGTTGTCTCCAGTGCGGCTGAGCGCAGCCATGGTGCTGCGCATACACGCCGCACTTGCCGCCAAGGATGTGGCCGAACTGGATGTATTGGCCCGGGATTTGCCCGCCATCGTGCGCCGCGATTTGTGTGCCTTGCCGCGCTTGTTTGGCGATTTGACCGTGCTGGATGAGGCCCGGCAGGCGCTGCAACCTTCAGCCGAACTGCATGCGGCACTCGACAATTTGCGCTGGCTGGCTTCGCACGCGCAGGGGGTGGACGTGTCGATTGACCTTGCCGATTTGCGGGGGTACGCCTACTACACCGGCATGCGTTTTGCCTTGTTCGCTTCGGGCCAGCAAGGCCGCGCGGGTCAATCGGTCGAACTCGCTCGCGGCGGGCGCTACGATGAAGTGGGGGCGGTTTTTGGCCGCAAACGCCCCGCAGTGGGCTTTAGTCTGGACCTGAAGGATTTGGTGTCGGCGGTGTCTCCTCGTGCCTTGGTCGCTGCGATTCGCGCGCCCTGGGGTATGGACGCCGACTTGCGCGAGGCTGTTGCCGCCTTGCGCTTGCAGGGCCACACCGTGGTGTGCGTCCTGCCAGGCCACGAACAAGAGGTCGATGAATTTCACTGCGACCGCGAGTTGACAAAAGACACCGCTCGAGCAAACGCATGGACCGTCCGGAACATTCAAATGGAAACCCGCAAATGATGAAAAGCAGCAGCAGCGCCGCCGTCCCTGGGCGCAACGTGGTCGTGGTCGGCACCCAATGGGGTGACGAGGGCAAGGGCAAGCTGGTTGACTGGCTGACGGAAACGGCACGAGGCGTCGTGCGCTTCCAGGGCGGCCACAACGCCGGCCACACATTGGTTATCAACGGCGTGAAGACCGCTTTGCACCTGATCCCCAGCGGCATCATGCGGGCTGGCGTCAAGTGCTACATCGGTAACGGTGTGGTGCTGTCGGTGGGCAAGTTGTTCGAGGAGATTGTTGGGCTCGAGAAAGCCGGCGTGGAAGTGCGTTCTCGTTTGCGCGTGAGCGAAGCTTGTCCGCTGATTTTGCCTTTTCACGCCGCAATTGACATCGCGCGCGAAGCGGCCAAAGAGAAGGCTGGAACGGCCAAAATTGGCACCACTGGCCGAGGCATTGGCCCAGCCTACGAAGACAAGATTGCGCGGCGTGCACTGCGTGTGCAAGACTTGAAATATCCCGAACGTTTTGCCACCAAGTTGCGGGAATTGCTCGACCTGCACAATCACCTGTTGACCACCTATCTGGGTTCTGCGGGTATGGTGTGGGACGAAAAAATTGCCGCTTACATGAAGGATGGCGAGATCCAGTTTGAGCCGGTGTACGCCGAAGCCATGGCCCAGGCCGAACTGCTCAAGCCCATGATTGCAGACGTTTCGCGTGAGCTTAATGAGGCACATCAGGCGGGCGTCAACCTGTTGTTTGAAGGCGCGCAGGGCACCTTGCTTGACATTGACCACGGCACCTACCCTTTTGTGACGTCCAGCAACTGTGTTGCAGGCAATGCCGCGGCGGGTGCCGGCGTGGGCCCGGGCCTGTTGCACTATGTGCTGGGTATCACCAAGGCCTATTGCACCCGCGTCGGTGGCGGCCCGTTCCCAACGGAGTTGGACTGGGACAAGGAAGGTACGCCGGGTTGGCACATGTCCACGGTGGGCGCCGAGCGTGGCACCACCACCGGCCGTGCGCGTCGTTGCGGCTGGTTTGACGCCGCATTGCTCAAGCGCTCGGCACAGGTGAACGGCCTGACCGGTCTGTGCATCACCAAGCTCGATGTGCTGGACGGTCTGGCTGAGTTGAAGTTGTGCACGGGCTACGAACTCGACGGTGAGACCATCGACATCTTGCCGATGGGTGCGGACGAGATTGCCCGGTGCACACCGATTTATGAAACCCTGCCGGGTTGGATGGATTCGTCTGAGGGTGTGACGCGTTACGAGAACTTGCCGGTCAACGCCCAACGTTATTTGGACCGAATTCAGGAAACCACGGGTGTTCCCATTCACGTAGTGTCGACCAGCCCCGACCGTGATCATACGATTCTGATTCGCCACCCCTACCACGCCTGATGGCTGCTGGAGTCTATTTCGTGCAAAATCCAAAAAACCAATCTCATCCGGAGCTTGCATGCTGACCGAAGACGGTAGACACCTCTACGTTTCCTATGACGAGTACCACAACCTGATCGAGAAGCTGGCGCTCAAGGTGTACCAGTCGGGATGGGAATTCGACACCATTCTGTGTCTTGCGCGTGGGGGCATGCGCCCGGGTGACATCCTTTCGCGCATTTTTGACAAGCCACTGGCCATCATGTCCACCAGCTCTTACCGTGCGGAAGCAGGCAAGGTTCAGGGCGAACTGGACATCGCCCGTTATATCACCACGCCCAAGGGCGAAATCGCTGGCAAGGTCTTGCTGGTTGACGACCTGGCCGACTCCGGGCATACCCTTAAAGCGGTGATCGGCAGTTTGAAGACCAACTACCCACCCATCACAGAGCTGCGCAGCGCCGTGATCTGGACCAAGCAGTTGTCCTCATTCACGCCCGATTATTCGGTGGAATACCTTCCCACCAATCCCTGGATTCACCAGCCGTTTGAAGGCTATGACAGCCTGCGCCCCGCGCAATTGTTGGAGAAGTGGAAGCTTTGATTACCCGGTCGCCGTGCCTGTCGGGGATGTTGAACCCTGCCACGCGTTTTCAGCCGGGTTTGGTGCTCGGCATTGGTGAGCGCACGCAACCGATGCCACCGCATCTGGACGTTGATGCCTTTGTGGAGTGCTGTAGATGACTGGACTCTCCACACAGCTTATCCACCATCCTTACCGGCCCCCAGACGGCTTTGCGGCTGTGGCACCGGGTGTGCACAAGGCGTCCACCGTCCTGTTTCCCAATGTGCATGCACTGCGTACGCAGGAGTGGAAAGACAAGAGCGGCTACACCTACGGGTTACATGGGACGCCCACCACGTTTACCCTGGAAGAGCGCATGGCCACCATTGAGGGTGGTTTGTTTTGCACCTTGGTTCCCAGCGGCCTTTCGGCGGTGGCACTGGTGGATATGGCGTACCTGCGTCAGGGTGACGAGTTGCTGATTCCTGACAACGCCTACGGGCCCAATAAGGCATTCGCCAATGTTGAGTTGGCTGCCTGGGGCATTTCACGACGTTATTACGATCCGCAGAATCCGGCTGATCTGGCGGCAAAAATGGGTCCGGCCACGCGGTTGGTGTGGCTGGAGGCAGCGGGTTCGATCACGCTGGAATACCCGGACCTGCGTGCTTTGGTTGCTGTGGTGCAGCACGCCAACGCGGCTCGTGGCGACTCGGCCCGCCTTGTACTGACCGCCCTGGACAATACCTGGGGTGCCGGCATTGCGTTCAACCCTTTCGAGATGGGCGTCGACGTTTCGATGCAGGCGCTGACCAAGTACCCCAGTGGCGGTGCTGACGTCCTGATGGGCTCCGTGGTGACACGCGACGAGGCCCTGCACCAGCAGGTGCTGATGACGCACATGCGTCTGGGGCTGGGTGTCAGCGGCAATGACGTTGAACTGGTGCTGCGGGGCCTGAACACCATGACGCTGCGTTACCAGGCACAGGATATGGCGACGCGTGAGCTGGCCAGCTGGATGCTGCACCAAGCGGGCGTGGCGCAAGTGCTGCACCCTGCGTTACCCGGTTCACCAGGGCATGCCAACTGGCTCCGCGATGCCCGAGCCGCTGCCTGCTTGTTCAGCGTGGTGTTCGAATCCGGTATTTCCCAGCGCCAGATCGATGCGTTTTGCGACAGGCTGCAACTGTTCAGGCTCGGCTGGAGTTGGGCCGGGCCCATCAGCTTGTGTGCACCTTACGATGTGCCATCCATGCGGACCACGCCATGGCTCCATGCTGGCGGTCTGGTACGCTTTGCGGTCGGCTTGGAGGCGGTGGACGACCTGCGAGCCGATTTGGCCCAGGCTCTACCAGCCTTGCTGGCCTGACCCATTTCCTGATGTCCACCCCCTTAATCACCGACAAGAAAGACTCCTTTGGCCACTCCCAATTACGGATACGAAAAACGCCAGCGCGAACTCGCCAAAAAGAAAAAGAAAGAGGAAAAGCTCAAGGCCAAGGCTGCTGGCAAGCGCTACGACGACCCCGATGCGCCTGAAAGCCAGGGCGCAGATGATGCCGGTGCTGCGGGTGCAACACCCGCATCCGGTGAGGGGCCAGCCAACCCTGCTTGATGCCAGGCTTGAACGCTTCTGCTTTGTTGGGAGCGTTCAGTTGGGCGCTGGATCCACCTCGCAGGCCGTGAGTCGGCGAGCCGCTTCGGCCAGCGCAGCTACAGATCGATTGGGCAAGACGCAAGGGATGGCTTGTCCAAATTGCTTGAAATTGCGCTCGATCGACTGCGCGTACATCGGGTCGTAATGCTGGGTCAGCAGTTCCAGCACCACTGCGGATGTCTGCCCTTGCCGCACCCTGTCTATCCAGCCACCGACCACCGCCCCGCCACGCAGTTCGGTCAGTGCCTCCAGGCGGCGGCAGAAGTGCTCGCTGTCCGTGACAAAAAAATCATAGTCTTCCAGCAGCAGTGCGACCCGCTCAGGGTCTGACAATTGAAGGTCGATGCACGGACTTTGGCGCATGGCGTCGATCAGGGTATCGGGCACGCGCACGTTGCCCACCTTCTTGCTTTCGCTTTCCACAAACACCGGGCGCACCGGCTCAAACGGGCGCAGGGCGTCCCAGATGAGGCTGTCAAAGCGTTTCTGGCTGGGCTGCTCCACGCCGGGAATGTGGCCCAGCACCGAGCTGCGGTGGTTGGCCAGGGCTTCCAGGTCGAGCACCTGGGCGCCTTGGGCAGCCAGGGCGTGCAGCAGGCGCGTTTTACCGCTGCCGGTAGGGCCGCAGACCACGCGGTAGTGCAGGCGCTGGGCCAGGCGGGGAATGTCCTCGACCAGCGCCGCCCGCCAAGCCTTGTAGCCACCGTCGATCAGCGTCACCTGAAAACCAATGGCGCCCAGAATGGTGGCCAGTGCGCCACTGCGGTTGCCGCCGCGCCAGCAATACACCAGCGGTTTCCAGGCGCGAGGTTTGTCGAGCACGTCGCGCTCGATATGGGCGGCGATGTTGCGGGCCGACAGGGCTGCACCCCGTTTTTTGGCCTCAAACGCGTTGACCTGCTTGTACATCGTGCCGATGGTGATGCGCTCGGCGTTGTTGAGCGTGGGCCAGTTGATCGCGCCGGGAACGTGGTCGAGGGCGTATTCGTCCTCGGTACGGGCGTCAATGAGGGTGTCGAAATCGGCGAGGCGGGTCAGGACGTCGCAGGCGGGCAAGGTGTGGACGGGCATGCACGATTATCGTTTGGGCAGCAGCTTGCGCAGTTCGGTCCACACGTTGTCGCGCATGATGGGCTGTGCGGCTTCGTTGGGGTGAATACGGTCGGCCTGGAACAGCTGGGTTGGGTCTTTCAAGTCACCCACACCCTTCAGGAAAAACGGCACCAGGGCTGCTTTTTCCGCTTGTGCCACGTTGGAGAAAACCTGCCGGAATTCCTGGCTGTATCTGGCGCCGTAGTTGGGCGGCATTTCCATGCCCAGCAAGAGCACGCGCGCGCCCGATTCGCGCGAGATGCGGGCCATGTGGGCCAGGTTGTCGCGCGTCATGTTGAGCGGCAGGCCGCGCAGTGCGTCGTTCCCCCCCAGTTCAATCACCACCACGGCTGGTTTGTGTTGCTTCAACAGGGCGGGCAAGCGGGAGCGCCCGCCCGACGTGGTGTCGCCGCTGATACTGGCGTTCACAATCCGGGCGCGCACTTTTTCCTCGCTCAGTTGTTGTTCCAGCAGGGCCACCCAGCCGGTGCCGCGCCTGAGGCCGTATTCGGCGCTGAGCGAATCACCGACCACGAGGACGATGGGCGCGGAAGGCGTTTTGGCACCTGCCGCTTGTGCTGCAGATTGCGCCAGGGCTGTACCGGAAAACCCCATTGTGCTGGCCAGCAGGGCCAGCGCGTTAAAGTGACGTCGATTCAACTTGAGAATTCCTTCCATGCCCGATGTGATGATTGCTGTACAGCACGTGTTCAAGTCGGTCACCGACTCCACAGGGTCTTTGACCATTTTGCGCGATATTGATTTCACCCTGAACAAAGGGGAAACCGCCGCCATCGTGGGCGCTTCCGGGTCTGGTAAGAGCACCTTGCTGTCCATCATTGCCGGGTTGGACACGCCAAGCAGCGGCACAGTTCACATTGATGGTGTCGATTTGTTCGCGATGGATGAAGACCAGCGGGCAGCGTTGCGGGCCCAGAAGGTGGGCTTTGTGTTCCAGAGCTTTCAGTTGCTGGGCAATTTGACAGCCCTGGAAAATGTGATGTTGCCGCTGGAACTGGCAGGCCGGCGCGATGCGCGCGCCACGGCCGCAGCCATGCTGCAGCGTGTGGGCCTGGGCGAGCGTCTGGGCAGCTACCCCAAGGTGCTTTCCGGCGGCGAGCAGCAGCGTGTGGCGCTGGCCCGGGCGTTTGTGGTGAAGCCCGCCGTGTTGCTGGCCGACGAACCCACCGGCAGCCTGGACTTCGCCACTGGCGGCAAGATCATGGAGCTGATGTTTGAGCTCAACCGGGAACTGGGCACCACGTTGGTGCTGGTGACCCACGACCGCGCCATTGCCCAGCGCTGCGAACACCGCATCACCATTGAAGCCGGTCAGGTGGTGGCCGAAGGCGCCATGGGCTGAAGGCTCGAACCGCGCATGGTGGTCGAGCGGCGATAATCTCGCCATGTCATCACCCAAAGTGCTCTTCGGCTTTCACGCCGTGGGCGTGCGCCTCAAAACCGCGCCAAAATCCGTCATTGAAATTTATTATGAACCGACGCGGCGCGACATGCGCATGCGGCAGTTTCTCGACCGCGCCCGTGAAGCCGGGGTGCGGCTGATCGAGGCCGATGGCCTGCGCCTGGCCAAGCTCGCGGGCAGCCATGGCCACCAGGGCGTGGCCGCCAGGGTGGAGGTACTTGCGCAGGTGCATTCGCTCGACGAGTTGCTGGAAAAGCTGGAAGCCGAGGGCACGGTGCCGCTTCTGCTGGTGCTGGACGGGATCACCGACCCGCACAACCTGGGAGCTTGCTTGCGGGTGGCCGATGGCGCTGGCGCACACGCGGTGATTGCGCCCAAGGATCACGCAGCTGGCATCAGCGCCACCGTGGCCAAAGTGGCCAGTGGCGCCGCAGAAACCATGCCGTATTTCATGGTGACCAATCTGGCGCGCACCCTGAACGAGCTCAAGGAGCGCAACATCTGGGTCATCGGGACCAGCGACGACGCGCCCAAAACCTTGTATCAGGTCGACCTGAAGGGGCCGACTG
Organism: Hydrogenophaga sp.; assembly: GCA_018333605.1. GTDB lineage: Bacteria > Pseudomonadota > Gammaproteobacteria > Burkholderiales > Burkholderiaceae_C > Hydrogenophaga. The sequence goes on along the minus strand of JAGXSV010000038.1, from coordinate 9,264 downwards.
CGCTGGTGCTGGGTGCTGAGGGCGAGGGTATGCGACAACTCACGCGCAAGACGTGTGACGAGTTGGTGAGCATTCCCATGCACGGTGCCGTGGAGAGCCTGAACGTGTCGGTGGCCAGCGGTGTGTGTTTGTACGAAGCGCTGCGCCAGCGCAGTTGAGAGCCGAGAGCCGATCAGGCTCGACCGAACGGCCAGCCTTGCCGGCCCTAGTTCTGGATTGAAGGTCCGAAGGAAACCCATGAACACGTCGCGCTTTGCCTTGGTGGCATTCATCTTGGCGCCTGCGTTGTTGGCCGCTTGCACTCAGGAGCAGCAAAACAAGCTCGGTCGTGAAATCCAGAACTGGACCGGTACGAACGGGGTTCTGGAGATATACGCTGGTGACAAGGTGGTGCGTCGCTTCCTCAATATCGACAAGATCAGCACCGCGCTGGGTACCGACGATGGCAAGCCGCGCGCTTATCGATACGGTTACGGCGTGCTGGACGAGAACATGAACATGCTGGCCGATGCAGGAGAAAAAAAGGTGTACTTCGAAATCAGCGATTACACCAACGCGGTGTTCTTCGAGAGCCCGCGCTGAGTGGCGCACGCTTGTTCAAAGGATTGCTTACCCCTCTGATGCCGTGCATCTTTTGCAAGTCCCGCACCGGTGACCGAGGCGAGATTGCAAGACCGCTCTGGAACCTAGAAACGGCAGTTGGACAGCCCACTCGGGCCTGTAGCGCCGTCACCCGGAAGGTGAGCGCCGCCGTGGTCAAAATCGTCCATGTTCATGGGCCTTTTCAGCGGAAAGAGCGCGGTCAACGGCCGTTTCTAGGTTGAAAGCTCATACCAGGCCCAGAGCGCCCAGTGCACCGCCTGCGCCAATCATCCACAGCAGGTGAATTTTGGTTCGCCACACCAGCAGGGTGACCACGGCTGTGAGGAGCCACAGCGGCCAGTCGCGGGCGGGGTGGTCGTGTGAGCCGGTGAGCAGCCAGCCCGTGGCGATCAGCAGTGCAATCACGATCGGTGCCATGCCGGTTTTGAACGCGCGTACCGAGCGCAAGTCCCGGTTGTGGTGAGCCCAGCGCGTGGCGGTATAGGTCAATACAGAAGAGGGCAGCATGATGGCGACCATGGTGACCAACACGCCCAACATCGCCAGTGCCCAGGCGAAAGCACCACCGCCCGGGCCGCCGCCAGCATTGAGCCCGACGTTCCACCCCAGCAGGGCGACGAACAGCACATTGGGTCCAGGTGCCGCCTGCGACAGGGCGATGGAGGCGCTGAACTGTGCATCGGTCAGCCAGGCGTTTTGATGCACCAGATAGCGGTGCATGTCCGGTGCGGTGGTGATGGCGCCTCCGACTGCCAGCAGCGAGAGCGAGGCGAAGTGGCTGAACAGGTCCAGCCAGTTCACCGGCGCAGGCACCATACTCACGAACGGCTCCCGGAGCGGGTTTCGGCAGCGGTCATCACCCGGTAGGCCCAGAGACAAGCCGCCCCGCCGATGCCCGGCAGCACCCACAGCAGGGGCCAGCGCATCAGTGCAACGGCCACAAAAGTCAACACGGCCAGTGCAATGCACAGGCCCATGCCCATGGCGTTTTTGTCGAGCGCGGAGATCAGCTTGATGCCTGTGGCGGTGATCAGGCCTGCGGCCACGGCGCCCATGCCGCGCATGGCGTTCTGGGCCGCAGCTGTCTCCGCCACGTTGCCGTAAAGCGTCGCCATCAGAAGCACCACAATGAGGGGTACGGCCAGCATGCCCGCGAGTGCGGACAGTGCGCCCGACAGACCAAAGTAGCGCCCGCCGATCATCATCGAGAGGTTGACCACGTTGGGACCGGGCATGATCTGCGCTACCGCCCAGTCTTCCACAAACTGCTCGCGTGTCATCCAGCGCTTCTTCTCCACCAGTTCGCGCTGCACCACGGCCAGTACCCCACCAAAACCCTGAAGGGCCAACCAGGTGAAGGAAAGGAAAAGGTCGGCCCTGGACGTCGGGTGGTTGAGTGGTCCATGGGTGGACGCCAGAGAGTCGGAAGAGGGCATGGGGCATTATCCGCGGCGTCATCGATGTCGGGGCTCGATGTCGCGGACCGCCAGTGTGTCGTAAATGTAAGAATGTCAGACTGACATGCCGCCCGACACTTCGATCACCGCGCCGTTGATGTAGCTCGCTTCGTCGCTCGCCAGAAAGGCGTAGACGTTGGCGATTTCTTCGGGCTGGCCCAGGCGGCGCAGCGGCACGCGTTGCTCCATTTCCTGAATCACTTTCTCGGGGATGGTGCTGAGGATCGGGGTGCTGATGAAGCCCGGTGCGACGGCGTTCACCCGCACGCCCTTGGGACCGAGCTCGCGGCTCCAGGTCTTGGTGAAACCGATCACGCCGAACTTGGTGGCGGCGTAGTTGGTCTGGCCGAAGTTGCCGTAGATGCCGACCACCGAGCTGGCGTTGAGGATCACGCCGCTGCCCTGGGCGACCATGGTGTCGGCCACGGCCTGGGCGCAGTGGAAGACGCCGCGCAGGTTGACGTCGATCACGCGGTCGAACTGCTCCAGCGTCATCTTCTGCAGCCGCGCGTCCTGCGTGATGCCGGCGTTGTTGACCAGAACGTCGATACGGCCGAAGCGATCTTTGACCTGTGCGACCACAGCATCGACCATCGCGCGCTGGGTCACGTCCATCACGAACCCAGCCGCTTTCGCTCCCAGGCTCTCGCACTGTTTCACGGCCTCATCCACGGCGGCCTGCTTCACGTCGCAGACGATCACGATGGCTCCTTCGCGCGCGAACTTGAGCGCGGTGGCCAGGCCGATGCCCTGGGCGGCGCCGGTGACGATACTGATTTTGCCTTCGAGACGTTTCATGGTGTGGGGCGGGTTGGGTTTCGCAAAAAAAACCGGCGGGTCGGGGCCTGCGCTGGCTGCTGGAAAAAGTGTAGTCGTGCCAGTTGACGGCAGTTTGACGGGTGTCAGTACACCGGCTGGTGCTGCCGGATCGCGGCGCGCGTAGCGTCGTTCAGCACGAAGCCATTGCCGTATTGGGCGGCCAGTTCGGCGCAGCGCTGCTCGAACGCCTCGATCCCCATCCCGTAAATGAACTGCAGGGCACCACCCGTCCAGGCCGGGAAGCCGATGCCGAAGATGGAGCCGATGTTGCCGTCGTGCACGCTGGTGAGCACGCCTTCGGCCAGGCAACGCGCGGTCTCCACCGCCTGGCGGTAAAGCAGGCGGTCTTTCACGTCCTGCAGGGTCCATTCGACACCCGGTTTTTCATAGAGCGACTTGAGCTGTGGCCACAGATGCTTTTTGCCGCCTTCGGGGTAGTCGTAGAAGCCGCCACCGGCCGAGCGACCGGCGCGGTGGTGCTGCTTGACCATCTGCTCGACCAGCGCCTCACCGGGTGTCGCCAGGAATGGCTTGCCTTCCTTCTGGAGGTCCATGCGGGTCTGCTCCAGCACGTGCACCGAAAGACTGAGTGCTGTTTCATCCAGCACCGCCAGCGGGCCGACGGGCATGCCGGCTTGCATCGCGGCGTTTTCGATCACCGGCGCCGGGATGCCTTCGCCCAGCATGGCCGCGCCTTCCATCACGAAGGTGCCGAAGGTGCGGCTGGTGTAAAAGCCGCGCGAGTCGTTCACCACGATGGGCAGCTTGCCCAGGGCCTGCACGTAGTCGTAAGCGCGCGCGATGGTTTCATCGTCGGTTTGCTGGCCCCGGATGATCTCGACGAGTTTCATCTTGTCCACCGGGCTGAAGAAGTGGATGCCGACGAACTTCTTCGGATCACGGCTGGCCTGTGCCAGGCCGCTGATCGGCAGGGTGGAGGTGTTGCTGGCGAAGAAACCGCCCGCGGCCAGCATGGGCTCGGCTTCCTTCGTCACCACGGCCTTGAGTTCGCGCTGCTCGAACACGGCTTCGATGATCAGGTCGCAACCCTGCAGGTCGGCGGCGCTGGCGGTGGGCGTGATCAGGTTCAGGATGTCTTGCTGCTTCTCGGCCGACATCTGGCCCTTGTCGACCCGCTTCTGGGTGAGCTTGTTGCTGTACGACTTGCCCTTTTCAGCGGCTTCGATGCTCACGTCCTTGAGGACGGTGGAGATGCCTTTGGTGGCCTGCACATAGGCGATGCCCGAGCCCATCATGCCGGCACCCAGCACGCCTACCTTCTTCGGCCGGTAACGCGGCACGTCCTTCGGCCTCGACTGCCCGCCCTTGATGGCGTTCAGGTTGAAGAAGAAGGTGTTGATCATGTTCTTGGCCACCGGGCTGACCATCAGGCTGGCCAGGTAGCGGCTCTCGATGCGCATGGCGGTGTCGAAGTCCACCATCGCGCCTTCCACCATGGCGGCCAGCGCCGCTTCCGGGGCCGGATAGAGGCCGCGCGTCTTCTGCTTCAGCACGGCTGGGGCCACGCTGAGCATCCCGGCGATCTTGGGGTTGCTGGGTGTGCCGCCGGGCATCTTGTAGTCCTTGCGGTTCCACACATGCAGGCAGGCCTCGGGCTGGCCTTGCGCGGCATCGATGAAGGCCAGCGCGCGCGGCATCAGATCCTCGGGCGTGGCGACCAGTTCGTGCACCACACCGATCTTCAGCGCTTCTTCGGGGCCGAACAGCTTGCTTTCCAAAATGTAGGGCTGCGCGGCCAGCAGTCCCAGCACACGCGTCATCTTGGTGATGCCGCCACCGCCGGGGATCAGGCCCAGGGTGATTTCGGGCAGGCCGAACTGGATCTTGGGGTTGTCGACCGCGATGCGGTGGTGGCCCACCAGCGCCACCTCCCAGCCCCCGCCGAGCGCCGCGCCGTTGAGGCACGACACCACCGGTACACCCTGCGTCTCGATGGTCCGGAAGTTTCGCTTGATGCGTTCGATTTCGGTGAAAACCCGCGGGCCATCGGCGGCGGTCGATCGCATCACCCCTTTGAGGTCGGCGCCGGCGAAGAAGGTGCTCTTGGTCGAGGCGAGCACGATGCCCCGGATCTGCGCGCGGTCCTTGACCACCTGGGCCGCGATGGTGTCCATGTCGTCCTGCCACTGCAGGCACATGGTGTTGACCGGCGAACCCTGCTCGTCGAAGGAGATGGTGGCGATGCCGTTGGTCAGGTCGTAGCGGATGGTTTTCGTGATCATGTTTGTGTTCTCCGCTTTCGGTCAGACGCGTTCAACAATCGTCGCAATGCCCATACCCCCGCCAACACACAAAGTCACCAATCCATAGCGGAGATTCCGGCGGTGCAGCTCATCGATGACGGTGTTCAAAATCATCGCGCCCGTGGCCCCCAGCGGATGCCCCAGCGCAATCGCGCCGCCGTTCACGTTCACCTTTTCGTGCGGTACGCCCAACTCTTGCATGAACTTCATGGGCACGGCGGCAAAGGCCTCGTTCACTTCAAAGAGGTCGATCTGGTCGATGGTCAGGCCCGCCTTGGCCAGCGCCTTGCGTGCGGCGGGCATGGGCCCGGTGAGCATGATGGTTGGGTCTGCGCCCGACAGCGCTGCGGCGACAATGCGCGCGCGCGGCGTGAAACCGTGCGTCTTGCCGGCCGCTTCAGAGCCGATCAAGATCGCCGCTGCGCCGTCCACGATGCCCGACGAATTGCCGGCGTGGTGCACATGGTCGATGCGCTCCACCTGCGGGTAGCGCTGCAGAGCGACGCTGTCGAAACCCATGGCGCCGAGCTGCTCGAACGCGGGCCTCAAGCCACCCAGACCCTCCAGCGTGGTGGCGGGTTTGATGAACTCGTCCTTGTCGAGGATGGTCTGGCCCAGCGCGTCCTTCACAGCGACCACCGAGCGGTCAAAGTACCCTGCCGCGCGCGCTGCGGTAGCCCGCTGCTGCGATTCGAGGGCAAAGGCATCCACGTCAGCCCGGCTGAATCCGTTGAGCGTTGCGATCAGATCGGCGCCAATGCCTTGCGGCACGAACAGCGTGGCACTGTTGGTTTCCGGGTCTTGCGCCCAGGCGCCACCGTCGGAGCCGATGGGGACGCGGCTCATGCTCTCCACCCCACCGGCCACCACCAGGTCTTCCCAGCCGCTCCTGACCTTCATGGCCGCCATGTTCACGGCTTCGAGGCCTGAGGCGCAGAAGCGGTTCAGCTGCACGCCCGAGCAGCGCCAGTCCCAGCCGGCCTTGAGCGCGGCCACCTTGGGCAGCACCGAACCCTGTTCGCCAATGGGCGAGACCACACCCATGACCACATCGTCCACCGCGGCGGTGTCCAGATCGTTGCGGCGCTGCAGCTCGGTCAGCAAACCGGCCAGCAGGTTGACGGGCTTGACTTCGTGCAGGCTGCCGTCCTTCTTGCCTTTGCCACGCGGGGTGCGGATGGCGTCGAATACGAATGCTTCAGTCATGACTGTCTCCGGATGGACTGGCTGCAAGGAGCCAGTGGGGGGCGTTGGTTTGCGAGAGATCCGGAACAGTATAGACTTTCACCAAGCGTATGCTTTGTATAAATACAGTCACAGCCGTCAATCCAGCGACACCCGTTCGACCCATCCATGCGCATCGCCGCCATCTCCGATATTCATGGCAACCTGCCCGCATTGAACGCTGTGCTGGCCGACATCGACCGGCGCGGGGCGGACCTGATCGTGAACTGCGGCGACATCCTGAGCGGGCCGCTCTGGCCGCGCGAGACCGCCGAGGTGCTGATGGCGCTGCATCTGCCCACGATCGCCGGCAACCACGAACGCCAGTTGCTGCACTGCGCCGTGGCGCTGGGTGGCTCGGGTGACGTGTTTGCGTATGAAGAAACCACGGCTGCCCAGCGGGCCTGGCTGGGAACCTTGCCGGCCTGCCTGACCTTGGAAGGCGGCGTGCAGGTATGTCACGGCCGGCCCGACAGCGATCTCGACTACCTGCTCGAAACAGTCGACACCACAGGCTCGCGCCCGGCCACCCCGATCGAAGTGACCAGGCGCCTGGCCACTTCGGCGGGGCAGGGCACCAGCCTCGTGCTTTGCGGCCACAGCCACCTGCCGCGAATGCTGCAGTTGCCGCAGGCACCCCACACGCTGTGCGTCAACCCGGGGAGTGTGGGATTGCCAGCGTTTGACGATGACCATATCGCCTTTCACATCCACCAAGCCGGAACGCCCCATGCACGCTACGCGCTGTGCGAGCGCGACACGCGCAATGCCTGGACGGTGGCCCTGATCGCCGTGGCCTACGACTGGCAGGCAGCAGCAGACCGGGCCAGCCGCAACGGTGCGACCGACTGGGCCCGCTGGCTGGCCACCGGCCTGGTCTGAACCCCATTTTTCATTGCGATCAATTCACCCCAAGGATCCATTCACATGATCGAACGCACCCTGTTCAACACCGACCACGACGCTTTCCGTGACAGTTTTCGCCGTTTCATGGACAAGGAAATTGCACCCTTCCATGAAGCCTGGGAAGACCAGGGCTATGTGGATCGCGAGGTCTGGCGCAAGGCCGGCAAAAACGGCTTTCTGTGCATGACCATGCCCGAGGCCTATGGCGGCTCCGATGCCGACAAACTCTACTCCGTGGTGCAAATGGAGGAGCTCGCCCGGGGTGGTTTCAGTGGAATCGGGTACGGGTTGCACAGCGAAATCGTGGCACCTTACATCCTGCACTACGGCACCGAGGCACAGAAGCAGAAATACCTGCCGCTGCTCGCAACCGGTGAGATGGTGGGCGCCATCGCCATGAGTGAACCCGCCGCAGGCAGCGATCTGCAGGGTGTGAAGTCCACCGCCCTCAAGCAGGCCGATGGCAGCTACCTGCTCAATGGCAGCAAGACCTTCATCACCAACGGCTGGCACGCCGATCTGGTGATCGTGGTCGCCAAAACCGACCCGGCAGCGGGTGCCAAGGGAACCAGCCTGCTGCTCATCGAGCGTGGCATGCCGGGGTTCGAGAAAGGCAAGCGCCTGAAGAAGCTGGGCATGAAGGCGCAAGACACGTCCGAGTTGTTCTTTGACAACGTGCGTGTGCCGGCGGAGAACCTGTTGGGTGGCGAAGCCTTTGAGGGCCGGGGTTTCATCTGCCTGATGGAGCAATTGCCCTGGGAACGGTTGCAGATCGCAATTGGCGCCGTCGCGGCCGCGCAGGCCGCCATCGAATGGACGGTGGCCTATGTGAAAGACCGCAAGGTGTTTGGCCAGACCGTGGCCGCGTTTCAGAACACCCGATACAAATTGGCCGAAATGCAGACCGAGGTGCAGGTGGCCCGGGTGTTTGTGGACAAATGCTGCGAGCTGGTGGCCGTGGGCCAGTTGGACACCGCCACCGCCAGCATGGCCAAGTACTGGTGCAGCGACCTGCAATGCAAGGTGATGGACGAGTGTGTGCAGCTGTTTGGCGGCTACGGCTACATGTGGGAATACCCGATCACCCGGGCTTATGCGGACGCACGGGTGCAACGCATTTACGGCGGCACCAACGAGATCATGAAGGAGGTGATTTCAAGAGGCATGGGCCTGGGCGGGCGTTAAGCCGGGCTCGCTCCCCCACCTTACGCGGCTACCCCACCTTACGCGCTGCATACGCGCCTGATCTGCGGCAGATCCGCAGAGCCGGGGTCGGTGCCTGCCCGTCACCCGGCACCCTGCGTTCCCGGGTCTTGTTGCCCCGACACTGGCGTCGGGGGATTTCCAGGTCCAGCAGCTCCAGCACCTGGCGGCCATTGCCGTTCCCCTGGATGCTTGCGTTCGATGTCGCAGTCGGCCCGATCCGTAGGCCACCCACAAAAAACCACCCGGCTTGGACCGTCCCGCGCAGCTGCTCCGCGTTAAACGGGTAGGGGTCGGGCATCAGGCGGGATATTCAGGTTGAACCTGGAAACGGCAGTTGGACAGGCCCGAGTGGGCTGTCAGGGGGTGTGCTGGCAAGGCGCGACGACGCCGCTGGCTACTGCCTGCAAGAAGGAGCAACGCGGCCAGCGCACTGCCTGGCGGCTCAATCGGGTTTGTAGCGCCGTCACCCGGACGGTGGGCGCCGCCGTGGTCAAAATCGTCCATGTTCAGGGGCCTTTGCAGCGGAAAGAGCGCGGTCAACTGCCGTTTCTAGTGTAGTGTTTGATTCTTGATGGAACTTATATTACGAGTGCATTTCCAATGCTCTACTACGAGCAAACGGAGAGAGCCAGTGCGAGTTGCCCCCGAGATTGTGTTGACCGACGAAGAGCGAGCCGAGTTGACCCGGCTGGCTCGCTCCAAGCTCACCAGCGTGAGACTGGTGCAGCGTGCACGCATCGTGCTGCTGGCCGCTGAGGCCTTGCAGAACAAAGACATCGCCGCGC
>JAGXSV010000037.1 GCA_018333605.1 Hydrogenophaga sp. | reverse complement strand
GGCGCAAGCGCACACGATTGAGCAATTGCGGCAGGCGCAAGCCGTGGTGCTGCCGCTGGATTACGGCTTGAGCATGGAGCAGACCGCGCGTGCGATTGGCCGCTCGGTGCCGTGGACGTGTCGGCTGCGCAACCGATTCCTGGCCGGCGAGATCGTCGGCGACGGCCAGCGCCAGGCGCGCGGCGGGCGCCGACGCCAGAACATGAGCGTCGAGCAGGAGCGCGAAGTGCTGGCCCCGTTCCTGGATCGGGCACGCACCGGGGGCATCCTGGTGGTCGGCCAGGTCAAGGCCGAACTCGAAGCCCGGTTGGGCCGCACGATGGCGCTGTCTTCGGTCTACAACCTGCTGCACCGGCACGGTTGGCGCAAGCTCGCCTCGGACAAGCGACACCCGCACAGCGACGCACTGGCTCAACAGGAGTGGGAAAAAAACGTCCCGAGCGACTCGCCAAAATCCGCGCCCTCTGGCCAGGCCAAGGTCCGATCAAGCTGATGCTTCAGGACGAAGCGCGCTTCGGCCGCATCAACGACGCGCGCCGCTGTTGGGCGTCCAGGTCAACCTAGAAACGGCAGTTGGACGGGCCCGAGTGGGCTGCAGCGCCTTCACCCAGAAGGTGAGTGCCGCCGTGATCAAAATCGTCCATGTTCATGGACCTTTTCAGCTGGGTATTTCGGACCAACGTGACCGGTGATTTCGGCATCGTGACCGAGGATTTCGGTCCATCGTGACCGCGTTCCTTTTCGGCTCATCGTGACCGGCCGTTTCGGCATCATGACCGATCATTTCGGTCATCGTGACCGCCGTTTCAGTCCCCATTTTGGTGGGGGTCTGTTGCCGGCGGTGCTGCGTAGAGAACTCAACCGGGCGTCCTAACCTCGACGGCTTTTGCCATCAGGAGCCAGATGCCCAAACCTCGAATTTCTCTACGCATGATCAAAGACGTTATCCGCCTGAAGTGGCAGGCCGACCTCTCGCACGAGCAGATCGCATCCACCCTCAACATCTCCAAAGGGGCCGTGACCAAGTATGTTGGCCTGGCCCATGCCGCCGGTCTGGATTGGGAGACTGTCCAGGACTGGAGCGAGCAGCGACTGACCTCCACCTTGCTGCCCAAAGCGAACACCTCGCAGCCCTACATCACCCCCGACTGGGGCCGAATCCACCGCGAACTCGACCGCAAGGGGGTCACGCTCATGCTGCTTTGGCAGGAGTACGTGGAAGCACATCCCCATGGACGTACTTGGCGCTACACCCAGTTCTGCGGTCACTACAAGGCCTTCGCCCAAACCCTCAAGCGCTCGATGCGCCAGCACCGGCGTGCCGGCGAGAAGCTGTTCATCGACTTCGCGGGCTCCACGGTGCCCTTGCGCGATGGCGCGCGCGCCCAGGTCTTTGTCTCGGCCATGGCCGCCTCCAGTTGCGTCTTCGCCTGCGCCACGCCCGCGCAGCGCCTGGATGACTGGGTCCAGGGCATGGTGCGCGCTCTGCACTTCTACGGGGGTGTGCCGCAGCTCATCGTGCCTGACAACGCCCGTGCCGTGATCGCCACCCCGGACCGCTATGAGCCACGTGCCAACGAGACGGTGCAGGACCTGGCCCGTTACTACGGCACTTCGGTATTGCCTGCGCGCCCACGCACGCCACGCGACAAGGCCACGGCCGAGAGCTCGGTTCAGGTCGTCACACGCTGGATCCTGGCGCGGCTGCGCCACCAGCGTTTTGACAGCGTCGCCCAGGTGGATACGGCCATTGCGCAATTACTACCCAGCCTGAACGAGCGCCCCTTTCAGAAGTTGCCGGGCAGCCGCGCCAGCGTGTTTGCCGAGCTGGACGCCCCAGCCCTGATGCCGCTGCCGCAGCAACCCTATGAGCTCGCGCGCTTCAAGACCGTGCGGGTACACATCGACTACCACGTCGAGATCGACGGCCATCGGTACAGCGCACCGCACCCGCTGGTCGGGCAGAAGCTGGAGGCACGCATGACCGGCTACGGCATCGAGTTGCTCCTGCGCGGCCAACGCGTGGCCGCCCACGCGCGCAGCGACAAGCGTGGGGGCTTCACCACGGTGGAGGCACACATGCCTGCGGCGCACCGCGCCCACATGGAGTGGACGCCACAGCGCCTGATCGAATGGGGCCAGCGCATCGGCGTGGCCTGCGGCGAGTTGATCACCCGCCTGCTGCAAACCTACAAACATCCTGAGCATGGTTATCGGTCTTGCCTGGGCTTGTTGAGCCTGTCCAAGCGATACGGCCCAGGGCGGCTGGAGGCCGCCTGCGAACGGGCGCTGGCTCTGGGCACATTGCGCTACAGCCATGTGCGTGACTTGCTGGCCAACAACCGTGACCAGATCACACCACAGGCCGAGTCGGATTGGACCAGCCCGGCGCACGCGAACCTGCGCGGCCCGGGCTATTACCAGTGACGCCCTGCCTTGAACTACTCGAACCAACAACCAAATCCGAACACTCCCATGCTCAACAACACCACCATCGCCCAGCTGCGCTCCCTCAAACTCGTGGGCTTCGCCGATGCCTTACAACAACAGCACGAACAGGCCGATTGCCTGAACCTGTCCTTCGATGAGCGCCTGGCCTTGCTGGTCGAGCGAGAGGTCTACGCCCGGGGTGACCGCAAGCGGGTTCGCCTGCTGCAACAGGCGCAACTCAAGTACCCTTCGGCCACCTTGGAGGACGCCAGCTTCGAAGGCATCCGGGGGCTGGACCGCCCAGCCCTCATGGGCCTTGCGCTGTCCACCTGGATTGAGCGCGGCGAGACCGTGACCCTGGCTGGTGCGACCGGTTTGGGCAAGACCTGGCTGGCGTGTGCGCTGGCCCAGTATGCGTGTCGCCAGGGTCGCTCGGCGCTGTACTTGCGCGTGCCTCGGCTAGCAGAAGAGCTGCGCATCTTGCATGGTGCCGGCAGCTTCCGACGCTGGTTGCAGCAACTTGCCAAGATCGACGTGCTTATTTTGGACGACTGGGGCATCGGCAATCTCGATGCCGCCACGCGAGCCGATTTGCTGGAGGTCATTGATGACCGGGTGGGTCAGCGCACCACCATCATCGCCCACCAACTGCCCATCGAGCACTGGCACGCTTGGCTGGGCGACCCCACCGTTGCCGACGCCATCCTCGACCGGTTGCTGCAGAGTTGCCGGCGCTTCAGCCTGGACGGCGAGTCGCGGCGAACGGGCCGTACGGCGCGCACTGCAACCGTTTCAAAAACGACTATCAAGGACCTCCATGAAAACCTGACAGCCTCTCCAAAACCGTAAACTCAACCCTCTACGCAGCACCGCCAGCATCACGGCGGTCACGATCGCCGAAACGGGCGGTCACGTTACCGAAACAGCGCTGAAATCACCCCTCAGCCCACCGGTCACATTCGCCGAAATGACCGGTCACATTCGCCGAAATACGCATCAGCGGAAAGAGCGCGGTCAACTGCCGTTTCTAGGGTCAATACGCCCCCTGTGCCAGGCCATGCTCACGCACGAGTACACCCATGCCTACGCGGCCGTGGACGTGCAGACCGGCGAGATCGACTCGCTGATCCTGCCCCACGTCAACACGCACTGCATGCAACGGCTTCTCGACGAAGTCGGCCAACGCCACACCGACGCGCATATCGTGATGGTGCTCGACGGCGCGGGCTGGCACACCAGCGGCGAGCTCGTCGCGCCGGCCAACATGCGGCTGCTCAGCCTGCCGCCCTACGCCCCGGAACTCAACCCGGTCGAGCATGTCTGGGACGAATGGCGCGAGAAGCGCTTCCACAACCGCGTCTTCGACAGTCTCGACGCACTCGAGGATCACCTCGAAGTCGCTCTGCACGACTATGAAATCGACGCGCCATGCATCAAGTCCATCGTCGCATAGTCATGGATTATTTCTGCACTATTGAAATAGAAATTGAATTCGGGCCAGAGCCAGTCGGTGTAGCCCTGGAAACGGCATTGCGACAGGCCCGGGTGGGCTGTCAAGGGGTGCGCAGGCGAGGCGCGACGACGCCGCTGGCGGCCCACTCGGGCTTGTCGCGCTTTCACCCACACGGTGAGCCTCGCCGTGGTCCACATCGTCAATGAGCATGGGCACCTCCAGCGGCATGAGCGCGGTCAATTGCCGTTTCCCGGGTATAGCTCCCCGCGCTGCGCAACATGGTTCGGACCTTGATGAAGTTGGACAAAATTTTTGTTCTTTCATCCGCACCCGCCCAAGCCGCGCTTCATGTCATGCCACTCGCGCCACAACCTGAGCATGGGCGTCTCACCACCTCAAGATGTCATGAGCAAGCTTCAGCAGGGATCGGCGATCGCTGCGGTGTGCGCTGCATCGGTCGCTGCAGCCATTTGAAAAAGATTGTTAAAAATCGATCATATGAGAATAATTCTCATTTAATATTCATCACGCCAGCCACCTGAAGTTCGCCCTTGCAGCCGCACGCCACCAGGAAGCCAGCACCGCGCACGCCTTGCCGTGCTGTCTGCCACCCGCCCCGGAAACTGCCATGAACCCCGACACCAACCCGCACGATGAAGAATTTGTGATGCCCTGCGCCGAGGCCATGCTGGCCGGTACGCTGGCGCTCATGACCGGACACGCCCAGAGCGCCTGCGCCCGCCAGCGCATGCTCATGGCCAAAAAAATTTGCTCCAACCTGTACTTTATCGGGCAAAACCCAGACCTCACCGCCAATTTCCGCACCGTGGTGCAACGCATGCACCAGCACTGGGAAGCCCTGGCCGAACCTACCGCAGCCACGGTGCCGGGCCAAGACAAACACCTGCTGCCAGAAACCCGGCTCTGGCACGCCTTGGCCTCGCAGGTGCACTGAGAAAGCCCCGCATGTACCCGCAGTCAAAACCCCCGACAGCGTTGAAATGGATCGGCAACCGCGGCGCCGAAGCCGGCCAGTCACCCAGCAAACCCACGCCACGCAACCCAGCGCCCGCGAGCGCGGCGCAAGAGCACGCTGTTCTGGTGCGACACATCGGGCGCTTGCAATCCAGCGTGTCGGCCTTGCTGGCAGACAAAGAAGCCCGTCTGCAAGGCCTGAACGGTGAAGTGTTGCGGCTTCGCGGGCAACTGGTTGTGGCACGCACGGCAGCACTGTGGGGCCTGGCGCTGCGCAAGGCGACGGGTAACCCCACTGCAGCTAAGCGCAAGGGGGTTCAAACCACCCGCGCAAGCCTGCCATCCGTCCACCCGGTGGTCTGTCAAACCGGCTGCATGGGCCACGCACACCATTGGCTTTCAGCAAAAGGCACATGCCAACTCAGCGGCCAGGCATGCGAACGCCCATTGCTGGAAAAATCATCTTAGCCAGCATATTTCACGCACACAGCCACCTGCCTGCGCCATGGGGTGCCGCGGCGCAGATGTGTGTGAGCAAACGAGGCCGCGATGGGGACCGCAGCGAGGGCGCTGATCGCTCGCAGGCGCCATGCGGTCGCACCAACCCCAAAGGAGGGCGGCCGCATGGCGTGCACCATCGATGCCGCCGGGCCGCAGGTAGGCGCCCAGCCGTTGCTGGGCACAGAGTACGGCGGGTTGTCGGTGGCGTCGAAGTCCAGCACCAACGCCCTGGGCGCGGCATCGAAACGGGCCATGAACGGATCCACCAGCACCTCGTGCAGCCGCCAGGCCGTGGCGCGACCGGCCCACTTCTCCCGCCGGCACAGGGTGGGTGCGCTGGCC
>JAGXSV010000036.1 GCA_018333605.1 Hydrogenophaga sp. | reverse complement strand
GGGCACGGTGGGCGGGCGGATGGCGGGCACCCACAGGCCCTGCGCACGCAGGCGCGCCATCACGTCCAGCGCGGCGGCGTTGTCGCCAATCACCAGCGGCTGGATCGCGGTGTCCGAGGGCGTGAGCGCCCAGCCGGCGGCGTCGATGGCCGCGTGGGCGCCCGGCGCCAGGCCCCGGCGCAGCTGCGCGATCAGCGCGGCCAGGTGCTGGCGGCGGCGCTCGCCCTCGGCACCGAGCACGCAGCGCAGGCCGGCGCGCACGGCCTCGGCCAGCAGGGCCGGCGCGGCGGTGGCGTAGGTGTAGCTGCGCGTCTTTTGCAGCAGCCACTCCACCAGCCGCTCGGGCCCGGCCACGAAGGCGCCGGCCACGCCCAGCGCCTTGCCCAGCGTGGCCATGTAGAGCACGCGCGGCGAAGCGCCCGCGCCGGTGAGGCCGGCGGCGGCCAGCGCGCCCCGCCCCTGCGGGCCCAGCACGCCAAAGCCGTGTGCGTCGTCGAGCAGCAGCAAGGCATCGTGCCGCTCGCACAGCGCGTGCAGGCCGGTGATGTCGGCCACGTCGCCGTCCATGCTGAACACCGCGTCGCTGATCACCAGCTTGCGGCGCGCCGGGCTGGCCGCCAGCAAGGCGTCGAGCCGGGCCAGGTCGCCGTGGGGGAAGCGGTGCACCGTGGCCTTGGACAGGCGCGCGCCGTCGATCAGGCAGGCGTGGTTCAGCGCGTCGGAAAACAGCGCGTCGCCCTCACCCACCAGGGCCGGCACGGTGCTGGCGTTGGTGGCGTAGCCGGCATAGAAATACAGCGCGCGCGGCAGGCCCACGGCCTCGGCCAGCTCGCGTTCCAGCGCGGCGTTGGCCACGCTGTGGCCGCTGACCATGGGCGAGGCACCGGAGCCCACGCCGTAGCGGTCCACTGCGGCGTGCACCGCCTGGCGCAGCAGCGGGTCTTGCGCCAGGCCCAGGTAATCGTTGCTGCAGAAGGCCAGCAGCGACACGCCGTCCACGTTGAGCCGGGCACCCGGCTCGGGCTTGACCGCGCGGCGCACGCGGCGCAGCGACTGTGCATCCAGCGCGGCGAGGCGTTCGTCAAATTCGTTCAGCCAGCTCATGGCCATCCTTTCATTGCCATGTTGCAGGCAGGTCCAGCACGATCTGGCGTGCCTCCGGGGTGTGCGGCTGCCAGGGCACCACGCCGAGCAACGGCGCGCCCAGGCGCTGGCACAGCGTGGCGATGTTTTCGTCGCGGCAGACCATGGCAGGGTCCACGGTGTTGGCCACCCAGCCGGCCAGCTGCAGGCCGTCGGCGCGGATGGCTTCGGCGGTGAGCAGCGCGTGGTTCAGGCAACCCAGGCGCAGGCCCACCACCAGCACCACCGGCAGGGCCAGCGCCACCGCCAGGTCGGCCAGGGTCTCGTTTTCGTTCAGCGGCACGCGCCAGCCGCCCGAGCCTTCGACCAGCACCACGTCGGCCAGGCCACGCAGCTCCCGGTGCGCCGCCACCAGCTCGGCCACGCCCACGCGCCGGCCCGCGCGCGCGGCCGCCAGGTGGGGCGACAGCGGCTCGGGCAGCGCCACCGGGTTGTCCAGCGCGGGCGGCACGGCCACGGTAGACGCGGCGCGCAAGGCCCGCGCGTCTTCCGCCACCCACTCGCCACCTTGCAACACCAGGCCGGCCGCCACCGGCTTCATGCCGACCACGCGGGCATGGTGGCGCGCCAGCGTGTGCAGCAGCGCGGCGCTCACCAGGGTCTTGCCCACGCCGGTGTCGGTGCCGGTGACGAAGCAGCCGTTAAACGCCATCGGGCACCCCGCTCACCGGCACCGGGCCGGTCTCTTCGGCCAGCGTGGCGTCGAGCGCGGTCAGCGCGCCACGGGCCAGCAGCTCGCCCTCGGCCTCGTCGATCACATAGGGCGGCATGGCGTAGAGCGTGTGGCCGATGGGCCGCAGCAGCAGCCCCTGCGCCAGCGCGTGGCGGGCGTAGCGGCGGCCGAAGTCGGGCAGGCTGCTGAGCACGTCCCACGCGAAGACCATGCCCTTGCGCCGCGCGTGGCGCACGCGCGGGTGGTGGGAGATCGGCGCGAACTGCGCGGCCAGCCGCTCGCTGGTGCCCAGGTTCTGCCGCAGCGCGTCGGTCTGGTCAAACAGGTCCAGCGTGGCCAGCGCGGCGCGGCAGGCCAGCGGGTTGCCGGTGTAGCTGTGCGAATGCAGGAAGCCGCGCGCCACCTCGTCGTCGTAGAAGGCGGCGTACACCGCGTCGGTGGTGAGCACCACCGACAGCGGCAGCGTGCCACCGGTCAGGCCCTTGGAGAGGCAGAGAAAGTCGGGCCGGATGCCCGCCTGCTCGTGCGCGAACAAGGTGCCGGTGCGGCCGAAGCCGACCGCGATTTCGTCGAGCACCAGGTGCACCTGGTGCTGGTCGCAGAGTTCTCTCGCGCGCCGCAGGTACACGGGGTCGTGCATGGCCATGCCAGCGGCGCACTGGATCAGCGGCTCGATGATCACGGCGGCGGTCTCGTGCGCGTGTTCGGCCAGCCAGTCGCCCAGGGCGGCGGCGGCCCGCTCGGCCACGTCGGCCGGGGTTTCGCCGGGCGCCGCGCCGCGGGCGTCGGGGCTGGGCACGGTGGCGGCCAGCCGCACCAGCGGCGCATAGGCTTCGCGGAACAGCGCGATGTCGGTCACGGCCAGCGCGCCCACGGTCTCGCCGTGGTAACCCCCGGCCACGCCGACGAACCGGCACTTGTCGGCCCGGCCCGCGTTGCGCCAGTGGTGGGCGCTCATCTTCAGCGCGATCTCGGTGGCGCTGGCGCCGTCGCTGCCGTAGAAGGCGTGGCCAAGGCCGGTCAGCGCGGCCAGGCGCTCGGAGAGCTCCACCACCGGCCCATGGGTGAAGCCGGCCAGCATCACGTGGTCCAGCGTGTGCAGCTGGTCGATGAGCGCGGCGCGGATCGCGGGGTGGTTGTGGCCGAACAGGTTGACCCACCAGGAGCTGATCGCGTCGAGGTAGCGCCGGCCTTCGTGGTCGTGCAGCCACACGCCTTCGGCCCGCGCCACGGGAATCAGCGGCAACGCCACACCCTCGGGCGCGTGCAGCTTCATCTGCGTGCACGGGTGCCAGACGGCGGCCAGGCTGCGCTGGCGCCAGGCGGCGTTGGCCGACACGGGCTGCGTCACAGCTCGGCGCCCAGGGGCCGGATGACCGGGTCGCCGGCCTGCGGACCGGCGGGCTCGCTGCGGGTCTCGACGATGCGGTTGGCGGCGTCGGGGAACACCAGCTTCGGCACGGCCTCGTCGAGCTGGTCTTCGTGCACCATGCCGAAGGCCGCGATGATCACCAGGTCGCCCACGCTGGCGCGCCGGGCGGCCGAGCCGTTGAGCGAAATGATGCCGCTGCCGCGCGGCGACCTGATGGCGTAGGTGATGAAACGTTCGCCGTTGTTGACGTTCCAGATGTGGACCTGTTCGTTGGGGCGGATGTTGCTCGCCTCCAGCAGGTCTTCGTCGATGCCGCAGAAGCCTTCGTAGTGCAGCTCGCAGTGGGTGACGGTGGCGCGGTGGATTTTGGATTTCAGCAGGGTGCGGAACATGGGGGATCTCCTCAAGCGCCGAAGGTGTGGCGCGTTTTCAGGCCCACGCGCTGGAGCAGCGCGCGATCGGCCTCCACGTCGGGGTTGCCGGTCACCAGCAGCTTGTCGCCATAAAAGATGGAATTGGCCCCGGCCAGGAAGCACAGCACCTGGGTCGATTCGTCCATCTGCCGGCGCCCGGCCGACAGACGCACCTTGGCATTGGGCATGGTGATGCGGGCCACAGCGACCGTGCGCACAAACTCCAGCGGGTCGAGGTCGGGCTCGTCGGCCAGCGGCGTGCCCGGCACCTTGACCAGGTGGTTGATCGGCACCGATTCGGGGTACGGCGCCAGGTTGGCCAGCTGCGCGATCAGACCGGCGCGCCCAGCGCGCGATTCGCCCATGCCCACGATGCCACCGCTGCACACATGGATGCCGGCCCCGCGCACGTGGCCCAGGGTGTCCAGCCGGTCCTGGTAGTCGCGGGTGGTGATGACGTTGCCGTACAGCTCGGGTGCGGTGTCGAGGTTGTGGTTGTAGTAGTCCAGCCCGGCGCCCTTGAGGCGCTGGGCCTGGTCGCCCGTGAGCATGCCCAGCGTGCAGCAGGCTTCCAGGCCTTCTTCCTTGACCACCCGCACCAACTCTTCGACCTTCTCCAGGTCGCGGTCGGTGGGGGCGCGCCAGGCCGCGCCCATGCAGAAGCGCGACGCACCCGCCGCCTTGGCGCCCAGCACGGCCTCGCGCACGGCCTCGGGCGTCATCATCTTGGTGGCCGGCACGCCGGTCTCATAGTGCACCGACTGCGGACAATAGCCGCAGTCCTCCGGGCAGCCACCGGTCTTGATCGACAGCAGTGTGGCCAGCTCCATCTCGGTGGGGTCGTGGTGCTCGCGGTGCACGGTCTGGGCGCGGTGCATCAGCTCGGGCAACGGCAGGTCCAGCAGGGCCTGCACCTCGGCGACGGGCCAGCGCTGTGGCGTCTTCGACACGCTCTTGACGGGGCGGTGCAGTGTCACGGGGGTTTCAACGATCACGGTCATCGGGGTTCTCCAGGTGGGTCAGTCTTCAATACCGCGCTGAGCCGGGATACCCGCCTTGAAGGCGTGCTTCACCAGTGTCATTTCGGTCACGGTGTCGGCCAGCTCGATGATTTCAGGCGGGCAGCGCCGGCCCGTGATGACCACATGGGTGTGCTTCGGGCGGTCGCGCAGGGTTTGCAACACGCCCTCCAGCGGCAGCCAGCCGTAGATCAGCGGGTAGGTCAGTTCGTCGAGCGTGACCATGAAATAGTCGCCGCTCAAAATGGCGGCGCGGGTTTTTTCCCAGCCGTCGCGCGCGAGCTGGGCCGAGTGTTCCAGGTCCTGGCTTTTCCAGCTGAAACCGTCGCCCAGTCCTTCGATCGGAATACCGATCTGCTCAAACATGCGGTGCTCGCCAAAGCGCGCGGAAGGCACCTTCATGAACTGAAAAATCTTCACCAGCTTGCCGTGCACGTGCGTGCGGCCAAAGGCGCGCAAGGCCAGACCAAAGGCGGCCGTGCTCTTGCCCTTGCCGTCGCCGGTGTGCACGATCAACAGCCCGCGTCGCTCGCCCTCGGGCTTCTCGTAGCCCTTCTCGGTGGGTGCCGATTCAATTTCCATGGGTGGATGTCCTAAAAAAATGGGAATTTATTGGGGCAAGGCCACCCAGCGCGGGCCCAGCGCGTGGATGGTGATGCGGTGCTCGAACACTTCCTCCAGTGCCCGGTGCACCACGGCGGCGTGTGCAGATCCCGCGTGAACAATGCGGCCCTGCTGCATCACCACCACCTCGTCGGCCATGAGCGCCAGCGTGATTTCGTGCAGCACGCTGACCACGGTTTTGCCCTGCGCCACCAGGCTGCGCACCAGCGCGATCCAGTCGGCCTGGTGCGGTGGGTCCAGGTTGGCCAGCGGTTCGTCCATGAGCATCACCTCGGCTTCCACCGCCAGCAACCGCGCCAGCAGCACGCGCTGGCGCTCGCCGCCCGATAGCGCGCCCAGCGGGCGGCACTGCCAGTCCCAGGCTTGTGTCTGGCGCAGCGCGCGCTCCACCGCGGCGTGATCGGCCGGGCCGGGCGGTGCCAGCCAGGCCTGGTGCGGCAGGCGCCCGAGCAAGGCCACGTCGTACACCGTGAGGTCGTCGGCGCTGGCTTCACCAGCGCCGCTTTGCGCCAGCCACGCCAAGGCGCGGGCGCGTTCGCGCGGCGCCATGCGCGCCATGGGCTGGCCGTGCAACAGCACATCGCCCTGACAAGGCAAAACACCCGCCAGCGCGCGCAGCAAGGTGGACTTGCCCGCGCCGTTGGGGCCGACGATGCTGGTCCAGCGGGCAGCGCCCAGCGCCAGGTTCACGCCCTGCAGCACATGGCGCTGGTTGTGGCCCACACCCAGCGTGGCATGCAGGTTCAGCGTTTGCAACGCAGCAAGGGGTTGTGGCTGTGCGGTGATGGCTGTGTTCAGCATGGCATCACCCCACCCGCTTGCGCATGAGCCACAGCAGGTAGCCACCGCCCAGCACCGCCGTGAGCACGCCCACAGGCAGCTCCTGGGGCGCCAGCAGGCCACGGGCCAGGGTGTCGGCCAGCATCAGCAACACGCCGCCCATGAGGCTGGCCAGGAGCACCAGCCAGGCGTGGGTGGTTTTCACCACCGCGCGCACCAGGTGCGGCGCGGCCAGGCCCACAAAGGCAATCAGCCCGGTCTGCGCCACGGCGGTGCCGGTGGCCAGGGCCAGCACACCCACCAACGCCGCGCGCAGCGGCCCCAGCGGCAGGCCCAGGCTGAGCGCGGTGGACTCGCCCAGCGCCAGCCCGTCGAGCACGCGCGACAAGCCCCAGGACAGCAACAGGCACACGAAACCAATGCCGGCCATCAACGCGCAAGACGCCCAGCCCACAAACCCGGTAGAGCCCAACATGAAGGCCTGCATGGCCTGCAAGATATCGGGCGTGGTGAGCGTGACCAGCGAGGTAAGCGCACCGAGTACCACCCCGACCACCACGCCGGCCAGCAGCAGCCGCAGCGTGTGCTGCACCCCACGCGCCAGCGCCAGCGTGAGCAGCACCGCCAGCACCGCCCCCACAAAAGCCGCGCCGGTGAGCCCCAGGCGCACCACCCACCCAGTGGCAAACGGCGACACGCCCAGCCCCGCCAGGGCCAGCGCCACACCCAGCGAGGCGCCCGAGGCACTGCCCAGCAAAAACGGATCGGCCAAGGGGTTGCGAAACAGGCCCTGCGCCACCGCGCCGGCCAGCCCCAGCAAGGCGCCGGCGGCAAACGCGCCCACGGTGCGTGGCGCACGGATCTCCCACACAATCTGCGCCGCCACCGGGTCGGCCAGCATGTTCCACACCGCCTCCAGCCCGGTGCTGCCCACGCCCAGCCCCAGCACCGCCAGCACGCCGCCGCACAACACCAGGCCCACCGCCAGCCACAACGGGCGCGCAGAAGTTGCCCGAGCATCTGTCAATGGCGGGTGCAAGGTGGCGGTGTTCACGGCGCTTTTTCCTGCAGGCAACGCGCCATCAGGCGGGCGGCCTCGGCCATGCGCGGCCCGGGCCGCACCAACACGTCAGACTCGTCGTTGGGAAACACGCACAGCCGCTCTTCGCGCACGGCGCGGATACTGCGCCAGCCCGGGCGCTGCGTCATGCCCTCGAAGTTGCGGTCGCCTACCATGATCACATCGGGGTTGGCGCGCACCACAAACTCCGGGTTGAGCTTGGGAAACGGCCCCAGGCTGGCAGGCACGATGTTTTGCACACCCAGCCGGGTCAGCGTCTCGCCAATGAAGGACGACGTGCCCGCACCATAGGGCGCCCGGTTCACCTCGAAGTACACACGGGTGTTTTTCACGCGCGCCGGCAGCGACTGCGCCGCCGCCGACACCGCCGCGTCAATGTTCCGCCAGATGCGCTGGGTGGCTTGCGCGTCCACGCCCACCACCTGCGCCACCTTGCCCAGCACGCGCTGCACATCGGCATGGCTCTTGGGCTCCAGCGCCACCACCTTCAGCCCGAGCGACTCCAACCGCTGCACCACGCGCGACGATTGCGCCAGCAACACCACGTCGGGCCGCAGGGCCACGATGGCTTCCACGTTCGGGTCAATGCCGCCGCCCACGCGCGGCAACGCGGCAATGGCCGCTGGCCAGTTCGAGTAACGGTCCACCCCCACCAGGCGGTGGCACTGGCCCAGCTCACACACCGTCTCGGTCAGCGAGGGCAACAGCGAAACAATGCGCTGCGGTGGCGCGTCCCAGCGCACGGTCACACCCCGGTCGTCGGTCACCTGCAGCCCGGCCGCGTGCACGCTGCCCACCAGCAGCGCCCAGCCCGCCAGAAACACCCACAGCACACCCAACAGTCGGTTCGTTTTCATGCTGCACCTTTCAACACCAGCGGCAGGCCCGCCGCCATCAGCGTGACCCGGTCACACGCAGCCGCCACCGCCTGGTTCAACTGGCCCAGCGCGTCCACAAAGGCGCGCACTTCGCGCCCCATCGGGATCACGCCCAGCCCAATTTCGTTGCCCACCAGCACCACCGGCCCGCGCGCCGCCTCCACGGCGCCACACACAGTGTGGCAGGCCGCCTGCAGGCCGTCTGGGCTGGCCGCCTGGGTCGGGTCGGCCGGCATGAGCTGGTTGGTCAGCCACAGTGTGAGGCAGTCCACCACCACCAGCGTGTGGGGTGCACTGTGCTGGCGCAGGGCCGCACCCAGCGCCAGGGGCTCTTCCACCGTGGCCATGCCGGGCACGCGCTGCGCCCGGTCCAGCTGGTGGCGCGCGATGCGCTCACGCATCTCGTCGTCCCAGGGCTGCGCCGTGGCGATCAGCACCGCCCGGTGATCGGGCGCGGCGTTGAGCCAGGCGCTGGCCAGCATTTCGGCGCGGCGCGACTTGCCGCTTTTCTGGCCCCCCAGAATGAATTCGCTGCGTTCCATGTTCATCGTGCCATCCAGTTCGTCACGATGCGGTGCATCTGCGCCACGCCGTCGGTGAGTGCTGCCGGGCCGGGCTGCAAAATGTCGGCCGACTTGATCTCGAACAGCTGCCCGGTTTTCACCGCCGCCACGTCCTGCCAGCCCGCGCGGGCCGCCACTTTTTCCGGGCGAAACTTCTTGCCGCACCACGAACCGATGATGATGTCCGGGTTGCGGCGCACGATCTCGGCGCCGTCGGCAATGATGCGGTTTTTGCCCAATGACTCAACAGCCAGCTCGGGAAACACATCGTCGCCACCGGCCAGGCCCAGCAGCTCAGACACCCAGCGAATGCCGCTGATGTGCGGCTCGTCCCACTCTTCAAAAAACACGCGTGGGCGGCGCTTGCCCGCCGCTTCCAAGGCCGCCACCGCTTGGGTAATCTCGGCCAGCCGCTGGTGCGTGGCGTCCATCCAGGCCAGCGCCGACTCGGTGCAGCCCACCATGGCTGCCACCTGGTACAGCATGGAAAAAATCTCGTTCACGCTGCGCTGGTTGAACACCGTCACCTGCACGCCAGCGCGTATCAGCGACGCCGCAATGTCGGCCTGCAAGTCGGAAAACCCGAACACACAGTCTGGCTGCAGCGCCAAAATTTTGTCCACCTTGGCGGTGAGAAACGCGCTCACCTTGGGTTTTTCGTCTCGCGCCCGGCGCGGGCGCACGGTGTAGCCACTGATACCCACAATGCGGTGCTCTTGCCCCAGCAAGTAGAGCCATTCGGTGGTTTCTTCGGTCAGGCAGACAATGCGTTGTGGGCCGAGGTTCACGACAAAGCCTCCGGTAAAAACAAGGCCGCAGCGGCGGCCGGGCTGGACGCCAGCCAGACATGGAAGTAGCTGGCGCGCAGAGAGCCACGCTGGTACAGCGCCTCGCCCGGGCCCACCGCGCCACCTCGCGCTGACGCCGTGTGCAGCACCGGCACCAGGGCCGTTTCGCAGCGCGAATAATGGAACGTGTGGCCGCGCAGTTCGCCCGAGGCCAAGCACAGCTTTTGCGGACCCAAGGCAGCCAGCCGAGGCTGCATGCGCACCACCCCGGGCAGCAAACCCCATACCGAATGGCTTTGGCCCTGCTGGTCCACGATGGCGTCAAACAGCACCATCATGCCGCCACACTCGGCCCACACCGGGCGCCCCGCGCCCACATGGGCCGCCAGGCTGTCGCGGCTCGTGTGCGCCGCCGACAAGGTATCGGCGTGCAGCTCGGGGTAACCCCCGGGCAACCACACCGCGTCGCAGTCGGGCACAGGTTCGTTGGCCAGCGGAGAGAAAAATACCACCTGCGCACCCAGCGCACGCAACGTGTCCAGGTTGGCAGCGTAGATGAAGCAGAACGCCGCATCGCGCGCCACGGCCACCGTTTTGCCGGCCAGCAGTGGCGCCACAGGCGGCACCTCTGGCGGTGGTTCAAATTCGACCGCCCAGCGGGCGAGCGCCGTCCGGTCCATCTGGCCCAGCGGCGTACCCAGCAAAGCGTCGGCCGCGGCATCCAGCCGGGCAAGCGCATCGGGCAGCTCGCTGGCCACCGTCAGGCCCAAGTGGCGTTCAGGCAGCGTGAAAGCAGCGTCACGCATCACGGCGCCCAGCCAGGTGGACGGCGCACCCGCATCACCGGCGGGCAGCGCGGCCTGCAGCATTTGCGCATGCCGCTCGCTGGCCACGCGGTTGGCCAGCACCCCGGCCCAAGGCAGGCCCGGGCGGTAGTGCTGCAAGCCAAACGCCAGCGCGCCAAACGTGCCCGCCATGGCCGACGCATCGATCACCGCCAACACGGGCAACCCGAACCGCCGCGCCAGATCCGCCGCACTCGGCTCGCCATCAAACAGGCCCATGACCCCTTCGATGATGATCAGGTCGGCATCCTGCGCAGCGGCGTGCAGGCGTGCCCGCACATCGGCCTCTCCGGTCATCCACAGATCCATGTTGTGCACCGGCTGGCCCGTGGCCAGCTCCAGCCACATCGGATCCAGAAAGTCGGGTCCGCATTTGAACGCCCGCACCCGCAAGCCGGCGCGCGCATGCAGGCGTGCCAGCGCAGCGGTGACGGTGGTCTTGCCTTGCCCGGAGGCTGGGGCGGCGATGAGGATGGCGGGGCAGACGGGAGACATCGCAGTCATCAATCGCGCCAATTCAGCGACACGAAGAAATTGCGCCCCGGCGTGGTGAATCCGTTGGCGAGGGAATAGCTTTTATCCGTGAGGTTGTTTAGGTACGCTTGAACGCTCAGTGTTTTGCTGAGTTGGTAGCTGGTGCCCACGTTCAATAGACCATAACCCGGCAAAGTGACGCGGCCGGGGAATTGGGTGTCTTCACGGTTGCTTGAAAGCTGAACTTCTGCATGCGGTTTCCAAGCCCCATGCCGGTGGCTGACTTGCGCGCGCAACACATTGCGAGCAACGCGGGTTACGCGAGCGTTGCTGGGTTTCAGGCGGGGGTCAGCATGGTCATAAGAGACCGACAATTCGGTCGGACCCCAGGACTGATCTACCGACAAGGTGACGCCTTTGAGCACCGCAAGATCGGACTGCACATTCGTGGCGGGCGTGATAAATCCTTCCACATTATTCTGATAGATCACCGCGCTGGCTTGCGTGCTGCCTTCGCGGTATTTCAAACCGATCTCTCTGGCGCGACCCCGCTGCGGAGCCAGGTCTGGGTTCCCACGGAAACTACTGGATGTACAAGGGTTGGCGCACGGCCAGTAAAGCTGATTGAAGGTTGGCGCCTGAAAGGTCGTGCCCATACTGCCCACCAACCTCAGCTGCCCGTTCAGCCTGTACCCTCCTGACAAAGCCCAAGTATTGAAACTGCCGAACTGGGAATTCTGGTCTCGTCGAACCGTGGCGAGAGCGTCCCAGGTATCGCGCTTGAGCGCATAGGCTGCCACCATCCCGCGCACTTTGCGTTGCGAGACGGTGTATGCGGTGCTGCTATCCACAGCATCCTCGCGCTGCTCGGCCACCAATGTCAACATGTCTGTGCCGAGAACAATATCGTTTTGCCAGACAACCTCATTGCGCTGCGTATTGAACCTACTCTCCCCGGCAGTCGCGCCGTCAGCCTGCCGAAAATAGCGGCTGACGGACACATCCGTCGAGCGACCAAAGGTCAAAACGGTGGACCAATCTTCCGTCCACTGACCAGACCATTTCAACACCTGCTGCTTCAACTCCGGCACAGCCACCGCGCGGGCGGTGGTCGCACTCAAGCCTAGCGGGTTGGGCGAAGGTGCACCGTCAAAGTCGTACTCGCCTTCACTCAGCAACAGGCTTAAGGAAACTGTGTGCTGGCGATTGATTTGATACTTCAGGCTCGCATCTGCACTCGTGTACTCAAAGCCGTCGATGTCGGCGTTGAATCCGAACGCACCCGGAATTTTGACGTTGAGTCCGTTGGCTTTTTCATGGCTAGCACCAAGGCTGTAGCCCCATGCACCCGTTTGGCCCTGCAACGACGCGCCGAGTTTGCGTTGCCCATCGCTGCCGGCGCCCACTGAAGCAGACCGCTGCACACCTTCTTGCGGTTCACGCGTGAATACCTGGATTACGCCACCCACCGCATCGGGCCCATAAAGGGCGGCAGCTGCGCCACGCAACACCTCGACTCGCTCAATGCGGTCCAGCGGCAGATTTTGAAGCGAATAACCACCCGACGTGGCCGATCCCACTCGAACACCGTTGATCAGGAGGACGGTTTGTGAAGTGGAAGCACCGCGCAAAAACACACCTGAGTTGGAGCGATAACTTCCGTTGGCAGTGATCTGGACACCGGGTACGTTCGCGAGCACATCAACCAAAGATTGCATACCTGACTGCTGGAGCCGCCCACGATCAATGATCGTGACGTCTGCGACCACATCGGTGATGGGTTGCTGAACACGCGTGGCCGTCACCACCGTCTCGGGCAGGTCGGTTGCAACAACGGTTTGGGCGTGGGAAGAGAACGTGGCCAGAACAGCCAGCGGCAACGCGGCCAGGGGCGCGCGCAAGTTACGATTTTTCATGAAAATAAACAACAACGGATGTGCCGTCACCGCCTTCCCCGACGGTGCATGAGCGTCACGGCGCTGCGTCCTTTTCAGACGCACCGCCACCTCGTTGGCCGGTATCCGGGCTGGCAGAGCGACCTTCATCACCTTCCCAGGCGCTTGGCAGCGCCCAGTGGTTGTGAGATGAAAGCGGAGTCGCCTGAAATGGCTTCAGGGTTCTCGTCTGCTTACCGTTGCGGGGGCAGCGCAGGTTAGGTCGGTTCGTGTGAACTTTCCCTCCAGCTTCCCGTTGAACTGCGGCATGTGAACCACACCGCGAGCACCAACAGCGAGCATTCTAAAGCGTTGGAACTTGCGACAACCCTACAATGTGAGAACTTCCCACCGAGACCATGGCAGACCCCAAGCACCTTGACCAGATCACCGAGCGCGTAGAGCGCTTGCTGCTGCGCCATGAAGAACTGCAACGCACCAATACCCTGCTGCACGAGCAGGTGCAGGCTTTGCAGGCCGAGCGCGACTCGCTCAAGTCGCGCCTGAACGCAGCCCGCGCCCGCATCGATGCGCTGCTGGACCGCCTGCCTCAACCGCCTGCCAGAGCGGGTCACACCTCCGCAGACACCCCCAGCAAGGACAGCGCATGAACAAGCCCGCGAGCAAACAGATCGAAGTGCAGATCATGGGTCAGAGCTACTTGCTGGCTTGCCCGGTGGGCGGTGAATCTGCCCTACTGGATGCGGTGGAGCGTGTAGACACCGCCATGTGCCGCATACGCGACGCAGGCAAAGTGAAAGCGCGCGACCGTATTGCGGTGCTGGCCTCGCTCAACCTGGCGTTTGAGTTGTCGCAAAAAGAAGCCGCCAGCGCCCAGGCACCAGCCGCCACACCGAGCAACGGAACCACGATCAACGGCTCCTCCAACGAAGCCTCACCGCACACCCAGACCCGCCTGGACGATCTCATGCGGCGGCTCGACCAGACCCTGGGCAGCGACGGCCAGCTGATTTGACGCTTGCCCGTTGCACCGAACACCCGGCGCCGTGAACAAGGGTTGTTTGACCCTTCTTTTTTATCTGTCCGCAAACCGCACAAGCCGCGTTCAGGGCCTACAATTTGACCTGTCTGCAGTGCGCGCCGGGCTTTATATTTCCTTGAACCAATGCTCATAGAGCCCGGGCTTGGTACATTGCGTGGCGGGTGTGAGCATCTCGCGTCAGATGAACCCGAAGTCACGCTGCCCTTGCCCACCTGAACCCCGGTTCAGGATGCCGGTCCGGCGGCACTTGCAGACACCCTATTCCTCAGGTTGAGCGTTCGGCGGCGAAAGTTGAGCGTGTCTTTCACCGATCCCCCATGCTGCTTGACCCTTTGCTGATCGCCCAACTGGTGTTGTTGGGCCTGTGCACCGGCTTTCTGGCAGGGCTGCTGGGCATTGGCGGTGGCATGCTCATGGTGCCCTTCATCACCATCATTCTCAGCGGCCGTGGCGTCGCGCCAGATCTCTCGGTCAAGATGGCCATCGCCACCTCCATGGCCACCATCATCTTCACCTCCGTCTCCAGTGTCCGTGCCCACCACAAGCGCGGCTCGGTGCGCTGGGACATTGTCAAGCGGCTGACGCCTGGCATTGTGCTGGGCTCGGTGCTGGCCAGCATGGGTGTTTTTGCCTTGCTCAAAGGCACCTGGCTGGCTTTGTTTTTTGCAGCGTTCGTGAGCTTCTCGGCCACCCAGATGCTGCTCGACAAAAAACCCAAGCCGACCCGCACCCTGCCGGGTACTGCCGGGCAACTGGGTGCAGGCAGTGTCATCGGTTTTCTGTCGGGCCTGGTGGGCGCGGGCGGCGGGTTTGTGAGCGTTCCCTTCATGACCTGGTGCAACGTCGCCATTCACAATGCCGTGGCCACCAGTGCGGCCCTGGGCTTCCCCATCGCGCTGGCCAACGCACTGGGCTATGTCGTGGCCGGCCAGGGCGTGACAGGCTTGCCCGCCGGTTCGGTAGGCTACATTTTTGTACCAGCCTTGGTCGTCATCGCCACTGCCAGTGTGATCATGGCGCCTTGGGGCGTGAAAGCGGCCCACGCCCTGCCAGTCAAGAGTCTCAAGCGGGTTTTTGCAAGCATTTTGTATGTGCTCGCGGCTTACATGCTTTACAAGGGTCTGAACGTCTAAGGGCCCCTTGCCAGCGCTGAGAGGCTCGGCTTCGGGGCAGGCAATGCGGGCGATCGCGCGGATCACCCGGCTCCTCAGTCATGCAAAGCCGTGGCGGACACCACAATGCCGTCCTCATCGGCATACAGCCAGTCTCCAGGCCGAACCCAGACGCCTTGAATCTGCACCGCCACATCGCGCTGGCCTTCGTTGCGCTTTTCGGTCGGCAGCGGCATGGGCGCCAATGCACGAATGCCGGTCTGGCACAGCGCCAGTTCAGCCACATCGCGCACGCAACCGTTTACCACCACGCCAGCCCAGCCGTTGCGCGCAGCAGCAGCGCCCAGGTTACCGCCTACCAGGGCGCGGCGCAGGGAAGAACCGCCGTCGACTACCAGCACACGGCCTTCGCCAGGACTGTCTACGGCAGCCTTCACCAAAGTGTTGTCTTCAAAACATTTGACCGTCACCACGGTACCCGCAAAACGGTGCAGGGCGCCGAAGTCTCGAAACACCGGTGGCAGCACCCGAAATGCGCCAGTGTTGTCGTTTTTGTGAAGGTCGCAAAGATCGCAGGTGGCGAAAGCAGGGGTTGAATCAGAGGTCGTGGACATGGCAAAACTCTTGGGCAATTGGAGAATGGTGATGACGTGATTTTGAGCATGTGCAACGGTCTCAAGGGACTGCTCGTAGCAGCAGAGGCAAAAGTTGTTGTTTTCCCATCCAATCGGCCGCGTACTTGCTATGAAAAACTGCAAAAAACAGCGTTCTCCACCTTGGAATGGCGATACATCTCCATTAGCATCCGAGACACCGGTGTGAGAGCGCGTTTTTGCACTGGCGAATATTCCACTTCTAGAAGGAAAGACAACCATGGCAACTGCGAAAAAAGCTCCCGCGAAAAAAGCGGCTCCCGCCAAAACGGCTGCTGCACCGGCAAAGAAAGCTGCACCTGCCAAAGCAGCTGCGGCTCCGGCGAAAAAGGCAGCTCCGGCCAAGAAGGCTGCTGCTCCGGCCAAGAAGGCTGCTGCACCGGCAAAGAAAGCTGCACCCGCCAAAGCAGCTGCGGCTCCGGCGAAAAAGGCAGCTCCGGCCAAGAAGGCTGCTGCACCCGCCAAGAAGCGCGCACCCAACGCAGCTTTCATGAAGGCGATGACCCCCAGTGCTGCACTGGCGGCCATTGTGGGCGCAACCCCGCTGCCGCGCACCGAGGTGACCAAGCAGGTCTGGGCTTACATCAAAAAGCACAACCTGCAAGACGCCGTCAACCGTCGCATGATCAACGCCGACGCCAAACTGAAGGAAATTTTCAAGAAGGCTCAAGCTTCGATGTTCGAAATGACCAAGATGATCAACGAACACCTGAAGTGATCAGAGGCATAAGTCCTGGGCTCATGGCCAAGGTTTGAAGCGACAAAAGAGCCGACGCAAGTCGGCTCTTTTTTGTTTGATGCAGCGGGCACCCACCACACCCTGGCAATGGGTGCGGCGCAGTAATGGGGGCAGGAGAGCCTGGAGCCATGCGGCAAGGCCGAACAGCATCCGTCTTCACCGGATGCAACTGGTCTGGAGGCGCAGCTGTTCCATGAGCCCCCAGAGACCCTGCACGCCCGCCCCTGCGAGCGAGGCATCATGCCCCCACCACCTTCCCTCATCAGCCTGCATGAAGCTTCGGGCCAAGCGGTCTTGATCATCCGGGGGTGCAGGCATTTGTCAGCAAAATCAATTGGCAGCCACATCCATCATTCAGCACCAGGTCATGGGTGCTTTCCATGACAAGATGTTCCATGAGGTGACATACCCAGGAAGCCACAGCAAACTGAGGGTCGGGTGTGGAAGGCCAGCGAGCGGCAAGTGGCTTCTACAGCTGCAACACTGGATAACCAAGCCGGCCGTCGAGGCTCACACCGCCCATATTTTCCAGTGTGGCAGCAGGCCAAGCGCAGGCCTTTGTCTGTATCGTCGGCCATAGGCCAATGCAGGTGGCCCGGCCAGGCGAGACAGATAGAGTCTCCCCGGTCTCGCCCTCCAGCATCAGCAATTCCCACGCCGGTGGCGACGCGGTGACCCTGGCGCGTCCAAAGCTCCAAGACGGCGGGTAGGCTGGTAAGGGTCACGGATAGCTGTCGTGGAGAGCAGCCCGTGTTAGGGGTGGGAAAACGCCGTGACATTCCGTGGCATCGTGGTGCCCATGCGCAACGCAGGGACCACCGGCGGCAGGCGGTTCACGCGACACAGGAGTTGGCGAATGCTGGAGCAGCCCGTTTTTTCGCGCAGCGATTTCACCTGACTCCGCACTGTGGACGGAGCCACCCCGTTTTCCGTGGCGATTTCGGGCACCGCCAGGCCACGGCAGAGACCGATCATCACAGTCTCCTCAGTGGGGCTCAGGCCTTGGGCGCGGGCAAACATGCGCACAGCCAAGTTGTCGCAGACTTTTTGCCGGGACAGCAGCACCAGCACCGAAAGGGTGTCATTCTCCAGCGGGTGACTCAATGGGATGAAAGCGGCGGGCAGTTCGCGCCCTTCGTATTTGAGCAGCGCAAGACGCCGCTGCCCGCGGCAGGCGTGTTCGATCGCGACCTGGATCTGTTGCGTAAGCGCATTGGTCATGCCCATGAGCACATTGCCCTGTGAGACGATGGCCTTCTTCCCAAGCAATTCGTGGCGTGCGAGGTGGTTGGCCTGCTCGATCTGCCGTTTTGAATCAACGACCAGAATGCCGTAGTCGATTTCGTCCAGAACCCGCAACAGTTGACCAGATCCAAAACCCTGGTCGGCTTCCCGTACCCAGTTTGCCTGGCCGCTCGGGCCGCACCTCATTTCGTCGACGCGCAACATGATGATTTCTCCCTGTGGTTTATTGTTGATTGCAGTCTAGGCGATGTGCTGTCCATCGGGATGCCGAGGTTCCGAGTTATTTTTTGCAGGCTATTGGGTCGACTTCATGAGGGCACCTCCAGCAGAACACTCCGATGAGCGCTCCAAGCAATGAAACAGATCTTCCGACTGTGGAGCCGTGCAGTTGGTCGTGCAACCCATCGAGCGGGCCTGGGCGTGAAGCGGCGCGCGCGGCGCCTGAGCTCTTTAGAACAGCCCGACCAGACACAACAGCCAGCACGCCAGATCGAAGATCGGGACCTCTCCGAACAGGCGGTATCCAGGTTGAAGCTTGAAGACGGAGGATCTGAACTTTTTACAGGCGCCCTTATCATTCAACCTTATGCGCCATTTGCTGCTCGCCCTCATCATTGCCCTGCTGCCTCTGCGCGCCTGGGTGGGCGACGCCATGGCGGTGGCCATGCTGGAGCACCCTGCTGTCACCGCTGCAGCCACCAGTGGGCACCTGGACTGCACAGGCCCTGCCACCCTACTGACCACCAGCATGGAAAACGGGCAGGGGATGGACCATGCGGCACATGGGATGGACGCCCACCCTGCCAAAGTCCCGCAGCCAGGTCAAGATCATCACCAGCACAGTGCCTGTGACGTGTGCAATGGCACCGCACTGGTAGTGGGGTCGTTCGGCGCCGTTGCAACGGCTCAAACGCATACCCTGCTGGCACCACTTGCCGAACGCTTTGCCAGCGTGGCGCCGCAACAAGGCATCAAGCCACCCATTTCCTGAGCATGCACGCCCAAGGTGCGTCCGCCGCAGCCCCGACAGGCTCGCGCAGCGGGCGCTGGTTTATACCGCCAGGAGATCTCTATGCCTGTTTTTAGACGCCATGTACCCACCCGCACACCCGTCGGCATCCCTCGACGGCCATCGCTGAGGCTGCCGCCGTTAACCCCCCTTTGGTTGGCTGCCCTGCTGTGTGCGGCGCCGGCGCTGGCCCAGCCACCGGCGGCCCTGCGTGCCGGCGATCCGGCCACGCCAACGACCGACAGCGCCGTACCCATGCTGCCAGCCGCGGTGCCCGCCCAGCCACTGGAATTGCCCACCGACATTGAGCGCGCACGGGCCATCTGGCAACAGGCCAACCAGCGTGTGGCCGAGTTCCCCCGTGGCCACATCGACATCCTTCGTTGGGAGGCCCAAAATCCGGGCACCGCCCCGCCCGCCCAGGCACCGGAGTCCACCGCACCTGCGCTCGACGTTGCAGAGGCCTTGCGCATCTCCCTGCGCCACCGCCCGGCCCTGCTGGCCCACGCGGACATGAGCGCGCCTGAGCGGGCCGAAGTGCAGCGGGCTTACGTGGCCCATGTGCAAACCGTGCACAACGCCTGGGTGGAGGCCGTCACCGCCCGCCACAGCCTGCGCCTGATGATCGATGCGCTGTCTGCAGCGAAAACCGGCGTGGCGCTGGGCCAGCGCATGGTGCTGGCCGGCAACTGGAGCCAGGCCAAACTGCTGCGCGAACAGGTGCAAGAAGCCGCGGCCCACCAGGCCGCAGCGCGGGCCCAGCGAGCGAAAACCAGCGCCGACGAACAACTCGCCCGCCTGCTGGGTCAATGGGACGGTGCGGCCATGGCAGCCCTGCTGCAGCGCTTGCCGCCCACTTTGCCGGCATTGCCTGAGCAGGTCACCCCTGGCCCCGGTATCGGCCCCGCCGAGGTGGAAGGCGCTGCACTGCGCGGCCACCCCACCCTCGCCTGGCAACTCACCGAAGCGCGCCGCGCACTCGCGGCTGTGCCCCCCCAGCGGCTGGCCGCGTGGTACGCAGCGGTCGACCAGGCCATCCAAACCGCCCCCGCAACAGGCCGGGAAGCCCCCTGGGCTCCAGTACAGATCGACAACTTGCCACTGCTGCGAGACCACGCACTGGAACGCGCGGTGCGCGCCGAGTCCACCCTGCTGCAGGCGGCTGCCGAGCGCCGGTCGATGGCGCGCGAGGCCTGGGCGCAACTGCAAGCCCAACATGCCAGCGCGCGACACGCGCAAGACGTGGTCAACCCGCTTCAAACCACGCTGGAACAGGAAACCCTGCTGCGCTACAACGGCATGTTTCAAAGCACCTGGGACCTGCTGGCCCAAGCCCGCGAGCGTCTGGCGTCGCTCGACGCGGCACACCAGGCCCGCCGCGACTTCTGGCTCGCCCACACCGCCTGGCAAGCCCTGCTCGCCGGTGGCGACTACCAGAGTCCCGGCACCTCGTCTGCTCTTGGCGCCGGCGCCAGCACCACACCCAAAGGACACTGACCATGACACAAGCCATGAACCGACGCCACTTCTTCGCCGGCGCTGCGCTCACCGCCGTGGCCGCAGCCAGCGTGAGCCGCGTGGCACTGGCCGCGCTGCCCGAGGTGGTGCAGCAAACCAGCGCCGACACCGCAGCCCCCTGGACGCCCCCCGGCGTGACCGGGGCCGGCCGTCCCTACAACCCGGTGGTCACACTCAACGGCTGGACCCTGCCCTGGCGCATGAACAAGGGCGTGAAAGAATTTCACCTGGTGGCCGAACCGGTGGTGCGCGAAATGGCACCGGGCTTTCTGGTCAACATGTGGGGCTACAACGGCCAGAGCCCCGGCCCCACCATTGAAGTGGTGGAAGGTGACAAGGTGCGCATTTATGTCACCAACCGCCTGCCCGAGCCC
The DNA here is from genome assembly GCA_018333605.1 of Hydrogenophaga sp. Lineage (GTDB taxonomy): Bacteria > Pseudomonadota > Gammaproteobacteria > Burkholderiales > Burkholderiaceae_C > Hydrogenophaga. The sequence goes on along the minus strand of JAGXSV010000036.1, from coordinate 21,690 downwards.
ACCACCATCCACTGGCACGGCCAGCGCCTGCCCAACGGCATGGACGGTGTGAGCGGCCTCAACCAGCCCTACATACCGGCCGGCAAAACCTTTGTGTATGAATTTGAAGCGCGGCGACCCGGCACCTTCATGTACCACCCGCACGCCGACGAAATGACACAAATGGCGATGGGCATGATGGGCTTCTGGGTCACGCACCCGAAGCAGAAACACCCGCTCATTGACGAGGTGCAGCGCGACTACTGCTTCCTGCTCAATGCCTTTGACGTGGAGCCCGGCAGCATGACGCCGCAGGTCAACACCATGCTGGACTTCAATATCTGGAGCTTCAACAGCCGCGTGTTTCCCGGCCTGAGCCCGCTGGTGGCCCGCCTGGGCGACCGGGTGCGGGTGCGCGTGGGCAACCTCACCATGACCAACCACCCGGTGCACATCCACGGTATTGAATTTGAAGTCACGGGCACCGACGGCGGCCCGGTGCCCAAAACCGCGCGCTGGCCCGAGGTGACCACCGATGTGGCCGTCGGCCAGATGCGGCAAATCGAATTTTTGGCCGATGAACCCGGCGACTGGGCCATGCACTGCCACAAGAGCCACCACACCATGGGCGCCATGGGCCACGGCGTGCCTACCATGATCGGCGCCGACCACCGGGGCCTGGTCAAAGGCTTGCAGAAGGCTGTGCCCGACTACATGGTCATGGGCGAGCGCGGCATGGCCGACATGAAAGAGATGGAGATGGAACTGCCCCACAACACCTTCCCCATGATGAGCGGCACCGGCCCTTATGGCCCCATTGGCATGGGCGGCATGTTCACCACGCTCAAGGTGCGCGCCGACCAGAAACCGGGCGACTACACCGACCCCGGCTGGTACCAGCAGCCACCGGGCACCCGGGCCCGCGAGGTGGCCACGCCCACCGCGCAGGCGTCACCGCCCGCAGGCTCGGCCCCGCAACCGCCAACCGCACCCAGCGCCACGGCACGCAAGCCGCAAGGTCACGGTGGACACCACTGAACCAGCACCCAACAGGAACCCAACAGATGGACACCCCCGCGAACACACGTCGCCGCTTTCAACAACTGCTCATCGGCCTTCCCTTGGTGCCCCTGGCGTCAGCCACGGCCTGGTTCCCCGCCACTGCACAAGCCCATGGCGAACAGCACGACGGTCACACCAAAGCCGGCCCGGTCGTGAAGGAACAAAAACCTTGGGGTATCGCCGCCGAGGACCGAGAAGCCAAGCGCACCGTCGAGATTCGCATGACCGATGACATGAAATTCACACCCAGCCACCTGGAGGTGCGCGAGGGCGAAACGCTTCGACTGCGCGCCGTCAACCGTGGCCGGGTGATGCATGAAATCGTCATCGGCACCCGCGAGGAACTGGCCGCGCACGCCGAGATGATGAAAAAACACCCTGGCATGGAACACGAAGAGCCCTACATGGCCCATGTTTCGCCGGGTAAACGGGGCGACATCGTCTGGACCTTCAACCGCGCTGGCGACTTTGAATTTGCCTGCCTCATTCCCGGCCACTTTGAAGCCGGTATGCGCGGCACCGTCCGCGTGCGCCCAGCCTGAACCCAACCCGCTTCAACCGGAGAAACACCATGCAACGACGTTCCTTGTTACGCGCCTCGCCCGCGCTGGCCGTTCTGACCCTGCTACCCACACTCGTTACAGCCCAAACCACCCCGACCCTGCCGGTGCTCCAGGTCTGGAAAGACCCCAACTGCGGCTGCTGCAACGACTGGGTGGAATACCTCAAGCGCGACGGCTTTCAGGTACAGACCTTTGACACCGGCAACACTGCGGTGCGCAAGCGCCTGGGACTGCCCGACAAATATGGCTCGTGCCACACGGGTCTCATTGGCGGCTATGTCATAGAAGGCCATGTGAACGCGCGCGAAATTCGCCGCCTGCTGGCCGAAAAGCCCAAGGCCATTGGCCTGTCCGTGCCCGGTATGCCCGTCGGCAGCCCGGGCATGGACGGCCCGGAATACGGCAGCCGCAAAGACCCCTACGACGTGGTGCTGGTGCTGCCCGATGGCAGCGGCCGCGTGTACCAGTCTTATTTCCGCAGCTGATCGGGCTGCCCTCACCCCATCAAAAAAGCAAGCCTCCCCATGAACTTACCGAAAGCAACCCTGGCCCCCAAGTACGGCCACCCCGCCGCCCTGTTGGCCCTGCTGGCCCTGCTGCTCGGCAGCGGACTGACCTTTGCCCAGACGCACGACCACGCCCATGGCGCACCCACAATGCCCACTGCGGCGGCGGCGGCCGCCGCAACCGAACCAGCCAGAAACAGCCTGCCGTGGGCTGAAGCCGAGGTGCGCCGCGTGGATGCCGCCGCAGGCAAGATCAGCCTGAAACACGGCGACATTAAAAACCTGGACATGCCCCCCATGACCATGGTTTTTCAGCTGCGGGACAAAGCCCTCCTGGGCAACCTGAAAGCAGGGGACCGCGTGCGCTTCACGGCCGATAAAGTCAACGGCAGCTACACCGTGGTGGACATTCAGCCCCTGCCGTGAGGCAAGGCCGGGCTGATCGCCAGGCCACCCGGATCCTCTCCTGCTCAGGGAATGGAAGGCAGCGGACATTTGGCCTGCAAGAGGCGTGCTAACGTAGCAACATGCCCCAAAACATACGTTACACCTTGCTGTCGCTGCGCGACCTCGTGGTGTCCATCGGCCCGGTGGCCCTGCTCACCGCCGCCCTGCTCGCTCTCACCTACTGGTGGCTCGACCCCAACCCACCCCAGCGCGTGGTGCTGGCCACCGGACCGGATCAGAGCGCTTACGACGAGTTCGGCAAGCGCTACGCCGAGGCGCTGAGGCGCTACGGCATCACGGTGGAACTGATGCCCTCAGAGGGCTCGTCGGCCAACCTTGAGTTGCTGCGTTCAGGCCAGGCCGACCTGGGTTTCGTGCAGGGCGGTACTGCCGACATCGGCTACGACGACGAAGAATCCATTGTCTCGCTGGGCAGCCTGTTTGTGGAACCCCTATGGCTGTTCTACCGAGAAGACGCGGCTCAGCGGCTCAACAGCATGTCTACCGTGGCCAACCTGGCCGAACTGCGGGGCTGGCGCGTCAACGTGGGCACGCCGGGCAGTGGCGTACCCAGACTGTTCAGCACCTTGCTCGACGTCAACCGCATCGACGCCGGCCAGCTCAAGCTCAGCGAACTGGAGCAAACCCCCGCCACGGTGGCGTTTCTCAACGGCGATCTGGACGCTCTGGTATTTGCCTCTGCGCCCGAGTCGCTCATGGTGCAAATGCTGCTGCAAACCCCGGGCATCAAGTTGATGGATTTTGCCCAGAGCGAAGCCTATTCCCGCCGCTTTGGCTACCTCACCCCGGTCGTCATGCCACAAGGCGTGGTCGATCTGGCCGCAGACATTCCGACTCGCGATGTACGCCTGGTGGCCTCCACCACCAGTCTGCTTGCCAGCGCCAAGACCCACCCCGCCATCCTGCAGCTGTTCGCTCAGACGGCCACCGGGCTGCATGGCCGCCCCGGCTGGTTCAGTCGGGCTCGCGAATACCCCAGCCTGGAACACAGCGAGGTGCCGATATCGCCCGAGGCGGTGCGCGCGATCAAAAGCGGCCCCCCATTTCTGCAGCGCTACCTGCCGTTCTGGATCGCCAACCTGATCGAACGCATGTGGCTGGCGATGGGCCTGATCATTGCCTTGGCCCTGCCCCTCTCGCGCATCGTGCCGCCGCTCTACACCTTCCGCATCCGTTCGCGTGTGTTCCGCTGGTACGCGGAACTGCGCGACATAGAACAGCGCCATGAAAGTCTCAACGACGACACCGCGACCCCTGTGCAGGAGCTGATCGACCAACTCGACACCATGGAGCGGAAAGTCGAAAAGATCGTGGTACCCCTGTCCTACACCGATGAGCTCTACGCCTTGCGCAATAACATTCATCTGGTGCGCAAGAAACTCTTGCGCAACGTGAACTGAGGCAGCAAACCTGGCAAGCCGGGCCGCCGATGCAAAAAGAAATCTGTTGATCTAAACCGGGTTTTGATGTGCCCGGGTGGGGCTGCAGCCCGGACCGTACCTTGTTGATCCGGCTCTGTGAGGTCAGAGGCCCCTCACCCCAGCCCTCTCCGGCAAGCGGGCGGGGCGTGAAGACAACACCGGGCCAAATCAACCGGCGGGCGGTTGTCCAGCGTCCGGCTTCTGGAACAACGCTTGCCAGCCTGCGGCACCGAGAGAGCGCAAGGTCTGCAAATTGCGCTCGACAATCTGCTCGGCATCACCCGCATCAGACGCCACAGCCCGCTCCACGCTGTCCTCGCGCAGCAAGTGCAGCGTGGGATAAGGCGCGCGGTTGGTGCAGTTGGTCACGTCGTCCGGCGTGGTGCCTTCAAACTGAAACTGCGGGTGAAAACTGGCGACCTGGATCACACCGTCCAGCTCATGCTCGGCGACCACGTCGTCCACCACGTTCTGAAAATCGTTGAACACCTCGAAATCCGGAAACAGCGTGGGATGCACCAGCAGCGTGGTGTCAATATCGTCGGCCGGCGTGGCCTGCAGCAAGTCCAGCTCCCGATCCAGCTCATCCAGGAACGCATCCAGATGCCGCGCCGCACTCACCACGATGCGCACCTGGTTTTTCACATAGACCGAACGCGCAAACGGACACAGGTTCAAGCCAATCACGGCCTTCTCGATCCAGTGGCGGGTGTCGGCTAGAACTTGCTCGTCGGTCATCAGAAATAGCGTCCATCGAAAGAAGGGGAGTCAAACCGGGAGTGCCGCGGGTCCGGCTCCGCCGGCCCGCAGGCATTGCCCCCCAGTGGGGGGGTGACGCGCCGCAGGCGCGGCGCGGGGGGCGTCATCACCCCAAGGCTTTGTAGCGGAACCGCTTCGGCTTGGCGCCCTCTTCGCCCAGGCGCTTCTTCTTGTCGGCTTCGTATTCCTGGTAGTTGCCGTTGAAGAACACCCACTGGCTGTCGCCTTCGGCGGCCAGGATGTGGGTGGCAATACGATCGAGGAACCAGCGATCATGGCTGATCACCAGCGCGCAACCGGCGAATTCCAGCAAAGCGTCTTCCAGCGCGCGCAGGGTTTCCACGTCCAGGTCGTTCGAGGGTTCGTCCAGCAGCAGCACGTTGCCGCCTTCGGCCAGGGTCTTGGCCAAGTGCAAGCGCCCGCGTTCACCGCCTGAGAGGCTGCCCACGCGTTTTTGCTGGTCACCACCCGAGAAATTGAAGCGGCCGCAATAGGCGCGGCTGGGCATCTGGAACTTGCCCACGGTGATCATGTCAAGGCCGCCCGAGATGTCTTCCCACACGGTCTTTTCGTTCGCCAGGTCGTCGCGACTCTGGTCCACCACGGCCATTTTCACGGTCTGGCCGATCTTCACTTCGCCGCTGTCGGGCTGCTCTTTGCCGCTGATCAACTTGAACAGCGTGGACTTGCCGGCGCCGTTGGGGCCGATGATGCCGACGATGGCACCCGCCGGGATCTGGAAGCTCAGGTTATCAATCAACAAGCGGTCACCGAAGCTCTTGCTGACGTTCTTGAACTCGAACACCTCATTGCCCAGGCGCTCAGCTACGGGAATGAAGATCTCGTTGGTTTCATTGCGCTTCTGGTAGTCGACGTCGCTCAGCTCTTCAAAGCGGGCCAGACGCGCCTTGCTCTTGGCCTGGCGGCCCTTGGGGTTCTGGCGCACCCACTCCAGTTCCTTCTTCATGGCCTTGGTGCGCGCGTCTTCGGTGCGCTGCTCCTGCTCCAGGCGGGCTTCTTTCTGCTCCAGCCAGGTGGAGTAGTTGCCCTTGTAGGGAATGCCGTGACCGCGGTCGAGTTCCAGAATCCACTCGGCGGCGTTGTCCAGGAAGTAGCGGTCATGGGTGATGGCGACCACGGTGCCCGGGAAACGCTTCAAGAACTGCTCCAGCCACTCCACCGATTCGGCGTCCAAGTGGTTGGTGGGTTCGTCGAGCAACAGCATGTCGGGCTTGGACAGCAGCATGCAGCACAGCGCCACACGGCGCTTTTCACCGCCGGAGAGCAGGCCGACCTTGGCTTCCCAGGGCGGCAGGCGCAGCGCGTCAGCAGCAATTTCGAGCTGGTGCTCGCTGTCGGTGCCGGCGGTGGAAATGATGGCTTCAAGCTGGGCCTGTTCAGCCGCCAGGGCGTCAAAGTCGGCGTCTTCTTCGGCGTAGGCCGCATAAACCTCGTCCAGGCGTTTTTGTGCGGCGCGCACGCCGCTCATACTGGCCTCAACGGCTTCACGCACGGTCTGCTCGGGGTCCAGCTTGGGTTCCTGGGGCAGGTAGCCGATGCGGATGCCCGGCATGGGAATCGCTTCACCTTCGATTTCCTTGTCGATGCCGGCCATGATTTTCAGCAGCGTGGACTTGCCCGAACCGTTGGTGCCGAGCACGCCGATCTTGGCGCCGGGGAAGAATGAGAGCGAGATATCTTTGAGAATCTGGCGTTTGGGCGGCACGATTTTGCCGACCTTGTTCATGGAAAAGACGTATTGAGCCATTGCTGTGTTTGCCTGAGAAATGTGCGGCCCGAATGGGCACTTAACCCAAGATTATCCCAGCATGCGACAATGCGGGTTGTTGAGCACTTCAGTTGGCTCAACACCAGCCCTTTGCTGGGGTGTGCACAAACCATTTGTTGCCACCAAACTCTTGAATCCATCTGCCCCAGACTGGCCAGGCGCTGCTCCTCACACGGAAGCGGCAACTGGAGTGGCCGATGCCCCCAGCGCCCTGGAAGGGCGCCTCATCAAGCAATGAACTTCGACGATCTGAAATTGGCTCCGGCCATCGTGCAAGCTGTGCGCGAGCACGGCTACGAAACCCCCACCCCCATCCAGACCGAGGCGATTCCCGCCGTGCTGGCTGGGCGCGACCTGCTCGGTGGCGCCCAGACGGGCACCGGCAAAACCGCTGCCTTCACCTTGCCCATGCTGCACCGCCTGAGCGTGGGTGAGCGCGCCAAAAATCGCTTCGGCGGCGTGGCCATCCGCGCCCTGGTGCTCACCCCCACGCGTGAACTCGCGGCCCAGGTCGAAGAGTCGGTGCGCACCTACGGCAAACACCTCTCGCTGACCTCCACCGTCATCTTTGGCGGCGTGGGCATGAATCCGCAGATCAACGCCATGAAACGCGGTGTTGACATCTTGGTGGCCACCCCGGGCCGCCTGCTCGACCTGCAGCAACAAGGTTTCCTGGACCTCGCCGGCGTGCAGATGCTGGTACTGGACGAGGCCGACCGCATGCTCGACATGGGTTTCATTCACGACGTGAAGAAAATCCTGGCCCTGGTGCCCAAAGAAAAACAGAGCCTGCTGTTCTCGGCCACCTTCAGCGACGAAATTCGCGATCTGGCCAACAACCTGCTCAAGGATCCACTGAGCATCCAGGTGACCCCGCGCAACACCACGGTGCAGCGCATCACCCAGGTGATCCACCCAGTGGGTCGCGGCAAGAAAAAAGCCTTGCTGGTGCACATCATCAATGAGCACAACTGGAGCCAGGTGCTGGTATTTACCCGCACCAAGTTTGGCGCCAACAACGTGGCCGAGTTTCTGACCAAAAACGGCATCCAGGCCATGGCCTTGCACGGCAACAAGAGCCAGGGTGCCCGCACCCAGGCGCTGGCCGGCTTCAAGAGCGGCGACATCCGCGCCCTGGTGGCGACCGACATCGCGGCGCGCGGCATCGACATCGACGAGCTGCCGCACGTGGTGAACTACGAAATCCCGAACGTCAGCGAAGACTATGTGCACCGCATCGGCCGCACCGGCCGCGCGGGCAAGAGCGGTGAAGCCGTCAACCTGGTGAGCCTGGACGAAGAAGGCTTCATGATGGACATCGAGCGCTTCACCAAGCAGCAGATTCCGGTGCAGATGTTCCCCGAGTTCATGCCCGAGCCGGGTGAAAAGGCCGAGCCCATCGCCATGGGCCGCCAGACCATCTGGGGCGGCGCGGGCAAGCCGCCGAGCCGCGACGTGATGGCTGCGGCCGCCAAGGCCGCGCGCACAGAAATGATGCAGCGCGTGCGCGAGAAGAAAGCCGACGCACCGCAAGGCCGCGGCAACGGTGGTGGGCAGCGCCACCGCCCCGCCGATGATGGCGGCCAGCCTGAAGGCCAACGCACAGAAGGCCGCCGCCCGCAGGGTGGTGGTCAGCGGCCTCAAGGCAACACCGGCGGTGGCAATGGCCAGCCGCGCAACCCCGGTGGTAACCGCAGCGGTGCACAAGGCCAGCGCCCGCCCCGTCAGGCTCAGGGCGACCGCATGGACCGGGGTGACCGCCCCGAGCGCGGCGACCGCAACCCGGCCCGTGGAGAAGGCGGTGCCGAGCGCCAGCCGGGTCCGAATGCCCACCTGGGCAGCCTGCGCATCCGCGAACCGCGTCCACGCGCTGCAGCCCCGGGTGGTCAGCCCGACCCGTTGCGCACCAGCATCGACTCGCTGGGCAGCCGTGGCGCGCGCAACAACCGCTCGGGCCAGGGTCAAGGCCGTGGCGGCCCAGGCCGCAACAACGACGCACCGCGTGGCGGCCCCGCCGACCCACTGCGCACCAACTACGGCCGGATTCGTTGATAGATTCCCCCCGCGCCGCCTGCGGCGTCACCCCCCAAGGGGGCCACACCTGCGGCCTGGCGGAGCCAGTTCCGCGGTGTTCCGGGTGGCTTTCCTTCTCCTTCTGAGCGATTTTTGTCCTTCGAGATGGACGACTTCGGGCTACAGTGGGCCGATGACGAACGAACCCTCACTTGAGCCCGCCGCCCCCGTCAACGCCCCGTCTGCCCTTGCTGGCAACGGGGCGTTGCCGCATCTGCCGCCACGCTTTGCCACCCTCATGGTCGCCACAGCGAATGTGTTGAACCTGGCGCAACCCGGGCGGCACTTCTACGACGGCCAAGCCCCTTACAGCCAGGCCGAGTTTGAGCGCAAGGTCGACTGGCTGGGTGAGCGCATCAAGGTGCTCAATGCCGACGTGCTGGCAGTGCAAGAGGTTTGGGACGAGGTGGCCCTGCGCGCCGCCATTGCGCGCAGCGGGCTGCAATATGGTTTTGTGGGTGTTCCCGGCGCAGAGAACGGTCCAGGCCAACATGGCGCACAAGGCACACCGCGTGTGGGCATCGTGACGCGGCTGAAGGTGGAGTCGATCGAGTCGCTGATCGACTTTCCCGCCGCCGCCATGGTGGATGTGCCGGGCCTGGGCCCGCACACCCGCTTTGAGCGCCCGCCCCTGCTGGCCACGCTGCGCATGAAACACGGCCAGCCGGTGGCCTTCATCACCACCCACCTCAAGTCCAAGCGGCCCAAATTTTTGCAGGACGCCAGCGGCCAGCCCCTGGAAGACCCCGTCGACCCGGCGGTGCAGGCTGTGGCCTCGCTGCGCTCGCTCATCATGCGGGCCAGCGAAGCACTGGCACTGCGCCTGAAAGTGGTGGAAATGCTGCACCGAACCCGCTTGCCGGTGGTGCTCATGGGCGACCTGAACGACAGCCCGCACAGCGTCACCACGCAATTGATTGCGGCCACCTCGCAGACGGCCTACGACAAGGGGGCGCGAGACAACGCGATGTTCAGCGCCTGGGACGTGCAGGGGGAGGCCGCGCTGCGCCGCGACGTGGCGTACTCACACATCCACCAGGGCTACCCGGAAGTGCTGGATCAAGTGCTGGTGAGCGAAGAATTTGTGGCCACCAGCCGATCGTCCATTGGCGACGTGCGGCGCGTGGAAGTATTCAACGATCACCTGTTTGAGGGCCGCGACCGCAGCCGCAGCGACCACGGTTTTGTGCGCGCACTGCTGCGCCTGCGCTTGCCCGAACCGGCTTGACAGCACTGAAACCTGCTGTCCATGGCCTTGAGACAAGCCGCTCCTCGTCAGGGCCACACTTTTCAACCCCGGACAAACAGGGTCACCAGCGGTTCCTCACCCACCTGCCGGCTCCAGTGACCGTGCACGTTGGAATCAAACTCTGCGCCTGCCGGCAGGGTGTCAGCCGAATAAAAATGGTCGCCGGGACCGAACAAGCGCGAACTGCCGTCCTGCAGGCCGATCTCCATCTTCCCTTGCAACACAAACAACCACTGCGGTGTGCCGGTGCAGTGGAACTGGCTGCGAAAACCCACCGGACTGTGCCGCAGCTGATAGCCACCAGAAGGCATCAGCGGCGACAGCTGGGCCGCAGGCGTGCCCTCGGATAAGGCCACGGTTTCGTCGCGAAATTTTGCGCGACCATCGGCATCGGTGTACAGCACCACTTTATTGAAAACACTCATCGCGGGCTCCTGAAAAGGGTGGCCCGGTTGTACCAGATGGTGGCTTGATGCTTCGTCTGTCAAGTCGGCAACCTGGGAACCATAGGAACAAAAACGGCCGGTTGACTGTTAGGTCAACCGGCCGTTTTGGAAGTCAACGCAGCATCCCGCGCCTGAAGTCAGGGGATGAGCGCCATTCAGTTGGTCGCTTTGGCGGGGTAGCGGTTGGGGCTGAGTTCGTTCAGCTTCTGGCCCGACTCACCTCCGGCCACGATGTCACCCGTGCGCTGCGCTTCGCGCAGTTCAGCGCGAACCTGATCGCGGGTCTTGGGGGCATCGGTGTCGGCAGCCAAAGCGTGCCCAGCGGAAAGGGCACCTGGCCAGCAGCAGGCTGGTACGAGTGCTCAGCCCCTGGATCGCCGGGCGTTTCACGCTGTATGCCGCGCTGCCCAATCGCAAGCTCATGCCGCAGCGCACCCGCGTTTTGCTGGACTACCTGAGCCTTGAAACACAGCGCTCGGTGCTGAACGCACTGGCCGCCTGCGAGGTCTGCTGAACGGATCGCCCCCAATGCTGGATCCGACCGACATGGGTATCTGATCAAGCCGGGGGGTGTGCCTTTGAGCTATGGAAGCACAAACTCAGTGCATTCAACACCCCCCGAATTCAAACCCCATTCCGGCGCCAGAGGGGATGCGCTCGGGTATGATCGCGGACCGTGCGGGTGTAGTTCAATGGTAGAACGGCAGCTTCCCAAGCTTCATACGAGGGTTCGATTCCCTTCACCCGCTCCACTGCATCGTTCCAGGGAATTCTGAGGAAGTCCAAGAGGCATCGTAAGTCGTTGATTCTGTTTGAGTTTTCGACACCTCGATGTTCCAGTGGGCTCCACGGAAATCCACCTGAAGCCACGACGTTTATGTCCATTTTTGTGTCCATTTTTGCGGGCACGACGGCTTCCGGATTGTTGCTAGGGCGCTGAGGTCGATGGGTTAAGCATCTGGTTCCTGACTCATGTTCAGGAGCTAGAGCATGGCACTCTCAGACTTGGTGGTCCGCCAAGCCAAAGCCACCGGCAAGGCCTACACACTTCCAGACATCGATGGTCTCTCCCTGGCCGTGACGGCCACGGGCAGCAAGAGCTGGCACTTCCGTTACTACTGGATGAAGGAGCCCAAGCGCATGTCGCTGGGCACCTATCCCGAGGTGTCCCTTCGTGAGGCACGCGCCCTGCGTGACGAGGCGCGCGCCTTGGTGGCCAAGGACATCAACCCGCGCCTTCACCGCAAGCAAAAGCGCGCCGCGGTCAAACTCGCCGGTGAAAACACCTTCGAGGCGATCTACAAGAAGTGGCTTGCCCACCGCGAACTCGGCCTCAAGAAGGGCCGGCAGACCACCCTCTCGATCCTCCCTCGCGTCTTCGCCAAGGATGTGCTGCCCTTGCTGGGCAAGCGCTCGATCTACGACATCAAACGCCCTGACCTGCTGGAAGTGATCGCCAGGATCGAGCGGCGCAAGGCGCTCTCCGTCGCCGAGAAAGTCAGGACGTGGTTCAACCAGATGTTCCGCTACGCGCTGGTGGTCGTGCCGGGCCTGGAGCAGAACCCGGCTTCCGACCTCGACGTGGTGGCGCTGCCGCTGCCCCCGGTGAACCACAACCCGTTCCTGCGCATGGCCGAGTTGCCGAAGCTGTTGCAGCGCCTGCGCAAGTATCGTGGCCGGCTGCAGACCCAGCTCGGTCTGCGGCTGCTGCTATTCACCGGCGTGCGCACGGGCGAGCTGCGCCTGGCGACGCCGGATCAGTTCGACCTCGATCGCGGCCTCTGGATCATCCCGCCCGAGGTCGTGAAGCAGCTCCAGGTGGACATGCGCAGGAAGCGCCAGTTGCCCAAGGACATTCCACCCTACATCGTGCCGCTGTCGGTGCAGGCCATTGAGATCGTCCGGCACCTGCTCGAACAGCTCAAACCGGCCCAGCACTATCTGTTCCGCCACGACAGCGAGTTGAAGAAGCGCATGAGCGAGAACACGCTCAACGGCGCGCTCAAGCGCATGGGCTATCGCGACCTGCTGACCGGGCACGGCATCCGGGGCACGATGTCCACCGCGCTCAACGAGATCGGCTACCCGAAGGTGTGGGTGGACGCGCAACTCTCGCACGTCGATCCCAACAAGGTCAGTGCCACCTACAACCACGCCGAGTACGTCGAGCAGCGGCGGCGGATGATGCAGGATTGGGCCGACCGGCTCGATCTCTTCGAGCAGAACATGGTCGAGGCAGCGAGCATGCCGCTCACCATTCATTTGGAGGGCGTGCCCGTCCTCTCGGATGAGGAAGCCGCGAGTGCGCCACCCAAACCAGCGGCCGCGTCGGCGCCGCTCCTGATCGTGACCAGGCCGGGAGACGCGATGCCACTGGTGTCAGCCGAGACGCATCGGCTGCCCGCAGTGCCGTTGCCGCGTTCCGTCATGGAGGAACCGCTGTCCGACATACAGCGCCAGCGGATGGAACTGGTCGATGTCTTCGAGGCACCACACAACCTGCCAGTCGCCGAGTACGCGAAGATGGCGGGCAAGTCCCGCCGGTGGATCAGCTACGAGATCAAGGCCGGCAACCTGCTGGCGCTGAACCTGGGCAACCGTGGTCAGCGCGTGCCGGATTGGCATCTCGATCCGGTCAAGCACGCGCTGATCCAGGCGGTCCTCAAGCTGACCAGGGGCGCCGACCCTTGGCAGATCTACAACGCGCTCCTGCAGCCGCGCGCGAAGCTGCGCGGCGGCTCGGCTCTGGAAAGCGTCAGTGCCACAAATCTCGACAAGATCATCATGGCGGTGAGCACGACGGTGAAGGAAAGCGAGTGGTCCCCGCAGCAGGTGGCGTTTGCGTAGCGCGCCAGCGCCCAGCAGTGCGCGCCCCTGTCTCAGGACACGGAGCGCGCGCGGCGGGCGAATCTTTCCTGGGGCTCGGTCAAGGACGAGGACGGGCGAAGCAGGTAGGCCATCACGATGATGGGTGCGCCAGCCAATGGCCGCGCGGCGATGCCGCGACGCAGGTAGCAGGTCAGTCTCGCGGCGGGTGCGACGGCAATGCCGTAGCCCGCGGAGACGAGCGTCATCGCCATGTCGAAGGTGCTGACGGTCTGCTCATGGCCCTGCGGTGCATCCTCGACCAGGCCATGCGCCACCGCGCGCCACGGCTCGTCGGCCGTTGACTGCGCGCAGATCAACGGCTGCTTGAGCAGCTCTTGGCGAGGCACTTCACGGTAGGACAGCAGGTGCGAGCGCTTGGCGACGGCGACTGCCAGCGTGTCATGCCACAACGGCTCGCACACCCAGCCTGGCCACTCCCAGGCGGCTGTGGACAGGGCCAAGTCAAAGTTATCGTGCGGCAGTTCCTGCGCCTGCGCTGTGGAACTGCATCCGATCAAGGCGGTGGCGGTCTCTGGCTCTTCGGCGCGCTGCAACGCCAGCAAGTCGGCAAGCGGTGAAGGCACCCACTCGCCGAGCACAGCCACCCGGATTTCAGTGGAGGCATCGCTCGATTTCACGTCCAGTTCCTCCAGGCAGTGAACTCGCGGCGACCGATGAAGTCGCTTCTATTGAGTTAAGTTTAACGTGGTTTATATCGTGTCAATCCTCGACGCTTTTGGCAATGCAAAAGCGTTCGATTCAAAGAGGCCGGCCCACCGGGACAACAACCTACGAAGCGGAACCAGCCATCGCGTTTGGGGCCTCCGTGCGCGAAGAAAGAACCAGTCAAGGCATCGCCCAGGAAACGCTGGCTCATCTGTCAGGAATCGAGCGTTCGCACATGGGAAAGATCGAGCGTGGCGAGCATGTCCCCACGCTCCCCCTCATTCTCAAAATCGCCCGTGCGCTGAAATGCAGTTCTGCCCACTTGATGGCGCTGACTGAAGCCAAGCTGGCAGAGACGGCTCCGCCTAAATCAGCGGACTGAAGCCGGCCCGCGCCGTGGCTCCTTGTCTACCCCTGTTCGTTGTCGTTCTTATTACCGGCGGCTGAATTTTCGCGCTTTACGGCCTCGGTGAGGAGGCGCAGGTATGGATTGTCCGGAGGCATTTCCTGGAACAGCGCTTCGGGAGCGCTCAGCAGGTAGCCGTGCAGTCGCCTGGATTTGCGCGGCCCCGTGACTTCGCAGGTCCAGATATTCAGCCCGCTGGCTTGCTTGCGGTGCAGGCCTAGCTTCTCGAAACGCTTCTGCACCCACTGCCATCCCTCCAGGTTCTCCGGTTTCGCCAGTGCGGCGATTTGCAGATGTTCCTGCGCATAGCGCTGGAAGACGCCGGGGCTCACCAGGTAGGCCGTTCCGGCGACGCTGTGCACCAAGGCTTTGGCGTCGTTGATGATGAGCTTGTGCGTCTGGATGCCCTGACGCAGCCAGGCCATGAAATGCTCGCCGGATGGCTCCGGCCGATCCTGAAATGGCGCGAGGCTTATCTGCGGCAGCACCGTAGGCGCCGGTGGCGAGGCAGGCTCGGGTTCGCTCGGGGCCTCCGGCGCTACGGGTGGGGCCGTGTCACTCAGCAGATCGAGCAGCGCAGCCACGCCGTTGTCGGTGGGCATAGGGACGGTCGGCGCGATGCTTGGTGGCGCCGTATCGGCGCTTTCCAAGCCTGGCGCTTCGGATGCCGGTGCCTGCGGTGTCGGCGCCCCTTGTTCCTCGTCGGCCTGCACGCGACCCGCGAACGGCGCCGGCCGGTCGGCCGCATCCCAGACCATGGCCGGAGACAGTTTCAGGAAGGTGAAGCTGTGCGACCAGCCGGCATCGCTGGTGACGGTGGCCTTCCAGATCGCCTTGCCGTCCGGTGTGGCCAAGGCGATGCCGTGATCCTGCAGCACGTTGAACACCGCCGTGTTGCTGGCCGGGATGCCGTCGATGCCCTGCGACAGCAGATGCGCGCGCAGCTTGTCCGAGACGGTCTTGCTCACCAGCCAGAGCGCGTCCTGGGTCAGCCAGCCATCCGAGGCCTGGGGCTGGTTCAGCTTGAATTCTTCCTTCAGGAGGTAGCGCAGGCCATCGAGCAGCTTGCGCTGCAGTGCGTGCCGGGGCGCTGCCAGGGCCTTGCTCGGATCGCCGCCGAGTTCCTGGGCGACGGATGCCTGGTCCGCCTGCACGACCAGTTCGCCGAGCATGCCGGCGTGCTCGTACTGGCCGGCCAGGACGTACAGCAGCGCGGCCCACAGGTCGGGGTAGTCGGCGAGCCAGTCGAAGATGCCCGGATCGAGCAGCCGGGCGTAGAGCAGCCCGGTGGCGGCGCTGTGCAGCCGGTATTCGCGCTCCCTGCGGTAGCGGAAGCGGTACGGCCGCCGCAGCGGGCCGTGCCAGGGATGCCAGACCGTGCCGTCCGCGTACTCGACGTGCAGGTCGACCGCGATCTTGCCGATGTCGTGCAGCAGCGCAGCATAGGCGGTGCCTGCGGTCCAGGCCTCGGCCTGGGCGGCTTGCGCCTCCGGCGTGGCGCCGGCGGGCAGCAGATGCGACTGCCGCAGCTTGAGCGCGTAGGCGACGATCTCCAGGCCGTGGTCCAGCATGCCGCCCGGATAGGCGTGGTGATGGGCCTCCGACGCGGGGAATTGCTGGACCAGCTCGGCGTAGCGTTCCAGCGGGGCGAGGTACAGCGTGGCGAACTGCCGGCGCGACAGCGAGGTGCGCTGCCAGATGTGTTCCAGCAGCTTCTGCCGGCGCGGCGTCGCCAGCAGCGATGCGGCCGGCTCCGGCCGCATCAGCCCTTTGCCGGGCTCGGCGGGAGGTTTGGGCGGTGGCGCACTGGCGGCAGGTGGCACCCGTTTGCGTTGGAACAGCGAGAGCATGGCGAACCCCAGACGGCGGGCCGGTCGGGAGAGCCTTTTGGCCTTTTCGGGTAGGGCCTTTCCCCTTGGCCCCATTCCCTTGCCCCTTCCCCAGCCCTTTGGCCTTTACGGAAACCTTTGGATATAGGGCAACGACGCCTGCCGAACCACAACCAATGCGGGTTTGGCCCAAGTCGGATTGATGCGGGAAGGCTGGCTGTGCCGCCCCTACGATGGAGCCGTTTCATCGACCGGACGGAGCACCATGCACACCCAGATTGACAAGGTAAGGAAATTTCCTTACCATCCAGGCATTGCCATCAGGAGTGCCGCCATGCCCGAAATCCACGAAGTCGCGACGCTGACCTCCAAGGGTCAGATCACGCTGCCCAAGTCCATCCGGCAAGCGCTGGGCGTGGACACCGGCGGCAAGGTGGCGTTCGACCTGCGCGGCGGCGAAGTCGTCGTGACCCGCGCCGACGCCGACCATGAAGACCCGGCCATCGGCGCCTTCCTGGGGCTGCTGGAAGCGGACATCCGGGCCGGGCGGCACGTCCAGTCCCTGCCGGACGATCTGGCGCGGGCCATGCTGGCCAACGCGCACCACGCGGTGAACCTCGATGAAGACATCGAAGGCGAAGTGGCGCTCTGATGCAGCGGCACGGTTGGACGCTCCTGTTCCACGAGGGCGTGATCGAGCAGTTGCGCAAGCTGCACGCGGCCGCGGAACGGGCCGAACAGAACGACCCGCAGGGGTTCGAGAGCAACGCCAACGTCAAGCTGTTCCGGGCGTTGAGCCAGTTGATCATGGATGTCGTGCCGAGCGATCCTGCGCGCGACGAATTCCGCCAGGGCAACACCTTGGGGCCGGCCTACCGGCACTGGCGGCGCGCAAAGATCGGGAGGCGGTTCCGGCTGTTCTTCCGCTTCGACTCCAAGGCCAAGGCGATCGTGTTCGCCTGGGTCAACGACGAGCAGACCTTGCGGTCGTCGGGCAGCAAGTCCGACCCCTATGCGGTGTTCGAGAAGATGTTGGGACGCGGCAACCCGCCGGACGATTGGGCGGCGCTGGTGGCCGCAAGCCAGGCCGACTGGCGCGCAGCAGACAAGGACTAGACCGCGGTTGAAGAACAGCACAGGTTTCAATCGCGACACGGACAGGGATCACAGCCACACGACAGGATGAACATGAGGTAGCCACCATGAAGACCGCCGCACAGACCACCTTCGCAGAACGCCTCGGCCGGACACTGGGCCGGGCGTGGAGAGGCTGCGCGCGTCTGGATCGGCGGGCGCAGGGCTGGCTGCTCGCGCAGGGATGGGCGCCTGGCATTGCCAAGGCCGCGCTGCTGGCCGTCAAGCTCGCTGCGATCGGTGTCCTGCTCTACACCGCGTTCTGGCTGGCACTGCTGCTTGCGTTCGCGCTGGTCGGCGCCTGGGTAGTCCGCAACGACGATGGGAGCTACGACGAGGAACACAAGCCGGAATGGCGATACGGCCCTGCCGGGTACGGCCTCTACACCCATGACGATTACCGGATCGACCCCCACGATCCAGAAGACGAGCAAGCCTAGAGGCGTTACTTCGCTGCTTTCATAGCGACACCCGCACCCCTGCCGCCAGCAGCTTGGGCATCCCTGGTTCCTGCCGCCAGCCCTTGAATTGCCGTTCCCGCGCGCACGCCTACCCAGCCCAGCGCAGCCACCCAGAAGGTAGGCAGCACGATGAACATCGTCGCCATGACGAAGTTCAGCAGCATGTCGCCGAAGGCGTTGTTCAGGCCGATCAGCGGATCGAAGTTGCTGTGCGGCCGGTTCGCGCCGAACCCCCAGCCGTAGAGCGCGTCGAGGATCGTGCTGTCCAGCCAGCGCGCGAGCTGGAACCAGAAGTCCACGAAGAACAGCGCGAACTGCACGCAGCTCACCGCGACCAGCGCCTTCAGCTCGTAGGTGCCGAAGACCAGCACCAGCGGGATGCAGATCACCAGCGCCATCTTGAGCAGCGACAGCACCATCGGCAGCGCCTGGCGTACCACGTCCATCGCCGGAAAGAAGCCCAGCGAGCCCATGGTCAGCCCCAGGTCGCCGGCGCCGCGCGTCACAACGTTGGGCAGCGTCTTCTCGATCTGGCCGCCGTAGTCGGTGTAGACCGAGCCCTGGTTCATCTTCTGCTGCCGCGGCGAGACCACGGCGCGGATCACCGAGTCGTTCACCTCGCTCTGCGACAGGAAGCCCGCCCAGCGGCCGATGCGCGTCAGCAGGTCGGGATCGACCTGGGCCAGCAGGCGCGCGCGCAGGCCGCTGCCGCCGTCCGACCACCACTGCCGGCACGTGGGGTAGCCCCCGCCGCTATCCACCTGGGCCAGCCCCGCATCGCGCGTCGCGTCGTAGGGCCAGGCCGTGCGTGGCGTGTTCGAGTGGTAGGTGTCGTAGAAGCCCGCGTTGTTCAGGAAGTAGCTCGAACCGATCCAGGTCACGTCATTCATCTGCTCGTCGGAGAGCGTGGGCCGAGACATGAACAGCTTGGCGCGCGAGGGGCCGTAGCAGTCATGCACGAAGTCGCCGACCTCCTGGGCCAGCACCGGGTCATCGATGCGCGTGGCATCCACGTCCATGCGCATCTGACGCAGATCCGTTCCGCAGGGGATGGCCGCCACCGCGCCGCCCGTCACCGCCTTCGAGATGGCGTGCATGAAGAACCACCACACCGGCACCAGCGCGCTCTGGTTGTTGAGCGTGGTGTAGGCGTTCGACCAGCCCGTGTCGGTGGGCTGCGGGACGCTGACCTGGCATTGCGCGGAGCGCGTCGTGTCGAACTTGATGGTGCTGAGGTCGACCGGAATGAAGGGGATGCCGGCGAACAGGATGACGACGATCGCCACCCACACGCGGTTCTCGATGCGCATCGATGACAGCACCCCCTTGTTGCCCTCGTCCGCACCCTCGGCCCGCGCGCGCAGCCATTCCTGCACCACCATGACCACGAAGGGCAGCGCGAATACGCCGCTGGCCACGAGGATGTTCCAGATGCCGTTGCTGACGATCCACCCGACCAGGGTCAGGTAATACTCCAGGTAGTCCGTTGTGTTGAGCGTCATGGCGTTCTCCAGGGCTCAGCCATTGCGCAGTAGCTGGCTGCCTTCGAGCAGCACGAGGGTGGCGACGGCCGCGATCTCGGCGCGCAGCAGGCGCTGATGGGTCTCGGCCAATGGCTCGCGTTCGCGCAGGCGCCGACGCATCCACCACCAGCCGTAGGCCGTCGCCGCGTAGAGCAGCAGCCGCCAGACGAGGAAGTGGCCCGAGTGCTCGCGCAGCCACTGCTCCCAGCCGTCGATGCTGCCGACGATGTGGAGGCCGACGACGTTCACGCCGACCGCGATGCCCGCCACCAGCAGCACCCACAGCAGCACGATGCCGACGCGGCGGCCGAGCAGCCGTGCCGGCCGCAGCCAGGCCCGGCTGGTCATGGCCCGCTCCGCGGCTTCTGCACTTCCTTGAGCCGGTCGCGCGTCGTGTCGCCCTCGAAGATGCCGCGCGAGCCCGCGGCGCGGGTGCCGTGGCGCTGCACGATCGCCATCGCCGAATTGCCGGCCAGCGTGCGCCGCAGCTCCAGCTCGGTCTTGAGGTTGTTGATCTCCTGCTCCAGCGCGTTGTTCTCCTGATCGACCGCCTTCACGGCCAGCTCGTTGGCGGCGACGTTCGGCTCCTTCTTGCCGGTCAGCAGCGTGCGCTGCAACAGCAGGGCCTTCTCCAGCACGCTCGACAGCGCGGCTTCGGACGCCAGGCGCTTGCCGAGCAGGTCTTGATCGGGCTCGTCGCGCAGCGCCTCGATCACGCCGCGCGTGATCGGCAGCGAGTTGCTGCCGGCGGCTTCGAGGTTTGCCACCGTCATCGGCGTCGAGCCCGTCACGAGGCCCTGCAGTGCCTGCAGCTTGGTCTCGTACTCTTCCTGGATCACCGGCGTCAGGCCGACGCCAGGCGTGGTCTGCGTCTTGGTGCAGGTCTCGCAGGTGCGTTGCTCGCGCTCGCCGAGCACGCGGGTTGCGAAGTCCGCTGCGGCCTGCGGCGAGGACCAGGTTTGGCAGGTCAGCCGGTTGCCGCAGGACGCGCGCGGGATGGATGAGGTGTCGCTGACGCCGCGGCTGTTGAGCAGGTTGTAGCCGGCACGGGTCACGTCGCCGACCACCTTGATGGAACCCTGGCCCGAGCCGCCCGCGTTGCCGCCGCCCACCCAGGGCACGCCGTTGTTGCCCTTGTTCGATTCGGCCTGCTCGACGGCGGACACCGCATCGGTGCTGCTCACCGCATCGCGCAGCGCGAAACCTTCGGCGAGCTGATCCCACCCGGCCTGGCCGCCGGCCATGTCCGCCATCCGGTTGGCCATCGCCTTGCACGTCAACTTGCTGCGGTCGAAATCGAGCCGAGCCTGCAGCACGCCGTTGGTCAGCAGGTTGTAGAGGCCCGGATCGGCGCGCTGGATGATCAGGGCCGGCAGCGACGCCACGGCGCTGGTGGCGCTCTGGATCACCGAGGACATGATCTGCTGAAAGCCATTGGTGAGGCCGTTCAACTGGTTCTGCAGCGTCGTCGTGATGCTCATGTTTCCGCAGATCAGGTTGCTGTTCCAGCCGATGCCCACGCCGATGCTCTGCATGTTCCCGGCGCCGCCCATGGACACGGCCCGGCCGCCGCCGATGCTGTAGAGCACGTCGTCGCCGATGACGCTGCCGCTCACGCCGACGCCGGTGGGGCTGATGCGGGTCTGCGCCCACGCGACGCCGGCTGCGGCCGTGACGGCGCAGGCGAGCGCGATGCTGAGCGCGTAGGGCCTGGCGCGCTGTGCGAAACGGGAGAGAGACGCTTTCATCGGAATACCTCAGAGGAAATCGACGCTGCCGAGGAAGACCTGCCCGCGGCGCTGGCAGCAGGCATAGGGCCGCCACAGCGCCCAGGCGTAGTCGCCTTGCTGGGCCTGCACGCGCGTGTTGGAGTGGGGGAACACGGCGCAGGAGTTGGAGAGGGTCGGCGTCAGCTCCTGCCACTTGCCGGTGGAGGCATCGCTCTCCACCAGGGCGCCGGCCGGCCAATAGCCGTCGCTCGAACTCGCGAGCAGCGGCTGGTAGACGTGCGGCTGCATGCGCCGCGTGACGACATCGCCCGCGCGCTGCGCGACGACGGCGCCGCTCTTGTAGTCGTCGGTCTGATGCAGGAAGCCGCCGCGCGGATAGACGTTGCCCCACAGGTTGAGCGTCGTGCGGCCGCCGATCTCGCGCATGCCGGGGATCACCGCCTCGGGGTACACCATCTCCGGGACGTTGTAGCGCCAGGCCAGCGTGTCGAGGGTGCTCAGCAGGTACTGTTAGCGGCGGTCTAAACCCGCGTAAATCTGGCGGCGGCAAATGGTGGCGGAATATGGTGACGGAATCCGGTGGTCATTTGTGGCGGCGGATTCTGGTGGCGGCTTTCGGTGCTGAGTGCGCCACCAACAGCAAGGGCCCCGTCAGGGGCCCTTGCTGTTGGCGTGGGAGATTCGTCGTTGTTCAGAACGGCAACTCCGGGTCAAAGTCATCCAGCGATTCACTGGTCACGCGCTGCTCGCGCAGCAGG
>JAGXSV010000035.1 GCA_018333605.1 Hydrogenophaga sp. | reverse complement strand
GCGCTGGGTTCGTCCAGAAACAGAATCTTGGGCTCGTGCGACAGCGCCTTGGCAATCAGCACGCGGCGCTTCATGCCACCCGAGAGCGCCAGAATCTTGCTGTCTTTTTTGTCCCAGAGCGACAGGTCTTTCAAAATCGTTTCGATGTAGGCCGGGTTGGGCGCCTTGCCAAACAGGCCCCGGCTGAAACTCACCGTGGCCCACACGGTTTCAAACGAATCGGTGTGCAGTTCTTGCGGCACCAGGCCGATGATGCTGCGGGCGGCGCGGTAGTCGCGCACGGTGTCAAAGCCGTCGGCGATCACGGTGCCTTGCGTGGCGTTGGTCATGCCGCAGATGACGCTGATGAGCGTGGTCTTGCCGGCGCCGTTGGGGCCGAGCAGAGCAAAAATTTCACCGCGGCGGATGTCAAGGTTGACGTTTTTCAAGGCCTGGAAGCCGCCGGCGTAGGTCTTGCTGACGCCGCGCACGCGGACGATGGCGTCGGCGGTGGCGACCGCGACAGGGGATGGGGTCATGGTGTGCTGGTGGTGGGTGGTCGGCTGCCGCAAGGGTCCAAGTCTTCCGGGACGGTGACGGCAGCCGTCATGGCCCTGCACTTTATACAGGTCCGGGAACGGCCTTGCAGCGCCGGGGGTGAGCGCACGCGCTGGCTCGAAAAACCGGAAGCAGGGAGGCGCGGCAAGGCCGCGGTTTTCCTCGCGACGCCGGGCGCTTCGATCCGGACCTTGTCCGTGCTGCGTCCGGATTCGCCGGCCCGCAGAGACCCAACTATAAAGGCTAGCGAATTCTCGTCGCCCGTCTGTGCGTTGGCGCACGGACGGCGCCGGTCTCGGGCCCCATGATCTCCAATGATCTGCCGCCCTTCCACACCCCCGCCTGCGAGAACGCGCGATGCCGCACTCCGGACGGCACTTTCCCGCTGGCCGGAAGTGATCAGGGTCTGCGATGGGCAGGGCCGCACCCCGCACCGCAACCCGGCGACGATCGCCATCGAGGAGGGTGAGCGTGCTGCCAACCTGAGCCGATTGTCTGGTTGCCTGACTCGGGTGGTCTGATTCAAAAACAACTCTCGTCAAAGGCCTCCCATGTTCAAAAAACCCCTTCTACCCTTTGCGATTCTGGTCCTGAGCCAGGGCGTGTATGCCCAGCAACCGCCGAGTGCCGGCAGCCAGATTCAGCAGATTCCGCCGGCCCCCACGCTGCAAAGAGCCGAGCCCACCATCCGCATCGAGCCCAGCACAGCGCCCGCACCGCCGGCTACCGACGCGGTCAAGATCACCGTCAACAGCCTGCAGGTGACGGGCGCGCGGGCCTATCCCGAAGCCGAGCTGCTGGCATTGACCGGGTTCATGCCCGGCAGCGAACTGACCCTGGCCGACCTGAAGGCCATGGCGCTGAAGATCACCGACCGCTACCGCAGCGATGGCTATTTCGTGGCCCAGGCGTATCTGCCCGCCCAGGAGATCCAGAACGGCGCGGTCACCATTGCCGTGATCGAGGGTCAGTATGGCGCGGTGACCGTGCGCAACCAGAGCACGCTGTCCGATGGGCTGATCCAGAGCCAGCTTGAGGGACTCAACAGCGGCGATCCGATCGTCATCGAGCCGATTGAAAGACGCCTGCTGCTGCTGTCTGACATTCCGGGCGTGAAAGTCAGCTCCACCCTGGCGCCGGGCGCATCCGTCGGGGCTTCCGACCTGATCGTTGACGTGGTGCCCGGTGATCGCATCACGGGCAGCATCGATGCCGACAACGCCGGCAACCGCTACACCGGCGAATACCGCCTGGGCGCCACGGTGAACCTGAACAACCCGGCGGGGCACGGCGACGTGGCCTCGCTGCGCGTGCTGACGACGGGCTCGGGCCTGAACTATGCCCGGGCGTCCTATCAGATGCAGTTCGGCAAGGCGACGGCTGGCGTGGCGTACAGCTGGCTGGGTTACGAGCTGGGCAAGGAATTCAAGTTCGCGCAGGCCACCGGGACGGCCAGGGTGGCGAGCGTGTACGGCAGCTACCCGTTGATCCGTTCGCGCACCACCAATCTGTACGCCGGTCTGGCCTTTGACGCCAAGACGTTCCAGGACAAGCGGCCGCTGAACCTGGACATGCCGGTGGAAGACAAGAAGGCTCAGGTGCTAATGGCCAGCTTGCGCGGCGAACACCGCGACAGCCTGGGCGGCGGCGGGGTGAGCGGCTTTTCGCTGACCTTGTCAACGGGCAACATCGACCTGGAAACGCCCGTCTTGATGCGCGCCGACGCGCTGGCGCAAACCAGCGGTCACTTCAATAAGCTGGGGTTCAGTGCCATGCGGCTGCAAAGCGTGACCGATACCGTTTCGCTCTACGCCGGCATCAACGGCCAGCTGGCCTCGAAAAACCTCGATGTCTCTGAAAAGATGGCGCTGGGCGGCATGTACGGCGTGCGGGCCTATCCGGAAGGCGAAGCCTATGCGGACGAGGGTTATGTGCTGACGCTCGAAGCCCGGATGCGGCTGCCCACCCCCGACCAGTTTCCCGGGCAGCTGCAGCTGATCGGTTTTGTCGATGCCGGCAGCGTGAGCATCAACAAGAACCCCTGGCCGGGTGCCGGGCCGAACAGCAGAGCGCTGAGCGGCGCCGGTGTGGGCTTGAACTGGTCTGAGGACAACAACTATCTGGTGAGGATGTTTTACGCCCGCAAGCTGGGCAACGAAATGGCCACCTCGGCGCCTGACAAGTCGGGGCGGTTCTGGATTCAGGCCGTCAAATATTTCTGAACCCGTCCAGCGCAGGCCGGACCTGCGCTGATGCCGCACAGACGCCGCTTTTTTGAAGAACACGCGAAAGATCACCATGAACCTCATTCACCGCTCCATCTGGAACGACCGGACCGGCACCTTCGTGGCCGTTTCTGAAATGGCCCGCAGCGCCGGCAAAAAAATCTCGTCCTGCACGGCCGGGTCGGGCGCTGGCGGCCGCTTCAGGCTGAGGGTCCTGGCCTTTTCCCTGCTGCTGATCTGCGGAGCCAGTGTCTATGCCCAGCCCACGGGCGGCGTGGTGACGGCTGGCAGCGCCACCATCGGTGGCACACTCGGCAACATGACGATCACCCAGACCTCGTCCAACGTGGCGATCAACTGGCAGAGCTTCGACATCCAGTCCGGGCAATCGGTTCAGTTCGTGCAGCCGGGCAGCAGCTCGGTGGCGCTGAACCGGGTCATCGGATCGGATCCCTCGAACATTCTGGGCAGCCTGTCGTCCAACGGCAAGGTGTTCCTGGTCAACCCCAACGGCATCCTGTTCGGGGTGGGTGCATCGGTCAACGTGGGTGGCCTGCTGGCGTCCACGATGGCCATCTCCGATGCCAACTTCATGGCCAACAACTACACCTTCTCCGGTGCGGGCGCGGGTTCGGTGGTGAACCAGGGTTTGATCAACGCAGCCGACGGCGGCTATGTTGCCCTGCTGGGTGCGAATGTCAGCAACCAGGGTGTGATTGCCGCCCGGCTCGGCACGGTCGCTCTGGCGGCCGGCAACGCGGTCACGCTGGACATGGCGGGCGACAAGCTGCTCACCATCACGGTGGACCAGGGTGCGGTGAACGCGCTGGTGGACAACGGCGGCATGATCCAGGCCGACGGTGGCCACGTGCTGATGACCACGCAGGCGGCGGGCAGCCTGCTGGCGAATGCCGTCAACAACACCGGCATCGTCCAGGCGCAGACGATCCAGAACGTCAAGGGCACCATCATGCTGATGGGCGGCATGGAAACCGGTGTCGTCAACGTGGGTGGTACCCTGGATGCGTCGGCGCCCGCAGGTGGCAACGGCGGCTTCATCGAAACGTCCGCGGCGCATGTGAAGATCGCCAGCGACGCCAACATCACCACGGTCGCCCCTGCGGGGACGACGGGCAATTGGTTGATCGATCCGGTTGATTTCAATATTCAAGCCATCGGCGGTGACATTACCGGCGTGGCACTTACTGCCTTGCTGGTCAATAACAACGTCACCATCAGCACCATGGTCACTGGAGCGAACACGGGCACGGCATTTTTTGCTGATCCCGGCCAGGGCGATATCAACGTCAATGACGCGATCGGCACGGGAGCTTCATGGACCGCCGCGGGCACTCCGACAACGCTGACCTTGATGGCAGCTAACGATGTGAACATCAACAGCGCAATCACAGCGACCAACGGCAATCTTTTCGTGTGTTGCGGCCAGGATGTGAACGTGAGAGCGGCCATCACGACGACCAATGGCAGCGTCTCGTTGAATGCCGGACGGGACGTCACCTTGTTTGACGGCTCGGCCATGACAACGACCAACGGCAACATCCAAATTTGCGCGGGTCGCGATGTCAGGGTGAATTCGAAAATCACCTTGACCAATAGTGGCAGCATTCCCGGACAAAGCCTGGGCCTGCCACTCGGCCTGACCCTGATTGCCGGGGCGAATGGCTCTGGCCCTGGGGTTGCCAGCGGCAGTGTCTACCTCCCGGGCCCTGCGGATCCTCTCAGGCCCAGCGTGACAAGGTCGGAGGCGCCGCCCACCGACATCGCCATTTATTACAACCCAACGTCGTACGCCACGCCAACCGCCTATACGAACAACTTCATCCTGGTAGGAGCTGTGAACCTGACGCAACACATGCTGGTCTACCCGGAGGTGACGGACAAGACGTTCGACGGCACCACGACGGCCACCCTGTTGGGATTCAAGAGCACGGCGGTCTCGGGTCCCGTCCCGGACACTCTGACGCTGGTTGCAGGGTCAGGTGCCACCGCCACTTTTGATACCGCGGCCGTAGGAACCGACAAGACCGTCTCCTTCAGCGGCTACAGCCTGGGCGGTGTTGGCGCAGACCAATTCGCCTTTGCCGTTCCTTGTTGTGGTCCTGCTGTATCCACAACGACCGGGAGCATCATCGCGGCGACTGTGATTCCTCCGGTCACGCCTCCCGTGACTCCACCGGTGGTGCCGCCTCCGGTCGTGGTGGCTCCGGTGGTACCTCCGGTGGTGGCGTCACCGATAGCGCCGCCCCAGGACCTCGAGCCGTGGCCTCCCGTGTGGACGCCGTCCACACCACCCGCCGTCGACCGTCCCGACTACGTTCTCACGGTGCTTTCGCCAGCGCCCTTGCCGCCTGCGATGCTGGTCGTGGTCGCACCTCCTCCTCCCCCACCCCCGCCGGTCTTCGTGCCTGTTGTAGTGCCTGTCGAAACGCCGCCCGAGGTGTACCAGCCGCCCGTGCGCAAGCCCAGGCAGGAACGCAACTGAAAACGGCGGTTGTGGGAAAACCTGTGACAGAACGGCGCTCATGATCCACGAAATTCTCCTGGGCTTGCTGGCCGCTGGACTGATCAGCACCCAGGCGCACGCATCGAACGATGCTGCGCACGGGCCTGGCACCGGATCGGGGTCAGCCTTGTCGGTGCGGTCCGCTGAAGGCCATGCTGTCGCGGCGGTCACGCCAACGCCCTCCGCAGCGGTGGGGAAGAGCTCAAGACGCGCCCACTTTGCGCAGGCCAAAGCCTCCACAGAAGCCCGGCATGTGGCCCACTGGGTGGTGGATTCGGGCGACAACCGCAACAAGCCATTTGTCATCGTGGACAAGCGGGAGGCCAAGGTCTTCGTGTTCGATGCCCAGGGGAAGCTGAGTGGCGCGTCTTCCGCGCTGCTCGGACTGGCCATTGGCGATCACTCGGTTCCCGGCATTGGAACCAAAAAGATGTCCACCATTCGCCCGGAGGAACGCACCACGCCGGCAGGCCGTTTTGTGGCGAACCTGGACAAAAACATGAAGGGCGATGAAATGCTCTGGGTGGACTACGACACGGCCATCTCCATGCACCGTGTGGCCACAGGCAATCCCAGGGAACGCCGCCTCGAAAGGCTGGCCAGTCCGTCACCGGCCGAGCGCCGGATTTCCTATGGCTGCATCAACCTTCCCGTCAAGTTCTACGACACGGTGCTGAGCCCGGCCTTTACTGGAACGGACGGCATTGTGTATGTGCTGCCCGAAACCCGCACGGCCCGTGAAGTTTTCGGGTCTTACGACGTTGAGGAACCGGCCAGCCTGCAGGCCGAGCGTTAGGCCCCGCCGGCAACCGCTCGACTACCGCGCAGTCGGTGGCCTGCAGAGTGGCCCGGCCCGGCCCGGCCCCGCACCCGCTGCGGGCTCCACGCGCGGCCGCCTGGCTTGCGGTGGGTCGGGTGGGGTGGTCTTTTCAGGGCGTTGGCGCTAAAAACTGGATGTCCATCCAGTGGTTTCCTGCCAGCGCCCCACCATACCGAAATCCTCATTCCCCTGCACGCCATCAAGGGCCGCGGCATCGCCCACCGCCAGCCGCACCGCTTCGAGCGCGATCCGCGGGCGGCGTTCGACGATGGCTGGGGCACGCTGGACGATGCGGCCGTCGCGGGCGAAGCAACCGCTGCGCCGGCCACGCAGGTCACGTTCGAAGACGCCCGCAACGCCATCACCCGAAACGACTCGCCCGACATCGGCTTCTCCCTCGGCCTCAACCCCTACCGCGGCTGCGAACACGGCTGCATTTACTGCTACGCCCGGCCCACGCACAGCTACCTGAACCTCTCGCCGGGGCTGGGTTTTGAAACGAAGATCATCGCCAAGCGCAACATCTCCGCCGTGTTGCGCAGCGATGTCTTCGGCCTCTTCGATGTAGTGGGTGGTGAGGATGATGGTGGTGCCAGCCTCGCGCAGTGCGCGCACCATGCGCCACATGTCGTGGCGCAACTCCACGTCCACGCCTGCGCTGGGTTCGTCCAGAAACAGAATCTTGGGCTCGTGCGACAGCGCCTTGGCAATCAGCACGCGGCGCTTCATGCCACCCGAGAGCGCCAGAATCTTGCTGTCTTTTTTGTCCCAGAGCGACAGGTCTTTCAAAATCGTTTCGATGTAGGCCGGGTTGGGCGCCTTGCCAAACAGGCCCCGGCTGAAACTCACCGTGGCCCACACGGTTTCAAACGAATCGGTGTGCAGTTCTTGCGGCACCAGGCCGATGATGCTGCGGGCGGCGCGGTAGT
>JAGXSV010000034.1 GCA_018333605.1 Hydrogenophaga sp. | reverse complement strand
GCGCGGCGATGTCTTTGTTCTGCAAGGCCTCAGCGGCCAGCAGCACGATGCGTGCACGCTGCACCAGTCTCACGCTGGTGAGCTTGGAGCGAGCCAGCCGGGTCAACTCGGCTCGCTCTTCGTCGGTCAACACAATCTCGGGGGCAACTCGCACTGGCTCTCTCCGTTTGCTCGTAGTAGAGCATTGGAAATGCACTCGTAATATAAGTTCCATCAAGAATCAAACACTACACTAGAGGGATCATCCGTAGTTCGAACGCCCTTCACCTCTTGGCGGGGATGATGATGTCCTGCACGTTCTTCTCCACCACCGAGCACGCCGAGCAACCACCCCAAACTTTTGAGAATCAAACCAGTAACCGTCCACTGAAGTGGGTCAACTCCAATACACGTCAGGGACGGAGAATCGGCCTGGGGAAATGCTGATCATTCGGCGTCGGCGGGCACGGCCGGTGCATGCGTGAATTGCCCGAGGTTTGGCTTTCGGCGAGTTGACGGCGGTATGCCTAAACGGACATAATTGAGGCGATGTTGAAGCAAGCGCGCAAACCCATCAAATGGGTCAGCTCCGCCAAGCGCGATCTGGATGCCATGCCAGAGGATGTCAAAGACGTCTTCGGCCATGCCATCGACTTGGCGCAAGCCGGCGGCAAGCACCAGGATGCCAAGGCCATGACGGGTTTCGGCTCGGCCGGTGTGCTGGAGGTGGTCGAGGACCACCAGGGAGACACCTACCGGGCTGTCTACACCGTCAAGTTCGCCGGCTGGGTCTATGTTCTGCACTGCTTCCAGAAGAAATCCAAAAGCGGCATCGCAACGCCCAAGCCAGATATGGACCTGATCAATATCCGCCTGAAGGCCGCAAAGCAAGATTTCGAGGTATGGTTGGCACAGCAAGGAGTACGCAAATGAATGCACACAACGACATCACCATTGAAGAAGGTGGCACGAATGTCTACGCCGACCTGGGTTACACCGACGCGGCCGAGATGGCGCGCAAATCCCAGCTGGCCGGTGAGATCGCGCGCGCGATCAAGGCACGCCGCCTGACGCAAGAGGATGCTGCGACGCTGCTGGGCATCGATCAATCCAAGGTCTCGCGCATCACACGCGGCCAATTCCGCGGCGTCAGCGAAGCCAAGCTGCTGGAACTGGTGGCCAGGCTGGGTCACGATGTGAAGATCGTGGTCGGCCCGGTGCGCCGCCGCGCCGGCAAGATCGAGTTGCAGTTTGCCTGAGCTCGCCCCGCAGCATCAGGCTCAACCCAATTTGCGACACGCTTGCCTGTCAGCTGTTGCTCGCATGTGGACCGGTGAGCTGCTGTTGGCGTCGGCGGTGCCCGATGCGATGGCCGCTGCCGTCATAACATCGGTCGACGCCAATCCTCCTGACGGGAAAGCAGCCTGACGACCGTCACATGACCCGTGTTGCCCAATACATCGAGGCCGCCGAGCGCGACAACACGCGCAGGAGTTACGCCTCCGCAATTCGCCATTTCGAGATCGAGTGGAAGGGCCTACTGCCTTCCACGGCCGACGCCATCTCCCGCTACTTGGCCGACCATGCGGCGACCCTGGCCATCAACACGCTGCGCCAGCGGCTGGCCGCGCTGTCCCGCTGGCATACCGATCAAGGTTTCCCCGACCCCACGAAGTCGCCGCTGGTACGCCAGGTACTCAAAGGCATCCGCTCCGTCCACTCCGCGCCAGAAAAGCGCGCGCGCCCGCTGGAACTGGCGGTGCTCCAGCAGATCGATCAGTGGCTCGACGCTGCCATCAGCAATGCCCAGCGCTCCGGTGACCAGCCGGCTTTGCTTCGCCACGCGCGCAACCGCAGTCTGATGCTGCTGGGGTTCTGGCGCGGATTCCGCTCCGACGAACTGGTCAACCTGCGCGTTGAGAACACCGAGGTCACCCCCGGCCAGGGCATGGCCTGCTTCCTGGGCCGCAGCAAAGGCGACAGGCAGTTGCAGGGCCGCGTTTTCAGATGCCCGGCCTTGTCCCGCCTGTGTCCCGTGACCGCCTTCAATGTCTGGGTCGACTTGGCCGGTTTGACCGAGGGCCCGGTGTTCCGCAAGATCGACCGCTGGGGCCATGTCGCCGATGAAAGCCTGCATGCCAACAGCCTGATCCCCTTGCTGCGCAGCCTGTTCGCTGAAGCCGGCGTCGAGTCGCCCGAGGAATACAGCAGCCACTCCATGCGCCGCGGCTTTGCCGGCTGGGCACGTGCCAGCGGCTGGGACATCAAGGAGCTGATGGAATACGTCGGCTGGAAGGATGTCAAGTCGGCCATGCGCTACCTCGATGCGTCGGATTCCAGCCTGCAAGCCCGGTTCGAGCAAGGCCTGACAGCCCTGGCGCCGGCAACTCTGCAGCCAGCGCCGCCTTTGTTGTTGACAGAACAGGCCGACGCTCTGCGCCTGCCGGCCGCAGGAACGACGCCTGTGGCAGTCTTGCGTGTCACGATGGTGCTGACCCGCTTCAGCAAGCAGTCGCGCGGCTTGGCGCTGGGCCACCGGCTGATCGAGCAGACCTGCTTTGAGCGTTTCGCCATGCAGCGCCTGAACGCGAAGGGCACACGCTACGAACTGGCGATTCCCTACCTGTCCCGCGACGTGCTGGATGAGGTGATCGCCACGCTGCTGGATGATATGTACCGCATCGCCGAGGACAACCAGTGCCTGTTGGAGACCTCGTTTCACGAACCCGCCACCGATTCACACTGGGACTGAGGCGATGGGCAGACAGGCAGCCTGGCGGGGTAGTCCCCGCAAATGACAACACTCCATGAGACGGCCTATCCCAGCCTGAAACTCGATCCGACCGCCCGTGAGTTGGCGGAGCAAGATGGTCCGGGCTCAGTTGCTCAACTGCAACGGCATCGCGCCTCCCAAGGCTTGCAGCGAGGACCAGGTGGTGGAGCAGCTGATTGAAGCCCTTTACAAGCTGCGCGACAAGCGCACGGACAGCCTTGCTTCGCTGATGTCGCGGAATTGGCGTGCCCGGTGGTCGGTGGCAACGGCCTCTGAACGGTGAGAAGAGAAGTTTTCCTTGGCAACCATGGGGGAGATCATCGGACAAGATGGCGCTCGCTGCTTAGGAAGCCACGGGTTTACCCTCGCATCCTAACCGGGTCATTTGCACCGAATCTGAGATCACCCCTGGGCGGCCGTCTGACAGCCCCGGAGGCGGTTCACTATTTGGCTCGCGGAGAGCCTTTCACACGTTCAATGGTGCGGGCCACGTAGATCGCACAGAGCTTGGCCGGGTCTTCTTGGAACATCTTGATGCGCTTGGTGTTCTCAAGCACCAGCAGCCCGACGCATTGCGCAAAGAACGCTGTGACCTCCTCACGCGCTGTCTTAGCCGATGCGCCCAGAGCCTGGAGCGCAGACTCAAAGTGCGCCAATGAGTCGCGAAGACGGCCGTTGAGCGTCGCATTCAGCGCAGGTGTAAGCCCATGCGGGCGCATACCCCCAAAAAGATAAAAGCCCAGGTCAAGGTCGCGGGGGTTGAAAGCGTAAAACTCGTAGAACCCTAAGGCGGCACGCTCAGCCTTTTGCGATGGCGATCGGGTGCCTTCGATGCGCTGGCTTACAGCCGCATTCAGCCGCTCCAGAGACTCGGCCAGCAAGGCACCATAGATCTCTTCCTTGGCGGCAAAGTACGAGTAGATGGCGCCAGGTGTGTATCCAGCCTGCTTCGCGATTTCACGAACGCTGGCACCGTCCAGGCCGTGCTGTTCGAAAACCTCACGGGCAGCCGCAAGGATGTGGGTGCGCTTGGCATCACTCACCAAGTTCAAGCGGTCCCGGCGTTGTTGCTCACGATCGACTGCGGCTGCAGGCATGTGCTTCTCCTTGGTTGAGATCATCCCACGAAATTAAATCGTTGACAGTAGGTTAATCGCTGTTTAATCTAACGACAGATGTTTAGCACCTATTGAGGAGAGTGTCATGCTGATGTCCGCCCTTGAGTACGAAGAGTCCCTGCGCCAATACCGTCCCAAAGTCTTTGTTGATGGGCGTCGGGTGGAGTCAGTTGTGGATGAACCGGCATTTAGCCCTGGGGTCAACGCGATCGGTCTGACCTACGACTACGCGCTGCGCCCTGAATACGCGGCGATCATGACGGCCACTCAGGGCAGCAGCGGCAAGCTGGTGAACCGGCTGCTGCACATCAATACAAGTAGCGGTGACTTGCTCAACAAGCTCGAAGCCGTGCGTCTTGTATGTCAAGAAACAGGCTGCGCTCAGCGCTACCTGACCCACGACGCGCTCAATGCCATCCACCAGGTGTCCGCACGTATCGACGATGCAAAGGGCACGACGGAGCATCGGGAGAAATTCGCCGCCTATCTGCATGATGTGCAAGACCGCGATCTCACCCTGGGCATCGCCATGACCGATGCCAAAGGGGACCGTAGCAAGCGACCTCATCAACAGGGCAATGCCAACGCGTACGTCCACGTCACGCACCGTGATGGCAAGGGCATCCGCATCTCAGGCACCAAGGCGATCGTGACTGGCGCCCCCTACATGCACGAATTCCTGGTCATGCCGTGCCGCAATATGGGTCAGGAAGATGCCGACTTCGCAGTGTGCTGCGCAGTGCCTGTGGATGCAGAGGGCGTGACCATCATCGCCCGTCCTGCGGGTCGTCCCGGCGATAAGGCGGCGCTCTTCTCCAACAAGTACGGTCAGTCCACGGGCGTTGTGATGTTCGAGAACGTCTTTGTTCCTTGGGACAAGGTGTTCTACGCAGGTGAGTGGGAGCACAGCGGCTACATGACCTACAACTATGCGACGCACCATCGCCACAGTTGCATCGGCGCTCGCGCCGGTTTTGGTGACTTGCTGATCGGTGCGGGCGCCTTGATGTGCGAGGCCAACGGCTTTGATCCGGCGGAGGAACACCATTTGCGCGACCAGATGGTGGACCTCATCAAGATAACGGAGGGCTTTTACGCATGCGGTGTCGCAGCGTCTGTCTATGCCTCAGAGGACAAAGCTGCCAAGAGCTTTGTCCCTGACCCTGTGTTCTCCAACATCGGCAAACTGCTGCTCGCGACCCAGATCTACGACATGCACAAGATCGCTCACTATGTTTCAGGCGGTCTGATCGTGGCGCTGCCTGGTCCTGACGAAGATCACAATCCCGAAACAGCAGCCAAGCTCAGCGACGTGCTTCGTGCGAATCCAGCCATTCCGTATGAAAAGCGCATCGAGACAGCTCGTTTCATCGAAGACCTGACGGCGTCGTATCAGGGCGGCTGGTACTCGGTCATCAGCTTGCACGGAGGTGGGTCACCGGAAGCCATGAAGCGCGAGATTTACCGCAACTATCCTCTCGGATCTAAAGTGGACCTCGTTGAGCGGCTGTTGGATCGCGGCGTCTTGCACGACGAGAAACGGTCGATCACCCAGAACCGCCAACCAGGCAAGTGCTGCGACACCGGGTGTACCGTACCGGGTCAGCCGGTCATGGTCTCGCTCCCAGCAACTACGAAAGCCAAATCAGGGGCTATGTGAATGAATGGGAGCACTGAAGCTCGCGCGCTCATGGATCAGTGGTGCAAGGCATTCGTCGCCGCTGACGTTGAAGGCGTTCTCAGCTTGTATGCGTCGGATGCCGTGTTTCTGGGAACTTCCAGCCTCAGGATGGTCAGCACATCACAGCAGGTTCGGACCTACTTTGTCGGCGCGATGCATGAGCGCAAACCCCAAAGCGCGCAGGTGCTGGAGCTTCAACATCAAGACTTTGGCAACATGGCAGTCATCACAGCACTTGATCGCATCGAGTGGTCTGCTGCTGCAGGACCTGCTGTATCAATGGGGCGTGTCACAGTTCTTCTTCAACGTGTGGCAGACGCTTGGCAGATCGTGAACTTTCACAGATCAGAAGTGCCAAGAGTATGAATTCCTTTGATGTTTCAGCGGGGCGCGGCATGGGAGCCAGGACTTTTGGGATAGTGGCTTGAGCCTGTCTGCATCTCGCCGACCGCATGAGTTCGTTCCTTCCGGCGGCTGATATTCGATCGCGGATTGGCGGTGCAGCTTTCGAGCTGCCAAGTTGAGTGACAGCATCCCCCTCAATACCGGTCATCGATGCTGCCGCGTTGCCAGATAAGCCTATGACGGCTTCGTGCCAGGCACCGTGAACTCAGCTCCCGGCCATGACCGACGGCAATCGCTGCACAACCGACCCTGGCACGAGATGGAGGATGCCCTCCTCCACTAAGCAAGCAGGTGGACAGCGTACTAGCGATTGCATGGGCGACTACGCCATCGAGGGCGGGGCATTTCTTCGGGCCATCCAGGCGCTGATCACGTGGGATTTTCGGATCAGTTGGTATGACCGGTTCCCTGCCACAGAAATGAGGACCATCGGCCAGCAGAGCCAGTCCATGCAGCTGGGTGCGGCCGTTGGTGAAGGAAGTATGCCGGCCCAAACACTGCAGTTGCGGCCAGAACATCTGGGGTAAGCCCGGCCTGCGAGTAAAGTGTGAACTGTGCTTCAGCAGCTTTTTGAACCTCTCAGCGGATGAATCAGTTTCAGTGAGCATGGCTGCGGGGGAGGTCCAAAACGAGGTCTGAGCAAGCATGGAACTCCATTCACTTGCTATCAACTGAACATCAAAAGACGATGAGAAGAACCGAGTTCAACGACCATCCATTCGTTCTTACCATCGAGCGAATTTTGGTAAGCGCGCGGCGATCCCATCTTGACCGCAGGACGCAGTCGTGTTTCTGAGAATGCTTTGTCAGACTGGCTGCCAGCGATGTGGCAGCAGCTTGCTGATCTGGCTGGCGCGCTGCATGGGCAGGCGTGCCATCACATCGCGCAGGTAGGCGTAGGGGTCATGCCCGTTCATGCGCGCTGACTGAATCAAGCTCATTACAGCGGCCGCACGTTTGCCCGCGCGCAGGCTGCCCGCAAACAACCAGTTCGAGCGCCCAAGGGCAATGGGCCTGATTTGATTTTCGATCCAGTTGTTGTCCACGGGCAGTTGCCCGTCGTCGACGAACCGGGTCAACGCCACCCAGCGCCGCAGGCTGTAGTCCAGTGCCTTGCTGCTTGCCGAGCCCTCGGGCACCTTCTGCCGTTGCAGCACCATCCACTGATGCAAGGCATCGAGCAGCGGCTTCGTTTGTCGTTGTCGGATGGCCTGGCGCTGATCGGTCGCAAGCTCCTTGACCTCACGCTCGATCTCGTAGACCCGTGCGAACTGCTGCAGCGCAAACTCGGCGATCTGGCTCTGGTTTGCCGCGTGCAAGTCAAAGAACTTGCGCCGTGCATGCGCCAGGCAGCCGACCTCGGTCACGCCGTTGGCGATCAAGGCCTTGTAGCCGCTGAAGCCTGATCGAAAAGCGCAAACAAGCCTGGCTGGTCATTGCTGCGGTGTGTTTTGCGTTGGCAGCGCCATTGGTCGAATACGCTTGGTTCGGGCTGGTCTTTGTACTGGCCAGTTGGTTCCACTGCCGCCAAGGCAGCGTGCTCAGCACTTCGCTGCTGTTCTTGGCAGCGGTGGGTTTGACGGCAGTCAATGGCAACTTCTACGCTGTTCTTGTCCTGCCCCTTTTGCTGCTGGCACCCAGGTTAGATCTGGGCGTGCCGCGCTGGCGCTACGTGTTCTACGTCTACTACCCCCTGCATCTGGCCGTCATCTGGTTCTGGCTGCACGGACAAAAGTACGTTGTTGCGCATCTGCTCGCCTGATCCGATCCACACTGCCAAATCCGTCTATTCAAGGCCATGTCGAACTACCAAAACAACCTCCCCGTGTCCTGGCGCGTTCGCCTGTCTGATGGTCAACACATCGACATCAAGACGCAGTTCGCCACCACCCACGCCTGTGGTGCACTGGTGCTCAGCAACGGCGCTGGCCAGACCCAGCGCGTGTTGGCTGCCGGACACTGGCAGGATGCCGAACTTATCGACGCTCGGGCATCTGTGACCACCTGAGCTGAAGGATCTCATTTTTTTTTGGTGCACCGGCGATTTCCTCCCTCCGAGCCGCTGATTGCCTTCCTCCCTGGGCTTTCAGTTTGCACCGGGCCACCAACAGGTGGCCTTTTTTTCGTAGTGTTTGGTCCATTTTCAGCTCAGGAGGGCACACTTGGAAGCCATGTCAATCACATCAGGAGTGGCTCTTCAATGTTGAAATGGATCAAAGCACCCATTGATCGTGGTTTGGATCAATGGGCTCATAACAAATCTATGCAGGTGAACAGACTCAATGGCGTCTTTGTGGAAGTGGCGCTGGTCCTGGCGGAATACACAGGACCGAGACAGAACCGACCGAGGCAATGTCTAGGCCGCACGGGGCATCGTGACTGGACTCAGTTGCGAGCGAGCCACCGCTGGTCGTCGGAGTCTGACACAGACAAACTCGATGCGGTTCTGCAACGGCTGGTGAAGACAACCACCGAAACGAGCGCCGATTTCAACATCGCCGAAGTCTCCAACATCCTGCTCTCCAAGAGCAACCTTGCCAGCTTTCCAACCATGGAGGCGTTCGAGAACCGAATGCCCAACTATGAGTACCGCAACGGCACCCAAGAGGATCTGGATCGCTGCCTTGATCACAACGAGATTCGCTGCCTCAAGGGGCGTGGACACAGAAGCGATTCAGCCAGTTCGTTCGCCTGGGACTCGCGTCTACTCCTAAACAACCAAGGTGGATCTCACCATTTTTCTGCGGCGCGTCGCATCGCAAAAGAGTTGAAGGTGAACGTCGCTCTCGCGTTACTCCATGAGCACCACGCTTTCGATGCCGACGTGGTTCGCGAGATCAGTGAGTCGTTGGCACTTCTGGTGATCCCCCGCGATCCGGACAACCCTAATGATTGGAACGGTGTTCCTGGTCTGCTCTGGGATCTCAAAGCAGCTTTGAGGCGTGAGGGCGTGCCAATCATTCCCGGTGATTTCCGTGCCCCTGAGTGCTATGGAGAAGCTAGTGCAGTGTTCCATTCTGTTTGGAACTTAAGTGACGATTGGCGCGAATGACCTTCTGCAGGATATCGCGAGCGCTCTTGGTCCAGATGAACGGCTTGGGGTTGGTGTTGTGATGAGCGACGTACTCATCGATGGCAGCGACGAGTTCGGGCACGCTGGTGAACACACCGCGGCGCAGACGGTTTTCGGAGATGTCGCGGAAGAAGCGCTCGACCATGTTCAGCCACGATGCCGAGG
>JAGXSV010000033.1 GCA_018333605.1 Hydrogenophaga sp. | reverse complement strand
AGGAGCGCGCCGCCCGGTGCCGTCAAGGAGGCAAGCGCCAGGGCTGGTGCGGCCCGCAGGCGCAGCCGAGGACACGGCCTGGCGCGCCTTGACGGCACCGGGCGGCGCGCTACGTTCGCGGAAGTGGTGATGGACGAGGGAAGAGGGCGCCAGTGGCCCCTGGCCGCAGATGGCGCCGACCCCACGCAAGCGCAGCGCGCAGGCCCGGAAGCGAGACCGGGCCGAAGGCGTCAGCCGACCGGTGGGAAGGGAACGATGGAAGCCCGCCAGGGGCGAGACGGCGGGACTGCTGGGACCGAGGGCTCGGTGCGCAGCGTGACCGCGCGGCCGGCCAGACCGACAGGGCCGGCGACGCCCGGTTGCACTGAGCGGTCTACGATGGCGACATGACTGAGAAAGACCAGACCCCCCCCGATCCCCTGGAGCAGATGCTGCTGCGCTCGGATGCCTTGCACGAACGGCTGAACGAGCTGCTCGACGATGTCGAGTTCGACGGGTCTGCGCGTGGCGAGGCCGCTCTGGGCATGTGCGTGGTGGCCATGGAGCACGGGACCGCCTTGCGTGCCTTGATGGCACTGGGACTGCCGACCTCGGCGGTCAGCTTGATACGGCTGCAGTTCGAAGCCCTGACCCGCTCGATGTGGCTCATCTATGCGGCCAGCGATGTCGCCATCGACAAGCTGTCGGCCCCGCTCACGCTCGAAGCCGAACAGGCTGCCAAGAACCTGCCCAGCGCAAAGGAAATGATCGAGCAGATCGGCAAGCGGGTCGGGCAGAGCGTGCCTGCCGCGGCCCACCTGATGCTGACCCAGTTCAAGGACGTGTCCTGGAACGCCATGAACTCCTTCGTGCACGGCGGCATCCACCCGCTGCGACGCAGCGCCGATGGTTTCCCCGTGCACCTGGCCCTGCAGGTGCTGCGCAACTCCAATGGACTGAGCACCATGACCGGCATGACGATGGCGGTGCTCACCGGCGACGAATCCATCGTCCAGCCGATGAGCAAGATCCAGCCGGCGTTCGCCGACTGCCTGCCGGATCTGCTGAAACCCTCAAAACCAGGGCGTCCGTGACGCCCTGGTGGCTGGTCAGACAACGATGCGTCCGGCCAGCCGCGCGTCCCGCGCATAGGCGCTCAGGCGCTTCTCGGCGCGAAAGTGCAGATCGCGCTCAACCGGCAATCCGAGCCGACCACGCACGGTGGCCAGCTCCTGAAGACTGACCCAACCCAGCTCGGGCGCCCCCAGGCCCAGGTCGCACAAACCGAAAGCATGGTCATGGTCGTCCGGGTCGATCTCGGTCAGTAGCCAGGTTGCGCCGGCGTCAGGTGTGAACAGCTTGACCACAGGTGCTGGGTTGAAGTCAGTGTTCTGCAACGATTCGCGGCCATTGGCCAGCAGCAGCACGCGCTGCTCGTCGGTGATGAGTGCGTTCATGGTGAACTCCGGAAGGAATGCCGGGCGGGATTGCCCGCAGCCCCCGGGTCACGGCGCAGCGCAGCGGTCAAGGTTCGAAGACGGCCGCCGAGGCCGCCAGCGCAGCGCAGATGCGCGCCGACCTTGACGGCGAGAACGGCGTGGCACGCTGGGTGCAACAGCAAGCCAGCCCCACTGCCCAGATGCTCCGATTGGGCGGAGCGCTTTCAGGAAATTTGCTGTTCCCGAAGGCTGAAAGAATCGAATGGCGCACACTTGCCAGGAGCGTCTTCAACCCGGCCTACATCTGCGTTCGTCCCGAGCGCCACCACCTTCGCGGCAATGCGCGATTCCATCGAGACTCGTGGCGCCACCACCAGAATGACGGAGCCTTCGCAAACTACTTCGTGGTCGTCGGATGCCTGAATGCAGAACTTCGCGCTTCGCTGGCCTAGGCGTTCAACCCATCCCCGCAGCTTCAGGGTCGATCCGGGCGGGATCGGCCCTTTGTGCTCCAGGTCTATCGTCCGGCCCACCACGACCTCCGAGGCGGCATCCACGTGCCGCTGCATCTCGCGGATGCAGATGGACTCCACCACGGCGACCAGATACCCGGTCGCCAGACATTCGATCAGCTTCTGCGCATAGTCGCTGCCATGCGGGAGCCTGGAAAACAGCGCCCTGGCTGTTTGCTCCGGCGGCACGCTGTAGGCTTCTTCAAAGGAGATTTCACTGATACCTTGGTGGTTCATGGGATTGGGAGGTGGGTTGATGACGCGCATTCGCTCCGAAACCTCGCGTCAAGGTGGGTGACGGGAACAGCGTTCGATCCTCGTTCGGATGATTCGCGTGTTCAACCCATTCGAGCGTTCTCCAGCGTAGCTGGCATAAGGAAGTGCAACGAAAACCGAGAGCCGGTGTGGCTCCCGGTTGTGCGGGCTCAGATCAGTCCACGCTCAGCAAAGGACAGGATCGTCGGCCCGGCCACGATCAGGTGGTCGATGACGCGCACGTCCACCAACGACAACGCGCTCTTGAGGGTCTGGGTCAGATGCTCATCGGCCCGCGAGGGCTCGGCCACGCCCGACGGGTGGTTGTGCACCAGGACGATGGCCGCTGTGTTGTGTGTCATGGCTTCCTTGACCACCTCGCGCGGATAGACCGATGTCTGGGTCACTGTGCCGCGGAACATCTCGACGTACTCGATGACCCGGTGTTGAGCGTCCAGGTGGATCACAGAGAAAACCTCGTGCTCCAGCGTGCCCAGCTTGATGCGCAGGAAATCGCGTACCGCTTGCGGCGACGACAGCATCTCGGTACCGTGCAATTGGTCCGCCAGTACCCGCAACGCGGCCTGGAGCACCTCTTCCGGCTCAGCAGGACGGTAGCTACCAGCGACATCGCGAACGAGCAGGGAGGAATCGAGAGTAAAAGTGGAAGACAGCTGCGACATGATCGGCTCCGGTTCGAAATCGGGCGGGATTGCCCGGAACCGGCCACCCACGCCGCAGCGCAAGCGGTCAAGGGTCGGAGGCGCAGCCAGAGACGGCCGCCAGGACGCCAGCGTGCAAGGCACGCGCAGCCCTTGACGGCGAGAACGGCGTGGTAGGTTGAAAGGGCACAGCAAGACCGCCACCCCCGCACACCACAACACCCCCCGCAAGCGGAGCGCGCAGCGGCCATGCCGCGGAGGCGTCAGGCATCAAAGCCGTTGGGGCGCGACTCGGCACGAAGCGTGAGGCAGCGCCCCCGGGCCCGACGGCGCGGCGCGCCGCGCCGGGACTCTCCTGCGGATGAGCGTCGAAACTCTGTTACAAATGAGGTCAACTACCCAAGTCGTAGTGGCCAGTAGCGGGAAGGCGTTTGCTCCATTGCCGCGTCGATTTGGAAACAAGCATAGGAGTGGGGACGGTGATGCAAGAAAATTTCAAGGTCAAGCCATTCAAACTGGAATTTTCCAATCGAGTCATTGAGCATCTCGGCATCAAGCTCTATCAGAACAAGCCCACGAACGTCGTCGCGGAGTTTCTTTCCAACTGTTGGGACGCCGATGCCACGGTCGTACATATCGATCTGACGGCCCACGGCGTTGATGGGCGCCCCACCATCGTCATAACCGACGACGGGCGAGGCATGACGCGCGACGAACTAACGGACGAGTTCCTGGTCATTGGCAGGAATCGGCGGACTTCGCCAACCGAGCAAACGCCCGGAGGCCGGCTTCCGATGGGTCGGAAGGGTATTGGCAAACTTGCCGGGTTCGGAATAGCTGGAACGGTTGACGTGGTTTCCACGCCGAACCATGCGCTGCGAAAGGATGACCCGAAGCCCGTGCAGCGCTTCTATTGGCTTCGATTCTCATTGAAGGAACTGATAGCGAAATCGGGCTCTGCACTTGCGGGAAGCTACGAGCCGGAAGTCATCGCTGATGGCGTCGACGAGGCTGCCTTCAAGCAGCTGTTGTCGAAGAGCGAGCACGAAGCCGCATATAAGCATTTCGTCACCAATGCTGAAGCCGGAAAGGGCGGGGTGTGCGTGTTTCTCAGGAACACCACGCTCAAGAAAGCAATGAACGTTGAGACGCTACTTCAATCCATGGGACGGCGCTTCACGGTGTCAATGCTGAGACCTGATTTCGTCGTAAACATCAACGATAGGCTCATCACTCCTGAGCAGGCGCTGCCGCCACTGCACGATTTCGGTTTTGGCGACTGGAACGCGCCGATCGAAGAGACGTTGAAGTTCAACGGGGTGGATCGGTTGGTCAAATATTGGATTAAGTTCGTCAGCTTGCAGGGATCTGATTGGTCCATCGAGAACGCCGGCATCGGGGTATACGCGCACGGAAAGATCGCACAGGACCGTCCGTTCTTTTTCGACATCAAAGGCAAGGAGATTTTGAGTCGCTATCTGTACGGTGTGATCGAGGCGGACTGGTTGGATGAACTACCGAACGACGTCGTTTCCACTGATCGGCGCTCCATCGACTGGGACACCGACGACACCATTGCGTTTCAGCAATGGGGT
This sequence comes from Hydrogenophaga sp., assembly GCA_018333605.1. Lineage (GTDB taxonomy): Bacteria > Pseudomonadota > Gammaproteobacteria > Burkholderiales > Burkholderiaceae_C > Hydrogenophaga. Next base: position 23,929 of record JAGXSV010000033.1, on the reverse strand, counting down.
AACTCAAGGATTTCTCATTGGCTGGAAGAGTTCCGAAAGTGGCGAGGCCAGCAGCCCAAGAAGGAGATCATTGCCCGCATCCGCGCGGTTTCGCCCAAGTCGACTTTGACCGGTGCCGAGGAAGAGGCTCTCGCCGAGCTGTTGAGCGAGGTGCTTCCCAATCTCGCGAATGACGAGGAAGCGAAGGACCGTGCCACCAAGAGCTTTACCGAGGCCTGGACGCACGCACCTACTAGGCTGTTGACCAAGAGCCTGTGGGAGAAGGTCTTTTCGTCGCTGGACTCCGACTCGACGGTTTTTGCTGCGCTCGTCGAAAACCTACGCAAGAGCATGGTGCCGGAGGCCATGGGATTGGCCGTCACGATGGCGCAGCGCATTGCAGCCATCACGGTCATGCGACGGATGATCGAGCAAGACAAGACCGAAACGCACCTGCAACGGTTGATCGAAACGTTCCCTTGGCTGCTTGGTCCGCGATGGGAACGCTTGACTGCGAACGAATCGATCAAGACGCTCGTCATGCAAAAGCACAAACCCGACGAGGGTTTGGGCGAATGGTCCATCGCAGGCGACAAGATCAAGTTGAAGCCTGATTTTGTGTTTCTTAGCGATCCTGGTGGGCAAGAAGAGCTCATCGTGTTTGAGCTCAAGGGCCCCGAAGCCGGAAAGACGTTGCAGCCCGTAGAGTATGGTCAGTTGGGTGAATATCTGAAGATCATCCGCGCCGTCTACACCAGCAAGAACATAACGGTCAAGGGCTTGCTTGTTGGTCATGACAAGGGAGGGTTTGAAGAGCACGACACGCGCATAACGGTCATGACCTGGTCAGAAGTTTTGGCCGAAGCGCGCAACCTTCACGTTGAATATCTAAGGGCTTTGTTGCTCGCGTCCGATCCCACAGCCACCGACGCCCGGTTGAGGCAGATTGCCGATTTCGGTGGCAAGGAGACGATGGAGCTGTTGGCACGGCTCGCGCCGGTGGGGGATTTTCCAAACGTCATAACCGACATGCTAAATCTGCTGGGAGGTCCAACAGATTCAACTCCAGCCATGGCTTCGACGTCGGGCCCTAAGCCAGATGCGGCTTTGTCATAAGCGGAAGTCGTTCTGTTGACTCTGCATCCAAATGGAGCAACCACATGACGTGGGCTGATGCCCTCCGGGCAAGCTGCCGGGGCGAAAAGCTGCTGGCTGAGTCCGTCATCACTGCGGTGCAGACGTTCCTAGACCGCGACGCGTATCTTCTGCAGGCAGACGTGAACGAGCGGACGATGACGCATCGATTCGCGATCTACGTAGAAGCTGCGTTCGAGGGCTGGGACGTTGACTGTGAATACAACCGTGACGGCCATGATCCCAAGGTGATCGCGTTTGGATCAAGCGACGACGCTGAGCACGGGAGCCGAGTTTTTCCCGACGTGATTGTTCATCGACGAGGTACTGGCGACAACCACATCGTTTTCGAACTCAAGAAGTCCAACAACCCAGAATCTGACGACCGCGACTTCGAGAAGCTGGGTGGTTACTGCAGTCAACTGGGTTACCGGCACGGTGTCTTTCTGCGTCTAATCGTGCGATCAGATCAGCCTGGCGTAGGTCGCGCTGAGTTCGTCTATGGCAGCCCGTAGCGCCGTCAACTCAGGAAAGTCGCCTGCGAACACGGTGCGGCCGACGGGGTTTGACGACGTTGCACCAACAACGCGCACCCGCATGCAAGCTGTGAAGAGGCGCGACACTGACCCGGAAATGCGAGTGCGGCGGGCGTTGCACGCCCTGGGCTACAGATTTCGGCTACACCGGAAGGACTTGCCGGGTACACCCGACATCGTCTTGCCGCGCCATCGGAAAATCGTTCTCGTCCATGGGTGCTTCTGGCACGGGCACGAGCAGTGCAAACGCGCAACGGTGCCCGTCAACAACGCCGAGACCTGGCGAGCCAAGATTGAGGGCAATCAGAAGCGAGACCAGCGAAATCTGACTGCGTTGCGCGAGCAAGGATGGGACGTTCTGATCATCTGGGAATGCGAGGTGCGTGATTCCGCCCGTCTCGCAAATCGACTGAACGACTTCGTTTCTTCCCGGTGATGGCCGTTCAGACCTTAGGTACTACCACCTTCGACGCTTCGCGCTTTCTAGATACCGAAGCACGACCTAGCGGCTGAGCGTAGTCGAAATAGCTTCGCGGATCTTTTCGTCCATCTTTTTTGGCTGCGAATGCCAGCTTCGCCCAACCTTTGGTCAGGCGCTCGTCGCTCCAAGCCATGGGTGCACGCTCCCACTCACGTTTCAGGATGCCATGGAGCACTTCGCCATGCAATTTGGTGAAGGCAGGTGGAACGGCTTCACCGATCATTTCTCTTACGTTCGTGTGCCCCAGTTTCTTCAACGCATCTCCCCATTTGAAGTCCTTGGGAAACGTCTGAAGCAACGAGCATTCGAGCGGGCTGAGCAGTCGGTTTTGCGTAGGATGGATCGTGTAGTCACTGCCGATGTGGCCGCTCGCCGTGGTCACTGTTGCCGCCGGCCTGTCGCTGTGCATGCGCCGGTAACTACTCTTGAATCCTTTGACGAGACGATAGCTACCGTCGTTTTCTTTCACTATGGGGCGGAGGAGGGGGGCATTGCAAAGGGGGCAAATGACGGTTTCCGGCAAAACCTTGACGGGGCCGCAATGATGACAGACGTCATTGTCCCAAGCGCTGCGCCCGGTTGCATGAGGGATCGCCGCGACCATCGCGTAGATGCGTTCGTCCCATACTGGCACTGAGTGGAAGCCTGCGTATTCGCTGGCCGATGCCGTCTTCGCATTGGCTGCGTCCAAGGCTGGCAGCGCGAAGCTCTCGAGTGCTTCCGAAAGCGTGACCGGGCGAGCGTTGCCGACGTCAGGCGCATGGGTCGCCCGCGGAAAAGGTGTACGACCAATGCGGAGTAACTCCTTGAGGCCGGGCAGGTCTTTGCGGACGAAGGTCAGGAAAGCACGATTGCGGGACTGTGGAACGCCAAAGTCACACAGATCGGTGACCAATGGAAATGCCACATAGTCTTCTGCCAACGCCGTGACCAAGTAGTTGGCCGCCGAAACCGGCTTCTTGTCTTTGGGGTGATGCACCTTGCGCGTAAAGAACGCAGGGACGTTTTCGACAACGAGCAGGGATGGTTTCAGCTCCAAAGCAACGTTGGCGACGACCGTCACCAGTAGATTGCGCTCGTCTTTCGAACCGGCGGCGGCGTCGTCGTGACTACCCTTGCCGGAACGCGCTGAGCTCATTCCCTGGCATGGTGGGCAAGCACACAACAATGCCGGGCGTGCTTTCCCCGCCCGGGCGCGGTACTTCTTGATCACCGTCTTCCAAGTCTGGCGCAGATCACCCGCCACGCCTTCGGCACCCGGATGATTCAGGAGACAAACTTCCAATCGGCGTGGATCCAATTCGGCCATCACGTCGAAATTGAAGCCTGCTTCACGATAGCCGACGTCACCAGCTCCGCAGTTAGAAAAGAGGCTGACGGCCCGTAGTTTGCTCATGCGCGTTTGCCTTGTCTCTTCTGTGCGCCCAGATCGTGGACGTCCAAGAACTGTTCGTGGACCTTCTTGGCGCGTGTGAGGAAGTCACGCCATGACATTCGCTTGACGCGATTTTCTTTTTCAAGGCCTTGAAACGAGCGCAGATTGGCGCTTTGCTTGAGCTTTTGGCCGTCAGCAACGAGGTCGATTCTCCACTCCCGATAGAACTCTGACACAGTTTCTTTGTTCTCGTCAAAAAATTGTTCGAAGGCATCAACGTAGTTGATGAGTCGAGCGAAATCAGTGTCGTCGAAGGCATGTCCCGCCTTCTTGATCTCGACGATGTGCAACAGCCCATCGATGCTGACCAATGTGAAGTCCGGACGCTTGCTTTCGTGGTCAATCGCCAGGGACACATCCGTTCCATGCTTCTTCTTCCAGAACTTCTCGAACGCGTGCTTGAAGTTCTTCAAGCTCTGATTCTTGGTGATGACGGTCCATGACGGCTCTATCAACCAAGGTGCATTGGCGATGAGCGCTTGGAACTGGTCCTCATCCATCGACTCGTCGATGATCTGCTGTAGGTCGTTGATGACACGTACGCGCTGCGCGGCGATCTGTGCGTAAGACGCAAGTTCGGCGATTTGCGCCTTACTGAAAATGTCGAGCATCTGATCCAAGGATGCTTCGCCCTTCGTCACCTGATTTGTGAATTCGTGAAAGGCCTCCATCAACGCTTGATGCGGGGCGACCGACAAAATGATCTGCGACAAATCTTCGACGTAAACGTCGTCGTCGAGTTCGTCTTCTGCGGCGAACCCACCAAATTTCTTTGCCAAGTCGATGGCTACACGTGCGACCTGTTTGTCCCCGAATCGCTCCCGTGCACGCTCTTCGATCTTGGATTTGCGCAAGAACTCATCTCGCACGCGTACTCGGCGGGGTTCACGCGAGATACGAGCGATCTCCTTGATCAATTCTGCGCCCCAGCGTCGCAGCAGTTGACCATAGTCGGAGTCCCAAAGAATGTCTTGCCGATCCGTTCGTACTAGGTCGTCGCCTTGGTCGAGGTCGAGCCATTCGGCTTCGACCTGCCCGACTAGGTAAGAGCGCATCGCAAATTCGCCCGTGAAGCCAGCAGGTTGATTGAAGTCGCGCGTGACGCCAGCGATCTTCCCTCGGGCGTAGATGCGTACGCCCATCATCTCTTCATTTTTATACGCTTCCTTTGCCATGCCTAGCCAACCGGAAACGGGAAGGATCGTGCCATCGTCGTCGATCACGGGCCGGCTGGACAGGTCGATTTTTGATCCTGGCAACAGAGGGATGTCCAAAGGGTTGACCTTGACCGGTTTGGTCGCGCCATTGGTCACGTCAACAATGAGGATCTTGAAGTCTGGCCGAGCAAAGGTGAAGCGAACGGCGAGTTGTCGGAGAAAGGTTTCGAGCTCTGGGACCCGCTTGGCCAAGAACGACGTGAGCCGGATTCGCGTACCGGTTTTTTTGCTCCAGGTTTGGTCTTCACTACCCACTTCCAAGGGAACGGACTCATCATCGTCAGTGACGATCTTGTCGAAGTCCATGAAAAAGTGTGTGACGGCGTAGCCTTTCGCGGTCTTCGGCCCGCCAGCAGACCAAACCTCGATGCGCCGGCAGATGCCGAAAGGGGCAAGCTTTCCGATTCCCTTCCGCCCCATCACAGGACGCTTCTTTTTGCGCGACTTGCTGCCATCCTGACCCTTGCGGGTGCGGCGATCTGCGCCGACCCGCAAGTAGAAGCCAATGGCTTCCTCCGGCGTCATTCCATGGCCGTCGTCTTCAACGTCAATCACGTAGCCTAGGTCGCGGAGTTCACCCCCGGCCTTGGATGCCAATTGAATGTTTAAGGGCAATCGAACGGTAATTGTCTCGGCATCCGCGTCGTAGCCATTGGCGATGAGTTCAGCGACGACGGCGCTAGCCTTGTCGTATAGCTTGACCCCGAGCTTGTCGACGGTGAGGCGTGAGATTCTTAGATGGTACGGAGATGCCTTGACTGTCGGCTTCTTAGCGGCTGGAAGGGCCTCGACGGATCGGCTCAATTTGCCGCCATTGGCCGGCACAACGCCGCGAGAAGATGTAGCCATCGGCAACTCCATGTTGTGGCGGCCTGAATGTGCCACCGCGTTTTCTAGTTGTCGTTCGTGCGCGCATACGACGCACACGGTATTATCGCATGATCGCCGATAGGAGCCGAGTATGTCCACCAGGGCGAGCAAGGGCCACACAGCCCTTGACGGCGAGAACGGCGTGGTAGGTTGAAAGGGCACAGCAAGACCGCCCCCCCGCACACCACAACAGCCCCGGCAAGCGGAGCGCGCAGCGGACACGCCGCGGAGCGTCAAGGGATCAAAGCCGGATGGCCGGGATTCGGCACGAAGCCCGGGGCGCAGCCCGCGAGCCCGGCGGCGTGACGCCGAGACGTCAGTGAACTTGCATCTTTGCTGAACAGTAAATATTGCAATTTTCTGGAAAATTCGATAAAGTGCAGAAATTCACTGTGCAGTAAACCGCCCAAAAGCATGCTTGAGCTGACCATGACCGAACACGAGTTGGTCTCGCGCCTCGTGGATGCGTTGCGCGAGCTACCCGATGTCCATGCGGATGTGGTGCGTGGGGAGCTTTCAGGCGGACGATCTGATCGAGGCTTGGATGCTGCGGTTGATCTGCACGTGGCTGGGAAGTCGCTGGCCGTGCTGGTCGAAGCCAAGAAGGCGGTCTACCCCCGCGATGTGCGCCAAGTGATCTGGCAGATCCGGGATGCCAGCCGCGCGTGGGCAGGCAATCATCCAGGCGAGGTCGTGTCAATGATTGCGGCGGAGTCGATCTCGCCCGGCGCCAAGGAACTCCTCAGGAGCGAGGGCGTGGGCTACTACGACAGTGGTGGAAGCCTCTACCTGCCCGCGCCAAGCGTCTATCTCTACATCGACAAACCTCCACCCAAGACGCTGGTCAAGTCGATCCGCTCTCTGTTTTCTGGCCGGCGTGCCCAAGTGCTGCATGCACTGCTTCTGCATCGTCAGGCGTGGTTCGGCGTCACCGAACTGGCCCAGTTGGCGCAGGTGTCGCCAGCCACGACATCGCAGGTGCTGACCGAGCTAGAGCGCTTCGATTGGCTCGATGCGAGAGGGCAGGGCCCCACCAAGGAGCGTCACCTTCGCGAACCTGCGGCACTGCTAGATGCCTGGGCCAAGCAGGTGAAGGGCGATCAAGCGCCTGCGCTGCGCAGGTACTACGTGCCTGCGACCAAGCCGGACGCATTGCCGCTGCGTGTTGCCGAAGCCCTGGAAGGGCGAGGCGTCGAGTACGCCATCAGCCACGAGGCTGCGGCCCAGCGGCTTGCCCCCTTCCTGTCCAGCGTGTCCCAGGTGCGCTTGCGGCTGTTGTCTGGGCAAGCCACTGACGCCGCCATGAGCGACCTGGGTGCGCGACTGGTCACCGAAGGGGCCAACCTGGCTGTGATCGAGACCAAGTCGATTGGCGAGCTGCTGTTCCGGGAGCGCAAGGACGGCCTTTGGCTGGCCAGCCCAATTCACATCTACCTTGACTTGGTGCGCGGCGAAGGTCGCTCGAAGGAAATGGCCGAGCACTTCCGAAAAGAAAGGATCGGCTTCTGATGGCCAAACCTGCAACACTCGACGGCTACAGCGACCAATACACGGTGGACTGCGAGCGCGTCCTCGTGACGCTGCTGCGCGGGCTCGGGCCGTGGAAGGATTCCGTCTACCTGGTCGGCGGCCTCACGCCGCGATACCTTGTCCCGGCACGGCCACCGGTCGTGCCCGCGCATGCAGGCACCCTCGACGTGGACATTGTCATCGACCTTCAGATCCTGGCCGACACAGAGGCCTATCACACGCTGGAGGACAACCTCAAACGGATGGGCTTCGAACGTGCCGAAAACGAAGCCGGAAAGAAGCTCTCATGGCGCTGGCAGACCCGCACCGAGCACGGCGCGCTAATGGTGCTGGAGTTGTTGGCCGACGCGCCCGACATTGCCGGCGGCAAGGTTCAGCCGCTGCCGACCGAAGGCACGATCTCGGCGCTGAACATCCCACATTCGTCCATCGTCTTCGACCTGCACCAGGTCACCGAAATCCAGGCCGAGTTGCTGGGCGGCAACGGCGTGGCCACCGAGAAGATCAAGCACGCCAACCTCGTCAGCTTCACCTGTTTGAAGTCCTTCGCGTTCGACCAACGCTTCGAGCGCAAGGACGCACACGACCTGATCTATTGCCTGGAGCATGCCCCTGAAGGTGCTGACGCGGTGGTTGAAGCGTTTCGCCAATCACTTGAAGGCAAGCACCGTGATGTAGTGAAAGCTGCTCTCAACATCTTGCAAGCGCGCTTCGCACGGGTCGGTGATGTCGAGGGCTATCGCAAGGACGGGCCGATCGCAACAGCCAAATTCGAAATTGGCGAGAGTGATGAGTCGGATCAGCGGGAGGCGAGGGCATTGCGTCAGCGCGAGGTCAGTGACCTCGTTGAACAGCTTCTTGCACGAATTGAACATCAATAAGGTACAGCATGCCAGTTCCCATAATCGACCTCTTTGCAGGACCTGGAGGTCTTGGCGAAGGGTTTGCCTCTCTCAAAGGGCACGGGGGGAAGGCATTTTTCGAGATCGGCCTTTCCATCGAGAAGAATCCTGTTGCTCACAGGACGCTGACGCTGCGTGCAGTGTTCAGGCGTCTTCGTGGAAGCAAGGATATAAGACACTACTACAGCTATGTGCGTGGCGAGATTGATGAGGCTGCCTTTCGCCGAATCCCAGCCGTGGCCGGCGCCTTTGCGCAAGCTGAGAAAGAAGCCAGATGTCTGGAGTTGGGGAAGTCTGATGATGGCGGCATTGACACTGAAATCCAGGCGGCGTTGAAGGGGCATGAAGCCTGGGTGCTTATTGGAGGTCCTCCCTGTCAGGCGTACTCTCTTGCGGGGCGGTCAAGGCGCGCCAAGGACAAGACCTTTCACACGGACGAAAAACACTTTCTCTACAGGGAGTACCTGAGAATCATCAGAGTTCACAGGCCGACCATCTTCGTGATGGAGAACGTGAAAGGCTTGCTGTCTTCCCAGCACTCCGGGAATCCGATGTTCGACAGGATCCTTGCGGATCTTTCGAAGCCTGCCGAAGGGCTGGAGTATGAGATTCGCTCCTTTGTTAAACCGGGCAACGGTGACGAATTGGAGCCTGGTGACTATGTCATTCCCTCGGAACGTTACGGGATTCCGCAGTGCAGGCATCGTGTGATTCTCCTCGGTGTCCGGAAAGGTGCTGGTCTACCCAGGCACGAATTGCTGGAGACTGTCTCAAAGGCGGTGACGGTCAGGCAGGCCATCGATGACCTTCCGCGCATTCGAAGCCGCCTGTCCAGCGGAGACTCCCTCGATGCTTGGCGCAAGGCCGTTCAGGTAGCACCGGCGTGCGTAGAGGGGTGGAATACGGAGACCGAACGCAGCATGACTGAAGCGATGCGGGCGTTTGCGGCTGCGGCAACCTATACGTCGGTCGGAGGGGCATTCATTGCCCGAGAGTACAAGCGTTCGAAGAATCCGACTGAGCTGCAGCAATGGCTTCACGACAGAAGTCTTGGGGGAGTCTGTCAGCATGAGGCGCGATCCCACATGGCATCAGACTTGGCCAGATATCTTTTCTCAGCATGCTTTGCGCATTCTTTTGGATACTCGGCACGACTGGACATTTTTCCCAAAAAACTGCTTCCCGAGCACAGCAATGTCCATGTTGAAGGACATGAGGCCATTCCCTTCAAGGATCGCTTCCGGGTCCAATGCAGGAACGAGCCGGCCACCACTGTAGTGGCGCACATTGCCAAGGACGGACACTACTACATCCATTACGACCCTGCTCAGTGCCGGAGCCTGACGGTCAGGGAGGCTGCACGACTTCAGACCTTTCCTGACAACTACTTTTTCGCAGGCAACCGTACAGAGCAATACACACAGGTTGGGAACGCAGTGCCACCGCTATTGGCTCATAAACTGGCGAAGGTTGTGCGCAGCCTCTTGAACCAGATGAACAGAAAGAAACGTCGAGAAACAGGCGATCTTTTACATAAAAGTCGATCGGCTACCGCGTTGCAGTTGCCTGCAAGCAAGACTCCGATTTCGCGCCTTGTGGAAGCGAGCTAGAGGCAATCACCAAGCAAGCCTCTTTGCCATGCAGCCACTCCTCAACGATCTGTGCCGAATGATCGATCGACTGCCTCAGAGAGCATTCCCAGACGACGGCTACGCGCCAGCCAAGAGTTCGAAGCGCTGCTGTGTGGCGGGCGTCCCTGTCGACATTCCCTTGCAGCTTTTCCCTCCAAAAATCTGCATTTGCCCTTGGCGTGGCTGCATATCGGCAGCCTTGGTGCCTATGCCAAAAGCAGCCATGTACGAATACCACAGCCCTGTACTTCGGGAACACGAGATCAGGGGAGCCTGGAAGGCTTCGAACATGCAGTCTGTAGCGGAACCCACTGGCAAAAAGACGGGAGCGAAGCATCCGCTCAGGCCAAGTATCCTTTCCGCGGATACTCGACATCATGCGGCTGCGCTGGGGAGTGGTTGGAAGGCGCATGGATGGGAAAAGTCTGAATGTCTGCGGAGAACGGCTCTTCAACACATACAGCAGAATACTCTGACAGAAGAAGTGCTCGATGCGGCAAACGGAGGCGCGCTGTGGGCCTGATTCATGAAAAATCGCAGGAGGGAGATTCATGGCGCGTGATCACAATCATCCGCCGAGTGCCGCATGCCTTTCGGCCTCGATGCGCGACCTTGGGTACTCGCTGGAAACGGCGATTGCCGACCTGATCGACAACAGCATTTCCGCAGGTGCAGATGCCATCGACATCATCTGCGACCTGTCCGGTGCGCAGCCCTTGGTTGCGATCGTGGACAACGGCAGTGGAATGACGGAGGCCGAGCTTCTCGAAGCCATGCGCCATGGAACAGCGAATCCGAGGCACGAGCGATCACCACGGGATCTCGGCCGCTTCGGCCTCGGACTGAAAACGGCGTCGTTTTCCCAGTGCCGGTCGCTGACGGTGACCTCTGCGAAGAATGGGGTGCGGTGCGGAGCCGAATGGAATCTCGATCGCATCGATGCAGCAGACGACTGGATCCTGTCCATCCTTGACGACGCGGACATCGATGCACTGCCATATGTCGACCGAATCGGAGATCACGGTACCGCCGTTGTCTGGCGGGAACTCGATCGGCTTGTTGAAGACGAAGTTGGCGACCGCCGGAATGAGATCGTCAGTGAGAAGTTGGATGCCCTGGGTAGGCACCTCTCGATCGTTTTTCATCGGTTCCTCGCAGGAGACGTCAAGGGCCATCCCCGGATTTCCATTGCGGTCAATGGTCATGCAGTCGAGGCCTTCGACCCATTCTGCAGAAAGAACCCGGCCACGCAATTGCTTCCGGAGGAGGTCGTCCGCATCGGCGAAGCCGAAGTTCGTCTTCAGCCGTATGTTCTGCCGCACCACTCCAGGCTGACCGCTCGCGAGTACGACTTCTATCAGAGTCGCAGTGACTTTATTTCGAATCAGGGTGCCTACATCTACCGAAATGGCCGTCTGATGGCGTGGGGCGACTGGTTCCGACTGGTACCCAAGGGGGAAGCCACAAAACTGGCCAGGGTTCAGATTGATTTTCCCAACAGTTTGGACGAGGCCTGGACCATCGACATCAAGAAGTCGCGTGCCCGCCCGCCCCACGCAGTGCGCGAGAGGCTGCGCCAGATCATTGCCAGAATCACTGCCCGCAGCGTGACCGTTCATCGAGGTCGCGGCCAGAAGCTGTTCCAAGAAAGCAATGCGCCATTGTGGGAGCGCTATGCGGATCATGGGGGAATTCGTTTCGCGATCAATGTGCAGCACCCGCTCATCCTCTCGTTGACCGCGAAACTGCAGCCAGAGGCGGCGAGTTCGATGCTCGTCCTGCTCGACTCGATCGCAGCATCCCTCCCTGTCGAGATGATTTACTCAGACTACTCGACGCATCCCCGGGAGGTGAGCCAAACGGCAGTCGACAACGATCTTGCGATCGAACGCCTGAAATGCCTCAAGCAGGTGCTCTATGGCGACGGACCCGGCGATCCAGACACATTTCTACAGATCGCACGGTCCACCCATCTGTTCGAGGGACAGATAGAGACAGCCAAGAAATTCATCACTGAGGCCTTCACATGAGCGGACCAGCCATCACCGAAGAACGGAACATCGCGAATGCGCTCATCTCGGGCCTTGCCAACATGAAGGAAACGCCGACGCGCGAGCAGGTCGAGAAGAAGGCGCAACAGATCGCCGAACTCTTTGGATATACAGGCGAACTTCGAAACATCATCACCGAGGCGATGATCTCGGTTGACACACGCATGGGAGCGGGAGTGTCGCTGGTGGATCCCGCCGCGAAGCATGACGACCAGTGGGTTCGCAAGCGCGAGGACATCACCTGGACCTACGCGAACGCCTACGGCAAATTTCTGCGCGAGGAGGGGTGGCCACCTCGAATGGTGCAGTCGTTGAGCGACGTGACGGATCGGATTCTTGGCCACCTGCAGGATCCGAGGAGCGACGGAACGAACTGGAACCGCCGGGGTCTCGTCATCGGCCATGTGCAGTCAGGCAAGACCGCCAACTACACCGGCCTGATTGCAAGGGCAGCCGACGCCGGCTACAAGTTCATCATCGTCATCGCCGGCATTCACAACAACCTGCGCAAGCAGACGCAGGAGCGCATCGACGAAGCTTTTATCGGCCGGTCGAGCGACCCGGAGGATCGCAGGACGATTGGCGTCGGGTTGGATCCTGGCTACCCGCATCCGGCGACCCTAACCAACGTCAATGAGGACTTCAACAAGAACACGGCCGCCAAGAGCGGCTGGAAGATCAACGATTTCAGCAAACCGATCATTCTCGTCATCAAGAAGAACGTCACCACGCTGACGGCGCTTCACAAGTGGCTCAAGGAGCTCAACGCTTCTGGAGATGGCCGGATTTCCGATGTGCCGATGCTGCTGATCGACGACGAAGCCGACAACGCGTCCATCAATACGAACAAGGAAGATCTTGATCCGACGCGCACGAACGCCATGATCCGGCGCATTCTTGGTCTCTTCGCGAAATCCTGCTACGTCGGCTACACGGCCACCCCCTTCGCGAACATCTTCATCAATCCCGATTCCTACGACGAAGACGTTCGGGAGGAACTGTTTCCGCGCGACTTCATCTACTGCCTCGACGCGCCAACTACCTACTTTGGCGCGGAGAAGGTGTTTCTGAACGAGGAGTCCAGCCAGTCGATCGTACGACCGATCGACGATTGCGAAGACCTCATTCCCTATACGCACACGAGGGATCATCCGATCGCCGAATTGCCTCCGAGCCTGTACCGGGCGATGGACGGATTCATCGTGGCGCGCGCAATTCGGAACCTGCGCGGGCAGGCGAGCAAGCACTGCTCCATGATGGTCAATGTATCGCGTTTCGTGCCCGTGCAGCGGGCGGTGCGGGAGTTCCTCAGCCTACGGGAGAAGAAGATCAGGGAAGCCGTGCGGGCCAACTACAGGATGCCCGAATCCGCATCCTCAGCGAACGTCTACATGCGGGGCCTGAAGCAGGCCTTCGACGACGAATATGCCAATGCCGGTTTCACCTGGGAGCAGGTCAAGACCGCACTCGACGGTGTATTCGAGCATCTCCACCTCTTCGTCATCAACAGCAAGAGCGACGAGGTGCTCGACTTCACGAAGTACGAAAAGGAGGGAGTCGGGCTCACAGCCATTGCCGTCGGCGGACTGAGTCTGTCCCGTGGCCTGACCATCGAGGGCCTGACGGTCAGCTACATGTACCGCAACACGAAGATGTACGACACGCTCATGCAGATGGGCCGCTGGTTTGGCTATCGGCCAGGTTTCGAGGATCTTTGCCGCGTCCATCTTTCGCGTGATTCCATCAACTGGTATTCGCACATCGCGTTGGCCGCCGAGGAACTGACTCAGCAGGTCAAGCGCATGCGCCGCGATGGGCTTAGTCCGCGCCAGTTCGGGCTCTATGTCCTGGCCCATCCCGACAGCCTGCTGATCACCGCAGCCAACAAGATGCGCGCCGGCGAGAAGGTGAAATTCCGGCAGAACTTCAGTGGCCGCATGCTGGAGAGCTACATCGTCTCCACCGACAGCGACGTGAATGAGACGAACTTCGCCCTGATTGAGCGATCCTGGCGTGAAGGCTTCGGCGGCCGTGACCCGATGGACACAGGCAAGGGAGTGATCTTCCGCGACGTCGACACCGAGCGGATCGAGGACTTCCTGATCGCCTTTCAGGCGCACAGCCAGTTCGCCGATCGCAAGGCGGATATCGTCGCCTATCTGCGCACTCTCGCCGACCAGCATGCAGTCGGCGATGTGCTGCTGATCTCGCCGGGTACTGGAGACCGCAAGCCGCATAGGTTGAACGGCCAGTCCCGCGTTGTCGGCGATCGGCAAGGCTCCGCCTGGCGGCTGAACAAGGACCGCGTGGCCTCGCGCGGGGACGAGAAGCTGGGCCTTGCCGAGGAACAGAAAGCGGCGGCCGAGGCCGCGGCCGCGTCAGGAGACAACCCGGTTGCGGCCTCGGATACCCACTATCGCGAGGTTCGAAGGAAGCCGCTCCTCATGATTCACAGCCTTGATCCGCACGGCGATGACAAGGTCAAGGGTCCTATCGCGGCCTTCGGCGTCAGCTTCCCGCCCGGCCACTATGAGACCGAGATCGAGGTTGTCGCAAACCGGGTCTGGCTGGAGCGGATGCAGGGTGTGCCGGACGACCCGGACGAAGAGGAGGACTACGATGCTTGAGTCGTCGCCGTGGGATGGCATCGGCGTACCGGGGGCGGACTTCAATGTCCGCCAGGTCATGGGCAAGATGGTCGTGCCCTGCTTCTGGGGAAGGGACAGGAGCGGTGCCTGCCTCTTCATCGTGGAGCTGCACGGCGATCACACGGGGCAGTATCGGAAGAATGCCGTGACTGTGAACGGCATCGACGTCGATCTTCGCGGCGGCGATGCAGGTCGGCAGCGCCTGGTTCTCACCCTGGAGAAGGAAGTCGACCGAGACCTCTTCGAGGGGCTCTGTCGTACTCTGGCTTCCGCGCTGGAGCGCGCGACCGATTCCGTGAGCTCGCTCGCCGTTGCACTGGCGCATCTCCGCCGGTGGAAGACCTTTCTGTCCGGGCGAGGTCAACATCTATCTGCAGAGGAGGTCCGAGGCCTCTACGCAGAGATCACCTTCCTGCTGGAGCTGTTGGATCGGCCTGTTCCAGCCGCCGCGGCGCTCGAAGCCTGGCTCGGCCCAGACAAGTCCCATCAGGACTTTATCTTCGGCAACACGGCCGTGGAGATCAAGTCGCTCTCGGGAGCCGAACGCAGCACTGTCCGCATTTCGTCAGAGGACCAGCTCGAATCTCTCAATGACGCGTTGTTCCTGCGCATCTACCGGCTGAGCAATCTGCCGGATGCCGCAGGCGCGCGGTCGCTCAACGCAGTTGTTGCTGATGTACAGGCTCGACTCGACGATGCGGAGGCCGTCGAGGCATTCGACCGCAAGCTGGTGGCTCATGGCTATGCGCCGCTGCCTGACTATGACGAACCGACTTTCGTGATCGGTCGTGTGACCACTTATCGTGTCCAGGAGGGTTTTCCGCGCCTGATGCGATCGCAACTGTCGACGGGGATCGCCAGGGTGGCCTACGACATCAGGTTGGAGGCCATCACACCGTACGAATGCGACAGTGCCGCAGTCTTTGGAGGGGAATGATGGAGCAGAGCAGCGAGGAATTTTTCCATGACTTCCGTCAGGAACTGCTGGCCAGCGCCGAAGCGAATGGCAGCTTTCAACTGTCCGAATTCATGGAAACCGTCGCGAATGAGTTGACCGAAACGGGATTCGTCGAGGGTTTCGAACTGTGCGACTTCAAGGCCCCGCGCGGAATGCGCGTCGATGGCTACTGGTTCAACGATGACGGGGTTCTGGATCTTTTCATTGCGGACTTCGATTCCCGCAGCGAGCTCGCATCCCTAACTCGGACGGATGTGGTTGCCACGTTCAAGCGTGTCACCAATTTCTTCGAGGCCAGCATCTACAAGGGATTGGCAGGTGAACTTGAAGTCACGTCGCCGGGGTACGGGCTTGCCCGGCAGATTGCCGACCGGAGAGGCTCGATCCGCCAACTCAATCTGGTGCTCTTCTCGGAGCGCGCCCTGAGCGAAAAGATCCAGGCCATCCCCGACGCGGAGGTGGCGGGAGTACCTGCCAGCCACCACATCTGGGACATCTCACGCCTTCATCGTCAGCGGAGCTCTCGCGGTCACAAGGAACCGCTTGACCTGGACTTCGAGCAGATGTTCGGCAAGGGCATATCGTGCCTTCCTGCCCACCTGGGTGCAGATGCCTACCAATCGTATCTGATGGTCATGCCGGCCGAAGTGCTGGCGGCCCTGTACGAGAAGTTCGGTGCCCGCCTGCTCGAACAGAACGTGCGAACGTTTCTTCAGGCACGCGGAAACGTCAACCAGGGCATAAGGGCAACAATCCTGAATGAGCCAGGAATGTTCTTTGCCTACAACAACGGGGTCACGGCGACTGCGCAGAGCATTGAAATGAGGACGACAGATGCCGGTCTTGCGATCACACGAATGCTTGACCTTCAGATAGTGAATGGTGGCCAGACCACCGCGTCGCTCTTTCATACGAGAAAGCGCGACCGAGCCGATCTGTCCAAGATCTTCGTTCAGATGAAGCTGTCCGTCATCGACAGTCAACAGAGCGAAACGGTTGTTCCGCGCATATCCGAGTATGCGAACACCCAGAATCGGGTCAATGCTGCAGACTTCTTTTCGAACCATCCGTTCCATGTCCGTATGGAGGGGTTCTCGAGGCGCATATGGGCGCCAGCGCAGAAGGGGGCGCAGCGCGAGACGAAGTGGTTCTACGAACGCGCGCGTGGACAGTACGCGGACGCTCAATCGAAGCTCACACCGGGTGAGCAGCGCCGCTTCAAGGCGGAACATCCAAAACCACAGATGTTCACGAAGACCGATCTGGCGAAGTTCGAGAATGTCTGGGATGACCATCCCAAGTGGGTCAACCTGGGTTCCCAGAAGAACTTTGCGCGATATGCAACCCGGATCGGCGGCGAGTGGGAAAAATCATCTGACGGGTTCAATGAGTTCTATTTCAAGCGAGCAGTCGCTCGCGGGCTCATCTTCCGCGCCACCGAGCGGATCGTGTCTGCACAGCCTTGGTACAACGGCGGATACCGGGCCAACATAGTGGCCTACACGCTGTCCATGCTCAGCGAACTTGCGAAGCGAAGGAAGGCGTGCGTGGACTTCCCGGGCATATGGAATGCACAGGGCGTCAACGCTGTGCTTGAAAGCTCCATTGCGGTCGTGTCCGGGGTCGTGAACGAGGACATCATCAGGCCGCCGGCTGGTATCTCGAATATCTCCGAATGGTGCAAGAGGGAAGCCTGTTGGACGCGGATTCAGACGCGTATTGAAGATGTCGAGAAGCTGCTCCCACCCGAGTTCTACGATCAGCTTCTGTCGATTGACGATCAGGCGGCGGAGGTCAGATCTGCCAAGCAGACCCAGAAGGTCGACAACGGCATCGAAGCTCAGCGGCATGTGCTGGCTGTTCCCGCGGGTGAATGGGCTCGTCTTCATCAGGCGCTGATCGAAAAGGAGCTTCTCACGCCAAAGGAGGCCGGAGTTTTCAGGATAGCCATGCAGATCCCTGCGAAGCTTCCCACCGAAAGGCAGTGTGCGATTCTTCTCGATGTCCTTGGAAGAGCGCGTGCGGAAGGCATCGTGGTTGAGAGGTAAGTACTTGGCGCGAGGTGCAGGCTGCACGAGATCCCGGATTTGTCATGTGAAGGCAAAAAGCAATGGTGCAAGACGACTTCCTTGTTTGCGCACGACATGGAATCGCATGAACGATCCTCGAAAATTCTTTGTGGACGAACGTCTCACCGGCTCGTGCGTGTACTGCGGCGTCGTGCCAAGCACGAGAGATCACTGCCCGTCGAAGGTCCTGCTGGATGAGCCGTTTCCATCGAATCTGCCTGTCGTACTTGCCTGCGCCGAGTGCAATCAGTCCTTCGCGCTGGATGAACAGTACGTGGCCTGCTTCATCGAGTGCGTGATCTGCGGCACCGCCGATCCGTCCGGCGTGAAGAGGGCGAATGTGAGCAGGATTCTTCGCGACGTGCCACAGCTGGCCAGCAGGATCCTGGCTGCGATGTCCTTGAGCGAAGACGGCCAGAAGACATGGCAGCCGGAGATGGATCGTGTGCGGAATGTCGTCGCCAAGCTGGGGCGCGGCCATCTGGACTACGAGTTGAGCATTCAGGAGAGGGGTGACCCGGATGAAGTCGAGGTGATGCCTCTTGCTCTCATGAGCCAGGAGAGCCGCGAGTTTTTCGAATGTCCTGAGCCGGGCCCCATGGCCGTCTGGCCGGAGCTCGGCTCCAGGGCCTTCATGCGTGCGCTGCCATCCGGAGAACAGATCGCCGATGGCTGGATCGACGTGCAGAAAGGGCGGTACCGCTATCTGGTGGGACAGTCCAGCGGTAACTTCGTGCACATCGTGTTGAGCGAGTACTTGGCGTGCAGGATTGTCTGGTCCTGATCACAGTGGAGCGAGTCGACTGAATTGTCCTGCGAGGCAGATGCTGTGGAGGGATGCATGCATATCGAAGCAAGGTTCTATGAGACCTACGAACTCTGCGCCGTCGTGGATGCGGTGCTGACCAAACGGATTGATCATCTCATCAAGCTGGAGGGTTTCTCCTGCGACGATCAGTGGGCGGCATGGGTCCAACCCTACACCCAGTATTCGGTGTTCCACCAGTTCATCGAATTCATCGTTCGGAACGTTCATGGCGAACAGGCCGAGGCCGTTGACATGGCCGAGCGAAAGGGGGTGGAGGCCGCCTTCGCGGATATCCCCGCCGTACTTGATGATCTCAAGCCAGAGAAGTTGCCGATAGAGGCTGCCTTCGATCGCTACGGTATCGACTATCAGAGTTTCGGTGAGTTTCTAGGGGACAGCGGGCGTCGTTTTCAGAATGCCGACGAGGACGACATCTACGAGTTCATGAACGAGATCCGCCTGTCGGAAGCGTATGTGAAGTTGCTCGATCAGATGGTCAAGGAGGTGTTCCATGTCCTCTTCCAGAACAGAAGTCTGCTGCTAGCCTTCAATGAATACATTTCAGACATCCTGTCAAACGCGCGCCTCGACGACACCGAGGATTTGGATCTATCGAGGTTCATTTCGGGCGGAGTTCTCAGGCGCGTCAGGCCGCCAGTCTGGGCCCAACGTGCAGTGTTCTTTCGAGACCGCGGGCGTTGTGTGCTGTGTGACCAAGATCTGTCGGGGCTGACAAATCTCGCCAATGTGGAGAACTACGGTAAGCGTCCGGCCATCCCACTCTTGAGGGCGGCGGCATAAGCGGCAACGATGGTGTCCACCAAACGAGTTAGGTGGACACCATGACCGAAGCCAAGAACAAGACCCGCCGGCGCCACAGCGCCGAGCTCAAACAGCAGATCCTGGCCGAGTGCGCCCGGCCCGGTGCCTCGGTGGCCAGCGTGGCGCTCTCGTACGGCATCAATGCCAACGTCGTGCACAAGTGGCGCCGCCTGGCCCACGGTCCGAGTTTGGATCTGCAAGCTCCCTCGTTCGTGCCGGTGGCGCTGCCTGCGTCCAGCAGCGCCCCGGTCCCAGAGATCCGCATCGAGTTGCGCCGTGGCGCCACCAGCGTGTCGCTGACCTGGCCCGTCTCTGTTGCCGAGCACTGCGCGGCCTGGATGCGGGACCTGCTCAAGTGATCCGCATCGACGCCCTGTGGCTGGCCACCGAGCCGCTGGACATGCGGGCCGGGACGGAGTCGGCCCTGGCCCGCGTGGTGGCTGTCTTCGGTGCTGCGCGCCCGCACCACGCTTACCTGTTTGCCAACCGGCGTGCCAACCGCATGAAGGTGCTGGTGCACGATGGCATCGGGGTGTGGCTGGCAGCGAGGCGCCTGAACAGCGGCAAGTTCGTCTGGCCGCGTGAGGGGGCTGCAACGGCGACACTCAACCGCTCACAGTTCGATGCCCTGGTGCTGGGTCTGCCCTGGCAGCGCCTGGGCGATGGTGGTGTCATCACCGTGATCTGACACTGATCACTGGCCTACTGTCTGCCAATCGGTGCATGTGCCAATGGCGTTACCACAGCGGCGCTGGCACAGTCATGTCCATGGTGGTCGAGCCGCAATCGCTGGAGAGTCTGAGTGCAGAGCAACTGCGCGGTGCGTTGCTCTCCATGTTGCAGGCGGCCGCCGCCAAGGACCAGGAGCTGGCCTTCAAGCAGGCCATCATCGACAAGCTCACGCACGAGAACGCGCTCTTGAAGCGCATGAAGTTCGCGGCGCAGTCCGAGCGTTTCAGCCCCGAACAGAAGAGTCTGCTCGAAGACGAGATCGAAGCGGACCTGGCGGCCGTGGCCAGCGAGATCGATGCGCTGGCGCAGGCGCAAACACCGGCCACTGCCGAGAATAAGCATGCCAAGCGCCTGCCCCTGCCGGCACACCTGCCGCGCCGCGAGATCCGCCACGAGCCAGCGTCCACCACTTGTTCGTGTGGTTGCCAGATGAAACGCATCGGCGAAGACGTGGCCGAGAAACTGGACTACGTGCCGGGCGTCTTCAGCGTCGAGCGCCACATCCGCGGCAAGTGGGCCTGCGCCCGGTGCGAGACCATTCAACAGGCGCCGGTCGAGGCGCATGTCATCGACAAAGGCATCCCCACCACCGGCCTGCTGGCACAGGTGCTGGTGGGCAAGTACGCCGATCACCTGCCCTTGTACCGCCAGGAAGCGATCTTCGGCCGCGCCGGCCTGGCCATCCCGCGCTCGACGCTGGCGCAGTGGGTGGGCACCTGCGGCGTGCGGCTGCAGCCGCTGGTCGATGCCCTCAAGACCGAGATCCTCAGCCACCGGGTGATTCACGCCGACGAAACACCGGTGGCGATGCTCAAGCCAGGTGAGGGCAAGACGCACCGAGCCTACCTCTGGGCCTATGCGCCCGGGGCGTTCGAGAACATCAAAGCCGTGGTCTACGACTTCTGCGAGTCTCGCTCGGGAGAACACGCACGGCGCTTCCTGGGCCACGGCACCGACAAGGCCTGGAAGGGCAGCCTGACCTGCGACGACTTCAGCGGCTACAAGGCCCTGATCGCCAGCGGCGTGACCGAGGTGGGCTGTCTGGCCCATGCCCGGCGCAAGTTCTTCGACCTGCACGCGGCCAACCAGAGCCAGATCGCCGAGTTCGCCCTGCAGCAGTTCGCCCGGGTCTATGACATCGAGCGCGAAGTCAAAGAGCTGGGCGCCGAGCAACGGCAAACCGTTCGGCAGCAGCAGACCAGGCCGATCCTGGAGGCACTGCATGAATGGATGACGCTGCAACGGCGCCAGGTACCCGACGGATCAGCGACGGCCAAGGCGCTGGACTACAGCCTGCGGCGCTGGGTGGCGTTGACCCGGTTCGTGGGTGACGGGCAACTGCCGATGGACAACAACTGGATCGAGAACCAGATCCGGCCCATTGCCATCGGTCGCAACAATTGGCTGTTTGCCGGCAGCCTGCGCGCGGGCCAGCGGGCGGCTGCCGTCATGAGCCTGATCCAGTCGGCACGCATGAACGGGCACGACCCGTATGCCTATCTGAAGGATGTGCTCACCCGGCTGCCCATGCACAAGGCCAGCCGCATCGATGAGCTCTTGCCGCACCGCTGGCAGCCCACTGACATCTGATCGTCAGACAGGACCGTCGGCGGCGGTCAACATGGGTTCGCCGGACGCTTACGAACTACGACCATATCGTCCCGCTGAGCCGATTCGGTCTCAACGACGTCAGCAATCTCCAGCTGCTGTGTGAGAGGTGCAACCAGCACGAAAAGCGAGATGGCTCAGCGGTCACATCCAATCGATACCAGTCCTGGTACCGCTACGACTAGGCGGGAGGCTGGTTGCTTCGGCGAGCAGATCAATACAGCGCCGTGAGGCTGCACAGGTGGATTGATGCGATGGACCAATGGGGTAAGTTGCACAACGTCAGCTTGACCGGAATGCTGTCGCCTGCGAGCTACCTGTGAAAGTTGGAGGCGAAGTAGTCGATGACCTGACCAGCTTGCGTACCTTGCCGGAACCGTTTCTGTTCTGCGAAGTCGATCGACGGCACCATGTGGATGAATTGATCCTCGGCATAGAGCGACATCACCGCCTTAGGGTCCAGCAAGGGTGTGCGAAGGCTCGTCAGGCCGTTCGCTGCCTCGATGGCGGCCCCGATCATGACGTCGGCAACCTGCACTGCGGGACTGGCTTTGGAGTCGACCTGTGTGACCGAGGACAGCTTCAGAGGGAACTTGATGCTCGCGATCTGGGTCTGCTTGAACTCGACCTCTTGCTCGTGGTCGATGTAGCGCTGGAGCAAGGCGTGGTAGGTCAGCAGGTTCTTGGACTGGTCGTGCTCGACGCGGTATGCCCCATCCGCCATGACTTCCATTCGGCTGATCAGCGACTGCAGTACCACCAGCGCCACATCTGTTGTAACGCCGGGAGTGGCGATGGCCGACAGGCATTCCGGGGATGCCTGTGCCAGCGGCCCCAAGGCTTCGGGCAGCTCGCGCCACTTGAGACGCCTGGCCGCCAACACCAGTTCGTGCAGAGCGTCCTGGGATTTCTCCTTGACTGCACGCTGGAAGGCTGCCAACAAGGCATCGAATGCCTCTTTGCCGAGCAGGGTCGGTCCGACGGTGTAGAGCAGCGATGCCAGCGAGTAGTTCTGGCCGTCCTCGTAGAAGTCGAGCCCGCGTTCGTAGTAGAAGGGCTCGACGGCGTAGTCCAAGAACATCAGCAACAACAGGTAGCGCTTGTCGCAGACGTAGGTCACGCACTTGTGCTGGGCCAGCACGACGCGCTGCAACTCTAGGAGCGGTCGGTGATAGGCGGGCCGGCGCGCGAGCGAATGGTACTTGAGTTCAGGTGCCTGTAGCTTGGGGAAATGCTCACGGATCAGGCGCGCGGCTTCCTCATCGCTGATCGCGATGGCCGTGGCCCCTTGAAAGCGCTGTTCCGGGTTCAGCAAATCGAACCCCGTGTAGCCACTCTCGTCGATACGGAAGCATTCCATTCAGATTCTTGCGTTGCTTATCTGCTACGCGCTGCGCAGCGGATCGGTGTTTTTGGCGTCTGAATGGCGTTCATCATCGTAAATTGTTGATTTTGTTTGTATTAATTCGATCTTGTAGCCATCGGGGTCGGTCACGAAGGCAATGACGGTGCTGCCTCCCTTCACCGGGCCGGGCTCACGCGTGACGTTGCCGCCCGCGGCTTTGATCTTTTCGCAGGCGGCGTAGGCGTCGGGCACACCCAGTGCAATGTGGCCATAAGCGTTGCCCAGTTCGTAGCTCTCGGTGCCCCAGTTGTAGGTAAGTTCAATCTCAGCCTGGCCTGGGTTGCCGCCATCAAAACCCAGAAACGCGAGCGAGTACTTGTATTCAGGGTTTTCCGAGGTGCGCAACAGTTGCATACCCAGCACCTGGGTGTAGAAATCGATCGAACGCTGGAGGTTGCCGACGCGCAGCATGGTGTGTAGAAATCGCATAGTGATATTTTGACGCCATTTTGAATGGTGGGGTCATGGGACTTGGCGATGCCCGTACGTGACTGCGGATACCAACCCGCTTTTCCTGCTGCCCAAGGGGATCGGGCTGCAATCGGACGAAAAATTTCACGTGGCCTCGATAATTGAGACCCATCATGGGTTGCCATTTTTTGCAACAAATGAAATTTTTGACGCTGATCGTGGCGTTGTGTTTGGCGAGTTTCAGTGTCCGGGCGGATGATGCGTTGCGCTGGTTTGAGGCCGGAAGGGCATCCCCGCAGGCGCTCCAGGCACTGGCTTTGCTGGAGTCTGCGGCCAGTCATGGGCTTGAGCCGATGGCCTACAACGTACGGCATCTTTCTATACAAGGCCCAATAAAGTCTGAACTTTTTTTGATTCTCGTGATCAGAGAGTCATGGAAAAAGAAAGTGCAAGAAGTCAAACACTGGCGCAACTTCACGAACGCCGCAAGCAAGTCGTGAGGCTGTACAGACAAGGCACCAAGATCATGCAGATCGTCACGATGTCGGGGCTGAGCTACCCGACAGTGCGAGGTGCTATCGATCTGTTTGACGCTGGCGGTTGGGGTGCGATCCGCCCCGCTGTTCGTGGACGAGCCAGAGGCGACGGGCGGGTGCTCAGTCAGGCGCAGGAAGACACCATCCAGCGCCTGATCATCGACAA
>JAGXSV010000032.1 GCA_018333605.1 Hydrogenophaga sp. | reverse complement strand
GCTTGCGCCAACCGTGCCGGTGCAGCAGGTTGTAGACCGAAGACAGCGCCATCGTGCGGCCCAACCGGGCTTCGAGTTCGGCCTTGACCTGGCCGACCACCAGGATGCCCCCGGTGCGTGCCCGATCCAGGAACGGGGCCAGCACTTCGCGCTCCTGCTCGACGCTCATGTTCTGGCGTCGGCGCCCGCCGCGCGCCTGGCGCTGGCCGTCGCCGACGATCTCGCCGGCCAGGAATCGGTTGCGCAGCCGACACGTCCACGGCACCGAGCGGCCAATCGCACGCGCGGTCTGCTCCATGCTCAAGCCGTAATCCAGCGGCAGCACCACGGCTTGCGCCTGCCGCAATTGCTCAATCGTGTGCGCTTGCGCCAACACTTCTCGCGCCCACTCCAAGTTGTCCGCACCCCTCGCAGTTCTCGCCATGTCCATCTCCTTGAAGAAATCGTGACATGAATATTATTTATCTAATGAACTGGAAAATGAATCACCCGCAGGCAAATTAATGCTGTCGGGTTTCGCGAATCCATTGACACATTCCGCGGTTCGAGAAAAACTGGCTCGCGGCTCAGGCCAAACAAGCCAATTCGTATCTCGGCTATGGTGTGTGGATTTCAGGGGCAAGGTCACTTCTTCATGTCCGTCATCCTCCTGGTAGTTGACGGACTTCACTAACTTCAGCATGGTACGGCTGGTGCCACGAGGGCATAGAGGCGGCTGGGGCCAAGACGCTCAAGGCCCTGGCAGCGCTGCCAGGTGCATTTCATGCGCAACGCCCTGCCCCACGTCAAAAAATGCACCGGTGCATGGTCAGTGCGGCGATCGAAAAGTTGCGCAGCTCATCACCCTGATGGGCGATGCCGAACACGACGTGCCGGTGGGTGGCGCCTGAACCACCGCTACATACGGCTTGCGGTTCTCAAAACTCTCAGCGATACTGACTTCAATCGGCTGGCCGCAGTGGCGGTGCTGGGCTCCCTGCGCATCTCAGCCTCTCAGGGCTGTGGACTTACATCACGCTTCGGGCCGTCACACATCCGGTTGCACTTTGTGCATCAGCAGTCATTGCGAACAGCAGCATTGGCCGTCCAGGGGACTTCATGACCGCTCAAACCATTCCGTCAGGATCAACCTGCACACCCGGACTTCCATTTCAATTGCCACCGGGTTACCAACCCAGCCAATTTCTATATGGGAGTAACGGCCCCTGGCCCTCCCAGCCTAACGATGGCAATGCCTGCAAAGTCGCTCCCGAGGTCTTGAGTGATGGCCCGCATGGTATTCCAGAGTCCGAAATGGTTCAATATCAAAAGGACTTGGGAACCTATTACGACAATAATGCATTGGTATTTACGGAGTCCGCGATTAGCTACTCTGCCGAGTTACTAGGTATTTCATTGAGCTTCGAAGATCGGGTCGAAATCACTGCAGACATCGCAGCATGGTACGAATTGGGGTCGCCGGTAGCGTATGGTGACTACGCCGGTCACTATCCGGAGTTGAGTGATTTTTCGTTTGCAAACATGATCGCCCATGGACTGCTGAGCAAACTTCTGTCCAAACTTGACCCCCCAGATGGCGTGCTGCTCCAGGGTTTTCCTGCCGATCCAGCGAGGGAAGTGTGGAAGTGTGACCTGACCCATATGCTGGTGGTGCGCAAGCCAGTGGCAGGCGAATATGTGGCGCCTTCGGTTGTCTACTTGTCCCGACCCAATAGGCCAGCGCCAGGGCAAGAATACGACTTCCGGGTTGACGCCATCAGAATCTTCTCTCAGTCACAACCTGGTGGTCCTTACGACCGCTGGGTACTCCTTGCGCCTGGGGACGGCAAGGCATGGCAACTGGCAAAGTACTTTGCCTTGCAGGGTGCATTGGTGCGGGTCAATTTGATCGACCACCCGATGGTGCATTTCCCGAGCGATGCCATCAATGCCATTACCAAGTCCACCTTGCCGACCGACCATCTTGTCCTGCAACTTCTGCTTCCACACCTCTTACTGAGCCTGCCGGTCGACAACAAGGTCCTGGAAGGCAAATACTCGCTGCTGAACCGCACTTGGACTTACCCCTACAGTCCATACCCCGCTGCTGGTGAAGAGATTCGCAAAGTGTTTCCGTTTTATTGGCAGGGCTCACCACCCGCGAGCGACCCGACGCAAACGTGGGCAACCGACCGTGCCAATGCGTTCCCTCCCTATCAGTTCCGCACCGAGCCGCGTGAGGTCCCGTCCAAATACGGAACGTTTCTGAATTCCTATTACCCGACGATCCTCACGTTCGCAAAGGGCGTCGTCGCAAACATCCCGGACGATAGCGCGGATTGGGAGGCCATCCGTTTTTGGGCTGATTGTGTCGCCTCGTGGATACCGGGCTTTCCGGACGGTCAGGCGATCTACAAGAACAAGGAGTTGCTGGCCAGGACATGTGCAATGGTCATCTGGAACGCCTCCATCGTTCACACAGCCGATCATTGGCTCATGCACCAGATGTTCGAACAAAAACTCCCGACGCCCTACATCCTGCGTGATCCCCCGCCCGTCGAACGAACCCCGGGGGTCGATCCTGAGTACCGGCCCGCCGTGAATCTCATTCGCGACGTCATTCCGGCGCGCCTGTGCGATTTGATGTTTTTCCTGCCGCACTGCACGACACAACTGAGTGAGTTCAAGTACGCCTTTGCAAACACGCTAGCCCCGCTCATTGAGGGGTTCAGGCAAAACATGGTGGCCACCGACGAATCGCTGCATCAAAGGTTTCCAGAGTTTGGCATCAGTTTGTACCCAGGGCCAAACAAGGATCCTGCCAAGGATTGCTTTGCAGCAGGCGTGCAGTTCTGAGCGCTGAGCCCTTGCCTGAGGTTCCCATAAGCGCAGTTGCCCATCTGGGCGGGGTTGTATCACGGTGCGTCGCTGCCCTGCTTGTCACGTCCGCCCTGCTAACGTGAACGTGGAATCCATGCCCGCATGGGCTCCATCGGTGCAAGCATCGGCGCATTGCGCACCCAGACGTTGCAAGGGTGATGTCGCTGCGTCGTTCCCGTATAGAGGACCCAAACAACCGTGAAACAACCGATTGACTTGTTGATTCTTAGGTTTCAATGATTAAATTGTGATGCCGTGTCCAATAGGCATCCGGGCTCACGGAGGGGAGCGCTTTGATGCCGGGCGAACAGTACCCATAGATCATGTACAGGAAAGAACCATATGCAGTGTTCCCAGTGCGCCAGCGTGAACAGCGACGGGCATCGTTTTTGCTTCAACTGCGGGTCTCCGCTCACCGCGAATTGCCAACCGACAATCGTCCCTGCGACGCAAGGCTCTCCTGGCGGAGAGGAACGCAGGCAACTGACTGTGATGTTCTGCGACATCGTCGATTCAACCGCGCTCTCGATGCAGTACGACCCGGAGGATCTGAGCGAAATCGTTCGAGCATTTCAAAATACCTGCGTTGGTGTGGTGGCGCGCTATCAAGGCTTCGTGGCGCAGCATCTCGGTGACGGCCTGTTGATTTATTTTGGCTACCCTGTTGCACACGAAGACGACAGCGAGCGCGCCGTGCGTGCTAGCCTCGGAATCATCGAAGCCCTCGGCGTCCTGCAACCGCGTCCGGGCTTGAGGCTGCAGGCGCGAATCGGCATCGCCACCGGCCCCATCGTCATTGGCAACATGGTCAGTGCCGGCGCCAACATCGAGAAAGTAGCCGTTGGCCAGACACCGAACCTGGCGGCACGCTTGCAGAGCTTGACCGCTCCCAACACGGTGGCTATTTCACCCCACACCTATCGATTGCTGGGACAGCGCTTCGAGTGCAGGGTTATCGGCATTCACGCGCTAAAAGGCATCCCCGAGCCCGTGCTGGTGCGTGAAGTGGTCCGGCTACGCGTGCGCCAGAGCCGCTTCGCGGCGACGCATGGAATGTCCACCCTGCCACTGGTCGGTCGACATGAGGAATTGGCGCTGCTATCGGAGCGAACACATCATGGAATGTCCGGGTCCGGGCAGACCGTGCTCGTGCGGGGCGAAGCAGGAATCGGGAAGTCGCGCCTGACCCGTGCACTCGTCGAACAGGCATGTGCACAGCACGCCGTGTCACCCATCGAACTCCAATGCTCCCCGTACTACAACCAGAGTTCGCTGTATCCGGTGATTGAATGGCTACAAGAGGAAATTTTCCCTTCGTCCGACGCTGTTGAAGCCGTGGAAAAATGGGCGTTGCTTCACCGTTTTCTGGACCGAACCACACTTGACCAAATGGAGACGGCATCTTTGTTGGCAATGCTCCTGTCTGTTCCACTGCCGGCCGATCATCCGCCGCTCCACCTGACACCGGAACGCCAAAAACAACTCACCCTGAAATGCGTGACGAGCCTATTCCTGCAGTTGAATCCATCAGCACCGACTTTACTTGTCATCGAAGACGTGCATTGGGCAGACCCGTCAACACTGGAGTTGTGCAGGGTATGGATGGCAGAGGCCGGCCACAGCAAATCGATGATGTTGCTGACCAGCCGCCCAGACTTTTCCCCCGCTTGGCCAGCTCAAAGCAACTTCACGGTGCTCGATATCGGCCGACTTCCTGACGCCCAGTCGCTGGAACTGATGAAGCTCGCGGCTGGCGACGCCCGCCTCTCCGACAGCATGTTGCAGCAATTGATGAAGAAATCGGACAACGTGCCTTTGTACCTTGAGGTATTGACAAAGCACATCGTTCTGACGAGTTTTGACAGAACAAGTAACGGCTTGTCGTCCAAGACAACGGAAACGGTAGACGGCGAGATTCCCGAAAGCTTGCAGGATGCCTTGATGGCACGACTGGACAGCATGAACGCCGCCAAATCCGTCGCTCAGGTCGCCGCCATTCTGGGGCGTGAATTCGACGGGAACATGCTGAAAGCTGTTTGGACAGGTACACGCGAAGCACTCGATAACGGTCTGAGAGAGCTGTGCAAGACCGACTTTTTGCAAGTGCGCGGAGAACACGCCAAGGGCCTCTACCAGTTCAAGCACGCCTTGATTCGCGATGTCGCCTATAGCTCCATGTTGAAGCGCAATTGCGAGACCTTGCACCGCCACGTAGCAGAGGTCATCGAGCGCGAGTTTCCAGATATCGCCGCCCGACAACCCGATTTGCTGGGGCAGCATTACACCGCCGGCAAGGATCTGAATCAGGCTGTGCGGTGCTGGCTTGCCGCCGGCCAGTTGGCATTGACCCGATTTGCTACCCAGGAGTCCGTGGCCCACCTCAACCAGGGATTGGCGCTGCTGGCCAATCTGCCTCCAACACCGGAACGGGATTTAAAAGAACTGGAGTTTCGAATTTTGCTGGGCCACTGTCTCATGACATGGAAAGGCTATGCGGCGGACGATGTGCGGGTGACCTGCGCCCGCGCACATGAACTTTGTGGTCTGGTGGGCAATGCACCCCAGCTTCCCATCGCCTTGTACCAGCTTGTCGCTTACAACATAGTCAGCGCCAATCTCGAAACGGCGCTCGGACTGGCCAAGCAACTCTATGCCATTGCAGATCACATCAGCAATGAGGATCTGCTATTAGAGGCCTATTTGACCTTGGGGGTCATCTATTTCCACCTCGGGCAATTTGCCGAATCCAGGCGATCCCTTGAGAAATGCGTAGAGATGTATGACGTGGAGCGTCACGCCGCCCATATGTTTCAGTTTGGCCAAGACCCGGCCGTTATCGCCCTCAATTTCCTGACATGGAACTACTGGTTAATGGGTAGACAAGAACAGGCATTGCAGGCGGCTGAACAGTCCGTATCCTTGGCACGCCAACTGAACCATCCTCTGTCGCTCGCATTTGCATTGGCATTTGCGGGATGGCATCGAATTTTTTGCCGGGATTACGCCGCTGCCACACTGTTCAGTGAGGAACTGATCCATCACTGTGGCGTTCAAAAAATTCTGATTTTTCTCGCCCACGGTCACATGATGACCGCATGGAGCAACTGCGACAACGGGAACTCGACCGAAGGCTTGCCGGGAATGGTCAGTGCGCTGGATATGTTTCGCATGACCGGTGCCAATCATTTCCTTCCTTATTGGGAGGGTCATTATGCCATGATGTGTGCGAAAAATGGCGATTCGGCCCAGACCGAAGCGTCGCTGACAAGGTGTCTGGAAAAAACGGAACGAACAGGGGAGCGCTGGAGCGAGGCGGAATTACATCGCTATCGCGGCATGTTGCGGGAACAATCTGGCAAGCCACTTGCCGAGGCGCAAGCCTGCTATCTTCAGGCCATCGCGGTGGCGCAGCGGCTGGGTGTCGTGGCGTGGGAATTGCGTGCAAAATTGAATCTTGCACATTGCCTCGTCGCACAGAACGAGAAAGATCAGGCGCGAGAACTCCTCGAGTCTCTGGTGAAGAACGTGCCCTTGAACATAGACATGCAAAGCGGTGCTCAAATCGAGTCTCTGTTGATCGCTTGCGGTCAGCCGGAAAAAGCAGCACGGCCCTCAGTTTCACTTTAATTTTTGATCGGGCCCTGTGAAGGGCGGATTCAAAAGTGAAGTGCATCACCCTGGGCTTCAATGAACAAGCGCAGATTGAGGCCGTCCTCCTGCCTATCGTGCATGAAGTCGATTGACCAGACATGATAGATGGCCTGCAGCACAGCATGAACGTGTCCGGATATGGGGGAGACGTCCGTGAATTGAGGGGCCGGTCAAATCGGCCCTAATGCCCCGCACCTGGACTGCCCTTAGCCTGCTCAGAGCAGCACGCCATTCCGGCTCAAGCCACTTCATTGCGACAATGCGTTCGCCTGCGCTGTAAGCTGATCGATTCGGCCCGCCATTTGGCGTAAAAAAAGCCGGTATAAAGCTGCTGCCAGCTCTGGATGGCTCGCCTCCACTTCTTCCAGTTTTTCTCTGTGAAGCCGCAACAACATGCACGACTGGTCTGCTCGAATGGTTGCACTTCGCGGCATGAACCGAATCAGCCCCATTTCGCCGATAACGCTGCCGGGAAGTATGGTCCGCATGGCCAACTCCCGCCCTGCAACCTGGACGTGGGCTGACAGTCGCCCGGATTGAACGAGGTACAGCGCGTCAGACACATCACCCTGCGCGAACAACAGGCTACCGGGATCAAGGCTGACGGACTCGAAGTAGGACATCACTTGTTCAGCGCTCGAGCCCGACGGTAGCGACTCAGCCAGACGCTCCTCGAAGGAGCGATCGACCACGCTAGACTTGGCCAGTGCCACCTCGTCCCACTCATTGACGACGGCGTCGATATCGGTATAGACGCTCGGCCCGTCGGCAGCCAGGCAACCGGCGGCTTCGAGTGCACGGCGCACGGATTCGGATGGCTGACTGATGTCGACACGCACGCCGTGGCGCAGGGCCAATTTGAAAAGACGGCCCAAGGCCAGGCCGGCCGAACTGTCTATCCAATTCACGCGATGGAAGTCAAAAAGCAGGCGCTCGGGTGGCGCTGGCCCCTCCAGCAAGGCCTCTATGTTCCGGGTCAGCAGCGTCACCGAACCAAAGAAGAGCACGCCCTGAAGCTCCACAATGGATAGGCGCTCACCAGCAATCTGTAGCAAATCGGCTTGGGTTGCGCTTCGCTCTACCTTGGCGGGCCAAGCGCTGCGGGTGAGCATTCGCCGCAAAGGCGTTTGCCGCGCCGAAGACACGGCGAACGCGATGCAGCAAATCAGAACACCCAAGAAGACCGCTGGCAGGAGACCGACCACTATCGTCGTCCCCACAATCGCCAGCACCGTCAGATAGTCGCTCAGCGGCAGATGGCGGCGGCTGTCGATGACCCAGCCCTTGAACATTCCAATACCCAGATAGATCAGTATTCCCCCCAAAAGTGGCCGAGGCACCAGGGCCAAGATAGGACCGCCCCAGGCCATAGCCAGCAGGCAGATGCCCGCCTTAGCCAGTCCGCTACCTCTGCCGGCAGCGCCAGCTTGTCGGTTCAGGATCGACTGATTGATGGAAACACCACCTGCCATCCCTCCCGCGAAAGCGGCCAGAAGGTTACCCTGGCCGAGCGCCCGAAGGTCGCAATTGATGTCGGCGCGCTCTTCCCAGGCAACTTCGAGACTGGTGTCGGACAGCAGCAGCGAAACAGTGGCTGCGACCACAGTTGACAGAATCAATCCCGATTGTTGGGCGACCACGCCCCAATGCACGGCTCCCAAAAGGTCCGGCGACCACGGCCAGATAGGAATAGGCTGACTGAACTCTGCCAGCAACCAGCCTTCGCCTCGGGCAGAGGGCAAGTCGATGCCGGCTTGCCAAAAGCCAACATGAATGGCCAGACCCGCCAGGACGATCGCTCCAGGCAGGACAAGCATATGTTTGAAACGGAGTGTGACCCACCAGGTCAACACTCCCAAAGCGATTCCACAAGCGAGACGCGCATCAGCCTGTCCGGAAAGCCAAGACCAAACCTCTTCCATGCCCAGACGCCGACCGGCAGACACGCCCATGCCTCCAGCCAGCATCATCCACCCAACGGATCCAAGGAATCCGCAGATGACGGGGTAGGGGATGAAGCGGATGAGATCGCCCGCGCGGTACCTTCCCATTGCCCACCAAGTGCCCCCGATGGCCAGTCCTGTTATCACCAATGAGGCAACGACTGTCGGCAGGGTAGCGGGCCCAGCGGTATGAGCCACTACCGCTGTCGCGATGGCTGCCTGCACCGAAACGATGCTTGGAACAGGGCCCACGGAAGCCAACGGAAGCGACCCCCACACAGCACCGAATACGCCCAGCACGGCAGCCCCCAGCAGCGCGGCGCCAACGGCAGAAGACAGGTGTGGCGCTAGAGTGCCCTGGAACAGCATGGAAGCTGCAGATACGTAGAACGACACGGAGGCAAGGCTGACGATCACGGCAGCGGTGAGGTCCCGTCCCACCCTTGCCAGCACCGGTGTCAAGGATGACACAGGCATGACGCCGATCGAGTCGGTTCTGGCGGTCTCGCTGAAAGATCCAGCATGACGAGGTGTCTCCCTGTTTTTGGTTTCGTGCAAACTCCGGCACGAAACGGACCGTTCAATGCCATGCGTCCGAAAATCCAGACTGCGTACGGTGCAAGTCGGGTTGGCACCAACACTGCGGTGCAAAGCAGAAATCACCTCCGTACCAAGTCGATTAAAAGTATGCTCTTGTTCTGTGCTTTAAGGGCCACAATTGTTGACTCGCCATGAAAGTGACTTTATGAGGTGAATGTGTTGGTATTTTCGCAACCAACCCCATGAACTGGCGTTAGATGACATTGCGAAGCCTACATATGAACAAGCTGGTTGATGGCAACCGCCCCTCCCACTTTCTGCCCATTCTGACCAATGGGCTGGTAGCAGGATTGCTGGAGATCGTCGTAGTTGTTTCCTTCGGTGCACTGGTCTTTTCAGGTGGTCTGTCGCCCTCCATGGGCCACGGTATCGGGCTGACGCTGCTGGCTGCAGCGATTAACCTCGCGTTCATTGCACTGCTGACCTCGCTGCCCGGAACGATAGGCGGCAGTCAAGATCTGCCGGCCGTCATCTTCGCGGGGGTTGCGGCGTCGATCGCACAAAGCCTGGCGGGCAGCGCGCCGTCGGAGGAGATTTTCTTTACGGTCGTGGCCGCGATCGGTATCACGACGATGGCTACCGGTGCGTGCTTGCTTGCGTTGGGGCATTACCGCCTGGGCCGACTGGTTCGGTTTTTGCCCTATCCCGTCATGGGCGGCATGTTGGCCGGCACCGGCTGGCTGCTCAGCGTCGGTGCCATCTCCACGATGACCGATGCGCCGCTGGGCCTGTCGCTTTTTCAGGGCGATGAGCTGCTGCGCTGGTTGCCGGGCGCGCTCTTCGCTGTTGCACTGCTGTGGTCCTATGAGCGCAGTGCGCATGCGATGCTGATCCCGGGCATGGTGCTTGGGGGTGTGCTGCTGTTTCACACCGTAATGTTGATGGCTGGAATTGATGTGGCCGAAATGTCTGCCCAAGGCTGGCTGCTCGGCCCTTTCGAGGAGGGCAGTCTGTGGCGCGACTGGTCCTTGGGCGATCTCGCCCAGGTGCACTGGTGGACCATTGTCGAACAGGGCGCCACCTTGGCCACCATTCCGGTGCTCAGCGCCGTGGCGCTGCTGCTCAACGCCACCGGGTTAGAAGTTGCCGTGGAGCGCGACGTCGACCTGGATCGAGAATTGAAATCCGCCGGTGTCGCCAACCTCTTCACGGGCGCGGCCGGTGGCTACATCGGATTCCAGGAACTGGCCATTTCGGCCATGAATTACCGTGTTGGCGCAACCAGCCGATGGACGGGGCTTGTTGCTGCGCTGGTCTGCGTTGCGGCATTGTTTGAGGGCGCGCCGCTGATGTCGCTGTTCCCAAGGGCGGTCTTGGGCGGGCTGTTGATGTTCCTCGGGCTGTCGTTCCTGTTCGAATGGGTCTGGAGGTCCCGGCTCACGTTGCCCAGGTCCGACTACGCCGTGGTCATTGTGATCCTCTTGTCTACCGCGCTGCTGGGTTTTCTTGAAGCGGTTGCCATCGGTCTGGCATTGGCTGCGGTTCTGTTTGTGGTGCATTACAGCCGCGTTGACGTGTTGCGCCAAACCCTCTCTGGCGCGAACTTTCACAGCCGCGTGATTCGTGCGCCATCGCAGCGGGAAGCCCTGCGCAAGTTGGGCGATGCGATCTGCGTGCTGCGGTTACAGGGCTATTTATTTTTCGGCACCGCTACCCGTTTGTTGGAGCAAGTGCGTCGACGGTTGAACGCCTCTGACTTGCCTGCCATGCGCTTCGCGGTGCTCGACTTCCACCATGTGACAGGTGTGGACACCACCATCACGCTCACCTTCAAAAAACTCAGCAAGTTGACGAAGCCGCGCCAGATCACGCTTGTCGTCACCGGGGCTTCTGCCACGGTCATCGCTCAGCTCGCGCGGGCCGGCCTGCGCGAGGGAGAGGGTTACCACTTGCTCTCCAACCTCGATAGTGGGCTTGAGTGGTGCGAATCGCAGTTGCTTGACGACACGCCAGAGATCCAGGCCAGGCAAGACGCCGATATGCCGGTGCGCGAAGTGTTGGCGAACATGTTGTCGCACCCGAATTTGGTGGAATGCCTTCTGAACTACCTTCAACGGGAGGACTTGATGGCCGGTCAGCGGCTGATGCGTCGAGGAGAGTCACCGGACAACCTGTACGTGCTGATCTCCGGCCAGCTCACCGCGCAACACGAGCAGACCGATGCTCCCGGGCGCGAGCCGTTACGCCTGAGCACACAGCGCGGTGCGCAGGTGGTCGGCGAGATTGGATTTTACCTGGGGCAGCCTCGCAGCGCCGATGTGATTGCCGATGAACCATCGGTGGTTTATCGCTTGTCAGCCGAGGCCCTGCGTCGCATGGAGCTTCATGATCCTCAGCTGGCGTCGGAGCTACACCGCCTGATCGTGCGCCAGTTGGCGGGTCGTGTCACGCACTTGACCGATGCAGTCAGCGCGCTCGCGCGCTGAGGAGATTGGATCTGAGACTCAAGACAGCGGGGCAGGCCTGGCGTCCCTGCTCCATTACCCTGCGCCGCCTCCCGCATGGCTCCGCACTGCTGTGCGGCACGGGCATAGCTGAACAGGCCCCGAGCCGACCCGATCACATCGCCGTTGACGGACAGGTCATAGCGCGGCGGCTGCGTTGCGTGCTCAGGCTGCGCCACTGCATCGTAACCAACCAGCGCGTCGAATGCTTCAAGGGCGAAAGGCTCCGAACGCAGGCGCCGTGCGGTCACAGGCTATCCGGTTTTCTGATGGATGGAACCCGGCGCACGCATGATCCGGGCAGCGTCTGTGGTGCACTGGGCGTCGATCTTGAATCCTTGCCGCTCAGCCAGCGCCACCAGCAGGTGCAGCGTAAGCGTTCCGCGAACCCATCTATTCGCAGGAAGCTGAAGCTGCGAATCTCAGGCCTGTTGGCGCCGCTTGAATATTGCCCCACCCTGCCGATCCAATATTGACCCAGGGCGGACTGCTGAATTTTCTTTCAGCAATTGTGGATAAGTGTAGCGATTGGCCCTTTCATAACGGTTCGTCAGGCCCCGGGGGTACCGGAGTGGTCGAGCGGCCTTTGCGTGAGGTCTCTCGGGCCGTGATGCGTGACCTGGCCTCCAGGGTGCTGTGCCTGAAGCGGTAGGACTCGTT
>JAGXSV010000031.1 GCA_018333605.1 Hydrogenophaga sp. | reverse complement strand
AGTAGAGCATTGGAAATGCACTCGTAATATAAGTTCCACCAAGAATCAAACACTACACTAGCTGGGGTAGGCCACCAGCCAGAACGCGCGGCTGGCACACAACTTCATGTGCGAGACCTGCAGCCGGTGGGTGTAGCCGCCCTCTTAGCCACTCGCTTTGATCTGGGCAAACAAGGCCATCCCTGTGCGCCGGTCCTGCTTGGGGCGTTGTGCATCGGCCTTGAGCGCGCACAACATTTCCATGGTGATCACCTTCTGTTTCCCCTGCCCAAAATTTAGGCAGGGTCAGTAAAACACCTGGGTCAGTTTTGAGTCGGCACAGTGCCCTCAAGTGGTGTTTTGACACTTTTTCAAAACTTTGATCCCACAGAGAAAACTTGAGCGCGGGCACTTTTTATTTTTACGGTCACTGGAAAAACAGTTCAGCAGCCGTTCACCTGGTCCTCACCCCGTGACGGCGCAGCGTGTGCGATTTGACCCACCGGGTTTTGCCGCACACGCACGAGCGCGCATATGCCTACTGGGGCTCATGCTGTTCAGCGCCACAGACGCCTGGCCGTCCACCCCAGTGCCTTCCAGACGGCATGCGAGGGCAGCATGAAATGGGCAATGGCGCCCGATGATCAGCCTGCCGGCGTGTCAACCTGCGGTGGCGGCGGATTTGCCACAACGGCGAGCCCATGAACACGCCTGGATGAAGCCCGGCCCGATCACGTGGCCTGCAAGGGCGCACGTCGGGGCTGGCTGTACCGGTCAGTCTTCCGAGGGCCCCGCCGTGGGGTTGGCCACAAAAGACTCGCCCGACACGGCCGCTTCCGCGGCCAGCCAGTCGTCGAGGTCGTTGCCATCCACACCACCACGGTTTTCGTAGAGGGCGTAGGCCACTTCGCGGATACGCGCCTCGCGGGATGGGGTGACCCCGTTTTCACCGGTCAGCGACGGGTCGTCTGCTCTCGCCTCCGCCGCGGGCGACGGCTTCTTGGTCGATGCGCGCTTGCGCACCTCACTTCCCTGGGACGGTGTCATGTCTGCGCTCCTTGAAATTTCTGAGGTCTGTTGATGCGCTGCACCCTCAAGAGCCCACCGCATCGGGACAGGCTAAAGGATGCGTCTGCTGGGGTATTGAGCGCACTCAATGCAAACGGTCCCCAGACCCTTTGGGCAGCATGGAGCGTCAAGCCACCGGCCCCGCCCGACCGGCAGTGGCCGCCGCCACAAGGCAGAGATGCCGCACAGGCCCCTGCGCGCTGGCTTCCCGGCCCATGCAGCCGCATGTGGGCCTTGGGCCCGTTTCACGCCCCGCGGGGCGGTTCAATTGCAGAGTGGGCAGCCTACTTTCAAGGGTGCGGCTGCGGCACCACGGCAGCTGCAAGGTGGCTCACAGGCCAGGTGAAGGGCCGTGATTCAGCCCCTGCGCTGGACGATCTGAGGCGGATTACGCGGTTGCGTTGTCGGCCGATGCCGCTTGTGGTGAGTGCCGGTGCACATGCGCCGTTGGCTGCGACGGTCGGCATTGCATCCAGACCGCGCGTGCGCTGGATTCGCACCGACCGCACAGGGTGGCCACGCCCATGTCGATCTGGATGTCGTCAAAGCTCATGCCGCAGCGCGCGGCCTGGGCGATGGTTTTGTCGTTCACGCGGCGGCAGACACAGACGATCATGGTGGGATCTCGTTAAGGTTTACTCATGTGAATGATAATCGATATCATTCATATAATGCAAGTCCTTGATGTATTCATCGCCTGGTGCCGACGGGCGGTCAGCTGATATCGCCCATCTGGCTCTGCAGGTAGTTGGGC
Organism: Hydrogenophaga sp.; assembly: GCA_018333605.1. GTDB lineage: Bacteria > Pseudomonadota > Gammaproteobacteria > Burkholderiales > Burkholderiaceae_C > Hydrogenophaga. The sequence continues at coordinate 23,922 of JAGXSV010000031.1, read as the reverse complement.
AGGCCCACTTTTTCGATCAGCTCCAGCTGGGTTTCGAGGAAGTCGACGTGCTCCTCGGTATCGTCGAGGATCGTCAAGAGCAGGTCGCGCGAAATGTAGTCGCGCACCGACTCGCAGTAAGCGATGCCGTCTTTGATGGTGGCCTGCGCGCCGCGCTCCAGCGCGAGGTCGCTGCCCAGCAGTTCCGGCACGTCTTCGCCGATGTTGAGCTTGCCCAGGTCTTGCAGGTTGGGCAGGCCGTCCAGCATGAAGATGCGGTCCATGAGCGCGTCGGCGTGCTTCATCTCACCAATGGATTCGTCGTATTCCTTTTTGGCGAGCTTGTCGAAACCCCAGTGCTTGAGCATGCGGTAATGCACGAAGTATTGGTTGATGGCGGTGAGCTCGTTTTTGAGCTGGGCCTGCAGGTGGCCAATGGCCGTTTGATCGCCTTTCATGGGGGCGTCCTTTCGATGGTTAAGGGTTGCGGGTTGGGTTGATTGCTGGATGGTATCGGGTTGTGCAGTCTTACGGGGTCAGCACCACCGGCTCGAGCGCGTCTGATGCGCCACGGATGCGTCCGATGACGGCGGTGTGCGGGTAGCCTGCCGTTTGCAGGGCTTGCACGCAGGCGGCGGCCCGGTCGGCCGGCACGGTGGCCAGCAGGCCGCCGGCGGTTTGCGGGTCAAACAACAGCGGGTAGCGTGGGTCTTGCACAAAGGCTTCGGCGTTGCGCAGCGCGCGGCGCAGGCGCACATTGGCCGGCTGCAAGGAGCTGACGATACCGGCCTGGACGCATGCCACCGCGCCATCCAGCACGGGCAGGGCCCTCAGTTGCAGTTCGGCGTCCACGCCCGAGGGGCGGGTCATTTCCACCAGGTGCCCGAGCAGGCCGAAGCCGGTCAGGTCGGTGCAGGCGGTGGCACCAAAGGCGCGCAGCACCTGGGCACCCGCCTGGTTGGAGACCAACATGGATTGCAGGGCGGCGTCGATCCAGCGGCCTTTGGCGGCGTGCTGCGCGTGGGCCGCAAACAGCGTGCCGGTGCCGATCGGCTTGGTCAAGAGCAAGACATCGCCAGGGCGCATGCCGCCTTTGCGCATCACGCCGCTCATGTCCTCGTCCATGAGTCCGTTCACGGCAAAGCCCAGCGCCAGTTCGCGCCCTTCGCCGGTGTGGCCGCCCACCAGGCTGCAACCGGCGGCGTTGAGCACCTCGACCGCGCCAGTCATCATTTGCAGCAGCAGGTCTTCCACCTTGGCTTCCAGGCCCGGCGGCACGGTGGCGATGGCCGTGGCCGTTTGCGCTTCAGCGCCCATGGCGAAGATGTCGCCCAGGGCGTGGTTGGCTGCCACCTTGCCAAACAGGTAGGGGTCGTCGATGAAGCTGCGGAAGAAGTCCACGGTGTGCACCATGGCCTTGCCCGGAGGCACGCGCACCACGGCAGCGTCGTCGGGTGAGTGCAGGCCAATCAGCACGTCGTCGCGCTGTACCGGCTGCAGGCTGCCCAGCGCGCGGGTCAGGATGCTGGCGCCCACCTTGGCGCCGCAGCCGCCGCAGCGCATGGCCAGGGCCGAAATGGCCTGGCGCGATTCTTCGGCGCTCAGCGCCAGGCTGCTGGCGGGCGCCGCTGCGCGCGGGCTGCCCTGCGCCATGGCCGGGAGCTCGTTGAATTTGCGCATGAAGCGGCGGTCGATGCTGTCTTTCCAGCGCCAGACCCAGGCACCAGCAAAACCCAGGCGCCCACGCGAGGCCACGGCAAACCGGTCACCGGTCGAAATGAGCGCCAGCCAGTTGCGTTGTGGCCGGTAGACCACCAGAGGTTGGCCGCGCAAACTGAGCCGCAGGTTTTTCGCCAGCGGCGGTCCCATGCGAACGGCAAACACGCCAGCTTTTTCCAGGGGGCGCGCGGTGAACGAAGCCACGTCGCCTGCCGCAAAAATCTTCGGATCCTCCAGCGTCTGCAACCGGTCGTTGACTTTGATGAAGCCGTGTTCATCGAGCGCCAGACCGGTGCCCTGCAGCCAGGCCGGGCCGCCGGCCTGCGTGACCCACAGGGTTTCGTCGGCGTCGAAAGTGCGGCCGTCCTGCGTGTGCAGGCAACCGGGCGAGACCTGCGTCACCTCGGCGCGGGTGTGCACGGCCACGTGGCGCTCTTTCAGTACGCGGGCAAATCGCGCACGCACCGACGGGTTGTGGGTCGGCAGGAGGGTGTCGGTCGCCGTGAGCACTACAAAGTGCAGCAGGTCGGGGTTGCGGCCGAGTTGCTGCAGTTCATTGCGCAGCCGGAACTGCATGGAGAGCACCAGTTCCACGCCGCCGGCGCCACCGCCCACCACCGCGATCGTGAAGCGACTGTGCAGCTCACGCACGCGCGCCAGCAGGGTCAGCCAACGCAGGTTGAACTGCGCAATGGGTTTGACCGGCACCGCGTGCGCCTGAGCGCCCTTCACCTGGCGCACATTGGGTGTGGAGCCGGTGTTGATGGACAGCAGGTCGTAGGGCACCGAGGGCCTGCCCTTGAGTAGCACCCGCTGGTTGGCGCGATCCAGTCCGGTGACTTCACCGTGGATGAAGCATGCCCCGGCAAACGCCGCCAGGCGTCCGAGGTCGATGTGCACGTCGTCAAAACTGTAGTGGCCCGAAATGTAGCCCGGCAGCATGCCGGAGTAGGGCGTGTCGATGTCGGTGCAGATGAGGGTGATGCGCAGGCCCGGCTCGGGCTGCATGGCCAGCATGCGCAGCACGACCACATGGCTGTGGCCGCCGCCGACGAGCACCAGGTCGCGCAGCACGGGTTGTTCTGAAGCTTGCATGGGAATCTGTGTGAGGCTGTTCCCGCTGATCATAGAGGCGGGGCGCTGCAGGCTGGCGCTCCAGGCGATTCACACACGGCACCGCACGCGCGGTGCGTACTGTGCCTCTGCCGCAGCCCGGTGTCTCGGGCCTGCGCCAGGGTCGGGAGCCGCGCTCAGCTCAGGTGTGCGGGCTGGAACCGGTCGGCCCGATCCACCAGGCTGCGCATCTGTTCGGCCGCGTGAATCGTGACCGCGTGGGGCGTGTAGCCCGGCCGGGGTGAGATGTAGTCGGCCATTTCACGCGCCAGCGCCTGCTGGCTGGGCGGTGCGTTGGCCAGCAGCGCAATCACCATGTTTTCCAGAGCGATCACGCGCACGCGCAGCTGCACCAGCTCGGCGTTGGTCAGGGCGGGCTCGTCGCTGGGCGGGTTACCGGCGGTGGGCTGCACGGTGGCAGAGGGGTGCAATGACGCGGGCATGGTGGTCTCCGCTGTTGGCGGCGCACGGTGCGCGGCTGGGTCATTGTGGGATCGTTTGCTGCCGATGCCAACCGGGTCTGCCCGTGCACGTTCAAAACAGCACGCGGCTGCGCAGGGTGCCGGGCACGCGCGCCAACTCGGCCAGCGCCCGCTCGGCGTGCGCGGCGTCGATGTCCATCACCACATAGCCCACGTCTTCACGCGTTTGCAGGTACTGCGCCGAAATGTTGATGTGGTGGTCGGAAAAAATGCGGTTGATGCTGGAGAGCACGCCGGGCACGTTGCGGTGGATGTGCAGCAGACGGTGTTTGCCGGGGTGCGCGGGCAGGGCCACTTCAGGAAAGTTGACGGCCGAGGTGGAGGTGCCGTTGTCGCTGTACTTGACCAGCTTTTCCGCCACCTCGATGCCGATGTTTTCCTGCGCCTCCAGCGTGGAGCCACCAATGTGCGGCGTGAGGATCACGTTGTCCAGGCCGCGCAGTGGCGACTCGAACGTGTCTTTGTTGCTGTGCGGTTCTTCGGGAAACACGTCGATGGCGGCGCCCAGAAGTGCCTGCCTTTTCAGCACATTGGCCAGCGCATCCACGTCCACCACCGTGCCGCGCGAGGCGTTGATCAGCACGGCGCGGGGCTTCATGCGCGCGAGTTGCGCCGCGCCGATCATCCACAACGTGGCGGGCGTTTCGGGCACGTGCAGGCTCACCACGTCGGCGGTGGCCATCAGCTCGTCCAGGCTGGTGAGCGCACGGGCGTTGCCCAGTGGCAGCTTGGTGGCGGTGTCAAAAAACACCACGTTCATGCCCAGCGCCTCGGCCAGCACCGAGAGTTGCGTGCCGATGGCGCCGTAGCCCACGATACCCAGCGTCTTGCCGCGAATCTCGAAAGAATTGCTTGCCGACTTCAACCAGCCACCGCGGTGCGCCACGGCGTTTTTTTCGGGGATGCCGCGCAGCAGAAAAATGGCTTCGGCCAGCACCAGTTCGGCCACTGAGCGGGTGTTGGAAAACGGTGCGTTGAACACCGCGATGCCGCGTTCGCGTGCAGCCGCCAGGTCCACCTGGTTGGTGCCTATGCAGAAGCAACCCACGGCGGCGAGGCGGGTGGCGTGGCTCAGCACCTCGGCGGTGAGCTGGGTGCGCGAGCGGATACCGATAAAGTGCGCGTCGGCGATCCTGGCTTTCAGCTCGTCGTCGGGCAGGGCGCCGGGCAGGCTTTCGATCTGGCTGTAGCCCGCAGCCTGCAGCACCGCCACGGCCGACGGGTGAATCCCCTCCAGCAACAGGAAGCGGATCTTGTGCTTGTCGGTCGAGGTCTTGGCGCCGGATGGCGTGGGCATAAGGGCATCGGTCATAGTTGACAAATATAGTAGGAATTGAGGGGTGCAGTGTTGCAACAGGGCTTGCCCTTGTGCCGTGTGGGGTGGCCGGCCTGGCTGCTGGCTAGAATCCACCCCCGGCCTTGAGCCACAAGCCGCCCCTATCGCCAAGAAAGCAACCGTCGAATGACACAGGCCAGTTTTGATTTCGACGCCCCTCTGGTGCCTCCAGTCGAGGCACCATCGCCGGCTGCGCGCGTGGCTGCGCCTGAGCCCGAGCCGGCCACAACGCCTGACCCAAAGGTCTTCGTGGCTGTGCCACAGCCAGAGGCCGAGCCTGCAGCGGGGCTCGACTTCGAGGCTCTGGCATGCACCCTGGAGCAGCACCCCGATTTCCGCGTGCTGCGCCGGCTGGTGCCGTGCATGGACTTCGGCCCCCGCCCGGGTGCACCGGTGGACGACAACGGCGCAGGCGTGCAGCGGGTGCTGGTGCTGGACACCGAAACCACCGGCCTGCAGCACCGCAGCGACAAGATCATTGAACTGGCCATGCTGCTGGTGCAGGTGGACACCGCCACCGGCTTGCCGTTTGGGCCGGTAGAGCTTTATGAGGGCTTTGAAGACCCCGGCATGCCCATTCCCGAGGTGGCGCAGCAGGTCACCGGTATCCGCGACGACATGGTGAGAGGCCAGCGCCTGGACGACGCGCAGGTGTCGTCCATGCTGGCCAGGGCCGACCTGGTGATCGCGCACAACGCGGGCTTTGACCGGCCGTTTGTGGAGGCCCGGTTTCCGGTTTTTGTCGACAAGGCGTGGGCCTGTTCGTTCATGGACATCGACTGGAAGGCCGCTGGTGCGGGCTCGTCCAAGCTCAGCGCGCTGACCCAGGACCAGGGCTGGTTTTACGACGCCCACCGCGCCCAGGTGGATTGTCATGCCCTGCTGCAGGTGCTGGCCCGGCCGGTGGGCCGCGACGCCCGCACCGGGCTCGCGCTGTTGCTCGCCGCAGCCGCTGCACCCAGCTTCAAGCTGCGCGCCACCGGCTCGCCGTTCGAGTCCAAAGACCTGCTGAAAGAGCGAGGCTACCGCTGGGATGCCGAAGCCCGTGTGTGGGCCTGCACGCTGCCAACGGCCGAACGGCTGGAAGCCGAACTGGTGTGGCTCAAGAGCGAGGTGTACGGCCGGCGCAGCGTCCGCCTGGACATTGAAGCCCAGGACAGCCGGGTGCGCTACGCGAACCGCCCGGGCACCCTGTCCGAGCGGGCGCTGTAAAGCGTTTTCGTTGCCGCTGTTGCGCCAGCGCCCGAGCAGGTCCGACAGGCTCCCGGCCTCAGCAGCCGACGGAGCCTCCCCGGTCAGTGAGGAGCCGTCGAGGCTGGGCGTGCCCCCCGGTCGAGCATCCTTATGCGCTGAGCAATTCCCCAACCACCTTCAGGTCGTCCACGCGGTCGCACACCGACTTCAAGATCATCAGCAGGGGCGGCCCCAGGAACAAGCCCCAGAGGCCCCACAGCCAGCCGCAGGCCAGCACGCCCACGAAGATCGCCACCGGGTTCATGCGGCTGGCCCGACCCGTCAGCCAAGGCGTCAACAGGTTGCCCTCAATGGTGTTGATCAGCAGCGACACCCCACCGATCAGCAGCGCCATGCCCGGTGTGCCGAATTGCAGGAAGCCCAGCAGGGCCAGGCCGCCGGAGGTCACCACCGAGCCCAGGTAGGGCACGAGGTTGAGGACAGCTGCGACCAGCCCCCAGACGGCGGCATGTTCCAGCCCGATCCAGGACATGGCCAGCCAGGTGGCCAGGCCGACCAGTACGCTGGTGAATATCTGGATCTTCAGGTAGCGCTGGATCTGATCGGTGATTTCGTCCAGCACCTCGATCGAGATGCGCCGTTTGCTGAAAGTGGGGCCGGCCATCCGGACCACCTTGCGGCGAAAGCTGTTGCCCGACGCCAGCAGAAAAAAAGTGAGGAACATCACCACCATGGCCTGGCCCAGCAAGCTGGCCAGGCCGAGCGTGCTGGTCCAGAGGTAGTTGGTGATGTTGAAGCGCGGGCGCTCGATTTGTACCCGGGTGACTCCTTTGCTGGCCGGTAGTCCTGCCGAGCCACTTTCCTCGGCAGCCTGTTCCAGTTTGGCCGCAGCCCGTTGCACTTTTTGGATCGAGGTCTCGGGATTGCCTGGCGCGGTGCGCACGGCCTGGCGCACTTTCTGCGCAGCATCGGGCAGCGACTCGGCCAGCGCGGTGGCATCGTCGCCCAGCGAATAGACCGTTGCGCCGAGGCTGAGGACGAGGGCGATCAGCAGCCCACCGGCTCCCAGCGCCCGCGGGATGCGCAGGCGTTGCATGAGATCGACTGCTGGCGACAGTGCATAGCTCAGCACCACGCCCAGCAGCAGGGGAATGAAGACCGCGCTGGCCCAGTGCAGCATGTAAATGCTGACCGCCACCGCGATGATCGCCAGCGAGGCGCTGCGCACGTTGATCGGCTGCAGGAGCTGAAGCGGCTCCGGCCTGGGCACGATCGCCGCGGTGGCGTCAAAAGAATCGGCTTCTGCCGGCGTGGTGGGTTGCATGGATGGGTCTCTGTTGGCGGAGCTGGAGTCTAGGCCCTGGCGTCCCTGCCGGCAATGTCGCTGCTTGATGACGACGGGGCAAACCCAGACCGTCCCAGGTCTGGGAACCTCCGGCGTGGCGCGGTTGCCGCCACAGGCTTGCCTGATCCTGTGTGGCCTGGTGTACAGACGGGCCACGTTTCGGGGCGTAACTTGTCGGCTTGATGCGATGCATCGCATTGCCCAAGTCCACCCATGAAGGATCGCCCATGAACACCGTGTTTCTCCGTCCAGCCAGCGTGCTGGTGCATCTGGCCGCCTTGCTGGTGATGGCGCCCGCGTGGGCGGCCTCACCCGGCGGCACCTCCCCGTCCCGCGCGTCGATTGATGCGACTTACCAGCAAGACCGTGCAGCCTGCCTGCGTGGCGATGCACAGCATGAGCGCAGCAGTTGCCTGCGCGAGGCGGGCGCCGTTCGGGCCGAAGCCCTTCGTGGCCGTGCAGCAGGCCATGACACACCGGAGGCCTGGGCCCAGAATGCCTTGCAACGTTGCAGGAGTCAGACGGGCGACAATGTGGCCATCTGTGAGCGCATGGTGCGCGGCGAAGGTGGTGTGTCGGGTTCCGTGGCCGGTGGTGGTGTCATCCGGGAACTGGTCACGCCCCTGCCCGCCCCCGCTCTGGTGGCCACACCGCCAGAGGCGCCGCCAGCGCCTGCCCGGTAACGGGCCGCGGCGTACCGGCTGTCCGGGCAAGCCATGGGCGCCGGGCGCTTTTTCAGGTCGAGGGCCCGGTCAGCGTCATCAGAATGTCGGCGTACCAGGCGCAGTTGAGGCCCAGCGACTCGTCGAGCACGAGATCGCGGGTGCCCACGTCCATGCGCGACGAGTGCACACCCAGCAGCTTCCACGGCAGGGATGCGGTGGCGGCGGTGGGTGCCACATCGCGCATCACCACGGCCGCGCCGCTGGTGCCGCGGTGGGTGCGGGCATCGGTCAGAAAATAACCCTGGCCCTGGAAGCGGATGCCATAGGGCGAGGCAATCACCGCGTGGCGCACCACGGGCAGGTGGTGCAGCGCGTCATGAAAGCCCAGCGGAAAACCCACCACCAGCAGCGAGGCGTCCACCGGAACGGCATCAAACGCGGTTTGCAAGTGGGCTGGCGTGAACGCGCGGACGATGGCGCCCGCCGGCAACTGGCTGCGGTCTACCTCCAGCACGGCCACGTCAATTTCGCTCCCACCGTCCCGGCCCTGGCGCCACACCGACTGGCCTTGCGCGTACAGCAGCATGGAGAAGCCCGTGGAGCGGGTGAGGTTGGCGGCGTCCAGGTGCAGTTCAATTTCCAGCCGGTCGGGCAGGTGCTGGCTGGCATCGTCAATCACCACGTGCCGGCTGGTCACCAGGAAGAGGCGGTCGTCGCGCTCAAAAAAGAAGCCGCTGGCGTTGGTGAGCGCCTGCGACCCCAGGTAGGTGGAGACGCGGGGTGCGGCCAGAAACAGCGAATCCACCGGGGTGGACGCTGCGCGTTGTTGGGGCGCGGGTGTTGCAGGGGCTGCAGCGGTCGGGTTTTGCGGGTTCACCGCTGCAGTGTCGCAGTTTTCAGCGTTGTAGCGGCCCGAACGTCCAAAGGCTTTGCGGCACCACCGTTTGTCCCGGTGCGCCATCTGGAAGGGGTCCTGTGGTCGAATCCGGGACATCTCAGTGCTGTGCAACAAACCACCCATGAACCTCAACGACGATTTCACCCAGCGCATCGTGAACCACGCCGCACAGGCTTCTTGGCAAGCGTCGCCCTTGCCGGGCGTGGACCGCCGCCTGCTGGACCGGGTGGGGGGCGAGGTCGCTCGGGCCACGAGCGTGGTGCGCTACGCACCGGGTTCCCGCTTTGATGCCCATCGGCACGGCGGTGGCGAAGAAATTCTGGTGCTGGACGGCGTTTTTTCGGACGACAGCGGCGACCACCCCGCTGGCACCTACCTGCGCAACCCGCCCGGCAGCGCACACGCACCGTTTTCGCGCGAAGGCTGCCTGCTGTTCGTCAAGCTGTGGCAGTTTGCCGCCAGCGACACCTCCCCTCTGCGCCTGGACACCCGCAGCGAGCCCTGGCGGCCTGGCCTGGTGCCGGGCTTGTCCGTCATGCCCCTGCACGAGCACGACGGCGTCAGCACCGCGCTGGTGCGCTGGGCGCCGCACGCCCACTTTCAGCCCCACCGCCACCCCGGCGGTGAAGAAATTTTTGTGCTCGACGGCGTGTTCAGCGACGAATGGGGCGACTACCCGCAGCACACCTGGCTGCGCAGCCCCCGGTGGAGCCAGCACGCGCCTTTCACCGGCCCGCAGGGCGCGCTCATCTATGTGAAGGTGGGCCACCTGGGCGCCGACTTCCTTCGGCCCTGAACGCCCAACGCCACGCGGGTGGCCGGGTCGGGTCGGGTGCCGGTGTGCCCCGGGGCAGGGCCAGTGGATGACCGTGCCGCTGTCCGCGTTTCGCCTCGTGAACGTGCGATCGGGCGTGCCTGGCAAGACGTTCTGACAGAATACCTTGACTCAAACCACAAGGCTACAGGCAGGCATGACCGTACCCCGGGTGGCTCCCGCAATCCGCTCCGCACTCCCCCGGGTGAGCCGCCACGGCTTCGCCGGGAGGTTTTGGGGTCTGCTGCGCGCGTGGGCCCGTGGGCGGCTGGCGATGCTGGCCATCGGCGGTCTGCTGTCCGTGGCGGGCTGCGGCGAACCACCGCAGGCACCGCTCACCGTGGGTCTGAACTCCTGGGTGGGCTACGACCCGCTGGTGCTGGCCCGTGAGCGGGGTCTGGTCGATCCGGCGCGGGTGAAGGTGGTCGAACTGTCGACCCACGCCGAAAGTTTTCGGCATTTCCGCAATGGTTTGCTCGACGCCCTGACCCTCACACTGGATCAGGCGCTGCAGCTTGCCGACGACGGCCTGGACGTGAAAATCATTGCGGTACTGGACGAGTCGGCGGGTTCCGATGTGGTGATGGGAGCCCTCCCGCCTGGCGGTCCGGACCGTTGGCGCGGCCAGCGCGTGGCCGTTGAGCCCTCCACGCTGGGCCGCATGGTGTTGCACCACATGCTGGCGTCCCAGGGCCTGTCTGACGCCGATGTGACGGTGGTACCGCTGGCGGCCTCGCAGCACCTGGCGGCGTTGCAGGCCGGGCGTGTCGCGGCAGCCGTCACCTACGAACCGTGGGCGAGTCAGATGCGCAAGGCGGGCTTTTCTCCGGCCTTTGACAGCCGGCAGATGCCGGGTGAAATTGTGGATGTGCTGGTGGTGCGCGGGTCGGTGCTGGCGAACCGTCCGGCCGATGTGGATGCGTTGCTCAGCGCGTGGAATGCCGGCCTGGCCCGTTACCTGGCCGACCCCGCCGGGGCCGCCGCGGCCCTGGTGCTCGGCACCGAACTCACGCTGGAGGACTACCAGCTCACCCAGGCGGGGCTGCGCTATTGGTTGCCTGACGAGTCGCTGGCATTCCTCAGCGGTCACCCATCGCCGATGCAGCTGAGCGGCGATCACCTGGAGATGACCTTGCGGGATTTGGGGCTGCTGAAAAACGTGGTGGCGTGGGCGGACCTGATCGACACGGCGCCGGCATCCCGTCTGACGTTGCGCGGGGGGGCGCGGTGAGCGCCCTCGCCGTCTTGACGCGAATGCCGGGGCGCTGGCTCGTGCCCTTGCTGTTGTTGGGGCTGGTTCTTGGTTTCGCCCTCGTCAACTATGTGGTGCACATTCGTGGCGTCACCGAGCGGGTGGCGCAACAGGAGTCACGGATCCTGCGCGAACGCCTGAGCGTGGAGCAGACCCGTCTGGATGCGCAGACCGGTGCGGGCAATGCCTTGCTGGTGCGCCGCCTGATCGGGGGGCTGGCCCTGCACAGTGGCCTGGATCACGCCTACCTCATCACGACCCAGGGCCGGGTGGAGGCTTCCCTCTCGCGGCTGGACATCGGCCGAAACTTTGACGAGTTGCAGGGCCCCTGGACCGCCACGCTGGGGCGCTTGCTGCAGCAGGTTCAGGCCCAGGGAAGTCCACAAATCACCACGGTGACCCTTCCGAACGCGTCCCGTCTGGTCGCTTTCACCCCCATTCAGGACGGTCGCTGGCTGGTCACCAGTGTGAACATGGCCGTGCCGGTGGCCGAGCAGATGGCTCTTGGCGGTCGGGAGGTGCTGCGCGGCAGTCTGATGGCGCTGGCGATGGCCGCCCTGCTGGCCGGCATGCTGCACGGGCTCTGGTTTCATCGGGCGCGACACCTCAGCCAGACACTGGACGCTATCGGCCGCGGCCTGACGGGCGCGCGAAGTGGCCTGGAGGGGCGTGACGAGTTGGCAGAAATCGGTGCGGAAGTGAACCGCATGGCGGCGAGGCTTGAGGTCGACCAGGCCGAGATCCGGCATTTGCACGCGGTCGTCAACCGCTCGCCGGTGGTCGTGATCGAGTGGCGCAACGCCCCTGGCTGGCCCGTGGTGTACGTCAACGACGCGGTGTCCCAATGGGGTTACGCCAAAGCCGATGTGCTCAATGGCCACTGGGATTACAGCCAGAGGATTCACCCCGACGACATTGAGCGCGTTCGGGTGGAGGTGGCGAACTATCTGGCGCACGGACCGGATGAGTACGGCCAGGAATACCGTTTGTGCTGTGCCGATGGCCGCTGGGTGTGGGTGGACGACCGCACCACGCTCACCCGCGACCCCACTGGCGCGGTGGTGGGCATCAGTGGCATCCTGGTGGACATCACGGCCCAGAAAGAGGCCCAGCAGGCGGTTCGGGACCAGACCGAATGGCTTCGCATGTTTTATGAAATGCCTTTTATCGGCATGGCCATCGCCTCACCGAGCAGTCGGCGGTGGCTGCAAGTCAACGACCGGTTGTGTGAGATTCTGGGCTATTCCCGCGAACAACTGCTGCAGAAAACCTGGGTGGAAATGACCCCCGAGCCCGACCTGCAGGCCGATCTGGACTTGTTTCAATCGGTGGTGGAAGGGCGTCGCACGAGCTACCAGATGGTGAAGCGCTTTGTGCGCCAGGACGGCACGCGGGTGGACACCGAAATGCACGCCCGTGCGGTGCGCCATGCCGACGGCTCCCTGAGGCACTTTCTCATCACCGTGCAGGATATTTCAGAACGGGTGCAGGCCGAAGCGGTCCTGCGCGAGCACAAGGAACTTCTCGAGCAGGCCGAAGCCATGGCCGGACTGGGCAGCTGGTCGTTTGATGCCGAGGGGCAGCGCAGCTGGTGGTCGGAGCAAATGTTCCGTAACGTCGGCCTGGATCCGGCGACCGGCCTGCCGTCGCTGGACGTTTACCTGGAGCGCCTGCACCCCGACGACCGCGGTTTGGTCAGCGATTTCATGCAGGCCATGGCGCAGGGCCGTGACGTGGCCGCCGCCGACTTCCGCACCTGTCCGGACCATGGCCCCGTGCGCTGGTTGCGCGGCACGGTCGAGCGGCACACGCGCCCGGGCGGTCGGCCCCCGTATTACACCGGGACGCTGCTCGACATCACACCCGTCAAAACAGCCGAGGAAGCGCTCCGGCACACGAACGATGCGCTGGAGCGTCGCGTGGCCGAGCGCACCCTCCAGCTCAGCGAGGCCAACAAAGAGCTGGAAGCGTTTTCCTACACCGTGTCGCACGACCTGCGGGCACCCCTGCGGGGGATTGATGGCTACAGCCAGCTGCTGCAGGAGGCGTACGGCGACCACCTGGACGAGGATGGCCGGATGTTTGTCCAGCGCATTCGCCGCGGTGTCGACCAGATGCGTCAGTTGATCGCCGATCTGCTGGCCTATTCGCGCCTGGAACGGCGCACCATGGGGCATGAAACGGTTGAGCTGGAGCAGCTGGTGGAGCGGGTGCTGGAGGGGTTCAGTGCCGACACAGAGCGCTGCGGCACCGCCGTGGATCTGCACATCGAACCCATGACGCTGGAGCTGGACCGCGACGGTCTGTCACTGGCCCTGCGCAACCTGATCGGTAATGCCATCAAGTTCAGCAGCGCAGCGGAACGGCCCTTGGTGCAAGTGGGGGCCCGCAGCGAGGACGGCCGAAAGACGCTCTGGGTGCGTGACAATGGGGTGGGGTTTGACATGCGTTACCACGACCGTATTTTTGGCATTTTTCAGCGACTGCACCGGGCCGAAGACTATTCGGGAACGGGTGTGGGCCTGGCGCTGGTGTCCAAGGCGGTGCAGCGCATGGGGGGGCGTGTCTGGGCGGAAAGCGCGCCGGGTGCCGGAGCCACTTTTTACATGGAGTTCCCGGCATGAAGACCGCGGTGTCAGCGCCTCCGATCTTGCTGGTTGAAGACAACCCGATGGATCTCGACCTGACGCTGCGTGCGTTCAGCAAGAAGTTGTCCTGTACCTTTCAGATCGCACGCGACGGGGAGGAAGCGTTGGCTTTTTTCCCGCGCTGGGAAGGCGGCGAGTCCTTGCCCGCGGTGATCCTGCTCGACATCAACATGCCCAAGGTCAACGGGCTCGAGGTGCTGAAGCAGATCAAGGAACACCCGGTTTTTCGCCACATACCCGTGGTGGTGCTGACCTCGTCGCGTGAAGACCGCGACCTCAAGACCGCTTACGATCTGGGTGTGAACTCGTATATTGAAAAACCGGTCAGCTTCAGTCAGTTCATTGAAGTGGCCGAGCACATTGAACGCTACTGGTGCGCGTTCAACCAGCGCCCGTACTGATGTCGACAACAAGGAAAATCCATGCTGAAAATTCTCATACCCACCGACGGTTCCGAGTACGCCTTGCTGGCGGTCCACCATGCACTCGAGCTGGTGAACAGCGGGCTGCAGGCGAGCTTTGTGGTGGCCAATGTGCAAGACACCGCCACCTTGTATGAAATGATGGTGGCACACGATCCCAGCGTGCTGCAAGCGGTGAACGAAGGGGCCGGCCACGACCTGATGCGTCCGGCCGTGGCCTTGCTGGAAGCGGCTGGCCAGGCGGTTGAGCAGGACGTGGCCACGGGCGACGCCGCTCAGATGCTGGTGGACATCGCGGAGCGCCATGGTTGTGACGCGATCATTCTGAGTGCCCGTGGCACAGGCAGCCTGCGCGCGGCCGTGATGGGTTCGGTGTCCCACGAGTTGTTGCACAGTTCGCCGGTGCCGGTGACGGTGGTCAAGGCGGTGGAGCCGGTGGAGGCGGCCGAAGACGACCAAGACGGGCAAGACGGGCAGGGTGACTGAAACCCGGCCGGCGCAAGGCGCACGCCAGCACAAAGCCCACCGGCCTTCGCCTGTGGGCTTTGTTGTTTGGGGTTCCGCGCGGCCGTGCCCGCCTGCGGGTCACCCGACGCAAGTGACCGGCTTTCTGTCCCGCCAAGCGTGATGGGTCGATCGATTCAAATTACGTTTAGAGAAATCTATTTACCAATAGTGAATTTTTGGCTATAGTTCCGACTCAGCACCGCCGCGGTACGTCCCTCGGCGGGCGACACCCACAGGAGCACCGCAGGCATGGCCACCTACACCTACCCCACCTTCCCCTACCGGGCGCCGAACGACCTGATGCAAGGCGCACCGCAGCGCAAACCGCTGGTGATCATTGGGGCGGGCCCGGTGGGTTTGGCTGCGGCCATTGACGCCCGCCTGCAAGGCCTGGAGGTGCTGCTGTTTGACGAAGAGGACAGTGTGTCCTTTGGTTCGCGGGCGGTGTGTTACGCCAAACGTGCGCTTGAAATTCTGGACCGCCTGGGCGTGGGCGATGTGGTGGTGAACCAAGGTGTGAGCTGGAATGTGGGCCGCACCTTTCTGCGCGAAGAAGAGGTCTACCGCTTCAACCTGGTGCCCGACGCCGGCCACAAGCGACCCGGCATGATCAACCTGCAGCAGTACCACCTGGAAGAAGCGCTGGTGAACCGCGCCACCGAACTGGGCGCCGACCTGCGCTGGAACTACAAAGTGGTGGGGGTGATGCCCCTGGCCGACGGTGCCCGCGTGAGCGTGGAGACGCCCGACGGCGCGTTCGAGATCGAGGCCGACTGGCTGATCGTGGCTGACGGCGCACGTTCCAATGTGCGGCGTCAGCTGGGACTGGACATTGAGGGCCATGTGTTCAAGGACCGCTTCCTGATCGCCGACGTGGTCATGAAAGCCGACTACCCGGCCGAGCGCTGGTTCTGGTTTGACCCGCCCTTTCACCCCAACCAGTCGGTGCTGCTGCACAAGCAGAGCGACAACGTCTGGCGCATCGACTTCCAGCTCGGCTGGGACGCCGATCCGGAAGAAGAGAAAAAACCCGAAAACATCCTGCCGCGCGTGAAGGCCATGCTGGGGGATGACCGCGAGTTCACGCTGGAATGGGCCAGCATCTACACCTTCCAGTGCCGGCGCATGAAAAACTTCCGCCATGGCCACCTGCTGTTCGCGGGCGACGCGGCGCACCAGGTGTCGCCTTTTGGCGCGCGCGGCGCCAACTCGGGTTTCCAGGACACCGACGATCTGCTCTGGAAACTGGCGCTGGTAATCAAGGGACTGGCACCCGAGGCGCTGCTGGACACCTACGACACCGACCGGGTGTACGCCGCCGATGAAAACATCCGCAACTCCACCCGGTCCACCGACTTCATCACGCCCAAAAGCGCGGTCAGCAAGCTGTTTCGCAACGCTGCGCTGGAGCTGGCCCGCAGCCAGCCGTTTGCCCGCAAGCTGGTGAATTCGGGCCGCCTGAGCGTGCCGGCTTTCCTGGTGCATTCGGCCTTGAACACGTCCGACACCGAGCCGTTTGAAGGCGACATGGTGCCCGGCGCGCCGCTGGACGATGCCCCGGTGCGCGTGGCCGGTGCGGATGGCTGGCTGCTCGACCAGCTGGGCAACCGCTTTGTGCTGCTGGCCTTTGCCGACAGCGTGGAGGCCGTCGATACAGCCTTGCCCGGTTTGCGTGCGCAGGCCGCCGCACTGGCGGGTGCGGCGCTGCCGGTGCAGACCCTGCTGGTGACGGCCCACGCGGGCAACGAACCCGCCGGACTGGCGACGCTGCACGACCGCGACGGGCTGCTGGCCCAGCGCCTGGACGCCCGACCCGGCACCTGCTACCTGGTGCGCCCCGACCAGCACGTGGCCGCCCGCTGGCGCAGCTTTGACGTGTCCGCCGTGCGCGCCGCGCTCGCGCGTGCCACCGCGCAAATCGGTTCTGAAACCGTGGCCGCTTGACCCCCCACCCCAGGAGATCCGACATGCCCCTGCAACTCCAGCCCAACCTGGCCGAACCTGGCCACCGCTATTTCCGCGATTTCACACCCGGTGACGACTTCTACGAAGCCCTGATCGACACCCACCGCGAACTGAGTGACGAGCAGAGCCAGCTGCTCAACGCCAAGCTCATCCTGTTGCTGGCCAACCAGGTGGGTGACATCGCCGTGCTGAAAGAAGCCCTGCGCATCGCTCGCGAAGGCGTCTGACGCGCTTCATTCCTGTTCGACACACCCCGTACACCGCCGCACCCCGAGGAGCACCCCATGAATATCCGCAAGATCCACCACGTGGCCTACCGCTGCAAGGACGCCCAAGAAACCGTGCTGTGGTACCAGAAACACCTGGGCATGAACTTCGTGCTCGCCATTGCCGAAGACCAGGTGCCGTCCACCCACGCGCCCGACCCCTACATGCACCTGTTCATGGACGCGGGCGGCGGCAACATCCTGGCCTTCTTCGAGTTGCCCAACGCGCCCGAGATGGGGCGCGATCCCAACACCCCCGAGTGGGTGCAGCACATTGCCCTGGAAGTGGACAGCGTGGCCGAGCTCGAAACCACCAAGGCCCGCCTGGAAGCGGCCGGTGTGCCCGTGATCGGCATCACCGACCACACCATTTTCAAGTCCATTTACTTCTTCGACCCCAACGGTCACCGCCTGGAGCTGGCCGCCAACACCGCTACGCCCGAGATGATGAAAAAGCTCGACGACGTGAAGTGGGACATGCTCGAAGAGTGGAGCCAGACCAAGCGCGCCCCCAAGCACGCAGCCTGGATGCACGAGCGCGAATTCGCCGCCACCTGAAACCGCTTGACCGCTTGCGGGAGCCCCGTCTGGCGTGCTCGCCCGCACGTTCTCAGACGTTGGGCTGTATCTCGATCTGGCGCAACGCCTCCTGGGTCAACTTCAGGTCGTTCAACAACTGCGGAATCAGGTCGGGTGAAACCCTGTCTTGGGCCTGCATGACCAGCTGCTCGATCGCAGCCGCTGTCCGGGCAATGGCCTTGAAGCCCAGCATCATCGCGATGCCCTTCAGGTCGTGGGCGATGGCGCACGAGGCGCTGTGGTCACCCGTTTCCAGCGCCCTGACCAGCGCATGCACGGTGCTTTGCCGGGGGTCCATCAAGGCGGTGAGCATCTTGTCCAAGGTTTCCCTGGGCAGCATCGACACCATGTCGGCATGGGCTGCTGCGTCGATCGCGTCGGCCGTGCTCTGGCCTGGTGCCGTCAAACGCGTGGGTATTTCAGGCCGTGGGATCGCGCCAGCATGAACCGTCCCAAGCGCGTCATGGCCGCTGGTGGTTGACAGGATGGGCTCGTCCAGCAGCCCGCAGCGCTGCAGGGCGCGTTGCAGGTCGATGGCTCGCAAAGGCTTGCTGGCGAACTCGTTCACGCCCATGTCCAGCGCCCGCTGGCGGGTGTCGTTCACCACATCGGCGGTGACCATAATGACCTTGATGTCGGCCATTGGACCGTTCAGTTTGCGAATCGCCTCGGTGGTGGCCAGTCCGTCCAGAACCGGCATGTGGTAGTCCAGCAAAACCACGTCGAACGGTCGCCCTGCCAAGCACTGCAGGGCTTCTGCGCCGTTTTCGCAAAACACGCCGTCGTGTCCCATCCTGTCCAGCAAGATGCGCATGTACTTCATGTTGATCGGGTGGTCTTCGGCCACCAGCACCTTCAGGCGGCGTCCGTGGCCCAGAGCGCAGTGAGCCACCGAATCTTTTGCGGGCTCTGTGGTCGTTTGCAGGCGGAGCGGGACGGTGAAGGCCGAGCCCTTCCCCAACTCGCTGCAGACGTGGATGTCTCCACCCATCATGCGCGCCAGCTTGCGGGAAATCTCCAGTCCCAGTCCTGTGCCGCCGATGCGCCGGCGCAGAGAACTGTCGGCCTGATAAAACCGGGTGAACAGGTTCTCTACCGTCTCGCTGTCCATGCCCATGCCGGTGTCGCGAACTGTCAATACCACGCCCGTCGGTCCATTCGCCTCGCACGACATCTCGACGGTCACCGTTCCCTGGGCGGTGAACTTGATGGCGTTGTTGATCAGGTTGAACATGATTTGACGCAGCCGTGTCGCGTCGGCCAAGACCCAGGCGGGCAGATCGCTCGCGGCGTGTACCCGGAGCTCCAGCCCTTTGTCGTTCGCCGCCACCTTCATGAGGAATTCCACTTCCTGCACCACAGCGCGCAGGTTGACGGGTGCTTCTGACAGCTTGAGCGTGCCCGATTCCATGGTGGACACATCGAGAATGTCGTTGAGCACACCCAAGAGGTGCAAGGCGGAGTCGCACGCCGTTTGCAGGTAGTCGCGTTGCTGCGGTGTCAGCCCTGGTTCGTCCAGCAGGTTAAGCATGCCCAGCAAACCCTGGAACGGGGTTCGAATCTCGTGGCTCATGTTGGCCAGAAAAACGCTCTTGCCGTGGTTCGCGGCTTCGGCCTGGTCGCGGGCGTCCGCGAGCTCGCGGCTGAGCTGATGCAACTGGGTGTATTGCTGCTGCTGGCGGTGAATATGGCGCACCAGCACCACCACAAAGATCAGCATCACCACGCTTTGCCCGCCCGCCAGCGTGATCAACAGCACGCTTTGCTGTCGCAGTTGTGCATGGCGTTCATCCACAAAGCGCGCCACCGCGCGGTTGGCTTCGCGGGTCAGTTCAGCCACCTTCGGCAGCAGCACTTTCACGCTGGACGCTAGCGTGGCGAGCCGGACCGGGTCTTTTATCAGCGCCTCAGGCTGGGCGAACAAAGGGTCGGCCTGCATCACAAACGCGTTGATGGCGCTGAGCGCCTCGTTGTAGGCGGGGGTGCTGTCAATCAGGTCGCGGCGTGGGATCCTCGTCACCAAGTCAATGCGACTCAAGAACACCTCGTAGCGCTCGCTGAGCTCATAGGGGTCCAACGGCCTGGGGTTGCCCGTCGCTTCGAGCAGATGCGCGTCCAGCCGGCCGAGCTCGCGCTCCAGCTGGTAGGCCTGCCACATGATCGAGTCCACCTGGTTCTTGGACACGTCTTCCAGCAACTTGACTTGCTGCCACTGGATCCAGGCCAGAGGGGTCAGCGTGACCGCCAGCAGAACGGCAACGGCGCTCACCCATTGCCAGCGCCGCCATTGGGCCAGGTCCAGCAGGGGGCGCATCACCGAACCTCCAGTGCCTTGAGTTGCCAGATCGAGCGTTCGTAATACGTTGAAGTGCGCAACTCTGCGGCCGTGTCAAAAGGGAACACCACAAACAGCGGCCCCTTGTCGCGCACCGCCATCGATTTGTCGTCCAGCTGGTGCGCCACGATCACCTTGTAGCGCTGGACATCGGTCATGGGAATGTCGATCCTGTAATCGTTGATCGCCACCGCGCTCAGCGTGGTGCCATGGGCTTTCACGGCGGCCAGCAGATCCGCGAGCAGCGGTCCGGTGAACTTCACCGGCTTGTCAAACCAGGGGGTGCGGGTGGTGAAGCTGTGCTGGGGCAGGGCCTTGATCATCTTCATGTCAAAGCGGGCGGTGTTTCCTGCATTTTTCACCGCGATCTTGCCCGACACCGTCAGAACCGGTCGGGAGCTCGGGGCGTCCAGCGCCAGCGCAGGCGCCGAAAGGGCTAAGCCAGCCCACAGCAGGGCGGTGTTCAGTGTGCGGCGTGTGGTCATGGTGCAAACGCTCCAATGAAACAGTTTGAAACAGAATGCCAGATGGTAGCTGCGCAGCCCCCGGAGCGGTGCACGCTTTCCACGCGCGGCGGATTCGCCGTGGTTCGGCCTAAGCCGGTGCAAACGGTTGGGTGCCGGGCCACCCCGGTTGCGGCGCTACCATCGCGCCCATGAGATCCCTCCCGCATCCGCACCACACCAGCGCCCTCGTCCTGTTCTCGGGCGGGCAAGATTCCACCACCTGCCTCGCCCACGCCGTGGCACGCTACCCGCGCGTCGAAACCATCGGCTTCGACTATGGTCAGCGCCACAGCGTCGAGCTGCAAGCCCGTCTGGTCGTGCTGCGCGAACTGCGCGAGCGCTTCCCCGCCTGGGCCGGGCGTCTGGGCGAAGACCACCTGCTCGATCTCGCCGTGCTCGGCAAAGTGAGCGAAACCTCGCTCACCCGCGACATGGCCTTTCGCATGGAAGCCAGCGGCCTGCCCAACACCTTTGTGCCTGGGCGCAACCTGCTGTTTTTGACCCTCGCCGCCGCGCTCGCCTACCGCCGCGGTATCCAGGTCATCGTCACCGGCGTTTGCGAGACCGACTTTTCGGGCTACCCCGACTGCCGCGACGACACCATGAAAGCCCTGCAGGTGGCGCTCAGTCTCGGTATGGACCACCGCTTCCTCATCGACACCCCGCTCATGTGGATCGACAAAGCCGACACCTGGCGCATGGCGCACGAACTGGGCAGCAACTCGGGCGTGCCCGGCGGCGGGCAGGCCCTGGTGGACCTGATCGTGGAGCACACCCACACCTGCTACCTCGGCGACCGCACACACCGGCAGGCCTGGGGCTATGGCTGTGGCCGCTGCCCGGCGTGCGAGCTGCGGGCGCGGGGGTGGGCAGGGTATTGCGCGGGGGGCTGAAGGGGGTCACTGGCCTGCCGCTACACCGTGCCCACCAGCCGGTAGCGCGTGCCGCCGGCTTCGTTGGGCTCCAGCGTCCATTGCCGGTTGTGAAACGCGGCTACCGTGGGCCGGTGGGCGATGGACACCAGGGCGCCGTTTTCGCGCAGCACCATGGCTTTCAGGCGGTCGTACAGCGTGGCTTCGGCGGTTTCGTCCAGGGCGCTGGTGGCCTCGTCCACAAACAGCCAGCGCGGCTTTTTCAGGAAGGCGCGAGCCATGGCCAGGCGCTGCTGTTCACCGCCTGAGAGTTTCTGGCCCCAGGTGTCTGCGGTGTCGAGCTGGCTGGCCAGGTGGGGCAGCAGGGCGTGGGTCAGGGCTTGCTGCAACTCGGCGTCGGTGTAGTGCTCGGGCGTGGCCGGGTAGGCCAGCGCGTGGCGCAGCGCGCCGTTGGGGAAGTAAGGGCGCTGCGGCAGAAACATCACACGGGCGTCAAAGTCGGCCGGTGGGCGCAGCCGGCTGATGGACCAGGGCCAGATGCCCGCCAGCGCGCGAAACAGCGTGGACTTGCCGCTGCCCGACGGGCCCTTGACCAGCACCGTGTCGCCGGGGTTGAGTTGCAAACCGGTGACGGCGAGCAGGGCGGTGCCGCCGGGCAGGCTCAGGTGCAGGTCGTCCAGCGACAGCGCGTCCTGGGTGTGGGGTGTGGTCACCGTCTGGGCGTGGGCGCTGGCCTGCAGCGCCTGAAAGCTGGCTTCAAAGCTGGTGATGCGGTCGGTGGTGGCGCGCCAGGTGGCCAGTCGGTCGTAGTTGTCCACAAACCACGAGAGTGCGTCTTGCACGCGACCAAAGGCGGAGGCAATCTGCATCAGCTCACCGAGCTGGATGGCACCACTGAAAAAGCGCGGCGCAGCCACGATGAACGGAAAAACCACTGCCGCCTGCCCAAAGCCCACCGTGAACCAGGTGAGCCGCTTTTGCGCGCGGATGAGCTGCAGGTAGTTGCCCAGCACCTCGCCAAAGCGGCTGCCCAGCTGGCGGCGCTCCACCGGCTCACCGCGGTCCAGCGCAATGGACTCGCTGTATTCGCGCACCCGCACCAGGTGGTGCCGAAAGTCGGCCTCGACCCGTTGCTGGCGAAAGTTCAGGCCAATCAGCGGGCGGCCAATGTAGTGCGTGATGACGCTGCCGAGCACGCAGTACACCACCGCCATCCACACCATGAAGCCGGGAATCACAAAGTCGTCGCCGTTGAAGCTGAAGGCAAAACTGCCCGAGAGCGTCCACAAAATACCGACAAAGCTGACCAGCGTGACCACCGCGTTGAGCAGACCCATGGACAGGCTCACCGAGAAGCTGGTGAAGAGGTTCATGTCCTCGGCGATGCGCTGGTCCGGGTTGTCGGGTGTCTTGTCGTCGCTGCCGTCTCGGTTGCCTGTGAAGCGCGCCAGCTCCAGGTGGTAGAAGGCCTGGTTGGCCAGCCAGCGGTCGACGTAATGCACCGTCATCCAGGCGCGCCAGCGCATTTCCAGCAGCTGCGTCAAATAAAAGCGGTAGACCGCGATCACGATGAAGCCAAACGCCAGGTAGGTGAAGCGTCCCAGCTCGCGCCAGAACACCGGCGCGTCCTTGTTTTGCAGCGCGTCGTAAAACACCCGGTTCCATTCGTTGAGCAGCACCAGCATGTACACCGCCGCCAGATTCAGCGCCACGATGGCCGCCAGCAGGCCGCGGGCGTGCCACTTTTCTTCGGAGTTGAAATAGGGCGCGGCGAGCCGGTGCACCTGGCCCGCGAAGTGGCGAAAGCTGCGGAATTTGTCGGTCAGTGTCATGGGGCAATCGCTTCAGAAGGCCAATGGGAATCGGGGCTGGCGGTGGCGCATCTGCGCGCTGGCTGCGCTGAGGACGCTGTCACCGCCCGGGCATGGCTTCAGCCGTTGGAAACACCCGACGCCACGTGCCCCGAGGGCACGTGCAATGAGGCCGATTCGATGTGTCCCGTCTGGTCATCAAAGAAAAAGTCGGGCTCGAATTCGCGCAAAAAAGGGCCCTTGGGCAGGCCACCCAGAAACATGGCTTCATCCACGTCAATGCCCCAATTCATGAGGGTGCGAATGGCGCGCTCGTGGGCCGGGGCGCTGCGCGCCGTCACCAGCGCGGTGCGCACACGCATGTTGCTGGTGCCTTCGGTTTGCAGGCGGTGCAGGGCTTCCAGCAAGGGCTTGAACGGGCCGCCGGCCAGTGGCTGGCCGGCGTGG
Source organism: Hydrogenophaga sp. (assembly GCA_018333605.1). Classification (GTDB taxonomy): domain Bacteria; phylum Pseudomonadota; class Gammaproteobacteria; order Burkholderiales; family Burkholderiaceae_C; genus Hydrogenophaga. The sequence goes on along the minus strand of JAGXSV010000031.1, from coordinate 767 downwards.
CTGGCCTCGTGCGCCTGAAAGGCACTCAGCCCCTCGGCCTGGTACACGCGCTCGGCCTCGTCGGAAAACAGCACCGCGTCGCCGTCAAAGGCGATGCGCACCTCGTGCGGGTGCGCATCGCTCGCGTGCACCGACTGCGGGTACACCTGCGCGGCGGGCACGGCCGCATCCAGTGCGGCGCGCACGTCGGCCAGGTGCGTGCTGAGAAACAGGTTGGCGCGCAGCGGACGCAGGTAGCGCCAGGGCGGCTGGCCGCGCGTGAAGCTGCCGCGCTGGATGGGCAGGCCGTAGTGCTGCGCCGAGCGAAACACCCGCATGCCCGAGACCGGGTCGTTGCGCGACAGAATCACCACCTCGACCCGCTGCGCGTCAGCATCGTTGAAGGCGAGCAGCTTGCGCACCAGTGAAAAGGCCACGCCGGGCAGGGCAGGTTGCTCCAGCCGGTCCAGCTGCAGCTTCATGTAAGCCCGGTCGTCGCCCGTTTCAAACAGCCGGTTTTCTTCCTCAAAGTCGAACAGCGCCCGCGAAGAAATCGCCACGACCAGTTGACCATCCAATGTGACAGGCATGGGGGAGCGCCTTTGCAAGAAAACAGAAGGCTGAAGCGTAGCCCATATGGAGGTGGTGGATGAACGGTGGGCGGTGCCGCCAACAACGTTCGGGGTGCAGGGGATGCCCCACCCAGGATGCGGTGGAACCGGCTTTGCCGGGCCACTTGCATCGCCCCCTGGGGGGTGACGCGCCCTTAGGCGCGGCGCGGGGGGAGC
>JAGXSV010000030.1 GCA_018333605.1 Hydrogenophaga sp. | reverse complement strand
CGTAAGCGGTCATCCAACTACGTCTTCCCACAGAGCGCTTGAGAGGGGAAGCTACGTGTCCATGTAGAACAAGGTGGACACGTATGTCAGAGATCGACGCAGAGGTGGTACGGCGCCTGGTCACGGGTCGCAAGAACGATGGACGGGCCGTGTACGACCCGCAGGCCAAGGCAGAGGTGGTGCGGGCGTGCCTGAAGCCGGGTGTGTCGGTGGCGCGCATGGCGCTGCAATGCGGCATCAACGCCAACTTGCTGCGCCGCTGGATCACCCAGAGCATGGGTGCAGACATGAAGGCAAGTCGGGCCAGCATGCCGACCGTGGCCATGGCCAGCACCAGTGCTTTTGTCCCGCTGCGGCTGGCGGCCCCCGAGGTGTCCTCCGTCACCGCTGCGCAGATCAAGGCACGCCTGCACGCCCGACTGCCCAATGGGGTGGAGATCGACCTCAGCGATGCGGACCCGGGCGAGTTGTTGCCCGTCCTTGAACTTCTAGGGCGCCTGCCATGTTCCGACTCGACGACACGCTGACGGTGTAAGCGCCGGCTGGATGTCGGCGTCAATCAGCAAGACACGGTAGCCCATGTCTGCCAACAACCCGCCGATATTTGCGCAGAGGGTTGTTTTGCCTACGCCACCCTTGGTGGCAACAACTGAAAGAGTGAGCATTCGATCCTCGCTGAACTGGTTAAACCGGTTCAGGCAGGATCAGCAAACATTCCTAGAGCTCTTCAGACATGAGTACTTATTGCACAACTATTGACGCATAAACGTCAAGAAAAGTAGTTCAATAATATACATCGTAGAATACTAAAACAGAAAGAAAGACGGCCGCAGCAGTTCATGGAACCACCCCAGGCACAGGCTCCCTGTCGTTCAGTCCGGGCGTCGGGCGGGCGGACTGCCAGACCACAACGGCGAACGAGCTCGAGGGCGACCTCCAGAAACAGCAAACCCCGCAAGTCTGCAGGGTTTGATGTCGGGTGCCGGCAAGGAGCTTGCTGGTGTCGATGCTCCGGGTCAGTCTTCCACGAACGCTTCTTCGCGTTTCTTCTTGATGGAGGGCATCAACACCAGGATCAGCAGCACCACCGCGACGACGAGCAAGGAAGCCGAGATGGGACGGGTCACGAAGACAGACCAGTCACCGCGGGAAATCAGCAAGGCCCGACGCAGGTACTCTTCCATCATGGGACCCAGAATGAGGCCCAGCAGCAAGGGAGCGGGTTCGCAGCCGAGCTTGATGAAGATGTAACCGATCAGACCGAACAAGGCGACGACCCAGATGTCGAAGCTGTTGTTGTTGGTCGAATACACACCGATCGCACAAAACAGCACGATGGCCGGAAACAGCCAGCGGTAAGGCACGGTGAGCAGTTTGATCCACAGACCAATCAGCGGCAGGTTCAGGATCACCAGCATCAGGTTGCCGATCCACATGGATGCGATCAGGCCCCAGAACAACTCGGGGTTGCTGGTCATGACCTGCGGCCCAGGCTGGATGTTGTGGATCGTCATGGCCCCCACCATGAGCGCCATCACCGCGTTGGGTGGAATGCCGAGGGTGAGCAGTGGAATGAACGAGGTCTGTGAGCCGGCGTTGTTGGCGGCCTCTGGTGAGGCCACACCACGGATGTTGCCCTGACCAAATGGCACCTCACCCGGGCGCAGCTTGGTTTTCTTCTCGATGGTGTAGGCCGTAAACGAGGACAGCACCGCACCACCGCCGGGCAAGATGCCCAGCACCGAACCCAATGCCGTGCCGCGCAACACGGCGGGCACCATGTTCCTGAAATCTTCAGCCGTGGGCATGATGCCCGTGACCTTGCCAGTGAACACCTCGCGCTTTTCATCAGGCTGCGACAAGTTGTTGATGATCTCGCCGTAACCAAACAGACCCATGGCGATGGCCAGGAAGCTGATGCCGTCGGTGAGTTCAGGCACATCGAAGCTGAAACGTGCCACGCCAGAGTTCACGTCGGTACCGACGAGGCCCATCAGCAGGCCCAGCAGGATCATGGCCAAGGCTTTGAGCAGCGAACCGGAGGCCATGACCACCGCGCCAATCAAGCCCACGACCATGAGTGCGAAATATTCCGCAGGTCCGAAACTCAGTGCCACCTCGGTCAGCGGCGGTGCAAATGCGGCCAGCACCAGAGTGCCTACGCAACCCGCAAAGAATGAGCCCAGACCGGCAGCGGCGAGTGCCGGGCCTGCCCTGCCCTTGCGTGCCATCTGGTAGCCGTCAATCACGGTCACCACCGAAGAGGTCTCACCCGGCAGGTTGACCAGAATGGCGGTGGTCGACCCCCCGTACTGGGCACCGTAATAAATACCCGCCAGCATGATGAGCGCCGCCACAGGCGGCAGACCGTAGGTGGCGGGCAGCAGCATGGCAATGGTCGCCAGGGGGCCGATACCGGGCAATACGCCGATCAAGGTGCCGAGCAGGCAACCGATGAAGGCGTAAATCAGGTTCTGGAAGGTGAATGCGACACCAAAGCCCAGCGAGAGGTTGTCTATGAGTTCCATTTTGCGGGCTCCGGATCAGTTGCTGAAAAAGGCAGGCCAGACCGGGAACTGCAACTTCAGGAGGTAAACGAACCCGACATAGCTACCGACCGACAGCAACGTGGCGAGAATGAGGGACTCCTTGATGCTGAACCCTTTGCGGGCCATGCTGGAGATGAGAACCAGCGCATAGATCGCCACGATCAGCCCCATGGCGGGGAAGCCAATCGACGGCAGCCCCACCAGCAAGGCACCAAACGCCAGATTGGCACCCAGGACGAAGCCCAGCGGGCGCCAGGCGATGTGACCGACCTTGTCACCGCCGGGCAGACCCGTGGCGAATGACTTGATGGTGATGGCCGTGCCCAGGATCGCGAGCAGGACACCCAGCATCAGCGGGAAATACCCCGGGCCCATGCGGGCCGCAGTGCCCACGGTGAAATTGGTTGCGCCCACCGCGAAGGCAATGCCGGCCGCGGTAAACAGGACCCCAGAGAAAAAGTCTTTTTGACTTGCCAGCTTCACAGCGTCTCCTCATTTTGTGGAATTGCCGTGATTTTGTGGCGTTGAGACCGTTCTACCTATGTGGGTTACACCTATTTGTGAGCGCCTGCGAACGCTTGCTTGTCGCCACAGGCGTCTGTTTGTCCGGGCGATGCGCCGGGACACGACCCGACAACGCTGGGATTACCAGCGTCCCGCGGGACGCTGGCTGCGCACGAAGGCAGCAATGATGGCCGCGGTGTCCGTGCGGCCGGCACGGTGCGCGAAGTCGAGGGCGGTCAGGCCTTTTTCATTTTTCAATGCGCTGTCTGCGCCCTCTTCCAGCAGCAACTTGACCACCGCAGGGTTGCCGTAGTGCGCGGCCATCATCAGTGGCGTGCTGCGGTTGGGCGACTCGGCATCGATGTAGGCGTGGTGCTCCAGCAGCAGCTGCACCATGGCCACACTGGCGGGCGATTCGTTGGAGGCCGCATAGTGCAGCGCTGTCCAGCCCGGCTTGTTGACCTCGGCGCGTCGCTCGATCAGGCGTTTGGCCTGCACCAAGTGACCTTTCAGTGCAGCGATCATCAACGGGCTCTCCCCTTGCGGGTTCCGGGCTTCCACATCCACCTTGGGCTGGGCGAGCAGAAAGTCCGCCACCTTGAGCGAACCTTCACGCAAGGCCAGCAGCAACGCGTGCTCACCCTCTTCATTGCGCGTATTCAGGTCAAAACCGCGCAGGGCCAGGGCAATCACGGCGGACTCGTTGTCCCGCTGGACCGCTCTGAAGTAGTCGTTGAACGAACTGGCCAGCACGCCACCCGAAGCCAGCAACAGCAATGCCAGAACCCAGTGGCCAAGGTGTTTCTTCAGGTCAGGCGTCATCTCTCAGGGACCCACGGCACGGTTGAACAAAACGTCAAAATTCTGGCTGGTGGCTTCTGCCACGGTTTCGACGGACACACCCTTGATCTCGGCAATTTGCCTGGCCACGTAGGGTACGTAGGCTGGCGTGTTGGTTTTGCCGCGGAAGGGAACCGGGGCAAGGTAGGGGCTGTCGGTCTCGACGAGGATGCGGTCCATGGGCACAAATCGGGCTACCTCGCGCAGATCGGCGGCATTGCGAAAGGTGAGGATGCCTGAGAAGGAGATAAAGAAATCGAGGTCCAGCGCCGCGCGGGCCACCGCTGCGGTTTCGGTGAAGCAATGAAACACACCACGGGCACGCGTCCGGCCAGGCTGGGCATCGGCAGCAACCGAAAAACCACCCTCTTCCCGCAAGATGGCCAGGGTGTCTTCTGAGGCGCTGCGGGTGTGAATGACGAGTGGCAGATCGGTGATGCGTCCGGCACGGATGTGGGTACGAAACCGCTCACGCTGCCAGGCCATGTCGGCCACGCTGCGGCCATTCAGCCGGTAGTAGTCGAGTCCGGTTTCGCCAATGCCCACCACTTTGGGTCGCTGGGCGCGGCTGACCAGGTCGTCCAGTGTCGGTTCCTGCACACCTTCATTGTCGGGATGCACGCCCACGGTGGACCACAGGTGCGCATGGTCGCGTGCCAGGCTGTGCACACCCTCGAACTCTTCAAGTGTGGTGCAGATGCACAGCGCCCGGTCCACCTGGGCTTGCGTCATGGCGGACAGGATGGTGGGGAGTTGTTCCCGAAGCTCGGGAAAATTCAGATGGCAATGGGAGTCTGTGAACATGCGCAATAGCCGGGATGAGTCCAGCGCCGCTCGCTCACCGGAGCCTGAACCAGCGGAAGCTGATGGCTCAGATGGTTTGTGTGGCCCGGTCCGAGCCGAGGCTGGCACCCAGGATTTCTTCGATTTTGATCTTGAGCAGCCGGGATTTTTCGTCTGCCGGAAACCGGATGCCCACGCCTTGCGTACGGGATCCCTGTGCTTTGGCCGGTGTGATCCAGGCCACTTTGCCCGCCACCGGGTAGCGCTGCAGGTCATCTGGCAAGCTGAGCAACACATACACATCGTCCCCCAAACGGTAGTCGCGTGATGAGGGGATAAAGATACCCCCATCGGCAAACAAGGGAATGTAGGCCGCGTACAGGGCAGCCTTCTCCTTGATGGAGAGCTGGATCACGCTGGGGCGAGCGGCGTTGGCTGAGGGCGACAAAGATGTACTCATGAACACTTAGTTTAGTGGCATTCAACGTTCATGGCAGGTCTACTGCCATCCTCATCGGGGTGGCTTTTCGCATGCAGGGCTTCATGCATGGGGGATTCAACAGCGATTCAGCGTCCAGTGGCACCGCCACCCGTGCCGAGGACCTGGTGCGTTCGTGCGGCCCAGGCCTCCTGCATCAAACCGGCATTGAACGGATGCTCAACCGTGCGCGCAGCACCCATGAGTTCGCGTGACCAGGTGGCCAGCACAGCCCAGCGTGGCGCCTTGGGCAGCGTGTTGGCCGGGAAAAATCGGGGCACCGCACCAGATGCGGTGGCCATCAGGTCGTGGCAGAGCTTTTGCAACACCGCCAGTTGGCGGGCTGCGGGCCAGTCGGCGAGCGGGGTCCAGTCGCCTCGGGCCAGCGCCTGCGGCAGCTGGGTCCACGTCTGGGCATTGAGGCCGCTGCGCGCCCAGTCCAGCGCATCGGCAGGGCGCCCGCCAGCGGCTTGTAACCACACCTGGGCCTGTTCACGCGTGGCCACCTCGGCACCGGGCCGTCCCAAGGCACTGGCCTGAACCTGCAGCCATTTCAGCGCCTCGTCGGTGGCGGGCCAGACCATGGCATGGCCCTGGCAGCGGCTTCGAATGGTGGGCAACAGCTGGTGGGCGGCCTCGGTGGCAAGCACGAAACGCACCTCGCCAACGGGCTCTTCCAGTGTCTTGAGCAAGGTGTTGGCCGACTCGACGTTCATGCGCTCGGCCGGATACACCAGAACCGCCTTGATGCTGCCGCGCGAGCGGGTGAGTTGGGTGAAGCTCACCGCTTCGCGCGCGGCTTCCACCCGGATCAGCTTGCTGGCTTTGCGCTTTTTGTCGTCAATCTCTTTTTGCGCGCCTTCGTCCAGGGGCCAGCCGAGTTCCAGGCTTAGCGTCTCGGGCATGAGCACGCACAGGTCGGCATGGGTGCGCACATCAATGGCGTGGCAACTGCCGCAATGGCCACAGGGGCCTTGCTCAGAAGGGTTTTCGCACAGCCAGGTGCGCGCCAGCGCCAGCGCCAGTTCGTACTGGCCCAGCCCCGACGGCCCGGACAACAGCAAGGCGTGGCCGCGCTGCGCCAGCAGGCGGCGCAATTGCTGCTGCAGCCAGGGGGCCAGAGGCGCTGCCAGCGGGTTTTCAGGCGGGACGCTCATGGCGGGCTTTGGGGTTTGAGCCAGCCGCGCTGCACAACGGCCTGGTGGACGTTGCGCCACACAGCGTCTATCGGCTGATCGGCTTCAATGCGGGCAAAGCGGGCGGGTTGCTCGGCCAGGCGCTGAGCGTAGCCTGCAGCGACGCGTGTGAAAAAGGCCAGGGGTTGCGACTCAAACCGATCGGGCACCCGGGCCGAGGCCAGACGCTGCCCAGCCACGTCGGGCGGAAGATCGAACCAGACCGTCAGGTCGGGCTGGCGCAGGTGGGCTGGGTCGTCGGGTCGGATTTGCACCCAGGCTTCCAGTTGACGCAGCACCTGCAGGTCAAATCCGCGCCCATAGCCCTGATAGGCAAAAGTGGCGTCGGTGAACCGGTCACACAAAACGACCTCACCCCTCGCCAGCGCGGGCTCAATGACCTGTTGCAAGTGGTCGCGGCGGGCGGCAAACATCAGCAAGGCTTCGCACAGGGGGTCCATGGTGTCGTTCAGCACCATGGCGCGAAGCTTTTCTGCCAGTGGCGTGCCGCCCGGCTCCCGGGTGAGCGTGATGCCGCGACCTTGCGCACGAAAAGCACCGGCCAGGCCCGCGATGTGAGTGGACTTGCCCGCGCCGTCGATGCCTTCAAAGCTGATGAATAGACCGGGCTGTGCCATGGACATGAATGAATATGGGGGCTCAAAAGGGCCGTCTAACGACCCAGGATGTAGCGCCGCACCGCCGCATTGTGCTCTTCCAGAGTGGCGCTGAAATAGCTGGCGCCATCGCCCCGGGCCACAAAGTACATGGCATTGGTCGACGCGGGCTGCACAGCGGCCAGCAGCGAATTGCGCCCAGGCATGGCAATGGGCGTGGGCGGCAGGCCGGCGCGGGTGTAGGTGTTGTAGGGGGTATCGGTTTGCAGGTCTGAACGCCGAATGTTGCCGTCGAAGCGCTCGCCCATGCCATAAATGACGCTGGGGTCGGTCTGCAGCCGCATGCCAATGCGCAGGCGGTTGCTGAACACCCCGGCGACCATGGCACGGTCGCTCTCGAGACCGGTTTCTTTTTCCACGATGCTGGCCAGAATCAGGGCCTCATCGGGCGAGCGCAGCGGGGTATCGGGCGAGCGCTGGGCCCAGACGGCGTTCAACTGCTGCTCCATGGCCTGGGCGGCCTGACGCAGCACGGCTGAGGCTGGCGTGTGCTTCACCATGCGGTAGGTATCCGGGAAAAACCGTCCTTCGGGGTGGACCCCAGGGTAACCAATGCGGGCCATCAGGTCGGCCATGCTCAGACCCTCAATGTCTTGCGTCAGGTCGGGTGAGCTGCGCACCGCCTGCAGCACCTGGCGGATATTCCACCCCTCAAGCAGGGTGAGGCTGCGCAGGGCCTGTTCACCCCGCACCAGTTTGGAAAGCAGGCTGGCCGGTGTGGTGCCCGGTGCCAGTTCGTAGCTGCCCGCCTTGATCTTGCGCGAATCGCCCGAGAGCCGAAACCAGGCGTACAACAGCACGGACGGACCCTGAACACCCGCGTCCACCAGCGTTTCGGCCACGGCGCGAGCCGACGCACCGGGCGCAATGGTCACTTCCAGCGGGGCCTCGGCGCTCACGGCATCGGGCATCTGAAGGGGGTGCTGCAGCCACCAGGCCGCGGCCGCGGCCGCACCCAGCCCCAAGATGACAAGGGCAAGCAGCAGTTTCAGCGGGCGTTTCACAGCGGGTGGGGCGTCTGGAAAAAGAGTGGGGACAAGCGCACCGCCGGGCGCGCTTCCAAGGGCGGTTGATCATAATCGAGCGATCCGAATCCACCGAAAGCAGACCCCGACATGAGCCATGCCACCGCCTCGGACCCCACGTTTGACCCCACCCGCCTGCAGGGCGCAGCTCCCCTCCCCCATTGGGGCGTGATGCGCGCACAGGGCGCGGATGCCGCCAAGTTTTTGCACGGCCAGCTCACGCAAGACTTTTCACTGCTGGGGCTGTCCGAAGCCCGACTGGCTGCTTTTTGTTCGGCAAAAGGGCGCATGCAGGCCAGTTTTGTGGGTTTTAAACGCAGCCACGACGACATTTTGCTGGTGTGCAGCCGCGACCTGCTGCCCGCCACACTCAAGCGTTTGTCCCTGTTTGTGCTGCGTGCGCAGGTCAAGCTGAGCGACGCCAGCGACGCCTTTGCCCTGTGGGGTGTGGCTGGCGCAGGCGCCACCAGCCTCCCCGAAAAGCCGTGGAGCTTCACCACTGACGACGAGGGCGCCCATTGGGTGCGCCTGTACCCCGCCTGCGGCGTGGCGCGCGCCCTGTGGGTTGCGCCTGTACGGGACGGCGTGGCGCCCAAGCCCGACGGGCCCCTGATGGACACGGCGCACTGGGCCTGGCTGGACGTGATGAGTGGCGTGGCCACGCTCACGCAGCCCATTTTTGAAGCGTTTGTGCCGCAGATGCTGAACTACGAGTCGGTGGGCGGTGTGAACTTCAAGAAAGGCTGCTACCCCGGCCAGGAGGTGGTGGCTCGCAGCCAGTTTAGGGGGACGCTGAAGCGCCGTGCGTATCTGGTTCATGCCGATGCATCGCTGGCCCTGGGGCAGGAGGTGTTTCATGACAGCGACGCCGAGCAACCCTGCGGCACGGTTGCTGCTGCAGCGCCCTGCCCGGCCGGCGGCTGGCACGCCTTGGTGTCGATGCAGACGCGAGCGGCCGAGGGTGGCAAGCTCAGTGCCGGGTCTGCGCAAGGCCCGGCACTGAGCGTGCTGCCGCTGCCCTACCCTTTGCTGGACGACATCTGACCCCTGACCCCACGGGTGACGGAAAGCGTCCATGTGCCTGATCGCCTTCGCAGTGAACGTCCACCCGGCGTTCCCGCTCCTGATTGCGGCCAACCGGGACGAGTTTCTGGACCGTCCCACGGCCGGACTGCACCGCTGGACGCTGACCTCAGGCACCGAAGTGGTGGCTGGGCGTGACCTGCGCGATGGGGGCACCTGGCTGGGTGTCAGCCCCAGCGGACGCGTGGCCATGTTGACCAATGTGCGCGATGGACAACCGGGTTCTGGACCGCGCAGCCGGGGCGAGTTGGCCACCCTGTGGCTTGCTGGCGACCTGGACTGGGATGGCCTGCAAGCCAGGATCGACCCCGGTGCCTACGGCGGCTTCAACCTGGTGGTCGGCGATTTTCACCAGGACTTCTGGGCCTGGCTGGGCAATCGCGATCCCCAGCATCCTCACGAGGTGCATCGACCCCAGTTGCACAGCCAGCGGTTGAGTGCTGGCGTCTACGGGTTGTCCAACGCCACCCTTGACAGCCCCTGGCCCAAGACGCTGCGCTTGACGAAGGCGCTGCGCACGTCGCTCGAACAATCGGTTCAACTGGTGCATGCCCCCCAGCCGGAGGATCCTCCCACCTGGTCGGGCAGTCTGCGCCAGGCGCTGTGGGATGACCGGTTGGCCGAGGATGCGGATTTGCCCAGCACCGGGGTGGCGCTGGCGCTGGAGCGCCAATTGTCCAGCCCCTTCGTTCGCATGCCCGACCGTGGCTATGGCACGCGCAGCAGTCTGGTGGTGCGCGTTCAGCGCCAGGAGCCCACGACGGCGGGATGGCAGGTAAGCCTGGACGAGTGGACCCATGCGCACGCCACTGCGCCTCAAGACCCACACCACAGGAGCGAAACCGGGCAAACCTTGCACCGCAGGGAAACCCTGCATTGGTGAGGGCCGCGACTGCCGCCGCAGGGCCAGTTTACTGGTTGGCAGCTTGTGGCTGCAACTGCGGCCACAGCCCCGGCGGAATCATGTTCAGCGTGTTCTGCTTCTGGCCTGTTGGCGTGGTGGCCACCGCAGCGCGAAAATGTTCCATGGCCTTGGCCATGTCGCCTTTGCCCAGCCACGCGTTCCCCAGCTTGGCATCGCCGTCCGGTTTGGTGTCAGGCCAGCCTTTGTTGCGCAATTCCATGGACAGAATGGCCAGGTCCCAGTCTTGTTGCCGCATAGCCAGCACATAGCCCGTGTTGACCATGTCGTAGTCGTACTTGCCCGCGGTGATGTCTTCGCGGGCCATCGCCAGCGCCTGGGTCTCGTGGCCGCTGCGGCTGAGCAAAATCACTTCCAGCGAGCGCACCGACGGCGCCTTGGGTTGCAGCAACTTGGCACGCTCCAGCATGATCCTGGCTTGTTCGGGCTGACCCATCTGGACATAACCGCGCGCCACGTTGCTCATGATGGCGACCACGTAGGGTCGCGAGGCCAGCACCGATTCCCAGATCCAGACGGCATTGGTCCAGTCGCCCCATTTGGCCAGTTCGTCGGCCACCATGGGCGTGATCTTCCGGTAATGCGGGTTGATCTCGATACCTTCCCTGATCATGCGCAGCATGTCTTCGCGCGGCTTGATCCATTTGGGATGGTTGTAGTCACCCGACTGGCTCACCGACAACGCAATCTTGGTGGCGTTGACGATCAGGCGCTCGCAGGTCACAGCCTGCTGGGTGATATAGGCCGCCAGCGCCAGGCAGCCCAGGGTGGCCACGGTGCCCATCTTTGAAAAAACGGGTGTCCAGTGCAGCCGGGCGGCCGCTGTCCAGCCGCGCTGGGCCAGGCGCGCATCAGAAGCGGCCAAAATGCCCAGGCACACCGCAAACAAGGCGCCGGTGGTTGCCATACGCCACGGGAAACCCGCGTTGCTAACGATCAGAAACGCCATCAAACCCGCCAATGTGGTGGCCCGCAGCATGCCCTCTGCCTGCGCGTCCTCTCCCTTCAGGCACAGCGTGCGCCAGGCTGCGCGCGCCAGATAGCCCAGCAAACCCAGCAAAAACAGCCAGCCCGTCAGCCCGTATTCGGCCAGCAACTGCAAAATTTCGTTGTGCACGTAGTAGTCGGTTTCGAGCTGAGAGCCTTCGGTCTGGTAGCGCGGAATCTCCACTTCCCAGGCTCCGGCACCCACACCGCTCAGTGGACGCTGTGCAATGACGCGGCCTGTGGCCTGCCACATGACCCAGCGCACCGAAAACGAGCGTTCGGTGTATTCCTCGGCTTGTGTCATGGATTTTGCTCGCGCGAACCCCCGTTCCAACGCATTGAGCCCGCGACCTTCCACCCGGTTCTCTTCGATCAACTTCGGGTTGCCGGTGCCGACCAGGCCCAGGCCCAACACCGTGGCCACCAGCACCCCCACGGCCAGGAGGCGGTGCCCCGCATCCCAGCCACTCATGGCCAGATGCCCGCGGTAACGCCACAACACCACCGGCATGACACACAGCAGGGCCACGAACGCCAGCAAGGCCGAGCGGGTACCGGTCATGAACATGGCAACCAGGTTGAACCCGATGGAAAACGCCAGCAGTGCCACCGTGGCACTGTTGCGCGCGCGGGTCAGCAAGTACACCGAAAACGGCAGCGTGCAGACCACGAACTCGGCGAAGAAGTTGCGGTTGACAAAGGTGGACGCCGGATTGGGGCCTTGCGGAAACCACTTGAAGTCCACCCAAAACTGCAGAGCCGTCCAGAGTGCCGCAAAAAAAGCACCCGCGTGGATACCCCAGGCCAGGGTGGGCAGGCGTTCCCGGTTCAGCGTGTTCAGCCCCAGCCAGACGATGACTGCAAAAATGAACCACCGGATGGCTTCAACGCCGGCCAGGAACGTGTGTGACCAAACCATGCTGCCCAGGGCGTAGGCCATGAGCAGCAAGGGCAGGCAGATCACGGCGTGCCAGCGCAGCGCCTGGTCGCGGTTGCGCTGGTTCCAGAAAAAGGACAGGGCCGCCACCAGGGCCGAAAAAGACACCACGATGGATTTCAGCGTGTCCTGCAGCATTTCTTCGTTGGGCACCCCCAGCGCTGGCGCCAGAAACATCATGAGAGCCAGGATGACGACCGTCCAGTCCCCCTGCAGCGCCTCGCCAGGCAAGTTCGCCACGCTCACAGGAGGGATCGACGCCTCAGCCGAAGCCTGGGCGGGCGCGACCGAAGTGTCGGGACGGTTGGCTGGGGCGCGGGTGCTGGATTGGGGTGGCGCGTTGCGCTTTGTCTTGGCCATGGAACTGCAGTCGGGGTGGGCAACGGCGTGGACGATCCATCCCGCTGATGATGCTGAGCCGTACGAGGCTGCCGGGCGGATGGGTCGGCACCACTGATTCGTTATTGTCGCTTGAGCCAGCGGACCCCAATGCGCCGTGCCGAACCGGCATCAGAGTTTCGTGACCATCTCCACGTGGTCAATACCCGCCTCCACGAAGGGCTCGCCCCGGCACTGGTAACCCAGGCGGCTGTAGAAGCCTTCAGCGCTGCGCTGGGCATGCAGTACCACTGCACCCGCACCACCCCCGCGGGCCGCACCCATCAGGGCGTGCAGCACGTCGCGGCCCAGGTGGCCACCGCGCAGCACACGGGTCACCGCCATCCGGCCCACCTTCACCACGCCCGCTTGCGTGCCCTGGTAGCGTCCGGTCGCCACGGGCACACCGAGGCGGTTGTAGGCCACGGCGTGCACTGCGGTGGCATCGGCCTCGTCCCATTCCAGCTCTTTGGGAATGCGCTGTTCCTGCACAAACACCTCGGTGCGGATGCGCTGCGCGTCCGGCCCCAGCAAGCTCCAGGGGCCCACCTTGAGCGTGCTCATGGCTTCGCCGGCCTCGTAGCCCAGCACGATCTCGCGCAGTGCCGGCGGCACCGGGCGCGATTTTTGGGTGGCCGGGTCGGCGAACACATAGACGATGTCACCAGTGATCAGGTGCTCGTCGCCGCGGAAGATGGCACCGGTGAAGGTCATGGACGAACTGCCGATGCGGCTGCACTTCATGGCCACCTCGATCTGGTCGTCCACCCGCGCTGAGGCGTGAAACTCGACCGTGGCCTTCACCACATACAAATCCCCTTCCAGCTGATCCATGGTGGCCTGGTAGGGCAGACACAGGGCGCGCCAGTAATCGGCTATGGCGGTGTCGAAATACATCAGGTAGTGCGCGTTGAACACGATCTTTTGCATGTCCACCTCGGCCCAGCGCACCCGCATGCGGTGGAAAAAGCGGAAATCAGCCCGTTTCAGTGCGGTCATTCAGGAGCCTCCAAAAGCGTGACGCAGCGCCCGCGCGGCGTCGTTGTGGGCGGTCAGCGCCTGCGGAATGGCGCGACCGAAGTTGATGAAGCCGTGTACCACCCCGGCGTAAATCTCCAGGTCCACGGGCACACCCGCCATGCGCAGGCGATCGGCGTAGAGCAGGCCCTCGTCGGTCAACGGGTCGCATTCGGCCAGGCCCACCCAGGCGGGCGCCACGCCGTCCAGCTCGCGCACCTGGCCGGTGGCGTCGACGCCGTCCAGCGGGGCAAATCGCCAGTCGTCACGGTCGGCGGCGCTGCGCAGGTAGTGGTCGAAAAAGTAGCTGATGTGCGGCTCTTCGAGCAGAAAGCCTTTGGCAAACGTGTGGTGTGAAGGCGTGTTCTGGTGGCCGGCGCAGCCCGGGTAAAACAGCAACTGCAGCGCCAGCGGCCAGCCCGCATCGCGTGCACCGATGGCTGTGACGGCCGCCAGGGTGCCGCCCGCGCTGTCGCCTCCGATGGCCATGCGCGAGCCGTCCAGCCGCAGCGCGGCGGCGTGATCGCGCAGCCAGGCCAGGCTGTCCCAGGTGTCTTCCACAGCGGTGGGGAACTTCCATTCGGGTGCCAGCCGGTAGTCCACCGACACCACCGCGCAGCGGGCCAGGTGGGCCAGGTGGCGGCACAGCCTTTCGTGGCTGGCCACGCTGCCCACCGTAAAGCCCCCGCCATGCAGGTACAGCAGCACCGGCAGCGGGCGCTCGGCTTGGGGCGCAAAGAGGCGGGCGGCCAGCTCAAATCCATCGCGGGCCGGAAGCTTCAGGTGCTCCACACGCGCCAGTTTGTGGGGCGCAATGTCGAGCACGGTGGCACCCGCTTCGTAAGTCTGCTTGGCCTGAGCGGGCGTGAGCGCATGCAGGGGCGGATGTCCGGCGCGGGCCATGCGGTCGAGCAGGCCACGCATCAGCGGCGTGAGCAAGGCCCGGGGGTTCTTGTGGTGCGACATGGGTGGGCATTGTGGCTGTCTTTTGCGGGACCGCTCGTCGCGCGGGCGGCATTGGCTTCGAGCGCGCCCGGCCGTATAGTTTTACTTTGTCTTCCAACGACCACGAGAGACCCGCATGGCCCAAATTCTGTATGTGACCAACATCCTGATCGAGTTCGGCGCCCTGGCGCAACTGCAGGCCGAATGCAAGCGGGTGGGGATCACCCGACCACTCATCGTGACCGATGCTGGCGTGCGCGTGGCCGGCCTGCTGGACAAGGCGCGGGCTGCCCTGCCCGGTATTGCGCCGGCGGTGTTTGACGAAACGCCATCCAACCCCAACGAAGCGGCCGTGCGTGCGGCCGTGGCGGTGTACCAGCGAGAAGGCTGCGACGGCTTGATTGCGCTGGGCGGCGGCAGCGCCATCGACTGCGCCAAAGG
This sequence comes from Hydrogenophaga sp., assembly GCA_018333605.1. GTDB lineage: Bacteria > Pseudomonadota > Gammaproteobacteria > Burkholderiales > Burkholderiaceae_C > Hydrogenophaga. The sequence goes on along the minus strand of JAGXSV010000030.1, from coordinate 47,502 downwards.
CGTGGCCATTGCCTCCACCCACGAAGGCCCGCTGAAAACCTACGCCACCATCGAAGGCGGCTCGCCCAAAATCACCGACCGTGTGCCCCCCCTGATTGCGGTACCTACCACTGCGGGCACCGGCAGCGAAGTGGCGCGCGGCGCTATTGTGATCGTGGACGATGGCCGAAAGCTCGGTTTTCACAGCTGGCACCTGGTGCCCAAAACCGCCTTGCTCGACCCCGAGCTCACCCTGGGCCTGCCGCCTATGTTGACCGCAGCGACTGGCATGGACGCCATTGCCCATTGCATGGAAACCTTCATGGCGCCCGCCTTCAACCCGCCGGCCGACGGGATTGCGCTGGACGGCCTGGAGCGCGGCTGGGCCCATATTGAGCGCGCGACCCAAGATGGACAAGACCGCGAAGCGCGCCTGAACATGATGAGCGCCAGCATGCAAGGCGCCATGGCGTTCCAAAAAGGCCTGGGTTGTGTGCACTCGCTCAGCCACAGCCTGGGCGGCGTGAACCCGCGCCTGCACCACGGCACCCTGAACGCACTTTTTTTACCGGCGGTGATCCAGTTCAACGCTGGCGCCGAGTCGGTGCAGAAAGAGCGCCGTCTGGACCGCATGGCGCATGCCATGGGCTTGCGCAGTGGGCGCGATATACCGCAGGCGATTCGCGACATGAACGCCCGCCTGGGCCTTCCTGCCGGTCTCGCTGCCCTGCATGTGGAACACGACTGGTTTGAAAAAATCATCACCGGCGCGCTGGCCGACCATTGCCACAAGACCAACCCCCGCAGCGCCAGCGTGGCCGACTACCGCGAGATGCTGGAAGCGTCGATGTAAGCAGCCCTGGGCATGTGCGCCGGGCGCCCGGATTCGGGCCGCGTTCAGTGCTCGTGGTTGTGAAGCCGTGCGCCCACATGCACCTCGCCCCGGGCTTCAGCCAGCTCCACCTGGCGCTGGCGCTCGGCCAGGTGGGCTTTTTCCTCCGGACTGCGCTTGTCGTGGCATTGCGGGCAACTCACGCCTTTGACATAGTGCGGTGACGCCTTGTCTTCAGCGCTGAGCGGCCAGCGGCACGAGCGGCACAGGCCGTAGGGGCCGGGTTGAAGACCATGGCCGACGCTCACCCGCTCGTCGAACACAAAGCACTCGCCCTGCCAAATACTGTGCTCCGGTGGAATTTCTTCCAAATATTTCAGGATGCCGCCTTCCAGGTGGTACACCTCGTCAAAACCGCGCATCTTCATCAGCGCGGTGGACTTTTCGCAGCGAATACCACCGGTGCAAAACATGGCCACCTTGGTCTTTTTAGCGGACCCGGCCTGCAGGGCAGGCTGGGCGTCGAGCCAGGCGGGCAGCTCGGTAAACGTTTTGATGTTGGGGTTGATGGCGCCCTTGAACGTGCCAATGACCACTTCATAGTCGTTGCGGGTGTCGATCACCACCACCTCCGGGTCGGCCAGCAAGGCGTTCCAGTCTTGCGGCTTCACGTACTGGCCCACCGTTTTGTTCGGATCAAGCTCGGGCACCCGCAGGGTGACGATTTCCTTCTTCAGTCGCACCTTCATGCGCAAAAAAGGCGGCTTGTCGGCCCAGGCTTCTTTATGCTGCAGGCTGGCCAGGCGCGGGTCGGCATGCAGATGGGCCAGCACGGCGCGCACACCGGCCTCTGGCCCGGCAATGGTGCCGTTGATGCCTTCGCTGGCCAACAGCAGCGTGCCCTTGACCTGATGGGCTTCGCAACAGGCCAGCAGCGGCTCGCGCAGGGCACGGTAATCGGGCAAATCGACGAATTTGTACAGCGCGGCGGTGAGGTAGGGCTGGGATTGAAGGGCGGCATCGACGGGACTGGTCGGGGGGGAATTGGTCACAGCATTCATGGGTAAATTATCCTCCCGCAGCCCGACGCATTTTGCCAGCCTGCCACGGATTGAATCCGATCGCAACAGGCTTGTGCCGTGCTCCTGTTTCACGGCAACGGGCGCGATTGCCGGACAGTCCTGTCCCGGAACGGGATCGCAATCACGTTCTGAGGGCCATTCGGTTCAGATGGCCGGTGTCAGAGGAAGGACGAATCTGCTGAATGGTGATTTGGCCCGGCGGTGACTTCTCGTCCCCTTCCGCTTGCGGGTTGGGGCGAGGATTCCTGACTGGCTCAAGCCGTTTTGAGCGCGCAAAAAAAACCACCTTGCGGTTCCGCAAGGTGGTTTTTACAAGGTGTCAAAGCCGTGGCGGCTTTGACCATGTACCCATGCGATCAGCGAATGACGGCCAGGGTGGTGCGGACACCGGCCTTGTAGGTCATCAGCGTCAGGGCACCGTTCTTGATGTCGCCTTTTTCGTCAAAGGCAATGTTGCCGGTCACGCCTTTATAGTCCGTAGCTTTCAGCGCTGGCAGGTACTTGGCCGGGTCGGCTGAGTTGGCCGTCACCATGGCATTGGCCATCACCTTGACAGCGTCGTAGACATAAGGTGCATACACCTGCACTTCAGCGCCAAACTTGGCCTTGAAGTCTTCACGGAACTTGTCCATGCCGGCTTTCTGCTCACCTTCAACTCCGCCCGCTTCGGCGCAGAAGACCTGCTCATCGGCCATGCCGTCGCCCGCCAGTTTCGGCAACTCGCTGGAGCAGATGCCGTCGCCACCCATGAACTTGGCGTTGATGCCGAGGGCCTTCATTTGCTTGAGCATCGGGCCGGCCACAGCGTCCATACCACCGAAGAACACGACATCAGGCTTCTTGGCCTTCAGGGTGGTCAGGATGGCGTTGAAGTCGGTGGCTTTATCGTTGGTGAACTCACGGCCCACCACGGTACCGCCAGCAGCAATCACACCTTTTTCGAACTCGTCGGCCACGCCCTGACCGTAGGCCGTGCGGTCGTCAATCACGGCCACGGTCTTGGCCTTGAGCGTTTCCACGGCGTACTTGCCCAGCGTGCCACCCAGGTGCACGTCGTCAGCCACCATGCGGAACACGCCGGGGAAGCCCTGGCGGGTGAACTTGGGGTTGGTGGCGGAGGGGGAAATCTGGGGAATGCCAGCGTCGTTGTAGATCTGCGAAGCGGGAATGGTGGTGCCGGAATTCAGGTGACCAATCACGCCTGCAACTTTGGCGTCAACCAGCTTGGTGGCTGCAGCGGTGCCCTGCTTGGGATCACCGGCGTCATCTTCGGCCAGAAGCTCAAATTTGGCTGGCTTGCCGTCGATGGTCAGGCCAGCAGCATTCAGCTCTTCGATGGCCATCTTGGCGCCGTTTTCGTTGTCCTTGCCGAGGTGCGCAATGGCACCGCTGGTAGGACCGACGTGACCAATCTTGATAACCTGAGCTTCGGCAGCAGCAGGTGCCGCAGCGGGAGCAGCCGGCGCAGCCTCTTCCTTTTTACCGCAAGCGGCCAAAGCGACAGCCGCTGCGAGCACGGCCAGTTTCATGTTGAGTTGCATAGAGATCCTCGGAAAGGAAAAAGAATTGGAATGCGGTGGGAACTTTTTTTCTCCACACTTGCAAAGATACTCTAAAAAACTGCTGGTTATCAAAACCATTGAACAACTGCGGGCTCGTCCAAGGGTTTGCCCGCAGGTGAATTACAGCAACGAATGCATCATTAGCGAGGCGCATATGACCACTGGGGGTGCGGGAATCGGGACCACGCTTGCCGCAGTTCAGTCCTGTGGGGCCAATTGAAGATCATGTCGCACAGGATCGATGCCACGCTGCTTGTACGCCCGCCACCGCTCGCGGGCCTGCAACCTGTCGTTCTCGTCAAAAGTCACAATTTCAATCACGCGGGCGAAGCGCTCGTACCCGGGTGGCAGGCTGCCACGCAGGTTGACCACCACAACAGAAGCGCTGTTTTCGACGGACTCAGGCAACTCGGTGTACAGCTGAATGGGGGATCGTCGAAGCAGATAGGAGGCATCGCCCTCGCGCCCGTGGGGTATGAATTCACCCGAGGTAAACGCCCACAACGCACTGTCCAGTGCCTCCAGGGCACGGACGTCCGTGCGCACCAGGAGCCGTGCACCCTTGAGGTAACCCTTGCGCAGCAACCGGCAAGCGTATCCCTGCTTGTCGAGCGCGTTGAAATGGAAAGCCACCTCGGTCATGTTTATCCGATCACCGCTCAGTCCCTGATCGAACGCCTGGTGGCTTTTTTGGGCTCAGCTCCGGCGGCCCGTTCTGGTCGCGCGGCCTCATCCAGCAGGTATTGCAACAGCAGCGGCACAGGCCGCCCTGTAGATCCCTTGGCGGCCCCTCCCTTCCAAGCGGTACCGGCAATGTCCAGATGCGCCCAAGGCAGATCGGCAGTGAACTTTTGTAAAAACTTTGCGGCGGTAATAGCGCCGCCAGGGCGTCCGGCCACGTTTCCAATATCGGCAAAATTGGACTTGAGGCCTTCTGCGTATTCTTCATCCAGGGGCATGCGCCAGCAGGGGTCCAACGCGCTTTCACCAGCCTGCTGCAGCGCCGAGGCAATGTCGTCGTGCGCGGAAAACAGACCCGAGCGCACCGCACCCAAAGCAATCACGCAGGCGCCGGTCAAGGTGGCGATGTCCACCACGCTGCGGGGCTTGAAGCGGCCCGCGTAGGTCAACGCATCGCACAAAATCAGGCGCCCTTCTGCATCGGTGTTGAGCACCTCGATGGTCTGGCCGCTCATGCTGGTGACCACATCGCCTGGCTTCACCGCTTGCCCATCGGGCATGTTTTCGCAACTGGGAATCAGCCCGACCACGTTGATGGCGGGCTGCAGTTCGGCCAGCGCGGCAAAAGTACCCAGCACGCTGGCAGCGCCGCCCATGTCGAACTTCATCTCGTCCATTTCTGCAGCAGGCTTGATGGAGATGCCACCCGTATCAAACGTAATGCCCTTGCCCACCAGCACGACGGGCGCGCTGGACTTGGCCGCACCGGTGTAACGCATGACGATGAAGCGCAAAGGTTCCACGGAGCCACGAGCCACCGCCAGAAAGGCACCCATGCCCAGGGCAGCCACTTCTTTGGGGCCCAACACCTCGGTCTTGATGCCGGGCTTGCGGCCCAGCTTGCGCGCAGCGTCGGCCAGCATGCTCGGCGTGGCGTGGTTGGCCGGCCGGTTAGCCCATTCTTTGGCAAATTCCACGCCGGTGACCATGGCCTTGCCGGCATCAAAAGCAGCTTGAACGGCAGACGCCTCAGAAACAGCCACCACCACCTGCTGCAAGGCGCGCGCCTTGGCAGATGGCTTGGTTGTGGTGTAGGTGTAGCTGGCGTCGGCGCAAGCCTGCATGGCGGCGCGCACCGTGTCACTGCCGTCATCCAGCAGGCTCAACACCAGGCCCATTGTCTGGATGCTGGGTTGCTTGAGCGAGGCCATGCCTGCTGCCACAGCCTTGCGCACTGCAAGGGCCGAGCCGTTCCCGGCACGCACCAGCACCACACGGTTCGCCCTGATACCGGGCACCCGGTAGCAGCACAGTGTTTTACCCAGCCCCGCTTCCAGATCACCCTTGCTCGCGGCCTCGGATGTGAGGGTGGCCAAAGCACCGGCCAGGGGGGTGGGCGACAGCGCGTCGGGCACCAGCACCAGCAAGGCATCAACAGCCAGGGCAGCCGCTTGTTCGGGCGAAAGGGATTTAAGTTCGAAGTCCATAATTGCGTTTTCCTGTGGTCATTCGATGTTATTCCATTCCTCCATTCGCAAAGAGCTGGCCCGAAGCTTCGGGGCCACGCTGGTGGTGCTGTTCACCATCGTGCTGACGATGCTGCTCATCCGCACGCTGGGTCTGGCCTCGCGTGGCAGCGTCAACCCCGAAGAAGTCATGCTGGTGCTGGGCTACACGGTGCTGGGACGCATGCCCACCATCCTGACGCTGGCACTGTTCATTGCCATCGTTTTCACACTCTCGCGCATGTACCGCGACAGTGAAATGATCATCTGGTTTTCCAGCGGTCGCTCGCTGGGAGGCTTTATGGGCCCTGTCATGCGGTTTGCATGGCCCATCTTGCTGGTGATCACGCTGATGGTGTTTTTTGTCTGGCCCTGGGCCAATCAGCAAACTGAGGAGCTGCGCAGCCGCTTCCAAAAACGTGGTGACCTGGAACGCATCGCGCCCGGGCAGTTCCAGGAATCGTCCAGCGGTCGCCGCGTGTTCTTTATCGACAAAGACACCGCCGATGGCACCGAGGGCCGCAACATCTTCATCTCCAGCAAGGAAGACGATGGCCGTGAAACGATCACCTCAGCCCGCTCGGGCCGGATCGAATGGATCAACGGACAGCAGGTGCTGATGCTCAACAACGGGCAGCGACTTGAAATTGCTGCCGACCAAAGCAGTCTGCGCGTGAGCGAGTTTGAAGAATACGGCACCCTGGTGGGCGACGCAGAGGCGGTGGTCGGCAGCGCGCAGGGGCTGAAAGCGCGCCCCAGCTGGGAGCTGATTCGCAACCCCAGCCAGGCCAATCTGGGCGAACTGGGCTGGCGCGTGGGCATGGCCCTGACCGCCTTCAATTTTGTGCTGATCGCGATCGCCACGACCGCAGGCAACCCGCGCGCGGGTCGCGGCGGCAACCTGTTCTTCACCCTGTTCGCCTTTGTGTTTTATTACAACCTGCTTAACCTGGGCCAAAGCTGGGTGTCCAACGGTTTTATCGGCTTGGGCACATTCATGGTCATGCTGCATGGCGTGGTGTTCGTGCTGGCCCTGTTGTGGCTGGCCAAGCGCCACAACAACCTGAGTCTGCGAGACGGGCTCACCGGCTGGCGCAACAGGGGCAAGCCTGCCAGTGAGGCTCGCGCATGAAAACCATTCGACGCCTGATCTACGGAGAAATTTTTGTGGCCGTGGGCTTTGTGCTCCTGGCCTTCCTGTCGCTGTTTTTCTTTTTCGACTTTGTCGAAGAGTTGCCCGCGCTGGGCCGGGTGTCGCCGCTGGACGCCAACCTGGTCTACGAAATTCGCCACGCCTTGCTTTACGTTCTGCTGCTGATGCCCAGCCGGGTGTACGAACTCATGCCGATTGCGGTGCTGATTGGATCGGTGTTTGTGCTGGCACGCCTGGCCCAGGGTTCGGAGTACACCATTCTGCGCACCAGCGGCCTGGGGCCCTGGCGCGCGTTGCGCACCTTGCTGGGACTGGGCGTCATTTTTGTGACCCTGACGTTTGCCATTGGCGACTACGTGGCCCCCTTGGCCGACAAAACCGCGCAACTGCTGAAGTCGACCTACCAAGGCCGCATCAGCCTGGGCCAAACCGGCGCCTGGCTGAAAGAACGGCAGGCTTACAGCAATTTCTCGGTCAACGTGGGCTCGCTCTCACCGCAGGGTGGACTCGGCGAAGTGCGCATTTTCGAATTCGATAACCAGGGTTTTCTGGTCTCAACCTTGCAAGCCCAAACCGGGCAGATCGAGACCGATGAGTCGTGGACGCTGCAACAGGTCGAGCGGCGCGAATTCGACACCGCCGGACTGGCCTCGGCGCGCATCACCCGCAGCACGCTGGAGACTTTTCGCTGGCCCAGCAGCATCAGCACCGAAATGGTGTCGGTGGCCCTGCTCAAGCCCGAGCGCATGCGCACCGCCGACCTGTTTGCCTACATTCGCCACCTGGAAGCCAACAACCAGACCGCGCAGCGCTACGAAATCGAGTTCTGGCGCAAGGTGTTCTACCCTCTGAGTTGCCTGGTGATGGTGGTGCTGGCGCTGCCCTTTGCCTACCTGCACTTCCGCTCGGGCGGCATCACCGGCTATGTGTTTGGTGGCGTGCTGATCGGCATCAGCTTTTTTCTGCTCAACAACGTTTTCGGCTATATCGGCAACCTTAACCAGTGGCAACCCTGGCTGGCAGCGGCATCGCCATCGCTGATTTACTCGGTTTTCTCACTCGCCGCCTTTGGCTGGCTGGTGCTTCGACGATAGGTTCAACATGCTTGGTGTGATTGTTTTTGCCCATGGTTCGCGCGACCCGCTGTGGCGCTTGCCGGTCGAGTCGGTGGCGCAGCAAATCGGGCGCTCCGACCCGGCTGCGCGGGTTTTGTGCGCTTATCTGGAATTGTGCGAACCCGACATGGCCACCGCCGCGCGCCAGATGGTGGCGCAAGGTGTGACCCGCTTGCGCGTGTTGCCTCTGTTTTTTGGCATGGGCAAGCATGCCCGGGAAGACCTGCCCGTGCTCATGACGGCGCTGGCCCAGGCCCACCCCGAGGTGCGGTTTGAACAACTGCCCGCCGCTGGCGAAGACCCGCGTCTGACCGCGGTGCTGGCAACGATTGCCCTTGAAGACCTGCCATGAACCTGCACCAGTTCCGGTTTGTCCAGGAAGCGGTGCGCCGCAACCTGAACCTGACCGAAGCGGCCAAAGCCCTGCACACCTCGCAGCCAGGGGTTTCCAAGGCCATCATTGAGCTCGAAGACGAACTGGGCATCGAGATTTTTGCCCGCCACGGCAAGCGCATCAAACGCGTGACCGAGCCTGGCGTGCAGGTGCTCAAAAGCATTGAAATCATCTTGCGCGAGGTGAACAACCTCAAGCGCATTGGCGAGCAGTATTCGGCACAAGACAGCGGCACGCTGTCCATTGCCACCACGCACACCCAGGCCCGCTATGTGCTGCCCGGGCCGGTTGCCGCACTGCGTCAGGCCTACCCCAAGGTCGGCATCAGTCTGCACCAGGGTTCGCCCGACCAGGTTGCCAAAATGCTGATGGAAGAAGTGGCCGAGATCGGGGTGGCCACAGAGTCGCTGGTGAACTACCCCGAGCTGGTCACACTGCCCTGCTACGAATGGCAGCACGTGCTGGTGCTCCCGTTTGACCATCCGCTGCTGGAGCGTGAGCGCATCACCCTGGATGATCTGGCCCAGGTGCCGCTTGTCACCTACCACCCCAGCTTTACCGGTCGCACGCGCATTGACCAGGCCTTTGCCTTGCGCCACCTGCAGCCCAACGTGGTGCTGGAGGCCATCGACTCGGACGTGATCAAGACCTATGTCAAGCTGGGCATGGGTGTGGGCATCGTGGCCGAAATGGCCATGCAGGGCGAAAACCAGACGCCCGACCTCGTGGCACGCCCCGCTGCGCAGCTGTTTGGTCACAACCTGGCACGCGTGGCCTTCAAGCGCGGCACCTATCTGCGCCATTTTGTACTTCGCTTCGCCGAACTGCTCAGCGACCGGCTCACCCGCGAATCGATCCTGCGCGCCATGAGCGGCACACCTGACGACTATGAGCTCTGACGCCCCCCGGTCGCAACTCCCCAGACATTCAGACATTGACATGCCTTTTCAAGCCCTCCACACCCCAGTTCTCAACTCGCGTCTGCCCAAGGTGGGCACCACCATCTTTACCGTCATGTCGGCGCTGGCGGCTGAAACCGGTGCGGTCAACCTGGGCCAGGGTTTCCCCGACTTTGACTGCGACCCGGCGCTGGTGAATGCCGTGACGCAGGCCATGCAGGCCGGCCACAACCAGTACCCGCCCATGCCCGGCGTGCCTGCGCTGCGCCAGGCCATGGCCGCCAAAATGCAGGCGCTATACGGCTTGGCCTGCGACCCGCACACGGAAATCACCGTCACCGCAGGTGCCACGCAGGCCATCCTCACCACCATCTTGGCGGTGGTGCACCCGGGCGACGAGGTCATCGTGCTGGAGCCTTGCTACGACAGCTATGTGCCCAGCATCGAACTGGCTGGAGGCGTGGTGGTGCGTGTACCGCTCACACCGGGCAGCTTCCGGCCCGACTTTGAGCGCATCAGCGGCGCCATCACACCGCGCACCCGCGCCATCCTCATCAACAGCCCGCACAACCCCAGCGGCCAGGTGTGGAGCGCGGCGGACATGCTCCAGTTGCAAGATCTGCTGGCCCCGACCAACGTGCTGCTGATCAGCGACGAGGTGTACGAGCACATGGTGTTCGACGGCCAGCAGCACCAGAGCGCGGCGCGCTTTCCCGGCCTGGCGGCCCGCGCCTTCATCGTCAGCAGCTTCGGTAAAACCTACCATGTGACCGGCTGGAAGGTGGGAACCGTGGTGGCCCCCGCCACGCTCACAGCCGAGTTTCGCAAGGTGCACCAGTTCAATGTGTTCACCGTGAACACGCCGATGCAACACGCGCTGGCCGCCTACATGGCCGACCCGGCGCCCTATCTGAACCTGCCGGCTTTCTACCAGCGCAAGCGCGATCTGTTTCGTGAGGGACTGGCCAGCACCCGCTTCAAGCTGCTACCGGGTGCCGGAACCTACTTCCAGTGCGTGGACATTTCTGGCCTGACTGTGCCCGAACGCGACCTGCCCGAGGCGGATTTTTGCCAGTGGCTCACGCGTGAAATCGGTGTGGCGGCCATTCCGCTGTCGGCGTTTTACGGCAACGGTTTCGACCAGAAGGTGGTGCGCTTTTGCTTCGCCAAAAAAGACGCCACGCTGCACGAGGCGCTCAAGCGGCTCGCCCGCCTTTGATCCAGCCGGCGTGATGGCACACCGGCCGGGCGTGGGAATCAGCAACGCACGGCGTTGCGGCAAAAGCTGTCGAGCTCACGCACCACGCTGCGGCCCACCACAGCCTGTTTGGCCCGGGGGCCTGCCTCCAGGCTCAGCTTCATCTCGTACTTTTTGAAAAAATCGTCAAACAGCTCTCCGCCCAAGGTGCCGGTCGCCGTGAGGGTGTCGGCCTTCGGGTCGTGTTCCAGCAGCACCGCACACAGCGGCTGCTCGGCCGGACCCCCCAGCACCCGAGCACCACGCGCTGGGTCGTACTGGCTGTGGTCGGCGCAGCAGTGAATCAGGTCGTTGCCTTTGCTGGGCGTCTGGGGGTTGCTGGCCGCACCTTTGCGAAAACTGATGAAACTCAGGTCTTTGGTGGGATACACCAGCTTGTGCGCGCAAATGGCAGAAAACGCCACCAGGCTGCGCGTCGGACCCACACCACCGGGCCACTGGTAAGCCTGCTGGTCGCGCGTGCGCAGGCTGGTGGCCAGCGCCGGTTTGCCCAAGTCGAGCAAAAACACCGGCGTGGCTTCAAACGGGTAATGGAAAACGTAGTTGGTTTGAGCCAGCAGGCTCGATGCCTTGATGGCTTGCCCGAACGCGTCGGTCAACAGCACTCGCGCATAAGCCCGAGGTTTGGCGTTCGCTGCCCAGGCACTGCCAGCCACGGTGGCCGCCAGTGAGCCCGCACCCAACGCACAACTTTCGACAAACTCACGACGGTCCATCTGCGGCTCCTCATCAAACGAGGCCAACTTGCCCCACAAGAACCTAGAGTGAACCGCAGTGGTGGTGCGCTGTCAACACAGCCATTGAATAGCACAGCGTCGCGACGTGGTAAACCGATTCGACCCCGGAAATCAAGATCTGCCCCGTTCAGCTGTTGATTTGCGCCCAGGTTTTTTCCAGCCGCTTCACGCTCACCGGCTGGGGCGTTCGCAGCTCTTGTGCAAAAAGGCTCACGCGCAGCTCTTCCAGCAGCCAGCGCAGTTCTTGGAGGCGCGCGTCTTGCACGCCTTTGCGCTCGGCCACCAGGCGCCAGAAGCGCTGCTCTTGCGGGCGCAGCTCGGCCAGTTTGGTCGCGTCGCGTGTCGGGTCGGTGCGCAGCTTGTCCAGCCGCAGCTGAACGGCTTTCAGATAGCGGGGAAAGTGCTGCAGTTGCGCATAAGGCGTGGTGAGCAAAAAGCGTTTGGGCACCAGGCGCTGCAGCTGCTGGGTCACATCGGTGGCCACGTCGGCCGGCGGGCGGCTGTCCTTGAGCTTGCGTGCGGCGGCGGCGTATTCGGTCAAGATCAGGCCGGCGTTGCGGGCAATTTCGGTCGAGATCAGGGTGAGCCGGCCCCGGCCCTCGTCCACCCGTTTCTTGAACGCCACTTCGTCGGTGGGCAGCGGTTCGGCCAAAAAGGCGCGGTCCAGCGCGAGTTCAATGATCTGGTTGCGCAGCTCCTCCAGCGTGCCGCCGCCCGAACCGCTCTCGGTTTTGCCCACCTGCATGTAGGCCGTGGCCATGGTCATCAGGCCGGGCAGGTTCTTTTCCAGGTACTTCAACGCGTCCTTGATCTGCAGCGCAAACAAGCGGCGCAGGCCTTCGCGGTGGCGCGCCATCGCCACCTCGGGTTCGTCAAACACCTCAATGGCCACGGCATCACCCAGATCCATGAGCGCCGGGAATCCAATCAGCGTCTGCCCGCCTTTGCGGATCTCCATCAGCTCGGGCAGTTCACCAAAGCTCCAGCTGGTGTAGCGCTGAGCCACACTGGTGGCAGATGCCGTCGGCACTTCAGCGGTGGCGCGGCGGGCACCGCCGGCGCTGGCTGGCGTCGGGGCGGCCTTGGGCTCGGGCGGTGCGGGGCGCAAGCTCTCCAGCTTGAGCGAAGCCAGCGCCTGAAACGCGCCGCGCGCCTGCCCACCCAGTTCGGCTTTCAGCGCGGCCAGGCTGCGGCCCTGGCCCAGCTGGCGGCCGTGTTCGTCCACCACGCGCAGGTGCATGAAGTGGTGCGGGGTGAGCATGTCCACCTTGATGTCGTTGCGCACGATGTCGAGCTGTGTCGCTTCGCGCACCAGTTTCAGCAGCGCATCCATCAGGTTGCCCGCACCAAACACCGCCGGCTCGGTGAGCGCGGCGGCAAAACGCTCGGCCGTGGCTGGCAGGGGCACCAGGCGCGAGCGCGGGCGCTGGTGCAGGGTTTTCAACAGCGCCAGCAGCTTGTCTTTCAGCATGCCGGGCACCAGCCAGTCGCAGCGGTCTTCGCTCACCTGGTTCAGCGCAAAGATCGGCACCGTGACGCTCAAGCCGTCGCGCGGGTCACCCGGTTCGTGCAGGTAGGTGCAGGCGCAATCGACCCCGCCCAGACGCAGCGTTTTCGGAAACGCCTGCGTGGTGATGCCGGCCGCCTCGTGGCGCATCAGCTCTTCTCGGGTCAGCAGCAACAGCTTGGGGTTGAGCCGCTGCGCGTCTTTGTACCAGCGCTCAAAACCCGCGCCGCTGCACACCTCGGCGGGAATCTGCGCGTCGTAAAACGCAAAAATCAGTTCATCGTCCACCAGCACGTCTTGTCGGCGCGACTTGTGCTCCAGCTCGGCCACCTGCTTCACCAGCTTCTGGTTGGCGGCCAGAAACGGCAAACGCGTTTCCCATTCACCGGCCACCAGCGCTTCACGAATGAAAATTTCGCGCGCGCCCGCCGGGTCCACCCGGCCGTAGTCGGTACGGCGGTTGTGGTAGACCACCAGGCCGTAGAGCGTGGCGCGCTCCAGCGCCGTGACTTGCGCGGCCTTCTTTTCCCAATGCGGGTCAAGCAATTGCTTTTTGATGAGATGCGCGCCCACCTGCTCCAGCCACTGCGGCTCGATGGAGGCGATACCTCGGCCAAACAGGCGCGTGGTCTCCACCAGCTCGGCACACACGATCCAGCGCCCGGGCTTCTTGCTCAGGTTGGCGCCGGGGTGGCGGTGAAACTTGATACCGCGCGCGCCCAGGTACCAGTCTTCGGCCTCGTTCTTCTGGCCAATGTTGCCCAGCAGGCCCGAGAGCATGGACAGGTGCAACTGCTCGTAGCTCGCTGGCTGGGTGTTGAGCGTCCACTTGTGCTCGGCCACCACCGTGTGCAACTGGCTGTGGATGTCGCGCCATTCGCGCACGCGGCGCACGTTGATGTAGTTCTCGCGCAGCAGGTTTTCGTATTGGCGGTGGCTCAGCTTGTGGTCTTTGCCGTGGCCGCCCTTGGTGTCGTCCAGCCACTTCCAGAGCTTGAGCGTGCCGGTAAATTCGCTTTTTTCGTCGTCGAACTTGGCATGCGCCTGGTCGGCCTGGGCCTGCTTGTCCATCGGGCGGTCACGCACGTCCTGCACGGAGAGCGCCGAGGCGATCACCATCGCCTCGTCGAGCGCACCGCGCTCTTTGGCCTCCAGCAACATGCGGCCCACTTTCGGGTCCAGCGGCAGGCGCGACAGCGTGTCGCCAATGCGCGTCAGCTCGTTGTTGTCGTCCACAGCGCCCAGCTCGTTCAGCAGCTGATAGCCGTCCACGATCGCGCGCTTTTGCGGCGGCTCAATGAAGGCGAAGTCTTCCACCGCGCCCAGGCGCAGCGCCTTCATGCGCAAAATCACACCGGCCAGCGAGCTGCGCAAAATTTCCGGGTCGGTGAAGGCGGGCCTCCCATTGAAGCCGGCTTCGTCATAGAGCCGGATGCAAATACCATCGGCCACCCGGCCGCAGCGCCCGGCGCGCTGGTTGGCCGCCGCCCGGCTGACGGGCTCGACCATCAGCTGCTCCACCTTCTGGCGAAAGCTGTAGCGCTTCACACGCGCGGTGCCGGCGTCGATCACGTAGCGGATGCCCGGCACGGTGAGCGAGGTTTCGGCCACGTTGGTCGACAGCACGATGCGCCGTCCGCTGTGGTCCTGAAAAATGCGGTCCTGCTCGGCCTGCGAAAGGCGCGCAAACAGCGGCAGCACCTCGGCGTTGCGCAGGGTGGGGGTGTGACTCAGGTGTTTGCGCAGGTGGTCCGTGGCTTCGCGGATTTCGCGTTCACCCGGCAAAAAGATCAGGATGTCACCACCCTGCGGTGTGCGCCACAACTCGTCCACGCCGTCGGCAATGGCGTTGTTGAGGTCGTAGTCGCGGCTTTCTTCAAACGGCCGGTAACGCACCTCCACCGGGAAGGTGCGGCCCGAGACCTGAATAACCGGTGCTGGACCGCGTTTGGAAGCGAAATACTGCGCGAAACGGTCGGCATCGATGGTGGCCGACGTCACCACCACCTTCAGGTCGGGCCGGCGCGGCAGCAACTGACGCAGGTAGCCCAGCAAAAAGTCGATGTTCAGGCTGCGCTCGTGCGCCTCGTCGATGATGATCGTGTCGTAGGCGCGCAGGTCGGGGTCGGTCTGCGTTTCGGCCAGCAAAATGCCGTCGGTCATGAGCTTGACGGACGCGTCCTTGCTCAGCCGGTCTTGAAACCGCACCTTGAAGCCCACCACCTCGCCCAATGGCGTCTTCAGCTCTTCGGCAATGCGCTTGGCCACACTGCTCGCAGCAATGCGCCGCGGCTGGGTGTGGCCGATCAGTTGCGGGCGCTGGCCCGGCTTGGCGTTGAGCTTGCCGCGCCCCATCAGCAGCGCAATCTTGGGCAACTGCGTGGTCTTGCCCGAGCCGGTTTCCCCGCAGACGATGACCACCTGGTGCTCGCGCATGGCCGCCTCAATCTCGTGGCGGCGCGCAGAGACCGGCAGGGACTCGGGAAATTCGATATGCAGAGGCGTAGAGGACAAGGGCACAACTTCAGTCAAAATCAGGCAAACGGTGATTATCCGCGCCTGCCCCTCCCCTGCCCGCCTGCCCGCCCGATCTGCCCGCCCACATGTCCAACGTCTTCAATTTCACCTTTGTGCCCTGGTTTCGATCGGTGGCGCCCTACATCCACAAGCTGCGCGGCAGCACCGTGGTGGTGGGGGTAGCGGGTGAAGCCATCGCCGCGGGCAAGCTGCCCTTGATCGCGCAAGACCTGGCACTGATCCAGAGCATGGGCGTGGAAATCGTGCTGGTGCACGGGTTCCGGCCCCAGGTGAATGAACAACTGCTCGCCAAGGGCCACACGCCCAAATACTCGCACGGCATGCGCATCACCGATTCGGTGGCGCTGGACTGCGCCCAGGAAGCTGCGGGCCAGCTGCGCTATGAAATTGAAGCGGCGTTCAGCCAGGGACTGCCCAACACGCCCATGGCGGGCGCCACGGTGCGGGTGATTTCAGGCAACTTTGTGACCGCCCGCCCCGTGGGCCTGATGGACGGGGTGGACTTTCAGCACTCGGGCCTGGTGCGCAAAATTGACACCGAAGGCATTCAGCGCACGCTGGACATGGGCGCGCTGGTACTGCTGTCGCCCTTTGGCTTTTCGCCCACGGGCGAGGCCTTCAACCTGACCATGGAAGACGTGGCCACCTCGGTGGCCATGGCGTTGCAGGCCGACAAGCTGATTTTCTTGACCGAGGTACCCGGCATCCGGCTCGACGCCAGCGACCCCACCAGCGAGATCGATACCGAGCTGCCGCTGGCCGCCGCCAAGACCATGCTGGCCGCCCTGCCCTCCGCTACCCAGCCCACCGACACCGCGTTTTACCTGCAGCACTGCATCCGGGCCTGCGAAGGTGGCGTGGACCGCAGCCACATCTTGCCGTTTGCGGTGGACGGTGCGCTGTTGCTCGAGATCTACACCCACGACGGTATTGGCACCATGGTGGTCGACGAAAAGCTGGAAAGCGTGCGCGAAGCCACCATGGACGACGTGAGCGGCATCGTGGCGCTGATCGAGCCGTTCGAGAAAGACGGCACGCTGGTCAAGCGCGACCGCACCGAAATTGAACGCGATGCCGGCTACTACACCATCATCGAACACGACGGCGTGATTTTTGGTTGCGCCGCGCTCTACCCTTACCCGGAAGCGCGAACCGGCGAAATGGCCGCACTCACCGTGTCACCCGACACACAGAGCCAGGGCGACGGTGAACGTCTGCTCAAGCGCATCGAAACCCGCGCAAGGGCCCAGGGCCTGCAGAGCATTTTTGTGCTCACCACCCGCACCATGCACTGGTTCATCAAGCGTGGGTTCGTGCAGGTCAACCCCGACTGGTTGCCCGAAGCGCGCAAGCGCAAGTACAACTGGGACCGCAAAAGCCAGGTGCTGGTGAAGAAACTCTCCTAGCAGGGCATGACGCCCAAGCCACCGCCAGCGGCACGACAATACCTGCCGCCAAACCGCGCGCATCCCGCGCCTCAAACCCAGTGCCAGCGACACGATCCAAAGCCTCAGCGGCATTGGCCATTGCTGAAGATGAGGCGCCGCGCCGCGTGGCGCCGGGGCACACCACCGGCAGCAGCCTGCCCGCCAAAATCCGGAAAAAAGCGGTTTCCCGGGCTGTGGCCTCCCGCAAGGCCGCCCCGTTGGCGGCGGTACAAGACATGCTTTCGCGCACCGACATCGGTCGGCCGGAACAAGCCGAGTCGCTGCGGGCCAATCTGGAAGGCGCCGGCCCCGACGATGCAAAAGCCATCTGCCGCTTGCCCAAGCAGGAAACGCACAAGGTGCGCAGCGAAACCAAGGCCGTGGCCAACCCCGACGTAGGCGCTGGCCGCCGGCGGGCGCACCGGTGCCTGTCCCGATCAAAACCTCCAGTCGCGCCGGGTGTGTGAGTCGAAAAAATCCCTGCTGCAGGTGGAACTGCTCCAACCTGCGAGTCATGATTTTTTTTGAGGGGCGCGATGCCGCGGGAAAAGGGGAACCATCAAACGCATGGTGGAACACCTGAACCCGCGCCGAGCCCGCGTGGTGGCGCTGGAAACAGCCGGGTCGGGCTGGGCGACGTGGAGCGTGGTCGGTGGTACCTTCAGCGCCACGGGCAGCACCTGCCCACAGCGGGCGGAATCATGCTGTTCGACCGCCGCTGGTACCACGTGCGGGCGTTGAACGCGTCATGGGCTTTGCAGCGACGACGAACACCAGAAATTCATGCGCCAGGCGCCGCAGTTTGAACGCCAACTGGTGCGCAGCGGCGTGCACCGCATCAAGTTCTGGTTTTCCGTGAGCCGCGAAGAGCAGCGCCGCCGCTTCAAGGAGCGCAAGGATCACCCGCTGAAACAGTGCAAACTGAGCCCGATTGACCTGGCGTCACTGGACCAGTGGGATGACCACAACGAGGCCAAGGAAGCCATGTTTTTTGAGACCGACACGGCCGACTCACCGTGGACGGTGATCAAAAGCGACTGCAAAAAGCGGGCACGCCTGAACGCCAGGCGCGACTTGCTGCAAAAGCTGCCCTACGCCAACAAAAATCCGAAAAACACCGGCTCGCCAGACTCCCCCATGGTGGGCCGCGCCCACGGGGTCTGCGAGCGCCCGGGCCGCGCCATACTCTGACGCAGCCCGTTGCGGATTTCAGCGCCCAGGGCGCCGAAACCAGAGCGTAGCGGCCAACACCGCGATAGCGGTGAAATACAGGAAAGACCAGTTCGCAATCGACAAGCCCAGGAAGGTCCAGTCGATTTCAGAACAGTCGCCACTGCCTTTGAAGATCATGGGAATGGCGCGTTTGAGCGGGAACGACTCGATCATCCCGAAAAAGTCGCGGCCACAGCTCAGCACCTCGGGCGGGTTCCACTGCAGCCAGCTTTGACGCGCCGCCACAAAAGCGCCAAATACCGCCAGACCCGCCATGAGCCACAGCGCCGTGTGGCGCGCACCGCGCTGCGGCAGCACCGCAGCCACGCCAGCCACCACCGCCACCATAATCAGCGCATAACGCTGCACGATGCACATGGGGCATGGCTCCAGCCCCACCGCATGCTGCAGGTAGAGACCAAAAGCCAGCATGGCAGCACTGCCCATGGCCACCAAGCCCAAAAACTGGCGGGGAAAACGCTCAAAAACAGACGGGGTAACGGTCGGAATCGTAGGGATCAAGTCAGTGTCCTTGCAGAAATACGCGGGCCTTGCGGGGTGACACGACAAGTGTTTCACCATCTTTGAAGCCCAACTCCTTGAATTGTTGCGCAGGAATTTGCGCCTCAATCAAAGGATCGTGTCCCTGGGGTTGATTGTTCTCAACCGGCATGAGTTCCAGCCGCGCAATCGGCCCCACCACAATGGCCCGGCTGAGCCTGGCCACGATGCCACTGGCTCCCGGCTGGTAGCGCTGCACATCCAGATCGTGCGGGCGGACATAGGCAAAGGCCTGGGCATGCTGTGCGCCAGCGTGTTCGGGTGTGTCAATGGCCACGCCGTCCAGGTGCAGCAGGCCCTCGTGCGCGCGGCCGTGAAACAGGTTCACGTCACCTAAAAAGCCATACACAAACGGGCTTGCCGGGTGGTCCCACACGTCTTGCGGTGACCCGGTCTGTTCCACCACACCCTTGTTCATCAGGACGACGCGGTCGGCCACCTCCAGCGCCTCTTCCTGGTCGTGGGTCACGAAGATGCTGGTCACATGCAACTCGTCGTGCAGGCGGCGCAGCCAGCGGCGCAGTTCCTTGCGCACCTTAGCGTCGAGTGCGCCGAAAGGCTCGTCCAGCAGCAACACCTGCGGCTCCACCGCCAGCGCACGGGCCAGGGCAATGCGCTGGCGCTGACCGCCCGAGAGCTGCGAAGGGTAGCGGTCTGCCAACCAGTCCAGTTGCACCAGGCCCAGCAGGTCGTGCACTTTTTTCTTGATCTGCGCTTCGCTCGGACGCACGCCGCGCGGCTTCACGCGCAAGCCAAAAGCCACGTTTTCAAACACCGTCATGTGGCGAAACAGCGCGTAGTGCTGAAACACGAAACCCACGTTGCGTTCGCGCACGTGTACATCGGTGGTGTCTGCGCCGCTGAAATGGATACTGCCGGTGTCGGGCGCTTCCAGCCCGGCGATGATGCGCAGCAAGGTGGTTTTACCGCAGCCCGAGGGACCGAGCAGCGCCAGCAGTTCGCCCGAAGCGATGTCGAGGTTCACGTCCTGCAGCGCGTGGAAGCTGCCAAAGTGCTTGTTGACGTTGCGAATTTCAATGCTCATGTCGATGTTCTCTGTTCAGACCTCAGACCGGAACGGCTGTGGCAGGCGTTGGCTGTGTGGGCCGCTCGGGCGGCAGTTCTGAGATTGCCTTCATCTCGCGCTCATGGCGCCATTCGACCAGACTCTTGACGGCCAGGCTCACCAGGGCCAGCAGGGCCAGCAGCGAGGCCACAGCAAAGGCGGCCACCGACTGGTATTCGTTGTAGAGAACCTCCACGTGCAGCGGCATCGTGTTGGTCTGGCCGCGGATGTGGCCCGACACCACGCTCACCGCACCGAACTCACCCATGGCCCTGGCGTTGCAAAGAATCACGCCATAGATCAGGCCCCACTTGATGTTGGGCAGGGTCACGCGCCAGAAGGTCTGCCACCCGGTGGCGCCCAACACGATGGCAGCCTGCTCTTCGTCATTGCCCTGCGCCTGCATGAGCGGAATGAGCTCGCGCGCAATGAAGGGAAATGTGACAAAAATGGTGGCCAAGATGATGCCGGGCACCGCAAAGATGATCTTGATGTCGTGCTCCATCAGCCAGGGGCCGAACCAGCCCTGCGCGCCGAACACCAGCACGTAGATCAGACCAGCCACCACCGGCGACACGGAAAACGGCAGGTCAATCAATGTGGTGAGAAACGACTTGCCCCGGAACTCGTATTTCGCGATACACCAGGCCGCCGCCACGCCAAACACCAGGTTCAGCGGCACGGCCACAGCAGCCACGATCAGCGTCAGGCGAATGGCCGACCAGGCATCGGGCTCTTGCAATGCTTCAAAATAGGCATCCCAGCCCTTGCGCAGGGCTTCTGTGAACACGGCAGCCAGCGGCAGCACGAGGAACAGAAACATGAACACCAGTGCGGTACCGATGAGCACATAGCGCACCCAGGCGGCTTCGGTGGTGCCTTTGCGTGCGGTGCGTGAAGTCAGGGCACTCATTGGTTGCTACCTCCAGAACGCTTGCGCTGCCACGCTTGCAAGCCATTGATGACCAGCAGCAGGATGAACGAGATCACCAGCATCACCGTGGCCACCGCTGTGGCGCCAGCGTAGTCGTACTGCTCCAGCTTGCTGATGATGATGAGCGGTGTGATTTCAGACACCATGGGCATGTTGCCGGCAATGAAGATGACCGAGCCGTATTCGCCCACGCCGCGGGCAAACGCCATGGCAAAGCCGGTGAGCAAAGCGGGCGCGATGCTCGGAAAAATGACCCGGCTGAAGGTCTGCCAGCGCGTGGCACCCAGGCAAGTGGCGGCCTCTTCAAGCTCTTTTTCGGTGTCTTCCAGCACCGGCTGCACCGTGCGCACCACAAACGGCAGGCCCACGAAGATCAGCGCAATCACCACACCGTTGGGGTTGAAGGCGAGCTGAATGCCATGCGGCTCCAGGTACTGGCCAATCCAGCCATTGCCCGCCAGCAGCGCGGTGAGCGAAATACCGGCCACGGCGGTGGGCAGCGCAAACGGCAAGTCCACCAGTGCATCCACAAACTTCTTGCCCGGGAAGTTGTAGCGAACCAGTACCCAGGCCACCAACAGGCCAAACACCACGTTCACCAGCGCAGCAATGAGTGATGCGCCAAACGTGAGACGGTACGAGGCCATGACGCGCGGCGAGGAAACCGCTTCCCAGAACAGCGGCCAGGTCAGGGTGAAGGTCTTGAACAGCAGCGCCGACAGCGGGATCAGCACGATCAGGCAGAGGTAAAAAACCGTGAACCCGAGCGTGATGTTGAAACCTGGCAGGACACGCGCGCCACTGCGGCGCCCGCCCCCCGCCGCTGCCGGTCCCGAGACCGGCAGGGATGCGAGAGCGCCCGACATTTATTTGCCCAGCGTGTAAAGCTTGTCGAACAGGCCGCCGTCGTTAAAGTGCACTTTTTGCGCCTCTCCCAGGGAACCAAAGTATTCGTTCACCGTGAACAGCTTGAGCGGTTTGAAGGTGCTGGCGTATTTCTTCAGCACGGCATCAGAGCGTGGACGGAGGCCGTGTTTGGCCGCGATCTCTTGCGCTTCTTCGGTGTAGAGGAAGTCCAGATAGGCCTTGGCTTGGGCGGCCGTACCCTTTTTGTTCACCGTCCGCTCGACGATGGCCACCGGGTTTTCCGCCACGATGCTGCTGCTGGGGTGAACCGCATCCACCTTGCCGACGCCAAATTCGCGGTCAACCGACACCACTTCCGACTCAAACGTGATCAGTACGTCGCCAATGTTGCGCTGCAAAAAGATGCCCGTGGCATCGCGCCCGCCGCGCGCCAGCACCGGCACGTTTTTGTAGAGCTTGCTCACGAACTCGGCGGCCTGCGCGTCGGTACCGCCCTTGGCCCGCACCGAACCCCAGGCAGCCAGGTAAGCCATGCGGCCGTTGCCCCCGGTCTTGGGATTCACCACGATCACCTGCACGCCGGGCTTGATGAGGTCGTCCCAGTCCTTGATGCCCTTGGGGTTGCCGTTGCGCACCAGAAACAGCATGGTGCTGGTGGTGGGTGCGGCATTGTGCGCAAAACGCTTGTTCCAGTCGGCCGCCACCACGCCGCGACTGGCCAGAAAGTCCACATCGGTGGTGGTGTTCATGGTCACCACATCGGCTTCGAGACCATCGGCCACGGAGCGCGCCTGCGCGCTGGAGCCGGCATGCGACTGGTCCACCTTGATGTCTTTGCCGGTGCTCTTTTTGTAGTTCGCCACAAAGGCGGTGTTCAGGTCTTTGTAAAACTCGCGCGACACGTCGTACGACACGTTGAGCAGCGTGGTCTGGGCAGAAGCCCAGGAAGCGGCGGCCAGCGCGATGGCGCCGAGGGTGAGTTTCAAGGTTTTTTTCATGATGTGAGCTGTCAAAAGAACGATGGGGTGGATTGTGGGAGGGGGCTCTTGGTTTGCAAACGACTTTGTTTTTGTTTTCTTATACGAAATATGAATAAAGAAAATCAGGTGACCGCTTCCCGACGAGGGAGCGGCACTTCAGCACCCAGTGATTGAAGCAAGGCCAGCCCCAGTGGCCACTCGCCATGCCCGGACTCGGCATTGATGTGTCCAGCGTCGTTGAGGCGCACAAACTCACTGCCCCAGGCACGTGCGTAGGCACCCGACAAGCGAATCGGACAAAACGGGTCGTTGCTGCTGGCCACCAGCACGCTGCGGTAAGGAAGCTTCTGGTATGGCACCGGAGCAAAGTCGGCCAAGATGCCACGGCGCTCAGGATCGGCTGGCGCCACCAGCAGCGCACCTTGTATGCGCGCGGACACCGACGGCGGCAAATGGGTCGTGGCAATACAACCAAGGCTGTGGGCCACGATGACAACAGGCCCTGGCGCCTGTAGAACGGCATCACCCAGTTGATCGACCCAAGCCTGTCTGCGTGGCGACATCCAATCGCGCTGCTCAACGCGGCGCGCCTGCGGCAGGCGCTGCTGCCACAACGTCTGCCAGTGGCCTGGACCCGAGTTGCGCCAGCCTGGCACGATGAGGACCGTGGGTGCCGTCATGGCCGAACATGTGCTCTGCTGGGTCGTTGGGGTATCGGAGTGAGACATAAACATAGGATGTCGCTGGGAAAGTGGAACCTGAAATCGGATCAGGAACTGACAAACGCGCGCTCAATAACGAAATCACCCGGGCGGCTGGTGTTGCCTTCTTCAAAGCCCAGCCGCAGCGCCCAGTCTTTGAGATCGTGCAGCATCTCGGGGCTGCCGCAGATCATGATTCGGTCTTCCAAGGGGTTGACCAAGGGCAGACCGAGGTCTTGCGCAATCACGCCGTCAGCCAACAATTGGGGAATGCGGCCTTGGTGTTCAAAAGCCTCTCGTGTCACGGTGGGGTAATAACGCAATTGCCGGGTCACTAAATCGCCCAAGAACGGGTCATGCGGTAAAACGTTTTGAATGTATTCGCGGTAAGCCAGCTCTTTCACTTCACGCACGCCATGCACCAAGATCACTTGGTCGAATTTTTCGTAGGTATCGGGGTCGCGGATGGTGCTCAGAAATGGGGCCAGACCTGTTCCGGTGGCCAGCAAATAAAGGCGCTTGGCGGGCAGCAAATAGTTGATCAACAGCGTGCCCGTGGGCTTGCGCCCGACGGTAAGGGCATCACCCACCTGAATGTGCTGAAGGCGTGAGGTCAATGGACCATCGGGCACCTTGATGCTCAAAAATTCCAGATGTTCAGCGTAATTGGGGCTGGCAATGCTGTAAGCCCGCAGCAGCGGCTTGCCGTTGACACGCAAACCAATCATGGTGAAGTGACCGTTGGAAAAACGCAATGCTGGATCGCGTGTGGTGGTGAAGCTGAACAGACGGTCGGTCCAGTGATGCACGCTCAGGACGCGCTCCTCCAGAAAGGCACTCATGGTTTTTGGGATAGCTATTGGAACTTTAAAAGAACAGCCCACGCATGCTGCGTGGGCTGGCCGTACTCAGGCTTGCTCGGGGGGGGTGTCGGTCAGTGCCGCCGCGCACGGCTGAGCCGATGGATCACCGCGGTGAACCGGTCCACCTCTTCGCAGGTGTTGTAGAACGCCAGCGAGGGCCGCACCGTGCCACCTTCGAGCAGCTCGGTCTTCTGCCCGGTGAAGGGCCAGGTCTTGGAGAAGCGCTCACCGCCGTTGTCGCTGGTGAAAATGACAATGGTGCTCTCATCCATGCCACGGTCCTTGAGCGCCTGCACCACCTGCCCCACTGCGGCGTCGAGCGAGCGCACCATCTTTGCGTAGGTGTGCAGGTTGCCGCCGTCGTAGTGAAAGAGGTCGGTCAGGTCGCGTGAGACGTGTTCGTCTTCCGGCCCGACCCAGGGCCAGTGGGGCGCGGTGAAATGCAACGATAAGAAAAACGGTTTTTCGGTGCTTTGCTGGCCGATCCACGATGAGGCTTCGTCGGCCAGCAGCTGCGTGTAGTAGCCCGCGCGCTCAACCGCAACCTCTCCCTCGTACAGGTCGCGCGGCATGGCCGCACCCACACCCGGCTTGTGGGTGAAGTAGTCGATGGCGCCGCCGTAGTTGCCGAAGAAGCGGTTGTAGCCGCTCTTGAGCTGGCCAAAGGTCGGCAGGTTGCCCAGGTGCCATTTGCCGATCAGTGCCGTCTCGTAACCCGCGTCGCGCAGCAGTGAGGGCAGCGTGGGGTGCCCGGGTGGCAGGCCGTGCAGGTGGGCGGTGCGCACCAGCGGCTCCTCCAGCCCGCCGCGCAGGCGGTATTGGTACCGCCCGGTGATCAGGCCGAAGCGCGTCGCCGAGCACACGGCGGAGTTGGCGTAGGCCTGCGTGAAGCGCACGCCGCCGGCCGCGAGTGCGTCCAGGTGCGGCGTGCTGTAGTGGGTCTGCCCGTAGACGCTCAGGTCGGCCCAGCCGAGGTCGTCGGCCAAGATGAAGACGATGTTGGGCTGGCTCTTTGTGCCGCTCATGCCGCGCCTTTCAGCTTGCCAGTGGCGTCGGCTTCCTTCCAGGCGTTCTCCAGCTTGAGATCGCGCAGGGCCTGGCGCAGGAATTTTGGTTCGAACCAGGCCTTCACGTCGTAACTTTGGCGGATCAGGCCGAGCTTGAGGCCATCGTCGTGAACACCTTGGTAGGCCGCGATGAGACCGTCATCGATCAGCGGCGAATAGCGTTGTGCCAGGTTCTCGCCAGCCAGTTCTTCGCGGAACGCCACCTCCGGGTTACCGCTGTTGCTGGCGTACAGCTTGATCAGCGCTTCCCGGTTCTCGCGCTTGAGCGGCGGTTCAGCCAACGCCGCCGCGCCGTGGTCGGCGAATTCGCGCAACACCTGCTCTTTGACGGTGGTGAAGGCGTACGAGGTGCGTTCGCGCGGATGCGCCAAGGGCACGGGAATGGTGCGGCGGATGCGACCCGGGCGCGGCTCCATCACCACCACCTTGTCGCCCAGATACACCGCTTCCTCCACGTCGTGGGTGACGAGAATCATGGTGATGCCCTCTTTTTCCCAGATGCGGTGCAGTTCCTGCTGCAAATGGGCGCGGGTCATGGCGTCGAGCGCGCCAAAGGGCTCGTCCAGTAACAAAATATCGGGCCGGTTGACCAGGGCTCGGGCAATCGCCACGCGCTGCGACATGCCGCCTGATAGCTGGTGCGGGTAGGCGGTCTCAAAGCCTTTGAGACCCACCAGTTCAATGTGTTCGCGGATGGTCTGGCGCCGCTGCCCTTCGGTCAGTTCCGAGTTGAGCAGGCCCAGGCTGATGTTTTTCTCAACCGTGAGCCAGGGGAACAGGCGGTGTTCCTGGAACACGATGCCGCGGTCCAGGCTCGTGCCCTTGATGCGTGTGCCATCCAGCAAAATTTCGCCCTGGTAGCCCTCTTCCAGGCCAATGATTAAGCGCAGCAACGTGGACTTGCCGCAGCCACTGGTGCCGACGATGCTGACGAACTCGCCCGGTTCGATGGTGAGAGAAATGTCTTGCAGCACCGGCAGGGCTTCGCCCTTGACCTCGTACTGCTTGTTCAGGCCCCGGATGTCCAGGGTGCCGGCGTGTGCCATGGTGTTCTCCAATGATGTTTAAAAACGCGCGACCGTGCGCTCGCGCCAGGCCAACAGGCGCCGCTCCAGCGCCTCCAGCGCTGCGTTCAGGGCATAGCCCACCAGACCGATCACCACCACACCGAACAGCACCAGGTCCATCCAGAAGTGTTCGCGGCCATCAATCAAGCTGTTGCCAATGCCTTGGCCCGAGGCCATGAGGTATTCCCCCCCCAGCGTGGCCAGCCAGCTGTAGATCAGCGCCAGCTGAATGCCGGTGAACACCGAAGGAGCTGCCGAGGGCGCCACCACCCGGGTGAGCAGTTGCCACACGCCAAAACCGCAGACACGCCCCACCTCAACGTAGTCGCGCGGCACGCTGCGCAGGCCCTCAAAGGTGTTGAGCACCACGGGGAAGAACGCCGCCATGGCGATAAAGGCCACCTTGGCACCGTCGCCCAGCCCGAACCACATCGACAACATGGGGATCCAGGCGAACAGCGAGATCTGCTTGAGTGTGTGGAACGAAGGGCCCACCAGGCGCTCGGCCCAGCGCGACCACCCCAGCAGCACGCCCAACGCCAGGCCTGCGCTGACACCGATGACAACCCCACGGGCGTTGCGCCACAGACTGGCGGACAAAGCGGTCCAGAGCTCACCGCTGACCACCTGCTGCACGGCGCGGTCCCACACCGCCCCGGGCGACACCAGCAAGGGCGAGGTGGACCAGCCCGAGGCCACGGCCCACCACCACACCAGCACGATCAGGGCGGGCAGAACCCATCCGCGCAAGGCGGGCGGTACGAATGTTTTTTCAGATGACATGTGCATTCCTTGGTTGGACGACCGGGCTTCACAACCCCGGCTTGCGCCAGCGCAGCAGCCAGGCTTCGCTCAGCGACAGCAGCTTGTCGATCACAAAACCCACGATGCCCACCGCCAGCACAGCGGCCAGCACCACGTCAAGCTGAAACAACTGGCGCCCGTAGACAATCAGGAAACCGATACCCTCTGATGACGCCAGCAGTTCCACCACCACCAGCGCCAGCCAGGCGTGGGTGAGGCCGTAGCGAACACCGTTCCAGATCGGCGCGGTGGCGGCCGGGAACACCACGCGGGTCAGCATCTGCCAGCGCGTGAAGCCATAGACGCGCGCCACCTCAATGAAGCGGTTGGGCACACCCTGAATACCGTGGCAGGTGTTGAGGGTCACCGGCACCAGGGTGGCCTTGGCGATCAACAAAAACTTGAGGGCTTCGTCAATGCCCACCAGCAGCATCAGAAGCGGCAGCCAGCCGATGACCGGCACCTGGCTGAACGCCTTGAAGAGCGGGAACAGGTAGGCACGCACGGTCGGTGACAGCCCCATGGCCACGCCCAGCGACAAGCCCACCAGCAGGCCAATGCCGAAACCGGTGAACACGCGCACCAGGCTGATGTGCAGGTTGTCCCACAGCTCGCCGCTGGCGGCCAGGTCGGCAAAGGTGCGGAACACTTGGGCCGGTGGCGGCAGCACCTGTTCCGGGGCCCAGCCCCACACCGAGGACAGGTGCCACAACAGCAGCACCGCCAACGGAAAGGGCCAAGCCCAAAGCCCTTGCAGCGGTCGCCACCCGGCACGGCGATGGGCCGGGTTGGCCCGTGCGGTGTCCCTGGTGGGTGCAGGCAAAACTGCACCCGCTCCGATGGATGAAGACATGGTCTTGCGCTCCGGTCAGGGCTCAGTGCGCCAGTTGGCCGTCGGTGCCGTAGGCGGGCCAGTAGCCTTCCAGCTTCAGCTCCTTCAGCGCCACGTTCAGGTAGCGGCGGTCGAACCAGCTGTCGATTTCGGGCAACGAACGGGTGAGCTTGAGTGCGTAAGCGTCTTTGGCCGCTTCTTTGTAGCGTGATACCAGAAAGGCATCGAGCAAGGGCGACAGACGCACCCGCAGCGGTTGACCAATGAAGTCTTCGCGCCAGATTTTTTCAGGGTATTCGGTCTTGCCCCAGCGCTCGAACAGGTCGGCGCGGTGGGCCTCGTTCGAGTAGCGGTGCGCCACCTTGACCAAGGTGGTCACGATGCGCTGCACGGCTTGCGGGTGTTGTGCCGCAAAATCGTCCGTCACCAGCAGGTGCGTCTGGCGGGTGAACTTGTAGTTGTCGGCGGCGGCCGACCAGGCCACCTTGGCCAGGCCCTTGTCGCGCAGATCGAAAGCGCCGACGTAGTCAAAGATGGCATCCACGTCTTTGTTGACCAACGCGGTGCGGCCACTGGCGAGGTCCAGGTTGATGAGCTTGAGGTCGCGCTCCTTGATTCCGCGCGCCGAAAGCGCCGCCACGGCGGCCAGGTGCAGGTTGGTGCCCTTGAAGACCGCGACACGTTTGCCCTTGAGGTCTTCGAGTTTCTGGATCCCAGAATCGGGTTGCACCGCCAGATACAGGCCGGTGCGCACACCGCTGCCCGCAATGAGCTTGGTCTTCACGCCGTTGGCACGTGCCACGATGGCAGGCAAATCGCCCTGCCACGCGAAATCCAACTGTTTGTTGACCAGCGCTTCATTGACAGCCGGTCCTGCGCCTTTGAAAAAGGTCCATTTGATCTCGATACCGTCCTTGCGGAATTCCTCCTCAAAAGCGCCGTCGGTGTAGGCCAGCGCGGTGGTGGTGCCGCCGTGGCGGATGGGGTTGCTGCCGACCCCACCGGTGGCCACACCGATGCGAATGACTTTCAGGGGCTCAGGGGTCTGAGCACGCAATGGGCCGACAGTGGACAGGGTGATGGCCAGCGCGAGCAGGCCCAGACGGTGACGTGGATGCATGGTTCCTCCGGTTGAATCGGTCGTGGTTGACCGGATGGAATCTACGGGCGATGGCTTGCTCGCGAAACGAATGAAAACGGATAAACAAACGCGCAGATGTTTGGCTCATGTGCTCATGCCCCATAAGGCATGAAGACCCCCTGTTTGCCGAGCATGGATATGCAAAACGCTTCGTTCACGGTCGCAACTCCCGTACCTAAAGTGAAAAAAGGACGGCGCATGCCAAGCCGCACCTGTTCACTTTTCATCACCCACTTCAGGAGTCCTTTCATGTCCCAAGTCAACGACCTGCCCGGCACCTACACCCGCTTCAAGGTCCAGCCCTACACCCCGAACATTGGCGCTGTGATCCATGGCCTGGACCTGAGCCAGCCGCTGGATGTGGCCACGCAGGACGAACTGCGCCATGCGCTCGCACACCACGAAGTGATCTTCTTCCGTGACCAGCAACTCACGCCCGACCAGCATGTGGCCTTCACCCGTACATTCGGTGGAGTGGCCGAGGTCAAGGCCTTTTTCCCGCGCCTGGAAAGCCACCCCGAAATCGAAATCGTCGAGAGCACAGCCGCGCGCCAGAAAGCCGCCAGCAACTGGCACGCCGACATCACCTGGCGCGAACAGCCACCACTGGGCACCAGCCTGTATGCGCAGGTGATTCCAGTCACCGGCGGCGACACCGTCTGGGCCAGCCTGACGCAGGCTTTTGACAGCCTGCCACCGGCTTTCCAGGCCTACCTGGAAACCTTGACTGCGGTGCACACCTGGGAAATCAGCGGCTGGACCGAGTACCTGCTGGCCAAGGACGCCAGCGGCGACGAACTCAAGGCTGCGCGCGTCAAGTACCCGCCGGTGGAACACCCGGTGGTGCGCTTGCACCCGGTCACCGGCAAAAAAATCCTCTACGTCAATTCCACCTTCACCAGCCACATCAAGGGCCTGACGCGCTCACAAAGCGATGCGCTGCTGACCCAGTTGTTCGAGCTGGCCCGGGTGCCCGAATTCCAGGCCCGCCTGCGCTGGCAGGACGGCACCCTGGCCGTCTGGGACAACCGCTCCACTCAGCACTACGCGGTGGGCGACTTTTTCCCGCAGCACCGCAAGCTGCACCGCATCACCATCACAGCGTAGTGCCCCCCTGCGGCGCCTGAGGTCTGGCAAAGCCAGTTTCACGGCGCCCTCAATTTTCCCGCCCCGACATTGATGCCGTGTTCAACACCCCTTCAAGACAACCGTCATGACCCACACCTCCCCCAGAAAACTGCGCCTCGGCGCTTTCATCATGGCCACCGGCCACCACGTCGCTGCCTGGCGCCACCCCGATGCACAAGCCGACGCGGGCGTGAACATCGACCACTACATCGCACTGGCCCAGACGGCCGAACGCGGCCTGTTTGACCAGGTGTTCGTGGCCGACAGCCCCGGTATCTGGCACAAGGGCGACAAGGAATCGTTCAGCCGCCAGGGACGGCTCTCGCACTTCGAGCCGGTCACGCTGTGGGCCGCGCTGTCGGCGGTGACGAAACACATCGGCTTTGTGGCCACGGCATCGACCACCTACGAAGACCCCTATTTGCTGGCGCGCAAGTTCGCCTCGCTGGACCACATCAGCAAGGGCCGCGCGGCCTGGAACGTGGTGACCACCAGCGCCGAGAACGTGTATGGCAACTTCGGCCTGGAGGCGCACCCGGATCCAGCCACGCGCTACGAGCGCGCACACGAATTTGTGGATGTGGTCAAAGGCCTGTGGGACAGCTTTGACGACGACGCTTTCAGCCGCGACAAGACCTCAGGCGTGTACCTCGACCCCGACAAGCTGCACGAGCTGAATCACATCGGAAAATTCCTGAAGGTCAAAGGTCCGCTGAACATTGAGCGCCCGCCGCAGGGCCACCCGGTGATCGTGCAGGCCGGTTCATCGGAAGACGGCAAGGAGTTGGCTGCCGCCACCGCGGAGGCCATCTTCACCGCCTGGACCAGCCTGGCCGAGGCGAAGGCGTTCTACAGCGATGTGAAGAGCCGCATGACCAAGTACGGGCGCCGGCCCGAGCAGTTGCTGGTGCTGCCCGGCATTTCGCCCGTGATCGGTCGCACCGAAGCAGAAGCCCAGGCCAAGTGGGCCGAACTGCAGGCCTTGATCCACCCCTCGGTGGGACTGGCCACACTGGCACCGTTCTGGCCCGGTGAAGATATGTCGAAATGGGACCTGGACGCGCGCCCACCCTACATCCCCGAGCCGCCCAAAGGCATCAACAGCCGCGCCCATGTGGTGCTGGAGCTGGCCCGGCGCGAGCAGTACACCGTGCGCCAGCTCTACGAGTACCTGGCCGGTGCGCGCGGGCACTGGGTGGTGGTGGGCACGCCGGTGCAAATCGCCGACCGCATGCAGGAATGGTTTGAAAACGGCGCGGCAGACGGCTTCAACATCATGCCGCCGGTGCTGCCCGCTTCGCTGGACGATTTTGTGGAGCTGGTGGTGCCCGAGTTGCAACAGCGCGGCCTGTTCCGCACCGCCTATGAGGGCACCACGCTGCGGGAGAACCTGGGGCTGGAGCGGCCCGTGAGCCGCTGGGCCGAACCGCAAGCCCAGGCGGCCTGAGTTGTCTGGCCTCGTCCGTCGGGCAGTGGCGTGCCATGCGCGCCACCGATCTTTGGTGTCGTTCGCGGTGCTGTCTTGGCCCCTGCCCGGGTATTCATGCGGTCGATGCTGCTGGCCACACGTCGCCAAATGACGCGCGTGAAGTCGGTCAGTGCGCTTCCTGTGCCTGCGTCACCACCTCGCGCGTGAGCGTGGGCACAAAGTTTTCGATAAAACTGTAAGCAAAACCGGGCAGCCAGTGGTTGCGGCGCAGGCCCAAGCGGGTGAGGTTGATCTGAAACAGATGACCGGCATCCACCGCGCACAAATGGCTGTCACGCTCCTCATCAATGGCAATCGAGGCCACGATGCCCACCCCCATCTCCAACTCCACATAGGTCTTGATCACGTCGGCATCCATGGCGGTCAGCACCACTTCAGGCACCAGACCGGCCTGTGCAAACGCATCGTCGATGTGCGAGCGTCCGGTATAGCCCACCTCGTAGGTGATGATGGGGAAAGCCACCAGGTCTTGCAGCGTCACCGGCTGCGACAGCGACAGCAGCGGGTGCCCGGGCGGCACCACAATGCTGTGGCTCCAGCGGTAGCACGGCAATGTGACCAACTGCTCGTAGCCCGCCAAGGCTTCGGTGGCCACACCAATGTCGGCATCCCCTGCGAGCAGCATCTCGGCCACCTGCTTGGGCGAACCCTGGTGCAAGTGCAGCGTGACGCGTGGATAACGCTGGCGAAAGTCCCGCACCACGTGGGGCAGCGCATAACGGGCTTGCGAGTGAGTGGCGGCAATTGACAGCCGCCCCTCTTCGCGGCCTTGCAATTCTTGCCCGGCCCGGCGCAGGCTCTCGGCATCCAGCAGCACGCGCTGAATGATGGGCATGAGCGCCTGCCCAGCAGAGGTGAGCCCCAGCAGGCGCTTGCCCGAGCGCACGAACAGCTCCAGACCCAGCTCGTCCTCCAGCTCGCGCACCTGCCGGCTCACGCCGGGCTGCGAGGTGTGCAGCGCAGCCGCCACCTCGGTGAGATTGAAATGGCAGCGTTCGGCCTCCCGAACCGAACGCAGTTGCTGAAAGTTCATGTAGTTGTCAATCCCGAATGAAATAGGCGACTCCGGCACACAAGGCCCCGGTGTCGCCAGGACGGCAGATGGCCAGGTCAGAGTTTGGCGATCGACACCTCGGTGGATTTGACCAGCGCCACCACATCCGAGCCCACTTTGAGTTCAAGTGCGTCCACCGAGCGGGTGGTGATGACCGATGTCACGATGCCCCAAGGGGTTTCGACGTCGATTTCGGACACCACGTCACCGCGGATGATTTCGCGCACCTGGCCTTTGAACTGGTTGCGCACGTTGATGGCTTGAATGGACACAGCAAACTCCTGAAAAAAGAGGGGTAACAAAATCAGAAAGGTACGGCGCAGGCGTATAAGCCGAACGCCACAAGAACCGCAGCCACCACCAGGTTGACGCTGCGCTCCAGCGACGTCATGCCATGTGGCGGCAACGGGTGTTCGCGCAGAGCGGGTCCGTCGGGAGGCAAGGGATGTCGATCGGATTTGTGGGTCATGGCCGATCACACGCTGTAGCTGGCCTGCACAAACGGAATGGGAGCGAACACCGGTGATGCCGGCCAGCGCAGGCCCTCGTGCAGCAGGAGGTGCACCGCATCGTCCAGCCGGGCCTGAATCTCCTCGCCAGCTTGGTATTCACCGTCAGCGTCCCTGGGGATCTGGCTGTCCGACGCGTAAACGCCCGGCAGGATGTGCTTGGCCCCGAGCGACTGCAGCACGGGTCGCAGCGCGTAGTCCAGCGCCAGCATATGGTGCGGACTGCCGCCGGTGGCGATGGGCAAGACCACCTTGTCTTTGAGTGCGGTCTGCGGCAGCAGGTCCAGAAAGACCTTGAGCACACCACTGTAGGCGGCCTTGTAGACCGGCGTGGCCACGACCAGCGCACGGGCGAAGGCCACCTGCTCAATGGCCCGCACCACGCTCGGGTGCGCCCAGTCGGCCAGCAGCAGCGCCTGCGGTGACAGGTCTCGAATGTGCAAACGGTCCACGCGCAGACACCGACCATCCACTTGCGCGTGCAGGCGGTGGGCCACCTCGTTCAGCAGTGTGGACGAGCGTGAATGCCCGGAAGGACTGCCAGCAATCAACAAAACAGACATCAAAAAACCTCCCTGGAACCTATCCGGCGTGTGACAGCGGTGAAGGCTTATTTCTTGGTGTAGATCTGGTCGAACGTGCCGCCATCAGCAAAGTGCACCTTGGCCGCCTGTTCCCAGCCGCCAAAGGCGTCTCCAATCTTGAACAGGTTGAGCTTGGGCAACTGCTGGGCGTACTTGGCCTGGGCTTTGGCCGAGGTGGGACGGTAGAAGTGCTTGCCGATGATGTCCTGAGCCTCTTCGGTGTAAAGGAACTTCAGGTATTCCTCGGCCACCGCTCGGGTGCCTTTGCGGTCCACGTTTTTGTCCACCACCGTCACCGCCGGTTCGGCCAGGATGGACAACGAGGGGTAGACAAAGTCCACCCGGTTGCCAAACTCTTTTTCCAGCAGGTAAGCCTCGTTTTCCCAGGACAGGAACACATCGCCCTGGTTGCGCTGGGCGAAGGTGACCGACGAGCCGCGCGCACCGGTGTCGAGCACGGGCACGTTGGCGTAGAGCTTGGCCACAAATTCCTGGGCCTTGGCGTCGCCGCCGTATTTGCGCTTGGCAAACTCCCAGGCCGCCAGGTAGTTCCAGCGAGCACCGCCCGAGGTTTTGGGATTCGGGGTGATGACCTTCACATCGGGGCGGATCAGATCGTCCCAGTCCTTGATGTTTTTGGGGTTGCCCGCGCGCACCACCAGCACGATGGTGGAGGTGTAGGGCGACGAACCCAGCGGCAGACGCTTCTGCCAGTCCTTGGGAATCCAGCCGCCGTTGGAGTGCAGCGCGTTGGTGTCACCGGCCAGCGCCAGGGTGGCCACGTCGGCGTCCAAGCCGTCGATGATGGACCGGGCCTGTTTGCCCGAGCCGCCGTGGCTCTGCTTGATGGTGACGTCCTGGCCTGTTTTGGCTTTCCAGTGCTGAATAAACGCCTTGTTGTATTCCACGTACAGCTCCCGCGTGGGGTCGTACGAAACATTGAGCAAGGTCAGCGGCTGCTGCGCAAATGCGCTGAAGGCCGACCCTGCCAAGCCCGAGGCCAGCAAAAGATTGATAAAGTCGCGACGTGCTTGCATGAGGAGTTTCTCCGTGAGTGTGTGAACAACGGAGCGCATCATGGAAGCAAAGCATAAATACTGGAACGAATAAGTTATCAGTTGTTTATAACTAAAACACCTATACAAAATTCCCCAAGGATATCAACATGCCACGCACCGTTAACTGCATCAAGCTGGGCAAAGAGGCCGAAGGCCTGGACTTTCCGCCCTACCCCGGCGAGCTGGGTAAACGCATCTTTGAAAGCGTGAGCAAGGAAGCCTGGGCGGCCTGGCTCAAGCACCAGACCATGCTGTTGAATGAAAACCGCCTGAACCTGGCCGACGCGCGTGCTCGCCAGTACCTGGCACGCCAGATGGAAAAACACTTTTTCGGTGAAGGCGCTGACGCAGCGGCCGGCTACGTGCCTCCACCCGCAGACCGCTGAAATCCGGGCCACTCTTGCGGTTTTCGCATTGACTGTAGCCAACCGCCACGCCCTGGTGATCGGCGCCGGTTTGGCCGGTGCCGCCGTGTGCGTGGCTCTGGCCCGGCGGGGCTGGCACACGACGCTGATTGACGCCGAGAGCGGCCCGGCACGGGCCGCCTCCGCTTTGCCCGTAGGCATGCTGAGCCCGCACGTGACCAAGGTGCCCACACCGCTTTCGCGCCTGTCTGCGCTGGGCGTTGCCGACACACGCACCGAACTGGAGCGACTGCTGCCCCAGAGGCACGGCTGGCAGGCCTGTGAGGTGGACAACCTCGGGCACGATCCCGGCCGCTGGCCAGCCGCCTTGGTACGGCCAGCTGCGCTGGTACAGGCCTGGCTGAGCGAGGCCGGGCGGCTCGGCGGCCTGACCACCCTGTGGAACACACCGGTGACGCGATTGCGGCACAGCGAATCCCAAACCGGTTCGGCGCATTTGCCAACCGCTCGTCCAGTCTGGCAAGCCCTGGATTCGGCAGGTCAGGTGCTGGCCGAGGCACCCGTGGCCGTGGTGGCCGCAGCATTTGGCAGTCTGGCCTTGCTGGAGGCCAGCACACCCGAGCTGTCTCCGGCGGTGCTGCCTTTGCGCCCGGTGAAGGGGCAGATGAGTCTGGCCGCGCTGAACGGAGCACCGCTGGCCCAACGACCCCAGCGCGACAGCGGTGTTTTTGTGCCCGACTACGAAGACACTGGGCTTGCCCCAGACTGGCCCACCCGGATTTGGGCGATGGGGTCGACCTACATACGCGGCGACGCCAGCACTGAGGTTAACGGTGCCGACCACGAGCGCAATGTGCAGAGTCTGCAAGCCATGCATCCTGAAGCCGGACAGCGTCTGCGCGAGGCGGCAGCTCGTGGCGCCCTGCTCGGCTGGGCGCATGTGCGCTGCGCGTCCCTGGACCGTTTGCCTCTGGTCGGCGCCCTCCCTGATGTGGCTGCCCTGCACAGACTCATGCAGGGAGCGGGCGCGCGGCGCAGCCAGGTGCCATTGGCCGCCACCCCGCGCAGGCCCGCACTCTTTATGCTGAGCGCCCTCGGCTCTCGGGGACTGACGCTGGCCCATTGGTGCGCCCAGTTGCTGGCTGCGCAAATCGATGGCACACCCTTGCATGGGTACGAGCCGGACCTGCTTCGGGCCTTGGATCCCGCCCGTTTTGCATGGCGCCAAGCGCGCAAACAACCCACACGGATGACGTGACGGAGATCTACAGCAGCGCCATCCAGCGCGACAGTTCCGGCGGCTGCAGTGGGCGTGCAAGCAAGATGGAAATGCCGGCCCGCCGCGTGTTGCGCTTGACCCGGTGGCGGTTCCACCAATCGGACAGCGGCCCGGCCAGTTCACTGGTCGCCATGGTCAGGGCTTGAGGGAATCGTTCAGAAAACAGGCGTGCCAGCGACCACGCATCAATCTGGTGGTCGTCCAGGTTGAACACGCCACAGCAGTAATGGTGGAGCCCCATCAACTTAATGGCCAATTCGGTGCTGGTGACCTCGTCTGTTTCAACCACACCAGCCAGCGCAAGTCGCGAGCGCAGGTACATGCGCTCCTCCGCATCGGATCCCGCCAGCAAGGCCCTCTTGGGACGCTGTTGAAGCAAACCCGCGTCCTGCTGCAGCGGGGCCGGAGCGGAAATATCCAGATCGATCAGACCGGAATCGACCTGAAACGCGGCAAAAACCGCATCCAGATCGTTGAGCAAATCAGCCCACTGGATTGGCCGTTGCAGCACCCGCCAGGCTTGTTCAGGGGCATCGGGCCCCACCCAGATCAGGCGCTGACCCGGCGGCAACGCCTTCGCGTGCAACAGCACGGCCTCAGCACTCTGGCCATCGACCAGGATGACCTCTGAAGTCCCCACCGCCAGCGAGGTGCCTGGCACCGTCATGGGCGACCACAGAACATACGACAGACTGCGCTCCTCCGACAAGCGAAACACCGTGTTGAGCGCGTGCCGCTCCACATCCGTAAAACCGACCACGTCGACAAAAATTCGCTGTCTTTCCATGATGCGAATATTAAGCCCAGCCCTGCCCATCAGCGCCGCCATCCCGATGGGACGTCTGCACAAAAACCGCCAGGACGCCAGCGAGGAAAGGAGGACGGTCTTTTTATTTCTTTTGGGTATATATGAATGATAAAAAAATAGTTTGGAATATATGAGTGCGAACTTACAGTCGCTCCCATGCCTGAATTCGCCATCCTCTGTGCCGGCTTTGCCGAGGGACCCATCGTCGGACCGACCGGCGTGGGGGCGACTCACTCATGACGCCCCTTCTGATCGTTTTCCCCGATGTCAAACCTGCCATGACCGCAGGCACCGACCTGCTGTTGGCGGCCTTCGGCAGGCTCGGTCGCACGGTGAAACTGGTGCACCAGCGGCTGGTGCCAGGGCGGGTGGTCGGCCCGCGGTGTGCCGGCAGCCTGCTGGTGGCGGTGATCACCCTGGGGGTGTCGCACCAACCGGGCCCGACCCGTTCCAGGGTGCAGTCGCTCATGCCCAGCACGCCGGGACTGGCTTCGCTGCTGACCGCAGTTGCCATGCTGTACAAGGCAGCCCGGGCTCGGTGCGCTCTGTATGGCTGGCCTGCGCTGGCGTCAAGCTGATCGCTCTCTGACTCTTTTTCACACCACGACGATGTACCAGTATTCTGAATTTGACAGCCAGTTCGTTCACCTGCGGGCACAACAGTTCCGTGACCAGCTTGAGCGCTGGCAGGCTGGCACGCTGCGCGAGGACGAGTTCAAGCCGCTGCGGCTGCAAAACGGATGGTATGTGCAGCGTTTCGCCCCCATGCTGCGTGTGGCTGTGCCTTACGGCGAACTCTCCAGCCCGCAACTGCGCGTGCTGGCCAAAATCGCCAGGGACTACGACCACAAAGAAGAGCACGACACCTCCAAAGCCCAGGCAGGCCTGGCCGACGTGCCCACCCTGCCCGATCGCTGCGGCCACTTCACCACGCGCCAGAACGTGCAGTACAACTGGATTCCCCTGCACCGCTCGGCCGACGTGATGGACCTGCTGGCCAGTGTGAACATGCACGGCATTCAGACCAGCGGCAATTGCATCCGCAACATCACCACCGACGCGCTGGCCGGCATTGCGGTGGACGAGGTGGCCGACCCCCGCCCGTTTGCCGAAATCATGCGCCAGTGGAGCACGCTGCACCCCGAATTTTCCTTCCTGCCGCGCAAGTTCAAGATCGCCATCACCGGCGCCCGCGAAGATCGAGCCGCCACACCCTGGCACGACGTGGGCCTGCGCCTGTTGCGCAATGTGGATGGCGACCTGGGCTTCCAGGTCCGCGTGGGCGGTGGCATGGGCCGCACACCCATCATTGGTGCGGTGATCCGCGAGTTTCTGCCCTGGCACCAGATCCTCAACTACCTGGAAGCCGTGGTACGCGCCTACAACCGATTCGGCCGCCGCGACAACATTTATAAGGCCCGCATCAAGATTCTGGTGAAGGCCGAAGGCCAGGCGTTTACCGACCAGGTGGAAGCCGAATACCGCGACATTCTGGACAAGGACGGCGCACCGCACACCATCACCCAGGCCGAACTTGACCGTGTGAGCACTTTCTTTGTGGCGCCCCAGCTCAATTGCGATCGTAAAAGCGCCGATGCCAAGATCGCGCACATTTTGAAGGCCGCAGCCGAAGACGATGTGGAATTCAGCCGCTGGCTGCAGCAAAACGTGAAGCCGCACCAGAACCCGGACCTGCGGGCCGTGACGCTGTCGTTCAAGCGCATCGGCGCGGCCCCTGGCGACGCCACCGCCGACCAGCTGGACCGCGCAGCCGACCTGGCAGACCGCTTCTCTGCTGGCGAAGCCCGCGTGACGCACGAACAAAACCTGCTGCTGCCATGGGTGCGCTGCGACCAGCTGCCCGAGCTGTGGCGCGAAGCCCGCCGCCTGGGCCTGGCCAAGCCCAACATCGGCCTGCTGAGCGACATGATCGCCTGCCCCGGCGGTGATTTCTGCGACCTGGCCAACGCCCGCTCGCTGCCGATCGCGCAAACGCTGCTGAACCGCTACAAAGACCTGGACGAGCTGCACGACCTGGGCGAGATCGACCTGCACATCAGCGGCTGCATCAACAGTTGCGGCCACCACCACAGCGGCCACATTGGCATTCTCGGCGTCGACAAGGACGGCCAGGAGTGGTACCAGATCACGCTGGGCGGCTCGGACGGCACCCGCCTGTCGGGCGATGCCACGCCGGGCAAGGTCATTGGACCGGCGTTCGCAGCCAGCGAAGTGCCCGACGTGATTGAAGCCCTGCTGGACACCTACCGCACCCAGCGCACCAGCGGCGAGACCTTTGTGCACACGGTGCGCCGCACCGGGCTGGACGCCTTCAAGACCGCGGCCAACGCCGTGCGCGTGAGCACCGCCCGCGCCTGAAACGCTGAGCCGACACGACAGGAACACCCATGAGCACGACCACTTTTCTTGACCTGGCACTGGCCGACCACTTTGTGCCTGCCGAGCCCGAGCACCAGCGCCTGGTGTTGACCAACGACAGCGACCCGCGCGAAGCCGACCTGAGCGGCATCACCGTGATCGAGCTGCAGTTCCCAAAGTTCAACGACGGGCGGGCCTTCAGCCAGGCGTTTTTGCTGCGCCGGCGCCTCGGTTTCACCGGTACCATTCGCGCCACCGGTGACGTGCTGCTTGACCAGCTGCTGCAAATGCAGCGCAGCGGCTTCACACAAGCCGTGCTGCGCGCCGACCAGAACCTGGCGCATGGCCAAGCGCTGCTGACCCACTTCCCGGCTTTTTACCAAGGCGATGCGGTGCACACCGCGCCGCATTTTGTGGCATCCGTGGTCACACACGCCTGAGCAGGATGCCCCATGAGCGCCATCGACCTTTACAACGCCCCGTCCCCCACCTTTGCAGACAAGGTGGCGCACAGCCTGGCCTTGTTGCAACGCGCCGTGAGCGATTACCCCAAGCTGACCCAGGCCTCCAGTCTGGGCGCTGAAGACATGGTGGTCACCCACCTGATTCACATGGCGGGCATTCAGAGCGGCATATTTGTGCTCGACACCGGAAAGCTGCACCCCGAAACGCTGGCATTGGTGGGCCAGATTGAGCAACGTTACACCCGCAGCGTCGAGGTGTACCGCCCCAAAAACGAGTCGGTAGCGAAGTTTGTGCGCCACCACGGCGAAGAGGCCATGTACCAAAGCATGGACCTGCGCAAGCAGTGCTGCGACATCCGCAAGATGGAGCCGCTGGCCCGCGCCTTGGCCGGCAAAGACGGCTGGATCACCGGGCTGCGCCGCGAACAGTCCAACGCCCGCGCCGAAGTGGCCGACATCGTGCAAGAAACCGGCGCATTTGGCGCCCGCGTGAAGATCAGTCCACTGGTGGAATGGACCTGGGGCGACGTGTGGCACTTCATCGCCCAGCACCGACTGGACTACAACGCCCTGCACGACCAGTTTTACCCCAGCATTGGTTGCGCGCCCTGCACCCGTGCCATCAGCGTGGGCGAAGACTTCCGCGCCGGCCGCTGGTGGTGGGAAGACGAAAAAGCCAAAGAGTGCGGCTTGCATGTGCAGTCCATCGAATCCCAACGCCCCCAGGCTGCCTGAATTTTTCGAGCAAAACACCATGAACGCCCGTACCGAAACCGCCGTGCTGCAGACCACCGAACACCACCTGAGCAACGCCCACCTGGACGCGCTCGAAGAAGAAACCATCTTCATCCTGCGCGAAGTGGCGGCGGCTTTCGAGCGCCCCGCCCTGCTCTTTTCGGGCGGCAAGGACTCGCTGGTGATGCTGCGATGCGCCGAAAAAGCTTTCGGCGCTGGCCGCATCCCTTACCCGCTGCTGATGATCGACACCGGCCACAACTTCCCCGAAGTGACCGATTTCCGCGACAGCCGCGCCGCCGAACTGCAGGCCGAGTTGATCGTGCGCCAGGTCGAAGACTCCATGAAGCGGGGCACCGTGCGCCTGGCCCACCCCGGAGAGAGCCGCAACGTGCACCAGTCGGTCACGCTGCTCGAAGCGATTGAAGAATTCCGCTTCGATGCGCTGATCGGCGGCGCCCGCCGTGACGAAGAAAAGGCCCGCGCCAAGGAGCGCATCTTTTCGCACCGCGACAGCTTCGGCCAGTGGCAACCCAAGGCCCAGCGGCCCGAGCTGTGGACCCTGTTCAACACCCGCCTGGCCCCGGGCGAACACTTCCGCGTGTTCCCCATCAGCAACTGGACCGAGCTGGACGTGTGGCAGTACATCGAGCGCGAAAACATCGCCCTCCCATCGATCTATTACACGCACCAGCGCGAGGTGGTGGACCGCCGTGGTTTGCTGGTGCCCGTCACGGAACTGACTCCACCAAAAGACGGCGAAACCGTGCAGGTGCGCGACGTGCGCTTTCGCACCGTGGGCGACATCACCTGCACCTGCCCGGTGGAAAGCCTGGCCGCCACGGCCGCCGACATCGTGATTGAAACGCTGGCCGCTGACGTGAGCGAGCGCGGCGCGACGCGCATGGACGACAAGACGTCGGAAGCTTCGATGGAGAAGCGCAAGAAAGACGGGTATTTTTAGCCCACCCCCACCCCCATCGCTTATCGCTTCGCCCCTCAAGGGGCAACGCCAGCAGCCCGGCATAGCCGGTTCTGCGGCGTTCTAAAACAAGACACTTTTCTCGGACCCAACCATGAACGCTGTAGTTTTTCCTTCCACCGCCACCGCCACCGCCACCGCCACCGACACGCGCCCCGCCCTGAAATTCATCACCTGCGGTTCGGTGGACGACGGCAAAAGCACGCTCATTGGCCGCCTGCTGGTGGACAGCAAAGCCGTGCTGCAAGACCACCTGGCCGGTGTGCAGCGCCAGGGTGAGACCGACCTCGCACTGCTGACCGACGGCCTGTCGGCCGAGCGCGAACAGGGCATCACCATCGACGTGGCCTACCGCTACTTCAACACCGAAACCCGCAAATTCATCATCGGCGACGCGCCCGGCCACGAACAGTACACCCGCAACATGGTCACGGCAGCCTCCAGCGCCGACGCGGCCGTGGTGCTGGTGGACGCCACCAAGCTCGACTGGAAAGACGCCGGGCTGAAGCTCTTGGTGCAGACCCGCCGCCATTCGCTGCTGCTGAAACTGCTGCGCGTGCCGTCCATCGTGTTTGCTGTGAACAAGCTCGACGCCGTGGCCGACAGCGCGCTGGCGTTCGCTCACATCAGCGGCGCGTTGATGGCCTTTGCCGCCGAAGCGGGCATCACCGTCGCGGCCACCGTGCCGGTCTCAGCGCTCAAAGGCTGGAACGTGGTGGACGCCGCTGGCGACGCCGCATGGTGCGGCTACACAGGCCCCACGCTGCTGGAAATTCTGGAACACCTGCCCGTGACAGCCGCCGACACGGCGCTGCCTTTCGCTTTTCCGGTGCAATGGGTTGAAAAGTTCAGCAGTTCGTCCGACACCAGCCAGGGCCGCCGCGTGTTCTGGGGCCGTGTGGCCACCGGCGGCGTGCAGCCGGGTCAGCAAGTGAAGGTCATGCCCAGCGGCCAAACCGCCCAAGTGGCGCAAGTTCTCGACCATGCGCGCACACCCAAAGCCGTGCAGGCTGGTCACAGCG
Organism: Hydrogenophaga sp.; assembly: GCA_018333605.1. Taxonomy (GTDB): domain Bacteria; phylum Pseudomonadota; class Gammaproteobacteria; order Burkholderiales; family Burkholderiaceae_C; genus Hydrogenophaga. The sequence continues at coordinate 4,882 of JAGXSV010000030.1, read as the reverse complement.
CAGGCATCGTGCTGGACCGCGAGGTCGACGTATCACGCGGCGACTGGCTGCTGGCGGCCGACAACAGCGGCGGTACAGCCCTGGAAGGCAGCCGCGAGATCCGCGCCACCGTGGCCTGGCTGGACGACGAAACCCTGGTGGCAGGCCGCGTCTACTGGGCGCTGCACGGTCACCGCTGGGTCAAGGCCAAGGTCAAGCGCATCGTGCACAAGCTCGATATCAACACCCTGGCCGAAGAGGACGCCACGCAGCTGGAACCCAACGCCATCGGTCACATCGAACTGAGTCTGCAAGAGCCCCTGGTGACCCTGCCGTTTGCGCTGTCGCGCGCATTGGGCTCCCTGGTGCTTGTGGACACGGCCAGCCACAAGACCTCTGGCGCCCTGCTGGTGAACTGAACCCGCGCCGGACAACCTTAACTTATGTCAACGCAAGGGGCTTGACCCCGCCTTACCCTCTGGGAAACCCTAAAATCCAAGGTTTCACCGAACCGCACCCACCACCATGACCCACGTTGTCACCGAATCCTGCATCCGCTGCAAGTACACCGATTGTGTGGACGTCTGCCCCGTCGACTGTTTCCGTGAAGGTCCCAACTTCCTGACCATCGACCCCGATGAGTGCATCGACTGCGCCGTCTGCATTCCCGAATGCCCGGTCAGCGCGATCTACGCCGAAGAAGACCTGCCCAAGGACCAGTTGCACATGACCAAGCTCAACGCCGATCTGGCCGTGCTGCCGGGCTGGAAAAGCATCACCAAGCGCAAAGAGCCGCTGCCCGACGCCGATGACTGGAAGGACCGCACGGGCAAGCTGTCCGAGCTGATCCGCTGAACAGCATGGACCCGCAACTGGCACCTGCCGTGATGGACACCGCCGCTGAGCACGATGGCCCGATCGAAACCGATGCCGTCATCGTGGGTGCCGGTCCGGTGGGCCTGTTTCAGGTGTTTGAACTCGGGTTGCTGGAGATCAAGGCGCATGTGATCGACGCGCTGCCCTACCCCGGTGGCCAGCCCGTGGAACTGTACCCCGACAAGCCGATTTACGACATACCGGCCATTCCAGTCTGTACCGGCCAGGAACTCACCGACAGCCTGCTCAAGCAGATTGCCCCCTTTGGCGCCACGTTCCACTTGGGTCAGGAAGTGACCACCGTGGCGCAACAAGATGACGGGCGCTTCTTCGTCGCCACGTCCAAAGGCACCCGGTTTCTCACCAAGACCTTGTTCATTGCCGCCGGGGTGGGTGCCTTTCAGCCGCGCCTGCTGAAGGTCGACGGCCTGGAGCGTTTCGACGGCACACAGGTGTTCTACCGGGTCAAGAACCCGGCCGACTTCGCTGGCAAAAACCTGGTCATCGTGGGCGGTGGCGACTCGGCCATCGACTGGGCGCTCAACTTCGCGGCCGAAGGCCCGAACAAAGCCGAGAGCGTGATCCTGATCCACCGCCGCGACGGCTTCAAGGCTGCGCCCGCCAACGTGGCCAAGATGCGCGAACGGTGTGAACAACTGGAAATGCAGCTCATCGTCGGCCAGATCACCGGCCATGAAGAAAAAGACGGCCGCCTCAGCGGTGTCAAAGTCACCGGCTCTGACGCTGTGACCCGCCTGGTGCCGCTCAACGTGCTGCTGGTCTTTTTTGGTTTGTCGCCCAAGCTCGGGCCCATTGCCGATTGGGGCCTGGAGATTGAGCGCAAACAGTTGGTCGTGGACACCGAAAAGTTTTCCACCAGCGTTCCCGGCATCTTCGCGGTGGGCGACATCAACACCTACCCGGGTAAGAAGAAACTTATTTTGTGCGGTTTCCACGAATGCGCGCTGGCCGCTTTTGGCGCCATGCCCATCATCTTTCCGGACAAGAAAGTGTTTCTGCAATACACCACCACCAGCCCCAAACTACACAAGGTGCTGGGCGTCGAGTCACCGGTATTTGACTGAGCCGATCCCATCAAAACCCATTGAGCCGTCCGGGCTCCCCAACAAAGCCCTCCCCCGGAGGGCTTTGTTTTTGCATCTACAATTCCGACGCGCTTGGAAAAGCGCGTTCGCTGGGGGTGTTGCGGTCTGACAAGACAGCGACTGAGAAAGTCTCTTTGAACCTGATTGAGGTAATCCTCGCGCAGGGAAGCAGCCACTCAAAAACTGACGCACACCCGCCCGCAGTGTCTCAGCCTTGCGTGCAGCCGACCTGCCATTGACGTCCCACGGACAACACACATGGCAACCACCACCCGACACGCATCCCCAATTTGCTTACCCACTGCGGCAGCAAGTCCCTTCAAACCCAGAGCTGCCGCCCTGGCTTGCCTGCTTGCTTGCACATCCGCAGCGCAAGCGCAAAGCACAGCACCCACCGCCAGCCTGGCTGAAATCGTCATTCAAAGCAGCACCGTCACGGCCTCGCCCGACGTCAGTGGGTTTGCTGACCAGCCCCTGGCGACTGCGCCGCTCAGCGCCACCGTGATCTCGTCGGACCAGATCATCAACACAGGTGCTCGCCGCTTGAGCGACCTGTACCGCCTGGACGCGTCGGTCTCAGACGCCTACAACGCTGGCGGCTACTACGACTACGCCAGCGTGCGCGGCTTCGTGATCGACAACACCTACAACTACCGCCGCGAAGGCTTGCCCATCAGCGCCGAAACCGCGCTCCCGCTGGACCACCTGGCGCGCGTGGAGTTGCTGAAAGGCACCAGCGGCATCCAGGCGGGCACCAGCGCACCCGGCGGCCTGTTCAACCTGGTGGTGAAGCGCCCCACCCAAAACACATTGCGCAGCCTGCGCCTGGACGCCGCCAGCACCGGCAACGCGCTGGTGCATGCCGACCTGGGCGGGCGCCTGGGTGACAACCGAGACGTGGGCTACCGCCTCAACCTGCTTGGAGAGCGCCTGAACAGCCACGCGCATGGCACCGAAGGCCAGCGCGCCCTGATGGCCCTGGCGATGGACGCGCGCCTGTCGCCCGACAGCCTGCTGGAAGGGGAATTCGAAGTCTCGCGCCGCAGCCAGGCCAGCGTGCCAGGCCTGAGTCTGCTGGGCACCACCCTGCTGCCGGCAGACCCGCGCATCAACATCAACACCCAGCCCTGGACCCAGCCCGTGGTGTTCCAGAATTTCAGCGGCAGCGTGCGCTACACCCAGGCCATCAACAACGACTGGAACTGGCAAGCGCAGTTGGGTACGCAACGGCTGAAGACCGATGATCGACTCGCGTATCCCTATGGCTGTTATGAACCGGTTTCAGATGAGTACCTTTTCAGCTATTGCCCCAACGGCGACTTCGACCTGTACGACTACCGCAGCGAAAACGAACGCCGCAACACCACGGCTGCTCAATGGCGCATCAATGGCACGCTGACCACCGGCGGCCTTCAACACCAGTTAAGCGCCGGCGCGCTCACCAGCCGCTTCACCGACCGGGGTCAGCCGCAAGCCGACGATCCGTACAACCCAGTGGGCATTGGCAACATTTATACCCTGCCCCCATTCGCGCCATTGGCCGAATTCACCGACCCGTACACCAACCGCACCGAGCGCAGCACCGAGTTTTTCGTCACCGACGTGATTCGCTGGAACGACCAGCTTCAAACCTGGTTCGGCCTGCGCCACACGCGGCTCGACCGCACCAGCGTGCGCACCGACGCAACGCGGTCCACCGCCTATACCCAGAACGTCACCACGCCATGGCTGGCAGCCACCTGGCAGCTCAACGCGGCACAGATGGCCTACGCCAGCTGGGGACAAGGTGTCGAGTCTGAAGTCGCCCCCGGCCGCCCCCGCTACACCAACCAGGGCGAGCCACTGCCCGCACTCAAAAGCCGGCAGTGGGAACTGGGGCTGAAATCAGACGACGGCGGCCAGCGCTGGAACGCCACCCTGTTCAGCATGGTTCGCCCTGCGTCTGGCGATCTGCTGTTGGGTGGTGCAACAGAATGCGCTGCGGATGACTCCTGCACCCGCATCATCGACGGCAACGCCCGCCACCAAGGACTGGAACTCGGCGGTGGCCGCACCAGTGGTGCCTGGTCGTACAACGCCAGCGCCACCTGGATTCACGCCGAACGCCGCAGCTCGGTGATCGATCCGGCTCTGAACGGCCAACGCCCCACCAACGTGCCCAACTGGGTACTGAGAGCCAACGTCAGCCACGCGCTGGCCGCTGTGCCCGGGCTGCACCTCGGCGCCCACCTCTCGCACGAAGGCCGGCGGGCGGTGCTGCCCAACGGTTCTTTGCAGCTGCCTTCCTGGACACGAATTGACGCGTCGCTGCGCTACGAGACCCGGCTGCAAGACCAACCAGCTACCTGGACCTTGGCGGTCGACAACCTGCTGGATAGGCGTTTCTTCAAAGAATCGCCCTATCAGTATGGTCACGTCTACCTGTTCCCAAACGCACCACGGACCGTTCGCTTGTCGCTCGAGACAAATTTCTGAAAAAACACGGCCCACTTGAAAAAGTGGTGGAAATGTCCCTATAATTAAAAGCTGTTCCCTGATAGCTCAGTCGGTAGAGCGACGGACTGTTAATCCGCAGGTCCCTGGTTCGAGTCCAGGTCGGGGAGCCAAGTAAATCAAGAGTCAGCAGGTTAGCGCCTGCTGACTTTTTTGCTTTCTGGATCTGCCGTGTCCGACACGTGTCCGAAATTCTTCGCGGACACATGCATGTGTCCGGATCGCAACAGCTCGGCATTGCCCAGTCAGCATCGACAACGTCGAACTACTCGGTGACCTACCTCTGTGGGCTAGATTTGTCAGCGAATCCAGCATGCCCGAGGCGCCCGCAGCGCCCTACAGTTGCCTACATACCTCCACCGGGAGATTGCCGTGCAACAGACCTCTGCCCCACCCCCGGAAACACAGGATCAAGTTTCGACCGTGTT